>JAFVTS010000008.1 GCA_017503105.1 Clostridia bacterium
GGTGCGGGTAACAGGAGTCTCACTCTGCATAGGCGTGCGTCGCACGCGTTCGTTTCGCTTTACTTTTAGAAAATTTATCTCTTTAGTGGAAACGAAGTGCAGCTTCTCCTACCTGTTACCAATAAAAAACAGCCGTTTTTAGGCTGTGGTGCGGGTAACAGGAGTCTCACTCTGCATAGGCGTGCGTCGCACGCGTTCGTTTCGCTTTACTTTTAGAAAATTTATCTCTTTAGTGGAAACGAAGTGCAGCTTCTCCTACCTGTTACCAATAAAAAAAACAGCCATTTTGGGGCTGTGGTGCGGGTAACAGGAGTCGAACCTGCACAGTTGCCCACCGGATCCTAAGTCCGGCGCGTCTGCCAATTCCGCCATACCCGCATATCGAATATTATTTTATCACAAAATAATCGAAATGTCAATATAAAAAAGCCGCATTTTGCGGCTTTTTTATACGTTAAAAGCCGCACCTGGGGTACGGCTCTTAATTATTTACGGAAGATTTTGAGGTTCGATCGGGTATTGCTTCGGAGAATAAATCAGGAATGAAGGAACCAGATCTGCATATCGGAGCTTCCGCGATTGGCGTAGGCAAAGTAGGGGATGAGCTTTAAAGAAACGCTGTCGTATTCCACATCCTCGAGGTCGGAATAGAGTGCGTCGCATTTTGGTAACTTGACTTCGGTCTTGATTGACGGTACGAAAAATTCCGAATCGTAGAGATAAAACTCGGCAGACTTGTCAATTACAGCAGCTTGCATATCCTTGAAGTTGTCGATGCCTTCCGCGCAGTATACTACCGGTCCGCGCATAACGGCGGCTCTTCCCGCGTTCTCGTGGCAGCGGCGATTTGCCGAAACGAGCCTTATCGGCATATCGAAAGTGATCTTTATCTCATCCTCACAGGACTTGATAAAGGCGTAGCCGTTCTTTAATTCGTATTCCGCGCTTATCTCAAAGGAGCGGCACCACGAAGGGATGCGCACGGCAAGGGCTTTGCTCTTTTTCTTTCTTTTGATAAGCACGTTTCCGTCCGCGGGATAGCGGGTGATTACGTCAAGCTCGTCTGACTCGGAGCTCATATATTGATTTACAAACACGGTGTCGTCGGATTCCGAAAGGACGTATCCCGAGATAGAAGCGATAAAGCGCAGAATATTGGGCGGACAGCAGGAGCAGGTGAATACCTCGACGCGCTCGGTTTTCGGAAATCTGTCGTGTCTTGGATTGTATTTATTTACGTGATTGAAATCAAGGTCTATTTCGTGCGCGTTTGCGTAGAAGAATTTCTTTCCGTCAAGAGATATTCCCGAAATACTGCCGTTGTACATAACGCGCTCCGCGATATCCGCGTATTTCGCGTTTTCGTCTATCGTTTGCATTCTGAGCGCTGCCATCGCGAGCGAGATGGCGGCGCAGGTCTCGGCGTACGACGTGCGGCCTGGGAGGTAATAGTCGTCCGAAAACGCCTCGCCGTCATCAAGCGAGCCGACGCCGCCCGTGACGTACATTTTTCTTTCCGTGCAGTTTTCGAACATTCTTTTGCAAGCATCAGCAAGCTCTTCGTCGTTCGTTTCTCTTGCGACGTCAATCATTCCCGAGAGCAGATAAAGCGCTCTTACCGAGTGCCCCTCGATAGTTTTGCGCGCTCTTACGGGCATATCGTCCTGGTTATAGAAGATCTGCGGATAGGTCTGAGCGGGCGGAGGCTCTTCGGCGTTTGCGCCGTGCTCGTCTATAAAATACTTGGCAAGATCGAAATAGCGCGCCTCGCCCGTCGTCTTCCAAAGCCTGACCAGAGCAAGCTCAAGCTCAGGGTGACCGGGGGTTATGAACGGAGCTGAGCGTTCGGTCTTGAAAATGCGCTCGACGCAGTCGACGAATCTACACACCGCGTCAAGAAGGCGGCGCTCGCCCGTGGCTTCAAAGTACGCGACGGCTCCTTCTATCCAATGTCCGAGGCAATAAAGCTCGTGATTGCCGCGCTCCTTAAAGCGCATATCCTTTTCCGCAACGAGAAAGTGACTGTTAAAATAGCCGTCCGCATCTTGGTTTTTAATAAACAGATCGGTAACGCGCTCGATTATGGCGCGCCATTTCGGGTTATCTTCCGTTTTCAAAAGATAAGCGACGCCCTCTATCCACTTTGCAACGTCCGAGTCCCAGAAGATGTGGGGCATATGGGGATCGCCCTCGCGCCAGGTGCATTCAAGTGCCGAAAAACGGTGCGTGTCAGTGAAGCGGTCGTAGACGGCGTCAGCCGTAGCTTCTCTAAGCGTTTTTTGCCTTTCAAGCCAAAAACCGTCCGTTATCCTGACTCCCGAATAGTCTGTATTTCTCATATTTTTCTCCTTTTTCAAAAAAAGTCTTGAAATTCCCGACTGCTTATATTATAATGCTTTATAGGGAATAAATCAATACCTATAACAAGAGAAAAAGTGAGAAAATCAGATTTGTTGAACACTGAAAAAAACGGATACTTCAATTATGAAAAAATCGGCAAATTCAGCATTAACGGCGAGTGGGTGCACCCGAGGAGAACTATTAAAACCTTTGAATTGATAGTAGTTCTTGAGGGGACGGTCTATTTAACGGAAGAGGGTACCGATTACGTTCTTTCCGAAAACGACGCTATTATTTTAGAGCCCGACAAGGAGCATTTCGGAACCGAAGTCACATCGGGCAAGGTGTCGTTCTATTGGCTTCATTTTTACACCGACAGGAAAATGCCGTTCAAGGTCTTTCGCTCAGGACAGATGCACGACGTAAAATATCTTTTGCGAAAGCTTTTGCATCTCAGTAATACCGAAGGCGCCGATAAAGACGAGTGCGACGCCATCACGTTTATGATATTCAAGGAATGTGAACGCTTGCAAAACGACGCGCGAAAGCTTCCGCCGTCACTTATAGGGCTTATAAAAGAAACCGTCAGAAACGAGATGCCGAAGAGGTGCGAGGTCGGCGACGTCGCAAAGTCACTCGGCTATAACAAGGATTATCTCGGAAAGATCTTCAGCGAATATACGGGCGAATCGCTGAAGGACTATATAGCTAAAAAAAGAATAGCTTACGCAGAAAATTTGCTTCTCACGACAGAAATGAGCGTAAAAGAGGTTGCTCTGTCTCTCGGTTACGACGAGGAAAACACCTTTATCAAATTCTTCGCTTACCATAAAGGTATCAGCCCGCGACGCTTCAAAAATCAGTATTTTAACACTCACGTAAACAACAAGTGAAATACTAAGCGCCGTTTCTTTCGTAACGTCTTGATTTTTCTTTCCGATTGTGATAATATAATTTACGTAGAAAAGAATTTTTGCAATTTACGCGTAAAGGAGATCCTGAGAGAATGAACGAAATAATCAAGGGAATGGGCTTTCATCACATAGCTCTTGAGGCTAATGATTTTGAGAAGACGCTGAGGTTTTACAAGGCGCTCGGAATGAAGGAGGTCTCAAGATGGGGCAAGCCCGAGAAGACCATTGCTATGCTTGACGTAGGTGACGGGGGAATAATCGAAATATTCTCCGACGGCTCCGACGAAAGATTTCACGCAAACGGCAAGTGGGCGCACTTCGCTCTCGGTGTAGATGACGTCGAGGCGGCTTATAAAACGGCACTCGCGGCAGGAGGTGAGCCTCTGACACCGCCCAAGACCGTCGCGCTTGACTCGTATCCCGAAAAAAAGACGATACGTATAGCTTTCGTAAAAGGTCCGAGCGGGGAAGAGGTCGAGTTCTTCAAATACGTATAAAAAGCAGAGCGGGGAGCGGTGCCGCGGCTATTCGCCGCCGTTTCTTCATTATTAAAAAGGCGTACGCTAAAAAAAGAGTCTGCGCGTTGAACGACGCGCAGACCCACGACCCTGAAAGGACCGATTATTTTGAAACTCGCTCTCGGTACTTTGACTTCATAAGATTGAAGCTTCTTTGAGCGGTTTACTTTCAGCGTTACCATTATACTACAAAAATTCGGATTTGTAAAGATGGTAAAATTACCAATTTTTTCACTTAAAATTTGGTCAAAAAGTGGAAATTGCGAAAAACTGAATTTTTTTCAAAAAGCTATTGACAAACGAAAATAAATGTGGTATAATACCCGAGGAAGTTGAAAGATACTTCATAAAAAGGAAGCAGAACTTCGTTCTCACCGTACCGCAAGAGGCGCGTACGTGTTAATACATTTTACAGCGCTTTCGCGCGACGTGGGTGTGTACGAGGATAATTTTGCTTTCCTTGTATGCATTTTTTGTTTTTGGAGGTACAAAACCATTAGCGCTAACAACAGTAAGGATCTACCTATCAACGAGGAAATCAGATTTCCCGAGGTAAGACTCATCGGTGTGAACAACGAGCAGATCGGAGTTATGAAAACCGACGATGCCCGTACTTATGCGTACAACAACGGAGTGGACCTGGTGCTTATCGCGCCTACCGCAGAGCCCCCGGTATGCCGCGCCGTAGATTATGGCAAGTTCTGCTTTGAACGCGACAAGAGAGAAAAGGAAGCGAAGAAGAAGCAAGTTGTTGTTAAAGTTAAGGAGGTGCAGTTGTCCTGCCGTATCGAGCAGCACGACTTTGACACCCGTGTAAACCAAGCAAAAAAATTCCTCGGCGAGGGAAATAAGGTCAAGGCTGTCGTTCGCTTCAGGGGCCGTGAGATGTCGCATATGGATCTCGGCCGCGAGATCATCGAGAAGTTTATGACGGCGCTTGAGGGCATCGGTCAGACCGATAAGAAGCCCACCCTTGAGGGAAGATTTATGTCCGTAATGCTTTCTCCCGTAAAGCAGGACAAGAAGTAATTAAGTTTTAAATTTAGGGTAGAACCCGAGAAAAGGAGAATAAAAATGGGAAAGATTAAGACACATAAAGCATCTGCAAAGAGATTCTCTCTTACAGGTAGCGGAAAGATCAAAATGTCTCACAACAACCACCGCCACAAGCTTGGCATCAAGACCGCAAAGCGCAAGAGAGGTCTTCGCAAGAGCGCGATACTCAGCGAGAGCTTCGCACCCACTTACAGAACCCTTATTCAGAAGTAATAAGGCAACGACAGAAATTTCGGAGGATTAGATAAAATGGCAAGAGTTAAGGGCGCTATGATGACGCGCAAAAGAAGAAAGAATATTCTCAAAGCCGCTAAGGGTTATTGGGGTTCGAAGTCCAAGCACTTCAAGATGGCGAAGCAGGCCGTTCTTAAGAGCGGTAACTACGCTTTCGCAGGACGTAAGCAGAGAAAGAGAGATTTCCGTGCTCTTTGGATCACCAGAATCTCCGCTCAGGCTAAGGTTTGCGGAATGAACTATTCCACCCTTATGCACGGTCTTAAGCTCGCAGGTATCGATCTTAACAGAAAGATGCTCGCAGAGATCGCGGTTTCCGATAAGGACGCATTCGCTGCAATCTGCGAAAAGGCAAAGGCTGCACTTTGATTTTAATATAGGGGCGTCGCACGTGCTTGTGTGACACCCCTCTTTTTGCTTATTAAAGCACGGAAAATTTACATTTCAGCGGAGAAACAATGCTTTATGGAGTTTAAAAACGAGGTTATAACCAGCAGAAATAATCCCTTCGTCAAATGGGCGGTATCGCTTGCCGATAAAAAAGGCAGAGCAGAGGCGCGCGCCTTTCTTGCAGAGGGGGAAAAGCTCAGCTTTGAGGCCCTTGAATACGGCTTGCCCGTGACTCATATTATTGTAGAAGAGGGCAAGCTCGATAAAAACAGAGAGCGTCTTTTTTATTACCTTGACGGTGCGTATAGGGGAAAATGCGAGTTAAAAGTGGTCGCGAAGAGCGTTTTTGAAAAAATTTCTACGGAAAAAGCGCCTCAAGGAGTAATAAGTATCATAAAATATCTTGACTTTTTCCGCAAAGTGGATATAATATATAAGGAAGAGTTTTTTATTTCCAAGGGTGAAAGAGCTCTTTTTCTGTGTTCCTTGAGAGATCCGAACAATCTCGGCTCCGTTATAAGGTGTGCCGCGGCGTTCGGAATCGGGCATATAATATTGAGTGCCGACTGTGCCGACGTTTATAATCCCAAGACAGTCAGATGCGCTATGGGCTCGCTTTTCAAGCTTAAGATAACCGAGGTTTCCGACACGGAGGCTTTCGTGAAAGCCGCGAGAGCTGCAGGCAGGCGAGTGCTTGCCGCGGAGCTTTCGGAACGCGCCGTCGCGCTCTCGGAGCTCGGTCTTCGTGCTGACGACGTTATTATGATCGGCAACGAGGGTCACGGAATCCCTGAGGAGATATCTGCATCTTGTGATGCGAGCGTGTACATTCCCATATCGGAAAACACGGAGTCGCTGAACGCCTCGTGCGCGGCGGCTGTGCTTATGTGGGAGCAGAGTAAATGTAATTTTTGATATTGTGAGGGCGAAGGGACTATGGAAAAAACCGTATACGATATATGGCTGTCACTTGCCGTAGTTCCGGGTGAGGATACCTTTTTCAAGCTGCGCGAGAGCTTTTGCGATTCGGAGAAAATATATTCTCTTGAAGAAAAGGAGCTCGCTTTGGTACTCGGGAAAAAGACTTCCGAGTGCAAAAGGCTTCTTGACAAGGACCTTACGAGAGCTAAGAAAATATACGAGTTTTGTAAAAAGCACGGCGTCGGAATACTTACTTACGGCGACGAGCGCTTTCCGACCTCTCTGAGAGAGATACCGACTCCTCCCGTTCTCCTTTATTATCGCGGCGTTTTGCCCGATTTTGACGCAAGCTTCTGCGTCAGCGTGGTAGGAACTCGCAGACTCTCAAAGTACGGACGGAGAAACGCTTTTTCGATATCGTACGATCTTGCCTCCGCAGGTGCAGTTATAGTTTCGGGAATGGCTACGGGAATAGACGGTGTCGCACACGCGGGAGCGCTTTCGGCGGGCGGAAAGACCGTCGCGGTTCTCGGAAGCGGTATTGACGTTTGCTATCCTATCGAGCATAAGACGCTTGCCCGTGAAATAGTAAAAACAGGCTGTGTTTTCACGGAATATCCGCCCGGAACGCGCCCTGAGCGCTTTAATTTCCCGAAGCGCAACAGGATCATCAGCGGTCTTTGCGCGACAACTCTCGTTATCGAAGGACCTGAGCGAAGCGGTGCTCTGATTTCCGCAAGACACGCTGCGGAGCAAGGAAGAGCCGTTTATGCGCTTCCCGGTAACGTTGAGAGCAAGAACAGTCAGCTCACTAATCTTTTGCTTAAAAACGGTGCTAAGGTCTGTACCTCGGCTGACGATATAGTCCGCGATTTTGAAAAGAAATACGCGGGGATAATAAATCCTTTTGCGCTTTCACAGTCAAAGCACCCGAAAATGGAGGACGTGCTGTCCGCTTATCGCGTCAGCGCGACGTCTGCGGAGGACGATATTTTCGATACCCGTCCGCATCGCGCGGCTCGCTCCTCCAAAAAGAAAATTTCGGAAGCACCGCAAGAGCCGAGCGTAAAGACGGACTCGGACGTTTCCGATAAAAAGGTAAAAACAGAAGAGCGAACGCCCGTCGGATTTGACGAGCGGACGCTTAAGATCTACAAGAAAATTCCGAGAGGCGGTTCGTGTCTTATAGAATCGCTCGTTGACGACGAATTTTCGTTACGCGACGTGATGAGGAGCCTTTTGAAGCTTGAGATGGGAAGGTTTGTGAAGCTCCTTCCCGGTGAGCGCGTCGCACGCAATCTTTAAAAGAAAGGAGCGGTCTTGAAAGCCGCTTGCAATATGTCGAATTTAGTAATAGTTGAGTCGCCTGCAAAGGCAAATACCATTAAGTCATATCTCGGTTCAAATTATAAGGTCATCGCGTCGAAGGGACATATAAGAGATCTTCCGAAAAGCAGTCTCGGTATCGACGTTGAGAACGGGTTTGAGCCTCATTATATAAACATACGCGGCAAGGGTGACGTTATAAAGGAGCTTAAGAAGGAGGCTAAAGGAGCGTCCAAGATCTTTCTTGCGACGGACCCTGACCGTGAGGGAGAAGCGATTTCGTGGCACATCGCTGATCAGCTCGGTATTCCCAAGGATAAGGCGTGCCGCGTCACGTTCAACGAAATAACGAAGAACGCAGTCAAGGAAGGTATCAAAAATCCGAGAAAGATCAACGAGGATCTCGTAAATTCGCAGCAGGCGAGAAGAATACTTGACAGACTCGTCGGATTCAATCTCAGCGAGGTCCTTTGGAAAAACGTAAAAAGCGGACTTTCGGGCGGAAGAGTTCAGTCCGTCGTTGCTAAGATAATCACCGAGCGTGAAAGAGAGATCAAGAGCTTTGTTCCGCAGGAATATTGGACTATCGACGTGACCCTTACCGATGCGGACGGCGAAAACATCAGCGTAAAATTCTACGGTGATGCATCGGGCAAGCAGAGAATATCGAGCGAGGAAGAGGTCCTTGGGATAATATCGGCGATCAGCTCATCGTATTTCAAGGTGGAGCACGTAAAGCACGCTCAGAAATATAAAATGCCCGCCTTGCCTTTCACTACCTCTACTCTTCAGCAAGAGGCGTCAAAGCGCCTCGGTTATCAGACGCAGAGGATAATGAAGGTGGCACAAGAGCTCTACGACGGACTCGATCTCGGAGCGGAATTCGGCGGCGTTCAGGGTCTTATAACCTATATGCGTACAGATTCCACGAGAATATCCGAGGAGGCTGAAAGGAGCGCTGAAGAGTATATTCGCAAGTGCTTCGGTGACGAGCTTTTGCCAAAGACTAAGAGAGCTTACAAAACGAGCGCGGGAGCGCAGGACGCCCACGAGGCTATCAGACCCTCGAACGTATATATCGAGCCTAAGAAGATAAGAAAGCTTCTCACCGCCGAGCAGTACAGACTCTACAAGCTTATCTGGGAAAGATTCGTCGCAAGCCAGATGGAGCACGCGGTGCTCGACACCGTTTCCGTTGATATTACCAACTCGGGTTACGTCTTTAAGGCGGGAGGGTATATCGTCAAATCGCGCGGCTTTATGGTCCTTTACGACCATTCTGACGACGCTCCGTTAGAAAACGACGTCGACGACGTGAGTCTTGCAAAGCTTCCTAACATAAAAGAAGGTCAGACCTTCTCTGAGTTCAAGATAGAAAAAGAACAGCATTATACCGAGCCGCCCGCAAGATATACCGAGGGCTCGCTCGTCAAATTCCTTGAGGAAAACGGTATAGGAAGACCCTCTACCTGGGCGCCGATAATATCCATCGTTATCAACCGCGAATACGCAAAGCGCGACGGTAAAAGCCTCGTTGCGACGGAGCTCGGTGAGCTTACCACCGACTTTATGAGCAAGTATTTCCCCGAGATCGTCGATTACGAATTTACGGCAAATATGGAGTCGAAGCTTGACTCCATCGAAAATAAAGAGAACACCATTGGCGACGTTATCAGCGATTTCTATGAACGCTTCAAGGAAGAATTGAAGGTCGCGCAAAACGCATCCGACGTGGAAAAGATCGTGGTAAAGCCCGAGGAGAGTGACGTCGTTTGCGAAAAGTGCGGAAAGCTTATGGTATATAAGAACGGAAGGTTCGGCAGATTTTTAGCTTGTCCGTCCTATCCTGCTTGCAGGAACACGAAGGCGGTTGACAAAAACGGCAATATCGCCGAGGCAAGTCCCGCTAAACCCGAATTAGCAGGCTTCAAATGCGAGCTTTGCGGCGCGGATATGCTCGTGCGCACGGGTAGATACGGCACGTTCTTCGCTTGCTCGAATTACCCCGAATGCACCTTCACGAAGCAGAAGACGACTAAGCTTGAGGTAAAATGCCCAAAATGCTCATCCGACATAGTAGCGCGTCACGGAAAGGGAAAGATGCTCTTTTACAGCTGTGAAAAATATCCCGAATGCGATTTTTCCACTTGGGATATGCCTCTTTCGGAGCGTTGCCCCGACTGCGGCGAAATGCTTTATTACAGGAAAAGCAGAAAGAGCGTCATATGCAAAAACAAGAGCTGTGATTATAAGCGCGAAGAAGAAATGACGGTAATTGAGTGATGGGTGCTGCGAGTATTAAAATTATCGGAGCGGGGCTTGCGGGCTGTGAGGCGGCGTGGCAAGCGGCAAGGCTCGGCGTCTGCGTAGAGCTTTACGAAATGAAGCCGCAGAAAAAAAGCGCGGCGCACAGCTCGGACGGATTTGCGGAGCTCGTTTGCTCTAATTCCTTGCGTTCAAACGACGTAACGAACGCCGTAGGGCTTCTTAAGGAGGAGATGCACAGAATGGGCTCTCTGATCCTTGAGGCGGCTTACGCAAACGAGGTGCCCGCAGGAACGGCTCTCGCAGTCGACAGAGATAAGTTCAGCGCGTATATAACGGAAAAAATTAAGAGCCATCCTCTTATAACCGTGAAGGCGGAAGAGGTTTCGGATATCAACTTCGACGAGATAACGGTCGTGGCTACGGGTCCTCTTACCTCGGAGTCGCTCTCCGACAGGATTTCCGAGATCACGGGCGAAAAGAAGCTGCATTTCTTTGACGCGGCAGCGCCGATCGTGGACTTTTCGAGCGTTGATCTTGACAAGGCGTTTTTTGCCTCTCGCTGGGGAAAGGGAAATCCCGAGGACTATTTGAACTGTCCTATGACGAAGGAAGAGTACGACGCCTTTTACAGCGCTCTTATCAGCGCCAAAGCCGCTCCGCTCAAGGAGTTTGACAGAGAGCTTCAGTGCGATCTTACGGTCTTTGAGGGCTGTATGCCCGTCGAGGTTATGGCGTCGCGCGGTTACGATACTCTGAGATTTGGTCCTATGAAGCCCGTAGGGCTCCCTTGTCCCGACACGGGTGAGGACGCTTTCGCTACGGTGCAGCTCAGACGCGAAAATAAAGAAGGCACTATGTATAACATCGTGGGCTTCCAGACTCATCTCACGTTCCCTGAGCAAAGACGCGTTTTCGGTCTTATTCCCGCTTTGAAAAGCGCGGAATATTTCAGATACGGCGTTATGCACAGGAATACTTATCTTAATTCGCCCGAGCTTCTTACAGAGATATATTCGATGAGGGAGCACGGCAAGACGTTTTTTGCAGGACAGATGACGGGAGTGGAGGGATACGTCGAGTCGGCGTCCTCGGGCTTCGTCGCGGGGCTCAATGCGGCAATGCTCGCACTCGGTAAGGACGCGGTAGTTTTCCCGAAACAGACCGAGATCGGAGCTCTCGCGCACTACGTCAGCGAAGGCGGCATATCGTCGTCCTTCCAGCCTATGAACGCAAATTTTGGTATAATCGCACCGTTTGATAAAAAGATCAAAGGAGGAAAAAAGAACAGAAACGCCGCGTACGCAGAGCGATCGCTTGAAATTATAGACACGCGTTTTTCGTTTCTGAAAGCCTTATGAAAATTTTAATAGATGCTATGAGCGGTGATAACGCTCCGCTTGAAATATTAAAAGGCGTTGCCGATGCTAAAAAAGAATTTGAGGATCATACTATGGTGCTCGTTGGCGACGAAAACGTCATATCCGACGTTGCGGTCAAAAACGATATTGACATCACGGGAATAGAAATAATAAATTCTCACAGCGTCGTTACGATGGAGGACAGCCCTCTTTCCGTTATAAGAGAAAAGCGCGACTCTTCTATGGGTGTCGGCTTTAAAAGTCTTGCCAAAGGGGAGGTCGACGCGTTCGTGAGCGCGGGCAACACGGGTGCGCTTCTTACGGGCGCTACTATTATCGTAAGAAGAATCCCCGGAATAAACCGCGCGGCTATCGCTTCCATTCTTCCGCTTTCAAATCCCGTTTTGCTTATGGACTCGGGTGCAAACCTTACCGTTACGTCCGATAATATATGTCAGTTCGCCTTTATGGGCGCGAAGTATATGGAAAAGATATACGGACTTGAAAGACCGAGGATAGGTCAGCTCAATAACGGAACCGAGTATAACAAAGGAAACGCCCTTCAGACTGAGTCGTATCAGATACTCTCCGACTCGGGTCTTAATTTCGTCGGAAACGTTGAAGCGAAGGAAGTGCCTTTCGGAGTTTGCGACGTTCTCGTTACCGACGGATTTACGGGAAACGTTCTTCTCAAGAGCATTGAGGGAATGGGTAAGTTCCTTATGGGAACGCTCAAGGACGTTCTTACCACGAACGTGGTAACTACGCTCTCCACGCTCACGATGCGTGAAAAGATCAAGGATATGAAAAAGCGCTTTGATGCATCAGAGCACGGCGGTGCGCCGCTTCTCGGCATTTCAAAGCCCGTTATAAAAGCGCACGGCTCCTCGGATGCCAAGGCTATCAAAAACGCCGTAAGACAAGCAATATTCTTCGTCGAAACGGGTATAAATACCGATATAACGATATTTGCGGGCGATTACGACGACAAGAAGCTTCTCGCCGACGCGGAGAAGATGTACGGTGCACACGAATAATTTTATTTGAAATTTTAAAAGGAGGAATTAAAAATGGCTATCGGCAAGGAAATAACCGAGCTTGAAAAGATAATTGGATATAAATTTAAAGATATTACCGTTCTTGAAAACGCCGTTACACATTCCTCTTACGCAAACGAGCAGAAAACGAGAGGCATCAGCTTTCCGTCAAACGAAAGACTTGAATTTTTGGGAGATGCCATACTTCAAATCGTCGTTTCGGAATATCTGTACGAAAACTTTCCGAAGTACGGCGAGGGGGCTTTGACAAAGATGCGCCAGAGCCTTGTTTGTGAAGAAAACTTAGCAAAAATCGCGGCAGAATTACATCTTGGTGATTACATAAATCTCGGACGCGGTGAGGAAGCAACGGATTGTCGTCAAAGACCTAAGGTTCTTGCCGACGCTCTTGAAGCGCTTATCGCCGCCATATACGTTGATTCGGCAGCGGATCCCGCAGCGTATAAGAGCTTTATTCTCGGGCTTATGAACTCGAGAATGAAAAAGGCTCTTGACAGCAAAAAGGGGGACTACAAGACGATGCTCCAGCAGCTCGTTGAGGCGGACGGCTCGGCGCTTCTTGAATATACCGTATTAAAGGAAGAGGGCCCCGAGCACGACAGAACCTTCACGGTGGGCGCGTACGTCAATAACAACGAGGTCGGCCGCGGCGTGGCTAAGAGCAAGAAAAACGCGGAAATGATTGCGGCAAAGGCGGCGCTTTTGCTCTTCGGTGTTGAGGTATGAGACACGTAAATATTCCTATATTCATTCCTCATCTCGGTTGTCCGAACACCTGCGTTTTCTGTAATCAGCGAACTATTTCGGGCGTTTCGTCATTTGATATTTCTACCGTCAGCCGCGATATTGAGAAGGCTCTTTCAACGGTCGAAGACGGAGCTGAATGTGAGATCGCGTTTTTCGGCGGCTCTTTCACGGGCATTGACAGAGCTCTTATGACGGAGCTTTTGAAGATCGCTTACTCGTATATAGAAAGCGGAAGAGTTACGTCGGTGCGGTGCTCCACGCGCCCCGATTATATCGACACAGAGATACTTGAGATACTTGGAAAATACGGGGTCAGGACTATTGAGCTTGGGCTCCAGAGCGCCTCGGATAAAGTGCTTTCGGCTACTAAAAGAGGTCATACCTTCGAGGATGAAAGGCGCGCCTCGGAGCTTATAGTTGGGAGCGGCTTTGAGCTTGTCGGGCAGATGATGATAGGGCTTCCGCACTCGGAGCTTTCAGACGAGCTTATGACTGCCGATTTTATAATCTCCGCGGGAGCTTCCGGCGCGAGAATTTATCCGACGGTCGTTTTTAAGGACACCGAGCTTTGCGATATGGCAAAGCGAGGGGAATACACTCCGATAAGCAACGAGGAAGCGGTCGTGCGTGCCGCTTCGGTTTACGAAAGATTTTACGATTCCGACGTTGACGTCATAAGAATAGGTCTTCAGGCGTCGGAGGGGCTTACCGAAGAAGGCGGATATTACGCGGGTGCTTCGCACAGCGCGATGGGAGAGCTCGTCCTCGGTGAGTTTTATTACAGGCGAATAAAAAGGGCACTTGCGGAAAAGAACGTACCGCCGCACGCTGCCGTAAAAATATACGTCCCGCGCGGCTCCGTTTCAAAGGCAGTGGGACAGAAAAAGAAGAATAAGCTACGGCTTACCGAGGATTTTTCACTCGCGGGGATAAGCTTTTGCGAGTCCTCTGCGCTTTCTGATGGAGAATTCTCCTTAGTTTATGATGAAAGGACAGATCAATGTACTTAAAATCACTTGAGCTTCACGGCTTTAAATCGTTTCCGAACAGAACCGTTCTTACCTTTGAGCGCGGTGCTACGGTCATAGTCGGACCCAACGGAAGCGGAAAATCGAATATTTCCGATGCTATGCGCTGGGTGCTTGGTGAGCTTTCCAGCCGAAATATCCGCGGAACGAAGATGGAGGACGTTATTTTCGGAGGAACGGATGAGCGCCGTCCTATGGGCTTTGCGGAGGTTTCCGTTACCTTTGACAACTCCGATCCGGAGAACAGACTCGATTCGGAATTTGACGAGGTCACGGTTACGAGGCGATATTTCAGAACGGGCGACAGCGAATACCTTATCAACCGTCAGCCGAGAAGACTTCGTGACATTTACGAGCTCTTTATGAATACGGGTGTCGGACGCGAGGGATATTCTATCATCGGTCAGGGTAAGATCGCCGAGATAATCTCAAAAAAGAGCGACGAGAGAAGAAATATATTCGAAGAGGCGGCAGGTATTTCAAAGTACCGTCACAGAAAAGAAGAGTCGGAAAGAAAGCTCAAGCAGACTCAGGATAACCTTGACCGTGTTAAGGATATCCTTTCGGAGCTCGAGGGGCGTGTCGGACCTCTTGAAAAAGAGGCTGAAAAGGCTCGCCGCGGTCTTGCTATTTACGAGGAAAAGAAGCGCGCGGACGTTTCTCTTTGGCTCTTTGATACGAAGAAGATCAGGGAAGATATAGAGGCTGCGGAAAATGCGTGGCGACTCTCCGTGCACGAGCTTGAGATCATCGATCAGATGATAGCCGAGCTTGAGGCTCAGAACGAGAACATCTTTAATAAAACGCAGTCGAACAAGCGTCTTTCCGAGGAGCTTCTTGAAAAGATAAGGGAAACCACCGCGAGAATGCACAAGATCGACAACGATCTTCGTGTCGCGGAAACGGAATTCGCTCACTCTGCCGAGATGATAGCTCAGTGCAAGACGAGAATAAGCGAGATCAAGACTTCAAGGGGAAATATCGAAGAGGGAAAAAGAGAATATACGGAAAGAAAGACCGCCTTTGAAAAGTCGCTTTCCGAAACTCAGGATAAGCGCCTTGAATATCTCGCGGAAAGTCAGGAGCTCTCCCGCAAGATAGACGAAGCAAAGCGCGCGCTTGACGAGGCGCTTGACGAGCTTACCGTCGAGGAAAACACCGCTCAGGACCTTAACGTCAGAATAAATATTCTAAAATCCACAGCAGAAAACGACGGCAGCAAAACGGGCGATATTGAAAAAGAGATAGAAAAATACGAGGCAGAAGAGAAAATTCTCAAGCTTGAGGCGGAAAAATGCGAGGAAAACGCATCAGGCTTCAAGGCGCGCATTGCCGAGCGGGACGAGTTCATTTCCACCGAGAATGAAAGGATAGATTCGCTGACGGAGGAGCGTTCGGAGATCTCCGATTCGTTCAACAAATTAAAGCTTGAGCGTGACACCCTGACTCAAAGAGCCGACGTGCTTGAGAGAATGAAGAATCTCTTCGAGGGATATGCCGAGAGCGTTAAATTCGTAATGAAGGAATACGCGGAGGGCAGGCTCGCAGGAGTCGGCAAGGTCCACGGCCCCATATCGTCCCTTATCGAGGTCGACAAGGCTTATATTACGGCTATTGAAACGGCACTCGGTGCAAGCCTTCAGAATATAGTTGTAGAAAACGAGCAGACGGCAAAGGCGGCTATCAACGCGCTGAAACGCGCAAACGCAGGCCGCGCGACCTTCTGCCCGATAAGCGCGGTAAGATCCGCGTCGGAAACGGACGAGATACGCGAGGCTAAGAAGATGGCGGGATTCGTCGGCAGAGCCGATACTCTCGTTAATTCCGCATCAGAGTTCCGCTCCATTATCGAATGGCTCTTGCTCCGAACCGTTGTCTTTGACAATATCGACAACGCGTCGGCGGCGGCAAAAAGCCTTCGCTACCGCGTAAAGATAGTAACCCTTGACGGTCAGGTCATAAATCCCGGCGGTGTATTCACGGGCGGAAGCGCCAAGCGCGACAGCGGAATACTTTCAAGGCTTACCGAGATAGCTACGCTCAAAGAGCGTGCAGCGTCGCTTGACAAAAAGATAAAGGAAACCGCCGATGCTATAAAGGAGATCGATTCCGAGCTTAGCGCGGCAACCGAGGCGGTAAAGAACGCCGAGCAGGATAAGGAGATACTCTTCACGCTTTCCCGCACTCAGTTTGCCGCTCTTGACAGCGCAAACGCGAAATACGACGCGAACAAGAATATACTTGACAAGCTTCTTTCCGACAAGGCTTCGCTTTTAAGTCAGCAGTCCTTGGCAAATGAAGAGCTTGTGAGTGTGAGCTCGGATTATAACGCAGCTCTTGAAAGAATAGCGGCGCTCAAGGAATTCAGAGCGAACAAAGCTTCGGAGATGGGCGTGCTTGACGAGCATAACGACGAGGTTCTCGGAAAAGCGAACGATCTTTATATCAAGTCGATGGAGATACGCAAGGATATAGAGAACGTCGACCTGATGATCGACAATATCAATTCAAGAATTGCGGACCTTGACGCCGAGGAGCTGGCTCAGAAGGAAAAAATAGCTGATTTTGCAAGCAAGAGCTCGGGTATCGATACGCTGAAGGCTGAAAATCAGAGCGAGTATAAAAAGCTTGAGGACGAGCTTACGGAGCTTAACGACCGCCGCGCCGAGGTTGAGAGCGGAAACGACGAGTTTGAACGTGAGCTTACCGTTATCAGGCAAAAGACGAAAGAGCATACCGCCGGACGCCAGGTAGCCTACGAGTCGAGCATCAAGAACGAGAACAGACTCACGGGTCTTCGCGAAAGACAGGATAAGCTCGGCTCTCAGCTTTGGGACGATTATGAGATCACGTACGAGGACGCGATATCGCTTGAATATCCTCCCGTAAGCGAGGAGAACAGAGACGAGGTGGCGCAGATCCAATCCTCGTGCCGCGCAAAGCTTCGCGCGCTTGGAAATTACAATCCCGGTGCCATTGACGAATATGCGGAGGTCAAGACGAGATACGACGCTCTTAACACGCAGTACGTTGACCTTACGAGCTCTTACGACGAGCTCATCGGCATAATCTCAAGACTTGAGGTAGAGATGCGCACGAGCTTCGTTGACGCGTTCGAGGCTATAAACAAGAACTTCGCCATCACTTTCCGCGAGCTCTTCGGAGGCGGAAGTGCGGAGCTTCTTCTTACCGACCCTGAGGACGTTCTTACCTCGGGAATCGAGATAAAAGCGGCGCCTCCCGGAAAGATAATCAAGAATCTCGCGCTTCTTTCGGGCGGTGAGCAGTCCTTCGTTGCGATAGCGCTCCTGTTTGCTATTCTTAAAGTAAATCCGACGCCGTTCTGCATTCTTGACGAGATAGAGGCGGCGCTCGACGAGGTAAACGTCTTCAGATTCGCGGAATACGTAAAGAAATTTGACGACGGAACGCAGTTCATACTTATCACCCACCGCCGCGGTACTATGGAGGTAGGTGACAGGCTTTACGGTGTGACGATGCCCCAGCGCGGTATCTCGCAAGCGATAGAGCTTAACGTAAACGAAATCGAAGGAAAACAGAAGGAGCTTTTAGATGGGGTTCTTTGATAAACTGAAAAACGGACTTTTTAAGACGAAAAGCGCGATAGTCGGAAAAATAGATTCTATATTCAAGCATTTTACAAGCGTTGACGAGGATCTTTTTGATGAGCTTGAGGAGCTTCTTATATCCGCCGACGTCGGAGTTTCTACCACCGAGGAGGTGCTCGACGAGCTCCGCGAAACGGTAAAAGAAAACAAGATAAAGGAGCCCGAGGAGGTAAAGACGGAGCTTTTCGCCATACTCAGAAGGCTCATTGGCGAGCACGAGCCGCTGAGGCTTGACACTAAGCCCTCGGTCATTCTCGTAATCGGTGTCAACGGTGTCGGAAAGACGACTTCCATAGGAAAAATGTCGGCAGAACTTAAAAGTCAAGGCAAAAAGGTCGTCGTTGCCGCGGCAGATACCTTCCGTGCGGCGGCTGCCGAGCAGCTTTCCGTCTGGTGCGACAGAGCCGGCGTTGACATCGTCAAGCAAGCAGCGGGAGCGGATCCTGCGTCGGTCGTTTTCGACGCTATCGGCGCCGTAAAGAGCCGTAAGGCTGACGTGCTTATAATCGACACAGCGGGAAGACTTCATAACAAGAAGAATCTTATGGATGAGCTCGCGAAGATCGACAGAGTTATCGGAAGAGAGCTGCCCGAGGCGTCCAAGGAAACGCTTCTGGTCCTTGACGCAACGACGGGTCAAAACGCCGTAATGCAGGCAAAGGAGTTCAAGGAGGCGTCAAAGATAACGGGTCTCGTCCTTACGAAGCTTGACGGCACGGCAAAGGGCGGAATCATACTTTCGATCAAAAAAGAGCTCGGTATTCCCGTTAAATTCATAGGTGTCGGCGAGCAGATAGACGATATGAAGCCCTTCGACGCTGAAGAATTCGCAAAAGCACTCTTTGAAAAGGAAGCGGAATAATGTTAAACAGTAAAGAACGGGCGTATCTTCGCGGGCTTGCGATGAAGCTTGATCCCATATTTCAGATCGGGAAGGGCGGCATCAGCGAGGAGAGCGCCATTCAGATATCAAACGCTCTTGAGGCACGAGAGCTTATCAAGGTGCGTGTTCTTGACAACAGCGGTTATACCGCAAAGGAGGCTGCCGAGGAGCTTTCAGAGCTTTGCTCAGCAGACGTCGTAACGGTCATCGGGACGAAATTCGTCCTTTACCGCGAATCGGAAAAGAAAAAGAGGATAGAGCTGCCATGAAGCTCGCGCGACTTGGAATTTACGGCGGCACGTTCAGTCCGCCGCATCTCGGTCACGTAAACGCGGCGCGCGCATTTCTCGACGAAGCCGAGCTTGACGAGCTTCTGATAATGCCTACGTTCATACCTCCGCACAAGTCGGGCGCCGATATTATCGACCCCGAGGCAAGACTTGAGATGGCGCGCATCGCTTTTGGCGGCATTCCGGGCGTCAAGGTTTCGGATTACGAGATAAATAAGGGCGGAAAAAGCTATACCTACCTTACTTTGACGGAGTTCAGCAAAAAAGCCGAAAAGCTGATCTTTCTCGTCGGGACGGATATGTTCTTGACGCTTGACGAATGGAAGCGTCCCGAAGAGATCTTCGCTTTGGCAACCGTTGCCCTCGTAAGACGGGAAAGCGACTCGCGGCTTGACGGTAAGATAAAAGAGAAATCCGAATTCTATAAGAAAAAATTCGGAGCCGAAATACTCTTCATAAACGCGCAGGTCACCGAAATATCCTCTACCGAAATAAGAAAAAAAGTTGAGATGGGCGAGGGGACCGACGGCTGTCTTCTTCCCGAGGTCAGAAGATATATCGACGAGAATCGGATATATCGTAAGCGCTATTCTTCGGAAGAGCTCGACGCTCTCACCGACGCCGTAAGATCAAGGCTCAGCCCTGAGCGCTATCTACACACTCTCGGCGTGGAAAACGCGGCGCTTCGCATAGCCGACTGTTGTCTGCCCGAATTTAAATATGAAATTTCGGCGGCGGCACTACTTCACGATATAGCAAAGGAGCTTACGGACGATGAGCTTCTGAAGATAATTTCCGCTGACGCGTCACTTACGGACGAGGATAGGAGTACGCCAAAGCTTTATCACGCCTTTGCGGCTCCGTACGTTATTAAAAGAGATTTTCCACCCTTCGCGACGGACGCTATCCTCTCCGCGGTATTCTATCATACGACGGGGCGAGAGGATATGACTCTTTTTGAGGAAATAATCTTCGTTGCCGATTACGTGGAAGAGGGGAGAAAATATCCCGAGTGCAAAGCGGCAAGAGAAAGACTTTTTTCGTCCCTCGACCCGCATTCGCGGGAAAAGAGCACCTCGGCGCTTCACGAATGCGCGTACGAAGAATTGAAAAATACACAGGCGCATCTTTCAAAAAAAGGTGCTCATATGAACTCTCGCTCTTTAAGAGCGATGGATTGGATAGAACAAAAAATAAATAAAAGCCGATAAAAAATGCGGCAGAAAGGCTTTTTATGGATAATAAAATTGACACGAGCGACTCTCGCGTTCTTGCCGACGAGGCAGTCAAGCTTCTTCTTGAAAAGCAAGGACTTGAGATCAAGCTTTACGATATGAGAGAGCGTGAGGCTATTACCGATTTTTATATCAACGTAACGGGAAAATCGGCAATGCATACCTCGTCCCTTGCGGACGAGCTTTACGATAAGCTCTCGGAGCTCGGACGTGACGCGCTCAGAATTGAAGGGCGCGGCTCCGATTCCTGGGTGCTCGTGGATTACGGCGATCTTATCGTCAACGTCTTTGATAAAAAATCACGTGATTTTTACGATCTTGACAGGCTTTTACCCGCTGAGACTCTCGTTGATATTGAGCCTCTTGTGGCAGAGGTCGACGCTAAATTTGAAATTTAAAATAATAACATAAAAGAGGAAAAGTACAATGGTTTACGACTACAAAAGGATCGAAGCAAAATGGCAAAAGATCTGGGATGAGAAGAAGCCCTTTGAGGCAAAGCAGGATTTCACTCTTCCCAAATACTATTCTCTCGTTGAGTTCCCCTATCCCTCGGGTCAGGGACTTCACGTAGGACATCCGAGACCTTATACGGCGCTCGATATCGTTTCAAGAAAGAAGAGAATGCAGGGCTACAACGTCCTCTTCCCGATGGGATGGGACGCTTTCGGTCTTCCTACCGAGAACTTTGCTATCAAGAACAAGATTCATCCGAAGATCGTTACGGAAAGAAACGTCGCGCGCTTCAAGTCACAGCTCAAGGCGCTCGGTCTTTCGTTTGACTGGTCACGCGAGATAAACACTACCGACCCCGATTATTATAAGTGGACGCAGTGGATATTCCTCCAGCTCTTCAAGGAGGGGCTCGCTTACAAGAAGGAGATGGCAGTAAACTTCTGCACGTCCTGTAAGGTCGTTCTTGCCAACGAAGAGGTAGTCGGCGGCGTTTGTGAGCGCTGCGGCTCCGCCGTTATCAGAAAGGTAAAGAGTCAGTGGATGCTCAAGATAACCGAGTACGCTGACAGACTTATCTCGGGTCTTGACGGTCTTGATTTCATTGAAAGAGTCAAGACGCAGCAGATAAACTGGATAGGTAAGTCCCGCGGCGCGGAAATAGACTTCTCCACCACCGAGGGCGATAAGCTCAGAGTCTATACCACAAGATGCGACACGCTCTTCGGCGCGACTTATATGGTTATTGCACCCGAGCACGCATACGTTGAAAAATGGAAGAATAGCATTTCGAATTATTCCGAGATAGAGGAATACCGCGATCAGGCGGCGAGAAAATCCGATTTCGAAAGAACCGAGCTCGTCAAGGAAAAGACGGGCGTTGAGATCAAGGGCGTTCGCGCGATAAATCCTGCGACGGGCAAGGAAATTCCCATCTTCATCTCCGATTACGTGCTCGCAGGTTACGGAACGGGCGCTATAATGGCGGTTCCCGCGCACGACGAGCGCGACTGGGATTTCGCAAAGAAATTCGGTCTTCCCATAATCGAGGTAGTCGCAGGCGGCAACGTTCAAGAAGCGGCGTTCACCGACGTTGAAACGGGCAAGCTCGTAAATTCGGGCTTCCTTGACGGTCTTGAAGTCGCCGAGGCAAAGGAGGCAATGGTCAGATTCCTCACCGAAAAGGGAATAGGAGAAGAGAAGATAAACTTCAAGCTCCGCGACTGGGTCTTCTCCCGTCAGAGATATTGGGGCGAGCCCATTCCGCTCGTAGAGTGCGAGAAGTGCGGTTGGGTCGCAGTGCCCGAGGAGGAGCTTCCTCTTGAGCTTCCCGAGGTCGAGTCCTACGAGCCTACCGAAACGGGAGAGTCGCCTCTGTCGCTCATCACCGATTGGGTCAACTGCAAGTGTCCTAAGTGCGGCGCCGCAGCAAAGCGTGAGACGGATACTATGCCGCAATGGGCAGGTTCTTCCTGGTACTTCTTGAGATATTGCGATCCTCACAACAAAAACGAGCTTGCTTCAAAGGAAGCTCTTAAGTATTGGATGCCCGTCGATTGGTATAACGGCGGTATGGAGCACACCACGCTTCACCTTCTTTATTCCAGATTCTGGTCTAAGTTCCTCTACGATATAAACGCGCTCTCTTGCCCCGAGCCTTACGCAAAGCGTACGAGCCACGGTATGATCCTCGGCGAAAACGGAGAGAAGATGTCGAAGTCCCGCGGCAACGTCGTCAACCCCGACGATATAGTTAACGACTACGGAGCTGATACTATGCGTCTTTACGAGATGTTCATCGGTGACTTTGAGCAGGCAGCGCCCTGGAACCCTCAGTCTATCAAAGGCTGCAAGAGATTCCTTGAAAGATTTATGAACCTTCTTGATATTGCGGAGGGCGAGGGAAGCACTCCCGAGCTCGAAAAGCATATTCACAAGCTCATAAAGAAGGTCACCTCCGATATTGACACTATGAAGTTCAACACCGCTATCGCGGCAATGATGACTATGGTCAATACCGTTTACGAGGTAGGAAAGATAACCAAGGACGAGCTTAAAACGCTTGCGACCGTGCTCTCGCCCTTCGCGCCTCACGTCGCGGAGGAGATCTGGGAAACGCTCGGAGGCGAAGGTCTTGTTTCTATCACCAAGTGGCCCGAATACGACGAGTCCAAGACCGTTGACGATACCGTTGAGATGCCCGTTCAGGTGTGCGGCAAGGTCAGAACCGTTCTTATGATCCCGAAGGCTGCGTCGAAGGAAGAGATACTTTCTATCGTTTACGCGGACGAAAAGGTAAAGGCGGCAACGGACGGAAAGACGGTCATCAAAGAGATCGTCGTTCCCGGAAAGATCATCAATATCGTTGTAAAATAAACAGAATTTCAAAGCAACCGAGCGATATATTTTCGTTCGGTTGCTTTTTTAGAAAAAAGTTGAAAAACTTTCCGAAAAGGTATTGACAAAAGAAGAAAAATATGTTATGATATATAGGCTTGAAAAAGAAATATGCGAGTGTAGTTCAATGGTAGAATTCCAGCCTTCCAAGCTGGTCGCGTGGGTTCGATTCCCATCACTCGCTCCAAATGCGCCCTTAGCTCAGTGGATAGAGTGCCCGGCTACGAACCGGTAGGTCGAAGGTTCGAATCCTCCAGGGCGCGCCACGAAACAAAACATTGTCTCAAGAAGACAATGTTTTGTTTTTTAAATAGCAAAATCTCTGATTTGTCACTTTTAAAGTGGCATTTTCTGTTTTTTAGGGAAAACTCTATGATATGTAGATAAAAGGAGCGTTGTAAACTGATGAAAAGCAGTTGCTTTATCGAAAAAAACGGTGTGCCTTATATTAGAATTGGCGACGAGGAGCTTCCTCTTGCGGCTTACATTACTTATTTTGAGGAGCGAAACGATTACGAGCGCTTTGCAGAGCTCGGCTTCAAAATTTATTCCGTAACGGTTTCGACGTCCGCCCGTCCGATAAATACGAGCAGCGGATTTATGCCGTACATCAGCGGAATTTTCGACAAGCGCAACGAGCCTGATTTTTCTGCCGTGGACAGCTCTGTTCGCAAGATACTTGAGCTTTGTCCCGACGGATATATTTTCCCGCGACTTTATCTGACGATGCCCGTTTGGTGGTGTGAAGAGCACCCGGGTGAGTGCGAAAATACAAATGACGGTCTTCGCGAGTGCTTATATTCCGAAGCCTTCCGTCACGACTGCGGCGAAATGCTGAAAAAGATAATCGCACACATAAACCGCCAGGATTATGCCGATAGGATTCTCGGTTATCAGATAAGCGGTGGTAACACGCAAGAATGGTTTCATATCAACAGAACGACGGGCAGCTTTACGGATGCGGCTCTGCCGTATTTCAATAAATATCTCACAGAAAACGGATATAATTTAAAGCCGCTTTCGAAGATGCCGAGCGAGCTTATAGTCGACGGTGAGCTACGCGGCGAATATTCTTTGGCGTACGCCGATTTTGCAAATGACAGCGTTGCCGAAACTGTAAATTATTTTTGCCGTATAGCAAAGGAGATGACGGAATATCATCAGGTTGTGGGAGCGTTTTACGGTTACGCTCTTGAGGTTGTAAATCCGCTTGAGGGAACACACGCACTCTCAAAGCTCCTTGATTCCCCTTATATAGATTTCTTCTCGTCGCCTAATTCTTACGTCAATAGCAGGGCTCTTGGTATTGATTGGGGTGATATGATGCCGGTTGATTCAATAAAGCTCCACGGAAAAGTGTGCTTTCTTGAATGTGATATAAGGACCTGCAATTCACTCTCGCCGGGAGAATCGCGTGTCGGTGCAGATCCGAGGAATTATTACACAAATGCCGTTTGGCGTGGCCCGTCAACCAAAGAACTCTCCGCTATGGCGATGCGCAAATGCTACGCGAGGCAAATAACCCACCGTCACGGCTTCTGGTGGTTTGATATGTTTGGTAAATGGTACGAAGGGGCAGAGCTTTATCAAGAGGCGAAAAAATCTCTTGCGCTTTTGGAAAATAGTGCGGAAAGAGCACTTGATTTTCCCACCGAGCTTGCGGTTTTCGTTGATGAGCGCGCATATAAATATCAAAAAATCAATTCTGCCGAGTCAAAAGCTGTTTATAACATCAGAACGTCCCTCGGAGCCTCCGGTGTTTCCTATCACATATATTTGATAGAAGATTTTGACCGAGTTATAAGACTTGAAAACAGCTACAAGGCTTTTATATTTGCAACTACCGAAAGCACGAATAATATCAATTCTGCCATAAATTATTGCAGGAAAAATGATATTTCTTATATAAAGCTGACCGATGAAAAATACTCTTTCACAGCCGACGAATGGCGCTCGTTTGCAAGGGAGTCGGGCGTTCATCTCTATACGATGAGCGGCGAGGACGTTATATACGTAGGTGCGGGTCTCTTTGCCTTGCACGCTAAGGAGGGCGGTAAAAAGAGCGTGAAGCTTCCGCGCGCGGTTAAGGTAAAAGAGCTGTTTTCGAGCACTGATTTTGAGTTAACCGATCAAATTTCCTTCGAAGCTTCTGAATTTGAAACGAAAATATTTGAGCTTATTGAATAATCGGAAAAACGCCCGTGATCACGGGCGTTTTTTCTATTGACAAGCGACGGATATTTTGGTACAATATATTATATTAAAATGAAGGGAAGAACCTTTATGAGTTTAGTACCAGATTACAGATTTACGGTATTTACCGAGGCGAGCGCGGAATTTCTTTCTTCGATAGGAGTGAAGGGAATAGTGCTTGATATCGATAACACACTTGAGCCTTACGAGCACCCTGACCCCGGCGAGCACGTCGTAAGGTGGCTCGGAGAGCTGAAAGCCTTGGGGATAGCCGCCGCCATCGTTTCCAATAACGGAGCGGAGCGTGTCGAGAGATTTAATAAAGAGCTTGGACTTCCCGCGTATTTCAAGGCAAAAAAGCCGTTTAAGAAAAACGTTCTTCGCGCGCTTTCGGATATGGGAGTTTCAAAGGACGAGGCGATACTTATGGGCGACCAGGTATTCACGGACGTATGGGCGGCAAGGAGTGCGGGAATAAGAGCCATACTCGTTCCCCCCATAAATGACAAAAAAGACGTTTTTACAAGGTTTAAAAGGCTTCTTGAAAAGCCAATACTCAAAAAATACGAAAAAAGAAAGGTCGGAGGCAAATGACGAAACTTGGAAAATTAAGAGAGCAAATGAAGAAAAATCACCTTGACGCAGTCATAGTCTTTGACGAGTTGAATCAGCGATACCTTTCGGACTTTGCGTTTACGGACGGATTTATATTCGTTACGCTTGCGGGCGCTTATCTTGTAACGGACTTCAGATATTACGAAATGGCGCTTAAGTCCGTTTCCGACGATTTTAAGGTGCTGACACCCGAAAAAAGAGGCGATTTTATAGAAGAGGTCATCTCTTCCGAGGAAATAAAAACAGTCGGCTTCGAGGGCGATTTTCTTTCATACGCCCGTTATATCGCGCTTAAGACGGCGCATCCGACCGTCGGATTTGAGAATATCGGCGATATGATAGAGCAGATAAGGCAGATAAAGACACCCGAAGAAATCGGAATTATGCAAAAAGCGCAAGATATTACGGACAGGGCTTTTGAGCATATTTTGAAAGTGCTTGACCCTGAGCGTATGACGGAAAAGGACGTTGCCGTTGAGCTTGAATACGCTATGAGAAAAAACGGGGCGGACGGCTTTGCCTTTGATACCATAGCGGTCTCGGGAGATGCGTCAAGCCTTCCTCACGGAACACCGCGCGAGGTGAAGCTGAAAAAAGGCTTTCTCACTATGGATTTCGGCGCCCGCTTCGACGGCTACTGCTCCGATATGACGCGCACCGTCGCGATAGGCAAAGCGGATTCGGATATGAAAAAGATTTACGATACGGTGCTTCGTGCTCAAACGGCGGCGCTTGAATATCTTCGCGCGGGAGTTGACGCGGGCGAGGCGGATAAGGTCGCACGCGATATAATAAACGTCGGTTATAACAGCGCTTTCGGTCACTCTCTCGGTCATTCGGTGGGTCTTTTTATACACGAGTCACCGCGTCTTTCTCCGAAAAGCTTTGGGTATAAGCTGCGCGAAGGTGAGATACTGACCGTGGAACCGGGCATTTATTTGTTCGGAAAATACGGCTGCCGCATCGAGGATATGGTAAAAATAGAAGAGAACGGTGTGTATAATTTCACGCATTCTCCTAAGGAGCTTGTCGAGATTTACTGATTTAAAAGAAAAAACTCTCAAAAATACGAAAAAAATTCAATAAACCTATTGCAAATTTTTTAATTTTATAGTACAATATATATGTATAAACGGGTGGTATGCCCGAAGTGCGGAAAACTGTGACGGGTTTTCCCGAAAAGACAATTCAAAAAACGTCAAGAAAAGGAAAAAGAAATGATCACAGCAGGCGATTTCAAAAACGGTCTTACCTTCGAAATGGAAGGCAAGGTTTATCAGGTTATCGAATTCCAGCACGTAAAGCCCGGTAAGGGTGCCGCGTTCGTAAGAACGAAGTATAGGGACGTTATTACGGGTGCTACCCGTGAGGCTTCCTTCAACCCCACGGCAAAATTTGAGAACGCTGTAATCGAGCGTAAGGATCTTGAGTATCTTTACACCGACGGCGAGCTCTACTACTTTATGGATCCCGAGTCCTACGAGCAGATCCCCCTCAATGCGGATAAGCTCGGTGACAATTTCAAGTTCGTAAAAGAGAATACCGTTTGCCGTATTTGCTCTTGGAAGGGCAACGTATTCTCCGTTGAGCCCCCCACGTTCGTTGAGCTCGCGGTAACCGAGACCGAACCCGGTGTTCGCGGCGATACTGCTACCAACGTAACGAAGGATGCAACTCTTGAGACCGGTGCGGTAGTTAAAGTTCCGATCTTCATCAACGAGGGCGACGTTCTCAGAATCGATACCAGAACGGGCGAATATCTCGAAAGAGCATAAGATGAGAAAGATCACTCTCCCGTCGCTTTTCACGGGAGAGTTACTTTTAAATAACAGGAGGAAATCAAAATGACAATCAACGAAAACGCAGCTTATCTTAAAGGACTTGCCGAAGGATATGGCATCACCGCTTCCAAGGAAGGCGAAATTATATCTAAGCTTCTTGAGCTCGTTTCGGATATGACCGACAAGATTAACGCCCTTGAGGCTGACAATCAGGAGCTTCGTGAATACATCGAGGAGATCGACGAGGATCTTGGCGCTGTCGAAGAGGATCTTTACTTCACAGACGAGGATGAGGACGAAGACGACGAGTTCTTTGACGACGAAGAAGATTTTGACGATGACGGCTTCTATCAGATGGAATGTCCCGCTTGCGGCGAGGAGATCTGCTTCGACGATTCGCTCGACACAGACGAGCTCGTTTGCCCCGCTTGCGGCGCAAAGGTTTCCGATATAGAGATCTGCGATGGCAACTGTGACGATTGCGACGACGAGGAATGCAAGGATCAGCAGTAATAAAAAGTAAAAAAAGCGGAGAAAAATTTCCGCTTTTTTTATTTTTGCACTTGACAACTTCTAAAAAATGTGATAACATAAAAACGTAAGAAGGTGCGAAATTTAAAAATTCTTATTTTAAGATTCTGACGTTTACTTTTTGTTCGTCGATCCGGACGGGGGGCAATCAATAAACGCGGGCAGCTTAATTTAATAATTTTTCTATTCCGACTGATAATAATGCGGTATCTGCTTTTTTTGCATAGTTTATGTATTCTCTAGCAGATAGTGTTTTTTGTCGGATTTTTTTGTGCCTTCATAAAAAATATGGAGGTTTTTTTATGTCAGAAATGAAAAAAACAAAATTCAATTCTCACAAAGAGGCGTACGAGCTTTTTGATTACGAAGGAGTGGAGCAAAAGCTCGGTTACAGCTTCAAAAACAGGGCGCTGCTTTATCAAGCTTTTGTCAGACGTTCGTTTGATAACGAGCACGCGGAGCTTTATTCCGCCAACAACGAGACCCTTGAATTTATCGGCGACAAGGTGATAGATATCGTCGTGGTGAAAGCTCTTATCAAAAAGAATGCGGTTATTAAAAACTCGATATTCCGTTTAGACAAAGCTTCCGATAAGATCGAAGCCTTCGCTAAAATGCTGAATACCAAGAGCACGGAAAAAGAACTGACGGAAATCAAGGCGGGAATAGTTTGCGGTAAAAATCTCGCGGCTTGCACGGACAGGCTCGGTATAAGCGAGAACCTGATAATGGGCAACGGCGACGTGCAGAACACCGCAAAAAGCGAGCTTTCCGTAAAAGAAGATCTGCTTGAGGCCATCGTCGGTGCGGTCGCAATCGATACCGATTGGAATTTTGAGGTATTGGAGCCTTTCGTGTCTTCGCTGCTTGATTTAGAAAACAAACTCGATTTTTCCTCGGTAGAGACGGATTACGTTTCGGCGCTTGAAGACGCGTGGATAAAGCTTTACGGCAGAAAGCCCGAATATATCGTTGAAAAGTTCGGTGATATGGTAAGAGTCAGGATACCCCATCCTTTATCGAAAGCTTTTGTTTTCGAAGGTGAAATCACATCTTCGGGTCTGTTTTACGTTTCCGAAGGTGAGAACGAGAAGGAAACGAGGCAAAAGTGCGCCAAAAAAGCTTACGAGGCGGTCGTCTCTACGATCGAGCGCTACGATAAGATCGAAAAAGCGATCGGTCAGATCAATTTTGAAAGATCTGTTAACCAATTGCAGGAATTGGCACAGAAAAAAATAATTTACGGTCTTGAGTATGATATTTCCGAAAGCGCGGAAATGACGGCGGACGGAAACAGAAAATGGTCTTGCAGATGTACCGTTCGCGACCCGAAAATCACCGAAAGCACGATAGCCGAGAGTAAGATGCAGGCTAAAAAGGATGCGGCTTTTCTGATGCTACACAGACTTATCACACCGATCTGTGATTGGTTTATCTGCGACGGCTTTGCCGAATGTATAAATTTAAACGAAAAGGAGAATTAAAAAAATGAAAGAATTAAAATGCCCGAAGTGCGGGGAAATATTTACGGTAGACGAGTCCGATTACGCTGCGATAGAAAAGCAGGTGAGAGACGAAGTTTTAAAAAGCGAGGTCGAATCTATCAAAAAAGAGCACGAGGAGCGGCTAAGGCTTGAGATCCAAAACGCTCTTTCGGAAAAGACGATGGAGCTTGAGCGGCTTGATTCCGCAAGCCGTCTTGAAAAAGCAAAAGCGCTTGCCGATAAGAACACGGAAATAGAAAAGCTGAAAATGCAGCACAGAGATGAGCTCATCGAGAAAACGCTGAAAATACAGGAACTCGAACAAAAAATCGAGGCAGAAAGCAAAATTCGCGAAAGCGAAATCAAAAACGCCGTTTCGGAGAAAGAGCTTCAGCTGCAAGAAATGCGCTCGAAGCTTGAGCTCGAGAGGCAAATTGCGGAAACGCAAAAGAAAAACGCCGTCGACGAGCTTCAAAGAAAGCTTGATGAAGAAAAGTCCGTAAAAGAGCGCGAACTGAAGGAGAAAGATGAGGAAATAGCGTATTATAAGGACTTTAAAGCGAGGCAGTCCACTAAAATGGTCGGAGAGAGCCTTGAGGAGCATTGCTCGGTCGAGTTTAACAGAGTGAGATCCGTCGGATTCAGAAACGCATATTTTGAAAAGGATAACGACGCCAAGACGGGCAGCAAGGGCGATTTTATATTCCGTGATTTTACGGACGACGGGACAGAGTTCATTTCCATTATGTTTGAGATGAAGAACGAGATGGACACGACTGCGACGAAAAAGCGCAACGAGGACTTCTTCCGTGAGCTTGATAAGGACAGAAACGAAAAGGGCTGCGAATACGCGGTGCTCGTTTCGCTCCTTGAATCCGACAGCGAGCTTTATAATCAGGGCATAGTCGACGTTTCTTACCGTTATCCGAAGATGTACGTCATAAGACCGCAGTTCTTTATCCCGCTCATAACGCTTTTGCGCAACGCGTCCTTGGGTACGGCGGATTACAAGCGCCAGCTTGCGGAGGTCAAGAATCAGAATATTGATATTTCGAACTTTGAAAGCGCGATGAACGATTTTAAAGACGCCTTTTCAAGAAATTACCGTCTTGCGAGCGAGAGGTTTTCTACCGCCATTGACGAGATAGACAAAACCATCGATCACCTTAATAAGGTAAAGGCGGCGCTTCTTTCCTCGGAAAACAATTTGAGGCTTGCAAACGACAAGGCTGAGAACCTGACTATCAAGCGCTTGACGAAGGGAAACCCGACTATGCAGGAAAAATTTGCCGAGCTTGAGAAAAACAGTAAAAAATAATCAAAAAAATAATTAAAAACTATTGACATTTTAAATCGTTAGTGATATAATTGAAAGGACGCATACAGGTAGGCTTAAGTGCGTATGCCGCCTATCGTAGCGATTTTACACGAAAGTGAGGTGCTTTTTCAATGTTCGCAATTTTCGTAACAGGTGGAAAGCAGTACAAGGTTGCTGAGGGTGACGTAGTCTTCGTAGAGAAGCTTGGCGTTGCTGAAGGCGAGAAGGTAACATTTGACAAGGTTCTCTGCGTTAACGGCGAGACTCTGTCTGTCGGTGCTCCCTATGTTGCAGGTGCAACTGTTGTTGCAAACGTTCTTAAGAACGGTAAGTCCAAGAAGATCGACGTTATCAAGTATAAGTCGAAGAAGAACGAAAAGAAGAAGATCGGTCATCGTCAGGATTACACTAAGATCCAGATCGAAAAGATCGAGGCTTAATTTTCGGTATGACAACCGTTGTATTTTATAAGTCCGGCGGAATTTTCTACGGATTTGAGGAGCAGGGACATACGGGCTACGGCGAATCGGGCGACGATCCGCTTTGCGCGGCTCTTTCGAGTATGACAATGTTCATAATCAACGCGATCGAGGTTTCGTATGCGTGCCGTGTCGACTATACGATCGACGAGAAAACGACGGACATACGTTTGATCGCCAAATCAGCTCTTCCGAAGTATGAAAAGGACGAAAAGAAGCAGTTTGCTGTTTCCGGTCTTATACAGGCGTACTTCTTCCAGCTTATGGATCTTGTCGAGGATTATTACGAGTTCCTTGACGTAAAAGAGATCGAGCGGGAGATCTGACACGTTTTAACTCTGCAAAAAAAGGCAAATTTGCCAATCAACTAATTTATGGAGGTACACGAAAAATGTTAAAGCTCAGCTTACAATTCTTCGCTCACAAAAAGGGCGTTGGTTCTACTAAAAACGGTCGTGATTCTGAGTCTAAGCGTCTTGGCGTCAAGAAGGCTGACGGTCAGGCAGTTATTGCCGGCAACATCCTTGTAAGACAGCGCGGCACTAAGATTCATCCCGGTACGAACGTAGGTATCGGTTCTGACGATACCCTCTTTGCGCTTGTTGACGGTACTGTTAAGTACGAACACATCACCGGCGGCAAGAAGCAGGTCAGCGTTTACGCAGACTGATATAAGACAAAAAAGAGTGGGCTCGTTCTCTCTCTTTTTTGTTTTCAAGTTTCATTTAATTATAATTTAAGAGGTAAATGTTATTATGGCAATACTTGTTACAGGCGGAACGGGTTATATCGGCTCCCATACTACCGTCCAGCTTCTTAATGCAGGGGAGAAGGTTATTATCGTTGATAACCTTAACAACAGCAAACTTTGCGTGCTTGACAGAATAGAAAAGATCACGGGCAAGCGTCCTGAATTTATCAAGTGCGATCTTCTTGACGAAGCAAAACTCGACGAGGTTTTCGCTTCTCACCCGGAGATCGATTCCGTAATTCATTTTGCGGGACTTAAGGCGGTAGGTGAATCCTGCTCGCTTCCTATAAAGTATTATCATAACAACCTTACGGGAACGTTCAATCTCTTGAACGCTATGCTTAAATATAAGGTGTTCCGTATAGTCTTCAGCTCTTCGGCAACGGTATACGGACTTCCGAAGTCTGTTCCGATCAAGGAGGATTTTCCTCTTTCGACAACCAACCCCTACGGCGAGACGAAGCTTATGATAGAGCGTATCCTCAAGGATACGGCTGCGGCATACAAGGATTTCTCCGTATGCGTTCTCCGTTACTTCAATCCCATAGGAGCGCACGAAAGCGGTCTTATCGGTGAGGATCCCAAGGGCATTCCGAACAACCTTCTTCCGTATATCGCGAAGGTTGCAGCAGGAAAGCTTGAGTGCCTCAGCGTTTTCGGCAACGACTATGACACACCCGACGGAACGGGTGTACGCGATTACATCCACGTCGTTGACCTCGCAGACGCGCATCTCAAGGCTCTTGATTACACGAAGAAGTATAACGGTATCGATTATATCAACGTCGGAACAGGAAACGGATATTCCGTTCTTGAAATGGTCAAGGCGTTCGGTGACGTCTGGGGAGCTGCTGTCAACTATAAGATAGCGCCTCGCCGTCCCGGTGATATAGCCGAATGCTACGCCGATCCGACCAAGGCAAAAGAGGTTCTCGGCTGGTCCGCCAAGCGCGATCTCGTTAAAATGTGCGAGGATTCCGCAAGATGGCAGAAGATGAACCCCGACGGTTACCCCGACGACTAAAATAAAGAAAAGGACCGCACAAGTCATTTGGGCGGTCTTTTGTTTGAAAGATCATTATGAAGCTTAAGGATAAAAAATTTTTCCTCCTCGATATGGACGGAACGATATATTTAGATAACGATTTGTTCGACGGAACGATTGATTTTCTTGAAAAAGTCAAGAAAAAGCAGGGCAGATACCTGTTTGTCACTAACAATTCCTCTAAAAGCGTAACCGCGTACGTCGAAAAACTGAAAAAAATAGGGATCGACGCCTCTGAAGACGATTTTCTAACGTCGACGGAAGCTACTATTCTTTATATTAAGGAGAATTTTTCGGGCAGAAAGTTCTATTCGATGGGTACGCGTTCTTTCACCGACGAGCTTTTGCGTCAAGGAATCGACGCTGTGACGGAGCTTTCCGACGATATTTTCGGTCTTGTCATTTCAAACGATCAGGAGCTCACCTTTAAAAAGCTTGAGGATGCGACGAAGCTTCTTTTGCGCGGTGTCGAATATATAGCCACAAATCCCGATTGGGTCTGCCCAACGTCTTACGGCTACGTGCCCGATTGCGGCTCGTTTGCAGAGATGCTCTGCCACGCGACGGGCAGAATGCCGCGCTTTATAGGCAAGCCGCAGCCCGAGATGCTGCTTCTGGCAATGAAAAAGCACGGATACACGAAAGAGGAAACGCTTATGGTCGGCGACAGAGTTTACACCGATATCGCTTCGGGCTTTAACGCAGGGGTGGACACGGTCTTCGTTCTGTCTGGCGAGGGAACTCTTGACGACGCGGAAAACACGCAAACCAAGCCGACTTATATTATGAAAAATATAAGAGAGCTTTGCGACAAAATTTAATAAGGAAAAAGAAAAATGATAACTGTTACAGATCTCGCCTTTAATTTCGGCGGACAACTACTTTTTAAGGATGTAAATCTTAAATTCACCCCGGGAAACTGCTACGGTATTATAGGCGCAAACGGAGCGGGCAAGTCCACTTTCTTAAGGCTCCTTTGCGGTGAGCTTCAGCCGACGAAGGGGGAAGTTTCAATTCCTTCCGATATCAGAATGTCGGTGCTTAAGCAGAATCACTTTGCGTACGAAGAATATACGGTCCTCGACACCGTGATCATGGGCAACAAACGTCTTTACGATATAATGAAGGAAAAAGACGAGCTCTACGCAAAGGAGGACTTCACCGAAGAAGACGGAATGCGAGCATCCGAGCTTGAAGCCGAGTTTGCCGAGCTCAACGGATGGGAAGCCGAGTCCGATGCGTCAAAGCTTATTCAAGGGCTTGGGCTTACGGATGATTACCTTTATATGTATATGTCCTCGATCGGCGAGAGCGAGAAGGTCAAGGTGCTTCTTGCGCAAGCGCTGTTCGGCAACCCCGATATTATCCTTCTTGACGAGCCGACCAACGGTCTTGATATAAACGCCGTTATGTGGCTTGAGAACTTCCTTGCCGATTATTTCGGAACGGTCCTCGTCGTTTCTCACGACCGTCATTTCCTGAACGACGTTTGCACCAACATCGTCGATATTGATTATACGGGCATAAAAATGTACGTCGGCAACTACGAGTTCTGGTATGAATCGAGCCAGCTCATACAGCGTATGATCAAAATGCAAAACAAGAAAAACGAGGAGAAGATAGCCGAGCTCCAGAGCTTCATCTCCCGATTCTCGGCAAATAAATCAAAATCAAGGCAGGCGACCGCGAGAAGAAAGCTTCTTGATAAATTAACGGTCGAGGAGCTTCCCGCATCCTCGCGCCGCTACCCGTTCATCGGCTTCGATATGGACAGGGAAGCGGGAAAGGAGATCCTGCACGTAGAGGGACTTTCAAAATCGCTTGACGGGAACGTGCTCTTTAGAGACCTTTCGTTCCACGTCTTTAAGGGCGACAAGATCGCGTTCGTCGGAAACGAGCTCGCTATCACGCATCTTTTCAAAATATTGAACGATGAAGAAGCGGCTGATAAGGGTGAGTTTAAGTTCGGCGTTTCCATCACCACCTCGTATTTCCCGCACGATAATTCTCCGTATTTTGAAGGTCACACGGAATCCATTCTGGATTGGATGCGTCAGTATTCCAAGGATCAGACGGAGACGTATCTTCGAGGCTTCCTCGGCAAAATGCTGTTCTCAAACGATGCGGTTTTCAAGCCCGTTAACGTGCTTTCGGGCGGTGAGAAGGTCAGATGTATGTTCTCGCGTATGATGATGTTCGGCTCCAATATGCTCATAATCGATCAGCCCACCGACCATCTTGATCTTGAGTCTATCACGGCGGTCAACAACGGAATGAAGAATTTCGCCGGTAATATTTTGTTCTCGTCGCACGACTTTGAGATAATAAATACCGTCGCAAACCGTATAATAGAGATCTTGCCCGATGGGTCTTTCGTTGACAGAAACGGCACTTACGAAGAATATCTTGAATATAAAGCAGGGCAGAATTGATTTTTTAGTCTAAAGACGCAGAAGCAAAATAAAACGACAAATACTAAAACGCGCAGATAGTTTGAATAGCTATCTGCGCGTTCTGCTTTGTTTTAATACTGAAATTCCATTTTTTTGATGTTACAGTGTACTTTTAGTATGAGCGATCAGAGCTTTTATGTTTTCTGTATAATGCAAGTCACGCTCATCAAATGCGCGGAATTGCTCTTCCATAAACGGAGTACGCATTTCTTTCGGAAAATCGCGAATAATCTGTCTGATATTATCACTGTTTTTAACACCGTGGTATAGACACCTGTCAACGAAGGAACCGTTTACGACTTTCTTTTCCAACGCATATCTTTTGTTTTCCCATTCGTCAAACGGTTGCTCGGCAAGGGTACACATTTTCTCATACGTGCGAGGGATTTCAACGTCAAAGCCCTGAGCGGCAAGAAATAGTGCAGCCATAAGCTCGTGACCTGCGGGGGTAGGGTGAACACGGTCAGGTCCAATGCAGCTTTTGTTTGTTTTTGATAGTTTTTTTAATATTTCAAGCATTGCGGAGTTAAAGTCAATAAAAGGAATATCGTTTTCCTTGGCATATACCTTTAATCGTTCGCCTAACTCAAAAAGAGCCGCTTCTACACCAATGCGGTTGATTTCTTTTATATCCGATAGCTCGTCGTACGGTGTGGGAGAGCAGAGAATAACTCGAATACCGAGAGAACGAAGATTATTTATTATGCTTTTAATGCTGATGATGGATTTGTCTATCATCGCACGACGCTCTATTACGCAGTCACCTGTGAGCGGTACGCCGTAATAATTGCGTCCGACATCATTCATTCCAAACATTATAACAACGTCCGTCGGATCAAAGGGAAGAACCGTTTCATATATTCTTCCTTGTGCGGCAGATGCGTTGTCACCCGGAACTCCTGCGTTATACATCTCAAATCGGAGATCCGTGTTTTCTCTGTAATATTGAAGTATTCTGCGCATCCACGTTCCGTTTGCGGTAATGCTGTCACCAAAAAATACTACTCTTGCGCCGTTTTCAAATCTAAACATAAATTTCTCCTAAAAAAATTGGCTATCATTAAAAACGACAGCCAATTTCCTGTATATTAAATAGAACCTACGATGTAGGGAGCCATATCAGCTCTCTCCTGAGCGATCCTTTCAGCCTCAGCAGCTTCCTCAGCAGCTCTTGCAGCTTCTTCTTCGGCGCGTGCAGCCTCGCGAGCGGCTTTCTCTTCCTCTTCCTTGAGAGCGCGGATGGAAAGCGCAAGCTTTCTGTTATCATCGTCGATCTCGGTGATCTTAACGTCAACAACGTCGCCAACCTTAAGTACGTCAGCAGGGGAGTTGATGCGCTCGGTGGAAATTCTTGAAATGTGGATGAGACCGTCAACGTCCTCATAAACCTCAGCGAAAGCACCCCAAGGCATAATGGAAACGATCTTTGCGGGAACTACGTCACCCACGTTGAACTTCTGAGTGAACTGATACCAGGTATCCATCTCCTGGGTCTTGTAGCCGAGAGAGATCCTCTTCTTTTCTACGTCAAGCTCCTTGATGAATACGTCGATAACCTGACCGACGGAAACGATCTGAGAAGGATGCTTGATCCTCTTCCAGGAAAGCTCGGTGTTGTGTACCATACCGTCAACGCCGCCGATGTCGACAAACGCACCGTAGGGAGTAAGATTCTTAACGGTACCCATAAAGTGCTGACCAACCTCAAGCGTTGCCCAAACAGCCTCTTCGCGAGCCTTCTTTTCCTCGTTGAGAATAACCTTGATAGAGCCAAGAGCCTTTTTCTTAGCCTCGTCAAACTCGATGAGCTTGATTCTTTGCTCGGTACCTACGAGAACGGAAAGATCGCCGCCCTTAGCGATACCCGTCTGAGATGCGGGTACGAAGACAGAGTTGTTCTTTGCGGAAACGACGACGCCGCCCTTGTTCTGAGCAACGACCTTTCCCTCAAGAATCTCACCGCTTTCGTAAGCTTCCTTAAGAACTACCCAGCTGTTGTCAGCGTCTACACGCTTCTTGGAAACGGTGGCAAGACCCTTGCCATCCTCGACTCTGATTACGAATACTTCGATCTCGTCTCCAACCTTGAACATTTCGGAGAGCTTAGCGGCAGGATCGTCTGTGATCTGCTCTTTTGTAAGCACGCCGGTAAACTTGGCGCCAAGGTCGAGCTTTATCTCGTTATCACTGATCGTGAAAACGGTACCGGTAACTGTTTCTCCTGTATGTAAAGTTTTGAGTGAGTCTTCGAGCATTTCGCTGAAGTCTGCATTTTTGATTTCTTCCATAACTTTTAACACCTCCGTAATTATACCGTCGGGCGTGGAAGCTCCCGCGGTTAATCCTGCGCTTTTTGCGCTGTCAGGAAAATCAGTTTTCAAGTCGTCGACCGATTCGATGTGAAGCGTGTCGGGACAAGCCTCGTGACAAAGTTCAAAAAGACGTCTTGTGTTTGAGCTGTCCTTGCCACCCACCACTATCATCAGATCGGATTGCTTTGCAAGCTTCACGGCTTCGTTCTGGCGATTTTCAGTGACACTGCATATTGTATCATAAATTTTTGCATTTGTATATAGTTTTTGCGAAAAATTTTTAATTTTTTCAAATTCTAACAAATTTTGAGTGGTTTGAGAGCACAAAATCAGTAACTTTTTTTCAAAACTCAAGCTTTTGAACTCTTCAAGTGAAGAAACCGCGTATTTTTCCCCCTTCGCGTGGCTCATAATTCCGACCGCTTCGGGATGTTCTTTTTCAGAGAAGAGAACGAAGCAGGTGTCCTCCGACGTGTTTTCCTCCGCTATCCTGTGGATCTTTTTTACGTCGATACAGGTGAGGTCAACTACGTTAAAAAGAGGGAAGCGCTCGGCGTAGGAGAAAAGCTTTTTCGCGTCATCCGAGGGAATGCCGTGCGTTCTTATCACCACCGTCGTCTTTACCTTCGGAGGAACGAGCTTATCAACGTCGGAAATATCAATGGAATCTACGCCGAGTGCCTTCAGCTCTTCGTTGTAAAGCCTGTTGTGAATGAGGTGTCCGAGTGTGAATATGAGCTCACCGTCTTTTCTTTCCGATATGAGCCTTCTTACGGTAATATCCGCACGCCTGACACCCGGGCAGAAGCCCGCGTATTTAGAAAGCGTTACCTTCAATTTTCATTTTCCTCCAAAGTGCGCGGCTCTTGCTTGTTTAAAGCAAGGATAGCCGAAAAGATCTTTTTGCCCGCCGCTTCGTATTCGTCCTTACCGCCATTCACAAATCCGAGCTCCGAGTTCGGAATAAGCTCTCCGAAATACAGATCAACTCGTCTGAAAAATCCGTATTTATGCTTTTTTACGTTGATAAATGCGGGCAGAACGTCTGCTCCCGAACGATAAGCTATAAGCGCCGCTCCGTTTTTGATCTTCGTTTTTGCGGGATCTACACCGGGATTTCTGTGTCCTTGGGGAAAGATCGAGATAAGCTCACCTTGCTCCAAAAGCTCCACCGAAGATCTGAGCGCGCCGACGTCCGCGCCTTTTCTGTCTACGAAGACGGCACCGAGCGCCTTGATTATCCTTCCGAGAAGGGGGACCCTTGAGAGCTCCTTTTTGGCGATAAATCTGATCTGCCTTTTTGCGCTTACGGCGATAATGAAAACGTCGCGTATGGCGATATGGTTCGAGCATATGATAGCAGGACCTTCGGCGGGAACGTTTTCAAGTCCGTGAACGTGTATGCGAAGGAAAAATTTAGTAAACGGTCTTATTATCGCGCGGACGATCATATATCCGCTTCTTTTTTTATGCTTTTTGGCTTTTTTTTTAATGATGTCAAGCACGGCGTCCACCGTTTGCTCGGGCGTCATATCCGAGTTGTCGAGCATTACGGCGTCATCCGCGGGGACGCAGGGCGCAACAGCTCTCGTAGAGTCGTTCTTATCGCGCTCCGCCATTTCGCTGTAAACGCTCTCGTAAGTTACGCTCGCGCCTTTTGCGAGCAGCTCCTCGTATCTGCGTCTGGCTCTTGCCTCCGGGCTTGCCGTCAGGAAAATCTTGACCTCGGCATTCGGAAGTATCACGGTGCCTATATCTCTGCCGTCCATAATGACGCTGTTCTTGCTCGCCATTGAGCGCTGCGTTTCAAGCAAGAAGCTTCTGACCTCGGGTATCGCGCTCACCGCCGACGCCGCCATTGATATCTCGGGCGTGCGGATGCTGTCGCCAACGTCCTCGCCGTCAAGAAGTATAACTTGCTTTCCGTCGGTGAAGGAGAGCTCAAGTCTGAACGCTCCGAGCTTTGATATGACCGCCTGTGCGTCCTTGGGATCTACGCCGTTTTTAAGCATATAAAGTCCTATCGTTCTGTAAAGGGCTCCCGTGTCAACGTAAATGATCCCAAGCTTTGCCGCCACAGCCTTCGCAAGGCTTGATTTTCCGGCGCCTCCGGGACCGTCAATTGCTATTCTTATCATTCCAAACTCCATTCTGCCGCGCTTTTTCCGGCTAAATATCCGGTTGCAAAGGCTATCTGTAAATTATATCCACCCGTATATGCATCTACGTCTATCATCTCTCCCGCGAAATAAAGCCCGGGGGTGAGCTTCGATTCCATCGTCTTTGGGATTATCTCCTTCGTGCTGACGCCGCCCGACGTAATGATAGCTTCCTCAATAGGTCTCGTGCCCTTGAGCGGTATCACGAACCCCTTTAGCGCGGAGAGTATTTTCTTTCTTTCTTCTTTCGTTATCGAATTGACCTTTTTTCTCGGATCTATGCCCGTATAAGTGACGAACGGTTCTATCATTTTCGTCGGAAGAAGAGCAGAGAGCGAATTTATAAAATCCTTATTGACGTTAGAGGTGAAATCGGAGATTATTCTTGCATCCAGAGTCTTTTCGTCAAGCGCGGGCTTCAGATCTATCAAGAGCTTTACGCCCTCAAAATCCATACCGCAAAGATGTGCCGACGCCGAAAGGATCAAAGGACCCGTGACCCCGAAATGAGTAAACATCATCTCTCCGAAATCGGAATACAGCGCCTTGCCGTTCTTATCTGTAACCGTGATACCGACGTTTTTCAAGGAAAGTCCTTGCATCATCCCGCAAAACGGGCTGTCGCTTTCTAAGGGAACGAGCGAGGGCAAGAGCTCCGTTACGCTGTGTCCGAGGGATCTTGCGAGGCGGAAGCCTGAGCCGTCGGAGCCCGTAAGGGGGTACGATCTTCCGCCCGTTGCGAGGATCACGCGGTCAAATATATATTCTTTTCCCGACGCGTTCACGATGAACTGCGAGTCCGCTTTTTTCACCGACGTTACTTTGGAAAATACGACGGCGGCGTCCGAGGAATATTTTTTAAGAGCGTTTACTATATCTATCGCTTTATCCGATACGGGAAAAACGCGGTTTCCGCGCTCGGTTTTCAAAGGAACGCCGAGCTCTTCGAAAAGGGACATGACCGAGGACGGGGGCAGGGCGTTCATAGCTCCGAAAAGAAAACGCGGATTTTTGGTCACGTTCTCAAGAATTTCCGTAACGGTGGAATCGTTCGTGACGTTGCATCTGCCTTTTCCCGTTATCGCAAGCTTTTTTCCGAGCCTTCCCATATGCTCGAAAACGGTAACGTCAGCCCCTGAGCGCAGCGCCGTTCCCGCCGCCATCATTCCCGCAGCGCCGCCGCCAACGACCGCTATTCTTATATTTTTATCCATTCCGTCACCGCTTCGTATAGGCGCCGTACTCATCCCATATCTTCTCAAGGGTATCAAAGCGCTCGGTGATCTGCTTTTCTCGTCTGCGCGTTATCTCAACGATTATCGCGTTTATGATGCTTATGGGAGCAACGAGAGAATCCATATAAGCCGCCATATCGGACTGTGCGGTAAGAAGGAATGATGCGTGCTCGGCAATAGGGGAAATATCCGAATCCGTAAAGGCGACGACGGTAGCGCCCTTGCTTCTCGCGTATTTGACGGCGTTGACCGTCTTTGAGGAATACCTCGGGAAGGAAAAGGCTATCAGGACGTCGTTTTCCGTTATCGAAAACATCTGCTCGAACACTTCCTCGGAGGAGGAGGTATGTATCGTCTTTACATTGTCGAATATCATAGAAAGATTGTAATCAAGCATACGCGCGAGCACCTCTGCGCTGCGCATTCCGATGATATATACGCTTTTCGCCGCGAGTATGGCGTCGACGGATTTATAAAACGCGTCGCGGTCAAGGGTGTCGAGAGTGTAGCGTATTTTTTCTACGTCGGACTCCATAACGTTTTCAAGAACGTCGCCCCGTCCGATGCGCTTTTTCGTAATTTCTATTCTTTGGTTCGGAGTAAGCCTCGTCCTGACGAGCTCCTGTACCGCTCTTTGAAATTCAACGTAACCGTCAAACCCGAGCGCGCCCGCAAAGCGCACGACGGTAGATTCCGAGACCCCGACGTATTTGCCAAGACCCGCCGCCGTCATATACGCCGCCTTATCGTAATCGTTGAGAATAGCGTTCGCGATCTTTTTCTGCCCCTTGGAAAAGGTATGCGAGGCGATTTTTATTCTCTGCGAAATGTCGTATGCCATATAAAAACGATCCTTTCCTTGATGAAACAAAGCTCTCCCGACTGACGAAAAAAAGAGCGCGCATCAAGTTTTTTGCTGTAAAAAGTCATCCGTTACTTCAAAGATTATAACACACTTTTAATATTTTTACAATACTTAATATAAAAAAATTATAAAAAGCATTGCATTTTTTAAAAACTTGTGTTATACTATTAAATGTATAGTTTTATTTACAGCAAATCGAATGCTTAACCTGTAAAGGCAGATATAATATGATGGCATTACTTAAGATCGACGTAAGCGGATTCAATAACTTTTTCCACAGGGTCGTCGAGATATTTAAAAAATTTAACGTTTCGGACGCGGTGGATATTTTTCTTCTCACTTGCGTATTTATTATAGCTTTCCGTTTTTTAAAAACGCGCAAGGCGGGCGCACTCATCGTTGGAATAGTGGTTTGTGCGATAGTATGGGGAATTTCAAGAGTTTTCCATCTTGAAGGACTTCATTTCATACTTTCGGGCGTATTCAACTACGGAATACTCGCGCTCGTAATAATCTTCCAGCCCGAGATAAGAGACGCGCTTGAGAAGCTCGGCTCGGGATCTATCGGCAAGTTTTCAACGATAGGTGACAAAAACAAAAAGCTTTATTATTCGGTTATCGACAATATCTGCAACGCCGTCGCGGATCTTTCGGCAACGAAAACGGGCGCTCTTATAGTAATCGAGCGCGCGACGCAGGTCGACGATATTATCGAGACGGGAATAAAGATAAACGCGGACGTCAACTCGTCGCTTTTACGTAACATCTTCTTCAACCGCGCGCCGCTGCACGACGGAGCGGTGGTGATAGAAGAGGGGCGTATTTCAGCCGCGGGATGCCTTCTTCCGCTCACGAGAAGAACGGACGTCGATTCAAACCTCGGCACGCGTCATCGCGCGGCGATCGGTATGAGTGAATCGAGTGATGCCGTTATAATCGTGGTCTCGGAGGAAACGGGCGTTATCTCGGTGGCCTTCGACTGCACGTTAACGCGAAATTATACTTCAGCCTCGTTAAGGCGCTTCCTTACCAAAAAGCTCATTCGCACGGGCGAGGAGTCCGAGGAAGCTTGATAAAACAACTAACAATTTTAATACGTCCTCGGCGACGAACGGAGATACCATGAAGAAAAAAATTTTCGGAATCAGGATCAAGTCAATTCTGACGACGGTGCTTTGCTTTATTGCGGCAGTTCTTGTTTGGATTTTTGTAAAGTACATGAATCTGTAATGCTTGGTGTTATATGAGTCTCTCTAATCAAATTTTTGTTTTCAATAACATAAATTTATCGCCGAACGCCTCTTTTGAAGAGGCGTTTTCGGTTGTAAAAAGAAAGCTTAAAAGGCTTGATATTTCCTTAGCGGATATTTCTTTTTCGGTTTTCAGAAAGAGCATAGACGCAAGGAAAAGATCTGATATAAAAATAGTTTATTCCATCGCCGCGTCGGGGCGGTTTTCGGCAAAGGAAAGAGGGCTCCTCGAGCGCGAGGGCGCTTTTGAGGTATTCTTCAGAGAGCCCGAATTTGAAATAGGAAGCGAGAAGATCTCAGCGCCGCCCGTCGTCGTCGGAACGGGACCTTGCGGACTTTTCGCGGCACTTCTGCTTGCCGAAAACGGATACGCTCCGATAGTTTTGGAAAGAGGCGCGTGCGTAAAGGAAAGACAAAGAGCCGTCAGGGCTTTTGAAAGCGGCAGCCCGTTATCTCCCGATACCAACATTCAGTTCGGAGCGGGAGGCGCGGGAACTTTTTCCGACGGAAAGCTGATCACGAGGATCAACGATCCGTATTCGTCGTACGTCCTTAAAAGACTCGTCGAATTCGGCGCTCCCGAAGAAATAAAATACCTTGCCAAGCCCCACGTAGGAACGGATATCCTTTCGGTCGTGGTCGACAGAATACTTACAAGAATCGAAGATCTCGGCGGCAAGGTCTACTATAATACGAAATTCCAAAAGCCGATAACAGACGTCTCGGGGCGCGCGGACGCCGTATTAACGAGCAGAGGCGAGATGAAGGCGGGTGCCGTCATCATCGCGACGGGTCACAGTGCCAGAGATACGTATTCTTCTCTTATAGAGTTGGGAATGACGGCGGAAGCGAAGCCTTTTTCCGTCGGTATGAGAATAGAGCATCTCACGGAGGATATAGATAAGGCGATGTACGGCGATTTCGCGGGTAATGAAAATCTCGGTCACGCGGAATACGCACTTTCACATAACACGAAGGTCAGGGGCGTATACACGTTCTGTATGTGCCCGGGCGGCGAGGTCGTAGCAGGAGCGAGCGAAAGTCTCGGCGTCGTCACCAACGGAATGAGCAGACACGCAAGAGCGGGTAAAAATTCAAACAGCGCCGTGGTTTGCTCCGTATTTAAGGAGGACTTCGGCTCCTCACCGCTCGAAGCGATAGAATTCCAAAGAAAAATAGAGCGAGCGGCTTACGCTGCGGGCGGATCAGATTACTCGGCGCCTATCATAACCGTCGGAGATTTTCTGCAGGGCAGCTTAAGATCGGAGCCTTCGAGGATCCAACCCACGTATATGAGCTCGTCGGGCAGGGTAAGACTCGCCGACCCGAGCACCTATCTTCCGAAATTCGTGTGCGACGGGATCAAGGGGGCTTTGTCCGCCTTCGACAATAAGATAAAGGGATTTGCGGCATCGGACGCGGTGCTCACGGGAGCGGAAACACGCACGAGCGCTCCTATCAGATTTACAAGAGATAAGGAAAGCGGTCTTTCCTTAGGCTATGATAATATCTACCCCGCCGGTGAGGGCGCGGGTTACGCGGGCGGCATCACGAGCGCCGCCATAGACGGCATACGCACAGCTATGCTTATAATGAGAAGGTATAAGCCGTAAAGCGCGACGGGTGAAATCAAGACCGTCTCTCACTCCGTTTTACGGCGGGCACATCCGAGCTTCGGCTCGGATACCGAAGATGATAATAAAATGGAAGGCGGAGCGAAGAGCTCCGACTGATGGTATATAAAATAAATGAAAAAAACAAAAGAAGTGAAGGAGAAAAGGTGGATATTAAAATCCGACTTTTCGGGAGACTCCGCGGCGGAAGTTGCGGAGCTTTCGCGCGCGCTCGTAATATCGCCGATTATATCAAAGCTTTTATATAATCGCGGATATACGACACCCGCCGAGGCGCGAAAATTTATTTGTATGGAAAACGAAATGCTTTCCAATCCTTTCGATATGAAGGATATGAGCGTCGGTATCGCGAGAATTAAAACCGCGGTAGAACGAAAGGAAAAGATAACCGTTTACGGAGATTACGACGTTGACGGTGTTACTGCTGTTTGCACCCTTTATCTTTATCTTAAATCCATAGGCGCCGACGTTTCGTATTATATCCCGAACAGAAACGGGGAAGGATACGGCGTTTCGTGCTCCGCGATAGACGCGATAGCCGCCACGGGCTCGACCCTCGTTATAACCGTTGACACGGGTATAACCGCAAACGAGGAGGTAGAGTACGCAAAGAAGATAGGCGTTGATTTTATCATCACCGATCACCACGAGTGTCACACCGAGCTTCCGCTCGCGGTAGCGGCGATAAATCCGCACCGCCCCGATTGCCCCTCGCCATTCAAGGAGCTTGCGGGGGTGGGCGTCGTATTCAAGCTGATCTGCGCATACGAGGAGCGCTACGTCACCCACGACAAGATCAAAGCCACCGCAAAAATATTCGCAAGCTATGCTGATCTTGTCGCCATAGGCACGATCGCCGACGTAATGCCCGTAAAGGAAGAGAACCGTATTATCATCAAATGCGGTCTCGGTATGATGGAAAACACGTCGAAGGTCGGACTTGCGGCGCTCATCGAAGCGTCTACGAAGAAGACCGACGTGCCGCAACAGGATTCTAAGAAAAAGAAGAAAAGCAAGATATCGTCGGGCTTTATCGGTTACACGCTCGCACCGAGAATAAACGCGGCGGGAAGGATCAAAAGCGCTTCAATGGCGGTCGAGCTCTTCCTTGAAAACGATTATGCCGAGGCTTATAAAATAGCCGAGGAGCTTTGTGCCGCGAATAAGGAGCGTCAATCGGAAGAAAATAAGATAATGGAAGAGGCGTATAAGAAGATCGAGGAGATCGACCTTGAAAACACCTCCGTTATCGTTCTTGACGCGGATAATTGGCATCACGGAGTTATCGGTATAGTTGCCTCGCGGATAACGGAGAAGTACGGCAGACCGTCGATCCTCGTTTCGTTCGAAGGCAACGATTCCGCCGTGCATTCCCCCGATGACGCGGGAAAGGGCTCAGGCAGAAGCGTTAAAGGAATGAATCTCGTTGACGCTCTTTCGTACTGCGAGGATCATCTTCTGAAATACGGCGGACACGAGCTTGCCGCAGGACTTTCGGTCTCGAGGGGTGAGCTTGACAATTTCAGAAAGAAGATCAACGAGTACGCGGCGCTTAATCTTTCCGAAGAGGATATGACGCCGACGCTTGAAGCCGATACGGAGGTCGCTCTTGAGGATATAACTCTCGCCCTTGCCGACGGACTCAGAATACTTGAGCCGTACGGTGTCGCAAACCCGATCCCCGCGTTCATTCTTCGCGGCGTTACCGTTATGGAGATCAGCGGCGTCAGCGCGGGCAAGCATACGCGTCTTACCGTAACGGACGGCAATCTCTCCGTCACTGCTATGTATTTTTCCGCCTCGCCCGAATCTCTCGGAATATATCCCGGAGATGAGATCGACCTCTTGTTCAACATCGACGTCAACGATTGGCTCGGAAGGCGCACGGTCCAAATTATAGTAAGAGATATTAAAACTTCGGAAAAGCAGGCAAGGTCCGAGGAGCTTGAAAGAGCTCGCTTCGAAGAGATACGCTCGGGCGCGCGAATTTATAAGGAAGAGAATGCCGTCCCGTCGCGAGAGGATTTTGCGACGGTGTACAAATTTCTTCTCTCCTCTCAAAGAAACGGAACGAACAGGCTTTCGCACAGAGATATAACCACCCGTATATCAAAATCTCAATACGGAGCGGAAATAGGCTACGTAAAGCTCAAAATAATTATGATGGTGTTCAAGGAGCTCAATCTTATTTCTCTTGAAGAGCACGACGATGAAATATACACCTTCAATATTCGTTTCGGCGCTCCCAAAACAGATCTTGAAAAATCAAATCTTTTGAAAAAAATACGCTCTCAGCTAAGACCGAAAAATTAAAAATTACATCGGGCGCCCTCGCGTCCGTTAACCTTTGGTGAATATGTTTACAGAATGCAAGCCCCTTCTCGACGTTATCGGGAAGAACGAAAAAAATTACGATATAGATAAAATAAAGGAAGCCTTTCTTTACGCGGCTAAGCTGCACGAGGGGCAATACAGACTCAGCGGAGAGGCTTATATCAGCCACCCCGTTTCCGTTGCCACCATCGTTGCCGAGCTCGGACTTGACACGGATTCAATATGTGCCGCCTTGCTCCACGACACGGTCGAGGATTGCGCCGATAAGACCAATCTCGATATCCTTGCGAAAATGTTCGGCAAGGACGTCGCTATGCTCGTCGACGGTCTTACGAAAATAATCCAGGTGGAGATAGAGGATAAGGAAGAAGCCCACATCGAAAATATCCGAAAAATGCTTCTTGCTATGAACCGCGATATAAGGGTTATTTTCATCAAGCTTTGCGACAGGCTTCATAATATGCGCACGCTTTCGGCTAAAAAAGAGGACCGCCAGCGTGCCATCGCGCTTGAGACGATGTATATCTACGCACCGCTCGCGCACAGACTCGGTATACAAAAAATCAAGCAGGAGCTTGAGAACTTAAGCCTCTATTATCTCGACACCGTCGGTTACGAGGAGGTCCACGCCGAAATCGATAAGAAATACGGGCAGAGCCGTACCTTCATCAAAGAGGCAAGGGAAATAATAGAGGAAAAGCTTAAGGAAAACAATATAAGCTTCACTCTTGAAGGCCGTGTGAAGTCCGTTTACAGCCTTTACAGAAAGATGTATACCCTCGGAAAATCCTTCGACGAGATATACGATTTCTACGCGCTCAGGATCATAGTGGAAACGGAGCTTGAATGCTATACATCCCTCGGTCTTGTTCACGAGCTCTTCAAATCGATACCCGGAAGGTTCAAGGATTATATATCTACCCCGAAGCCGAACCTGTACCGTTCGCTCCACACGACCGTCATAGGACACAGCGGTATCCCGTTTGAGGTACAGATAAGGACCCGTCTTATGCACGACGAGGCGGAATACGGTATCGCGGCTCATTGGAAATACAAGTCGGGTGAGCGTTCGGGATCCGGTATCGACGATAAGCTCAGATGGATAGCGAAGCTTCTGGAATCGGACGAGAATACGCGCGACCCCGATGAATTTATTCACTCGTTCAAAACCGATATATTCCACGACGAGACCTTCGTGTTTACGCCGAAGGGTGACGTTATCTCCTTGCCCCAAGGCTCTAACGTCATAGATTTTGCCTACGCCATACATTCCGCGGTAGGTAACAAGATGGTCGGTGCTAAGATCAATGGAGTAATAGTTCCTATCGATAAGATACCGAGCAACGGCGACATCATAGAGATAATCACGTCGGGCGGCTCGAAAGGTCCCAGCCGAGATTGGCTTAAAATAGTCAAGACGGGCGAGGCGCGCAGCAAGATACGCCAGTGGTTCAAAAAAGAAAAACGTACGGAGAATATACAGATCGGCAAGCTTGAGGTCGAAAAAGAGCTTCGCAGGTACGGAAAAGCGTATACGGACGCGGAGCTTGACGTTATAATAGCGTCCGTCGCTAAGCGAATAGGCATCAACAACGCCGACGACTTTTACAACACTCTCGGCTTCGGCGGAGTGTCGCTGTCACGCTTTTTACCTAAGATAAAGGACGAAATAGACAAGCTTCCCGCAAACAAGGAGTTGTCTCCCGAGCCTACGATAGAAACGGAGATCGCAAACGTACGTCTTAAATCTCCCGCGCGCGGTGCGTCGGGCGGCATAATTATAGACGGCGAGCCCGGTTGTCAGGTCAAATTCGCCAAGTGCTGCAATCCGCTTCCCGGTGATAAGATAGTCGGCTTCGTTACCAGAGGCTTCGGAGTTTCCGTCCATAAAGCGGACTGCCCGAACGTCCTTCGCTCAAGAAACGAAGACAATCTTTCTCGTTGGGTAAGAGCGGAATGGGAACGGGACGAAAGCTCGGAGCGCGAAAGCGCAATATACGAAGCAAAGCTGCGCATCGTCGCGGAAGACAAAATAGGCGTGCTTGCGGGCATTACTATGGCTCTTGCCGATATGAAGGTGTCCATCTCGCAGATTAACACCCAATCGATGAAAGACGGACAGACAATGATAAATCTGCAGATAGGATGTAAAAGCACCTCGCATTATCAATATATAGTTTCAAAGCTCAAGGTGGTAAAGAACGTAATATCCGTAACGAGAGGCTTTGACGTTTAAAGAAAGGATCATTCTATGACCGCCGTATTACAAAGAATAAACAGCGCTACGGTATACGCGGACGGAGTTCTGAACGGCACCGTCGGGAAAGGACTTTACGTTCTTCTCGGCGTTGAGAAGGGGGATTCCGAGGAAGACGCTAAGCTTCTTTGCGAAAAGATATCAAAGCTCAGGATCTTTTCCGACGAAAACGGAAAGATGAACCTCTCCGTCTTGGATATATCGGGCGACGTTATGGTAGTTTCCAATTTTACACTTTGCGCAAATTATTCTCACGGAAACAGGCCCGATTACTTTAGCGCCGCAGCACCCGAGGACGCGGAGCGGCTTTACGATTATTTCACGGATCTTCTCAGAGAAAAGATACCGTGCGTCAGGACGGGCGTCTTCGGCGCCGATATGCGTACCGAAATGTCCACAGACGGCCCCGTCACCATAGTTATGTGCTCGGAAGCTTTAAAGCGAAAGAAGGCTTAAAAAAGCAAAAAAACTAAGACCCAAGAGGAGGGAATCGTTCGGATGATCCTGCACGTCGATGGAAATATAAATAAATATTACGTTCAAACGCTGTGTATGGTATTCTTCCCGGGGGCGACGTTCGGCGAGAATGAAGAGCCGCGATCTGACACGCCCGAGGTGACGGTCAGCACTTATCTTGACAAGGAGGGCGCCGAGACCGCATACGCTTCAATAAAGCTCAACGACAAGGAAACCGAAGCGATAGTTACCGTTTCGGACGACGAGCCGCTGACTATCGCCACAAGATCCGCGATAGCGGCAGGCAGGGCTTTGTTCGCCGCAGGCAAGGAGCTTCTCGGCTACGTTCCGCCGTGGGGAATACTTACGGGAGTGCGCCCTGCGAAGGTTGCGACGGGGCTCATTCGCTCAACGGGCGGTATTATAAAGAGCAAAAGAGTGCTCAGGGATGAATTTTTCTTAAGTCCTCAAAAAGCGGCTCTTGCCGTTTCCGTCGCGCAAAACGAGATGAAGCTTACGAAAAAAATTCCCCAAAACTCCTGTTCTCTCTATATATCCATACCGTTCTGTCCGTCAAGATGCGCGTACTGCAGTTTCGTTTCTTATACGACACCGAGACTTCTTTCCTTGATAGACGAGTATATCGAGGCGCTCATCGACGACCTTGACGAAACGTTTTCCGTTATAAAAGAGCTCGGTCTTGACGTCATAACCGTTTACATAGGCGGCGGCACACCCACGACGCTCTCTGAAAAACAGCTTGAGCGTATACTTTCAAAGGTCTATGAAAACATAGACAGGGAAAAGCTGACCGAATTCACGCTTGAAGCAGGCAGACCCGATACTATAACGAAGGAAAAGCTGTCCGTTGCAAAGCGATACGGAGTCACCCGCGTAAGCGTAAATCCTCAAACGCTCGAAGACAGTATTTTGAAAGAAATCGGCAGAAAACACACGGCAGAAGACTTCTTCAGAGCATATGAGATAGCGAAAGAGAGCGGCATCAGGGACATTAACGTCGACTTGATAGCAGGTCTGCCCGGTGACGATTTCAAAAAATTCGCGCACACTCTTGACCGCATAATCGAGCTTGAACCCACGAACATAACGGTGCATACCTTCTGCGTCAAAAAGGCATCGGATCTTCTGAAAAACGATACGGGCGTGTATTCGCTCTCCGGCGGTGACGCGGCAAAAAGCGTTTCATACTCGCAGCTTCGCACAAAATTTTCAGGGTACAAGCCTTATTATATGTACAGACAGAAGAACACCGTCGGAAACCTCGAAAACGTAGGCTTTTCAAAAGAGGGGCACGAGGGAATGTACAATATTTATATGATGGAGGAGATGCAGACGATCTTCGCCGTCGGTGCAGGCTCGGTAACGAAGCTCGTAGATTATAACAGGGAAGACGAAAGCAAAAACAGAATTGAAAGAATATTCAAGCCGAAATATCCGTACGAATATTTAAGAGAGCACGAGAAAAAGAAATCGGGCGAGTGCCAAGACGAATCAAAGTCGCTGAGGGCAAAGGTGCTCAAGTTTTACAAGACATAAATCAAGTATAATTTTTAAGGTTCGCTAATATATTTGTTAGTGAACCTTTTATTTTTCGGAGAAAAAATTATGTCGGGTGGAACGATTTTAAAAAACGGAAAACACAACTTGCTCTTTGACGGCGCGGCAGCGCTTGCCGTCGCGACCGCCGTAACGAAAGTTCTCGGTCTTCTTTATAAGCTCCCGCTCTCGAGGATCTTAGGCGATGAAGGAATGGGGTACTTCAACAGCGCTTACACGGTTTATACCTTTTTCTATATACTGTGCTCAGCAGGCGTTCCCAAGGCCGTTGCCATAGTGGTTTCCGAAAACGATGCGGAGGGAAACAAAAGCGGGGAGGGGCGCATAATCAGAAGCGCTCTTTTTGCTTTCTTCGCGCTTGGTATTGCGGCAACGGCGATCTTTATCGCTTTCGCAGAGGAGCTATGCGTCCTTATAGGAAATTCGGGCGCCGCATACACGATGACGGTTATAGCTCCGTCGGTGCTGTTCGTTTCTATCGCGGGGGTCGCAAAAGGGCATTTGAGCGGTAACTCAAGGCTTTTGCCTCTGGCGGTATCTCAGCTTATCGAAGGCGGCGCAAAATTCTTTATCGGAGTTTTGTTCGCCGTTATCGGCGCCAATCGCGGTATGCCGCTCAACGTCTTATCGGCATTTACGGTTTTGGGTATAACTCTCGGAAGCGCCGTCAGCGCCGTTTATCTTCTTATCACGTCGAAATTAACCGTGAATAACTCTCAGGTAAGACCGAAGGAGCCGAGTACGCGTCCGCGTAAGAAGGTCCGCAAGATCGTAAAGATAGCGATCCCCCTCACGGTAGGTGCCGCGGTGATGAGCTTCAGCAACTTGCTTGATCTTGGAATGATTATGCAAAGATTAAAAAGCGCGGGTTATTCCGAGGCAGAAGCAAGTGCGCTCTACGGAAATTACACGACGCTCGCCGTTCCGATGTTCAATCTCGTAACCTCGCTCGTCGCTCCGTTCTTTATTGCGCTTTTACCGATTCTATCAAGATCGCATACGCTCGGCGACGATTTTGCGTTTGAGGCAGAGCTTAATTTTACTCTGAAAAAAGCTTATTTTATAGCTGTTCCGTCAAGTGCGGCTTTCATTTTTTACAGTAAAGAAATACTATCCCTGATATTCGAAAGCAGTGCAGTTGAAACGGGTGCTCCGCTTCTGACCCTGCTTGCGCCATCGCTCGTCTTTTTAACGTCGCAAACGCTCGTGAATACCGCGCTTGAAGCAAAGGGGCACTTTAAAGCGCCGATAGTGTCTATGCTCGTCGGAAACGTTCCAAAGCTCGTAATATCCTACGTCCTGATAAGCGACCCAAGGTTCGGTATAAGCGCAGCGCCGATAGGAACGGTAGTAGCTTACGCAACGGGCTTTCTGTTATCTCTTCTTATCCTGCACGTAAAAACCGACGTTCACCTCTCCTTGATCTCCGAATTTCTGCGCCCCGCGTCAGCAGCGCTTGCCGCCATTGCCGTAACAGACTTCGTAATAAACAGCATCGGACTTCGCGAGGGGGCTTTACTTAACCTGCTTACGCTCTCGTTATTCGGTGTTTTGCACTTGATTTTTGTGGGAATTATTATTTTTGCAGATAGAAAATATAGGAAATCTTTGTCAATTTGTACAAAAAAAGCAATTTCAAATTAGACAATAAGACGAAATTTCAAATAAGCAAGAAAAAAGTTGGATTTACCCTTGAAATTACTGAAAAAACTTGCTATAATACTGTTATAAAACTTTTTGAAAGGAAGTTAAAAGACATGACAAAAACAGATCTCGTAAACGTTATCGCAGCAGAAACAGAAGTAAAGAAGAAGGACGTTGAAGCCGTTGTAAACGCAGCTCTCGGTGCGATCGCAAACGCACTTAAGGAAGGCGACAAGGTTCAGCTCATCGGTTTCGGTACCTTTGAGGCAAAGACCACCGCGGCAAGAGAAGGCCGTAACCCCAGAACGGGTGAGACCATCAAGATCGCAGCTTGCAAGAAGCCCGCTTTCGCAGCTTCCAAGGCTCTTAAGGATCAGATCAACTGATTTTAAATGCGTCTTGACAAATATCTGAAGGTTTCAAGGCTCGTTAAGCGTCGCACCGTGGCAAACGAAGCTTGCGACAGCGCAAGAGTTACCGTCAACGGCAAGGCAGCCAAGGCCTCCTACGACGTTAAGATCGGTGATGAGATCACCATTGCGTTCGGTCAGAAGGCTGTTACGGTCCGAGTTCTTGAGATCAAGGAAACTACCAAAAAAGCAGAGGCCGTCGGTATGTACGAAGTTATATCGGAGTCCGATGCATAAATAAAAAAAGAAGGCATATCTTTTATTATGGAGATACGTCTTCTTTTTTATTATATTTACGGAGGTTTTTATGGATCTGCAAGAAACGAAGCGCGGCAAGGTCACGCTCACCGACAGAAAGACCTTGGTCATAGACGGAGTTCAAAACGTACTTAATTTTGACGAAACTTACGCATCGGTATCAACTTCGCTCGGCGAGGTCGGAATAGAAGGGGAGGATCTTAAGATCGAGAATCTTTCAAAAGAAAAAAACGAGGTCACGGTTTGCGGAAAAATATCGGCTTTTTATTATAAAGAAAAAATCTCCAAAAAGAAAAGAGGCTGAAGGTGAAGTACTTTTCGCTAGGTGAGCTTTTGCTTGCCGTACCGTCGGCGCTTTTGCTTGGCGTTTTGTTTTCCTTAGTTTATTCATTTATAATTTCTTTTTGCAAAGCAAGCGTGGAGCGCTCGGTTCTGATAAAGGAGAATATATTAAAAAAGATAAAATTTGGGCGAAAAGGCGAGGCAGAACGCAAAATATCTAAAGCCTCAAAGCTTGGTGCGTTCGTCGCTTGCCAATTCGTCAGCTTTCTTATCATAACGCTTTTTGCGGTCGTTTATACGGTATTCGTCTATATGGCGACGGACGGAATCTTCAGAATATATATACTCGTCCTCGTCGTCGCAGCCTTCTTTATGACGAAAAAGGCTGTAATGAGATGTTTCGATAAAATAAGCGTGTTCGTGACCTCGTTATTCTTCGAGCTGTTGAATAAAGTGATAAATCTTTTTATTTCCGCGGCTCTATGCGTAAAAAAAGCAATAAACGCCGTTAAAAAGAGAAAAAAAGACCTACATATTAAAAAATAATTTTACAAATAAAGTAAGTCGCTTGTTTTTTTCTTGACAAAAGTTAAAAATAATGATAGAATATTTATATAAAGTTTTTAACTTTCAAAAATTACCGAATTTCGACACGCGGTATGTGGTAAGATATAGATAAAAAAGGAGGACGAATATGAGTTCTGATAACTTCGCGAGCTTTTATTTTCATCAAGGAACTAATTTTGAATCCTACTTTTATCTTGGATGTAACCGCTACCAAAAGGGCTACGTATTCCGAGTATGGGCACCAAACGCAGACTCGGTCCTGCTCGTCGGAGATTTCACGGGTTGGGACTCGCCGCTCGGTCTTAGCAATAACTCATCCGACGGAGTTTGGGAGTTATATTACGAAACTGATGAGTCCTTGGAAAAGCAGGCGTATAAATTCATAATAGAAAAAAACGGAAAAAGATTCTACAAGGGCGACCCGTACGCAAGATTTTCAAGGGGTAAGGATGACGGCGCATCACTCGTTTTTACCTCACTTGATTATAAATGGGGTGACGCCGCTTGGTTGAAAAACAGGAAAAGTATCCTCGGCGGCAGGCGCAAAAATTATCTTGGCGTTCCCGTCAACATTTACGAGCTCCATCTTGGCAGCTTTATGAGAAACGAGGACGGCAGTTATCTTTCCTACCGCGCCCTTTCGGATATACTCGTTCCGTATCTCAAATATATGGGATACACTCACGTTGAGCTCCTTCCCGTTATGGAGCATCCGTACGACGGCTCTTGGGGCTATCAGGTGTGCGCGTTTTACGCTCCCACCTCACGCTTTGGCGATCCCGACGATTTCAGATTTCTTATCGATTCTTTGCACAGAGCGGGAATAGGCGTTATCCTCGATTGGGTTCCCGCGCATTTTCCGAAGGACGCCTGGGGGCTATTTGAGTTCGACGGCACGCCGCTTTACGAATATCAGGGAAGTGACCGTATGGAGTCGGCGTCGTGGGGAACGCGCTTTTTCGATCTCGGACGCGAGGAGATCCAAAGCTTTCTCATATCAAACGCACTCTATTATTTAAAGGAATTTCACGTTGACGGGCTGAGAGTAGACGCCGTCGCGTCTATGATCTACCTCGATTACGACAAGGCCCCCGGGGAATGGGTGCCCAATACCGACGGAACGAACGAAAACAAGGAAGGAACCTCGTTTATTAAAAAGCTCAACAAGGAGGTTTTCGCCCGTTTTCCCGACGTTCTGATGATAGCGGAGGAATCCGCAGCCTTCGGCGGGATCACGCGCCCCGTACACGAGGGCGGGCTCGGATTTAATTTAAAATGGAATATGGGCTTCGCTAACGATTTCTACGATTACGTTTCGCTCGACCCCGTATTCAGAAAATACCATCACAAGGCACTCAATTTTCCCTTGATGTACGCATTTTCGGAGAACTACTGTTTACCTATCTCCCACGACGAGGTGGTACACGGCAAAAAATCGTTTATAGATAAAATGTTCGGCTCTTATGAGGACAAGTTCGCCGAGGCGAGAGCGGCACTACTTCTTATAATGACTTATCCCGGGAAGAAGATGCTGTTTATGGGAACGGAGTTCGCACAGTTCCGCGAGTGGGATTTCGAAAATTCGCTCGAATGGTTTATGCTCGATTATCCGAAGCACCGCGCCTTCCGTGAATACGTCAGAGCTCTCAATAGCTTTTACCTGTCAAGACGTGAGCTCTGGAGCTACGATTTTTCGGGCGAGGGCTTTGAATGGATCTATCCCGACGAGGCGGAAAAGAACACCGTCGCCTATAAAAGAAAGGCAGGGAGGGACGAGCTCACGGTTATAGTCAATCTCTCGGGCTCGGAGCAGTATCTTAAAATCCCCATAAAGCAAAAGAGCGTCGGACTTGAGGTGCTTTTTGAGAGCAGCTCGGGAGCCTCGCAGGCGCTTTCGGTTTTCAGCGATAACGGTCAGAAGTATACGGAAATCAAGATAGACGCGTTTTCTGCAGCAATATTTAATGAAATAAGCTTGACAAAAAATTATAAAATCAAGGAGAACGGTTATGTATTGTAAAAAAGAATGCATCGCAATGCTGTTAGCGGGAGGGCAGGGCTCACGTCTTTACGATCTTACAAAGCAGACCGCAAAGCCTGCCGTTACGTTTGGAGGAAAATATAAGATAATCGACTTCCCGCTTTCCAACTGCATAAACTCGGGTATCGATACCGTCGGAGTTCTTACGCAGTATCAGCCCCTCGCTCTCAACGAGTACATCGGAAACGGAGCCCCTTGGGATCTTGACAGGCAAAGAGGAGGGCTTTCGGTGCTTCCGCCGTACAAGGGCTACAAAAATTCCGATTGGTACAAAGGCACCGCCAACGCGATATATCAGAACATAACCTTTATAAAGCAGTTCAATCCCGATTACGTTCTCATCCTCTCGGGTGACCACATTTACAGAATGGATTATTCGAAGATGCTCGCTCAGCATAAAGCTACGGGCGCCGCTTGCACCGTTGCGACGATAACCGTTCCGATGGAGGAGGCAAGCAGATTCGGTATATGCAACACGAATAAGGATAATTCTATATATGAGTTTGAAGAGAAGCCGAAGGTGCCGAAAAACAATCAGGCGTCTATGGGAATTTACATCTTCACCACGAAAACTCTTATAGAATATCTTGAGATAGACGAGGCGGATGAAACGAGTGAGAACGATTTCGGAAAGAACGTTATTCCCAATCTCCTGAGAAACGGCGAAAAGCTTTACGCTTACAACTTCGAGGGGTATTGGAAGGACGTCGGAACGATCTCATCGCTTTGGGAATCCAATATGGACCTTATCGGTAACGACCCCAAGCTTAACATATCCGACAGAAACTTCCGTATCTTTTCGAGAAATATGGCAAGAGCGCCGCAGTTCGTCGGAGCACACGCCGTCATCAAGGACTCTCTCGTATCCGAAGGGTGCAAGATCTACGGACGGGTCGAGCGCTCGGTGCTCTCGGGCGGAGTCGTAATCGAAGAAGGCGCCACGGTCAAGGACTCCATAATTATGGAAGACGTGGTAATTAAGAAAGACGCCTGCGTATTTTCTTCTATAATCGACTCGGATTCCGTTATCAAGGAAGGTATCACCGTCGGAGAAGAAAACGCGGACAAAAACAACATCACGGTAATAGCAAAAAGTACTACCGTCGATAAAAACGCCGCATCGGCGAATTAACGGAGGAGGGAATTATGGCTATCAGCGCAGCAGGAATTATTTTTTCAAGTCTTAACGACAACACCTTATCAAGGCTTACAGGGGACAGAACGGTTGCGGCAATTCCCTTTGCCTGCAGATACAGACTCGTTGACTTCTGTCTTTCCAATCTCGTAAACGCGGATATTTCAAATATCAACATAGTCGCAAATTATAATTACAGATCTCTTATCGACCACATCGGAAGCGGTAAAGACTGGGATCTGGCGAGAAGAGAGAGCAGCGTAAACGTGATCTCCCCCTTCAGCACCGCGACTACCGCTTCGGCAAAAATGTTCTCCTCTCATATGGAGGCGCTTTGCGCGATGAAGCAGTATATCAACGAGATAAAAGAGGACTTCGTCGTGCTTATGGACTCCGATAACGTCCTCAACATCGACATCGCCGACGTCATAGCACAGCACCAAAAAACGGGTGCAGAGATCACGATAGTAACGCAAAAGGCTCCCTCCGACTATTCCGCCAAGCGCCCGAGAATGATGCTCTCAAGCGTTGCGGGCAAAATAACCGATATATCTCTTTCGTCTTCCTATAACGAAAAGAATCCCGAGCTTTCGCTTTATATTTTCGTTATGGCTACGACTTATCTCAAAAGACTGATAGAGGAATCGGAGGGGTACAACCTCAACAGCCTCACGGCTATTCTTTTAAAGAATTGCAAGAGAGCCAATTACAGAACGTATAACTATACGGGATTCGTTGCTCCCGTGTCAAGCTTCCTCGATTATTACAGATGTTCTATGCAGCTTCTCGAAGACCCCAAGGCGCGCGAGTCGCTTCTTTGGAAAAAGGAATCACCGATATTCACGAGAGTCCATAACTCCGCTCCCACAACGTATAAAGAGGGCGCCGTTACGGAAAATTCGATGCTCGCGGACGAATGCAATATAGAAGGTACCGTTATAAATTCCGTTCTCTTCAGAGGCGTAACGGTCGCTAAGGGCGCGGTAGTTAAAAATTCCATACTCTTCCACGGCACTTACGTCGGCAAGAACGCCACGCTCAACTGCATAGTCACCGATAAGGACGTCCACGTAAGCGACGGGGTTAACCTCTCGGGAAATCACAATATGCCATTCTACGTGCAGAAGTGCAGAAAGATTTGATGAAAACGGAGCTTATTAAATGAAAATACTTTATGTAACGAGTGAAGCTAATCCTTTTGCCGCAAGCGGTGGACTCGGTGACGTGCTCGGAGCTCTGCCGCCCGCTATTCAAGAAAGCGGACGCGCCGAGGCTGAGGTCATTATGCCGCTTTACGCTTCGATGAAGGAAGAACATCGAACGGCGCTTGAAAAGGTAGCTGACATCACCTTCCGTCTTTCGTGGAGAAACACGGGTGCTTCGGTCTATAAGACCGACCGTTCGGGTGTCACGTATTACTTTATTGAGAATCATTATTATTTTGACAGAGAGCGCCTTTACGGCGAGTACGACGATGCGGAGCGCTTTGCGTTCTTCTCGCTCGCGGTGATCGAATTTATAAGGCAATCGGGAAAAGTTCCCGACGTCCTTCACGCCAACGATTGGCAAACGGCACTGACCGTCATTTATTTAAAGACCGTATACGCAAGCGACGTCAGCCTTTCTTCTGTAAAAACCGTTTATACCATCCACAACATCGAATATCAGGGAAAATACGACCCTTACATTCTCGGGGACGTTTTCGCGCTTGACGGCAAGTATTCTTCCATCGTTGAATACGACGGGTGTATAAATTTGACGAAGGGCGCGCTTACGGTTTCCGATTTCGTAACGACCGTCAGCCCGAATTACGCGTACGAGCTTCGTCACGAGTTCTTCGCCTTCGGACTTTCACGAGTCATAGAAAGCATATCGGGCAAGCTCGCAGGCGTTATAAACGGAATCGACTACTCGTATTTCTCACCGAGCGTGGGTAGCGAGATTTTCAAAAACTATACTCAAAGAACGAGAAAATCGGGAAAGGCGGCAAATAAAGCCGCGCTCCAACACGCACTCGCTCTCCCCGAGGTGCAAGGCGTGCCGCTCATCGTTATGATAACGCGCCTTGCGGCAGGTAAGGGGATCGACCTCGTTCTCCGCGTGATAGACGAGCTTCTTTCAGACGACGTTCAATTCGTCATACTCGGAACGGGAGAAGCAAAGTACGAGGAAGCCTTCAAGGCGATAGAGGCGCGTTATCCCGATAAGATGCGCGCGCTCATAAAATTTGACAGAGCTCTGTCGAAGAAAATGTACGCGGCGGCGGATATTTTCCTTATGCCGTCAAAGAGCGAGCCCTGCGGACTTGCTCAGATGATAGCGTGCTCGTACGGAACCGTTCCCGTAGTCCGCGCCGTCGGAGGTCTTTACGACTCCATAATTCCTTATGACGAAGAAAACTCCAACGGCTTCAGATTCGACAACTACAACGCGCACGAAATGCTCTTTGCGATAAAACGCGCGACAGAGCTTTACAAAGACCCAAAAGAGTGGCAGGCTCTTACGGCTCGAGCTATGGCTTCGGATTTCACCTGGGCTCGTTCTGCCGAAAAATATCTGGCGATTTACGAAAATTTACTGAATTGGTAGGAAATATAAACTAAGTATGCAAAACAAAGCGAATTCTAATCCCAAAACCGGAGAAAAAGAAAAAATATCAAAGCAGGAGCTTCGCGAAAGAATAGAAGCAAAGCTTATAACGAAGGGCGTAACAGAGCCTAAGGACGCAAGCACCGAGCAAATATATCAGGCTACGGTTCAAGCCATAAAGGACATAATGCTTGAATACCGCTATGATTTCAAGAAGCGCATAAAAGCCAAGGATTCCAAGAAGGTATTCTATCTTTGTATGGAATTTCTTGTCGGACGCGCACTCAAAAACGACGCCATAAATCTCGGCATATATAACGAGCTTTGCGAGGTCCTCTCAGAATTCGGAACGAGCTTTGACAGTGTATACGCTTGTGAGGTCGACCCCGGACTTGGAAACGGCGGTCTTGGCAGACTTGCTGCGTGCTTTATGGATTCTCTCACAGCGCTCGACTATGCCGCAACGGGATATTCCTTGCTTTACGAAAACGGTCTTTTCAAGCAGAGGATAGTGGACGGTGAGCAGATAGAGCTTCCCGACGAATGGCTCGGAGCGGGCGGAGTATGGCTCGTTCCTCATCCCGAGAGAAGCGTTTCCGTCCGTCTTGGCGGAAAAATCGAAGAGAAGTGGGAAAGCGGCAGACTGGCTATACAAAACTATGAGTTTGACGAAGTAAAAGCTATCCCTTACGACCTTCTCATTCCGGGAACCGCCACGAACGCCGTCAATAAGATAACGCTTTGGAGAGCAAGGCGCGCATACAGCTCCGCTCCGACGGGATATACCACTCAAAGCTCTTACGTCCAAAGCCTCAACTCGACAAATTCCGCCGAAGCTATCACCAAGCAGCTTTATCCGCCGGATAATCACGACGAGGGCAAGCTTTTAAGACTTACTCAGCAATATTTCCTCGTTTCGGCTTCGCTGCAAAATATCATAAGCGATTATTTCGCCGAGCACGGCTCTCTTGCGGATTTTGAGAACAAGGTTTCTATCCATATCAACGACACTCATCCCGCACTCTGTATCCCCGAGCTTATGCGCATTCTGATGGACGTGTATTCTTATTCGTGGGACGACGCGTGGGCCATCGTTGTCAAGACCGTGACCTACACCAACCACACAGTCTTGCCCGAGGCGCTTGAATGCTGGAGAGTAGACCTCTTCTCGATGAAGCTGCCGAGGATTTATATGATAGTTTCCGAGATCAACAAGCGCTTTACCGCGGATCTTTGGAATCTTTACCCGGGCGATTGGGACAGGATCTCGAGAATGTCGATCATCGCGTATAATCAGATCAGAATGGCAAATCTCTCCATCGTCGGCTCCAACAAGGTAAACGGCGTTTCAAAGCTCCACAGCGATATATTGAAAAGATCGGTATTCCACGATTTCTATAAAATGACGCCTTGGAAATTCACGAACGTAACGAACGGAGTAGTGCACAGACGTTGGCTCAATAACGCAAATCCGCGCCTCGCCTCGCTTCTTGACGAGTTGATCGGCAAGGATTTCAGAGAAGACGCCTCGGAGCTTATAAAGCTTGACAAGTTCAAGGACGACACCTCCGTCCTCGAAAGAATAGCGGACATCAAGCATTTCAACAAAGAGACCTTTGCTTATTACGCGTACTCTAAAACGGGAAGAAGAATAGATTCGGAATCCATCTTCGACGTTCAGATCAAGAGAATGCACGAATATAAGCGCCAGCTTCTGAACGTGCTGAAGATAATCGCTCTTTATAATGAGCTGACGGAAAATCCGAACGCCGATATCCCGCCGCAGACCTTCATCTTCGGATGTAAGGCGGCACCCGGGTACGCTATGGCAAAAAAGATAATCAAGCTCATCTGGTTCCTCTCCGAGGAGCTTGAGCGCAATCCGTTGACGCGCGACAGACTCAAGGTGGTCTTTATGGAGGAGTACAACGTCTCCTTGGCAGAGGTCCTTATCCCTTCGGCAGATATTTCCGAGCAAATATCTCTTGCGGGTAAGGAAGCGAGCGGAACGGGCTGTATGAAGCTTATGATGAACGGTGCTGTAACGATGGGTACGCTCGACGGAGCGAACGTAGAGATACTCGAAGCCGCAGGACGCGATAATATGTACATCTTCGGTCTTAACACGGGCGAGGTAGACGAGCTCTGGAGAAACGGTTACGTCGCGAGAAATTATTATCTCGGCTCTGAAAAGCTTCGCGCGGTAGTTGACAGACTCTACCGTCCTATCGCGGGTCAGGATTTCTCTCACATTGCAGAATATCTTGTAAACTGCGCTTATTCCGTGGCAGACCCGTTTATGTGCCTTGCAGACTTTGATTCTTATACCAACGTTTACAGGTGCGCGATGAATGACCACGCCGACCGTATGAAGTGGGCGAGAATGTCGCTCATCAACACCGCCGCGTCGGGAGTATTCGCCTCCGATAACAGCATACGAAATTACGCGGAGAACATCTGGCACACAGAGCCCGTAAACAAACTAAAATAATATTCCATTTCCGTGAGGACGAATTGAAAAGACTTCATATTTCAGCTGACGAAGCCACGGGCGGTCAGCTTGGAGAAATTTATTATACCCATAACAAAAGGCTCGACCGCTCCTCGGCGTTTGAGTCAGGCGAGACGTGCGGGATCGAATTCGTGATCCCGCGTGCTCTCGGTACGATAGATCTGAAAATTGAAATCTTCGACCAAACGCAGGGCGTTAAGCTGAAGGAAAAATTCGCCGAGCTTTCGCGCACGGTCCGTGACAAGGATATTTACTCGGTGAAGCTCGGAAAAGGATTTCTTGATAAGGGACTTTACTTTTACAAGGTCGTAATAAATACCTTGGCGGGCGATTTTTTTGCAAAAAGCGAAGACTTTTCCCGCATCACCTTCTCAGGAGAGGACGGGTCATTCTTCCAGCTTTCGTTTTCCGATTTTTCCGAATCTCGGAGCTCCGTGCTTCGGGGCGGTGTAATTTACCACATCTTCGTCGACAGATTTTCAAAGGACGAGGAGGTCGTTCCCAAAAAGGGCGCGCGTCTTGTTGAGGATTGGACCACGATCCCCGAATACCCCGAATATCCGGGCGCTTTTATGTACAACAACACGTTTTACGGCGGCACGCTCAGATCCGCGGAAAAGCGCCTCGATTACGTCAGATCCCTCGGTGTAAATATAATTTATCTGAGTCCCATCTTCGAATCTCCGTCAAACCACAAATACGACACCGCGGATTATATGCGCACGGATTCAATGTTCGGCTCCGACGAGGCGCTGAGATCGTTTCTGAAATCAGCTGAAAAGAAGGGAATGTCGGTCATCTTGGACGGCGTTTTCAATCACACGGGAGCTGACAGCATTTATTTTAACCGCTACGGCAATTACGATTCTCTGGGTGCGTATCAATCCAAGGACTCCGAGTTTTACGGCTGGTACACGTTTAAAAATTACCCCGACGAGTATGAAGCGTGGTGGGGAATAGAGATACTGCCGAGAATAAACACGGGAAACCGTGAATTTGAAAGCTTCATAACGGACAAGGTCATTCCGAAATACAGGGAAATGGGCATAGCGGGTCTGCGGCTCGACGTTGCGGACGAACTCTCCGATGAATTTATAGCGAAGATCAAGCAGGCACTTTCGCCCGATGAAAAGACGGTTCTGTACGGAGAGGTCTGGGAAGACGCCTCTAACAAGATCGCCTACGGAAAAAGGAAAAAATATTACCTCGGCGACGAGCTTGACGGCGTTATGAATTATCCGCTGCGCAAGGGTCTTATCGAATACTTCAGGTATAAAAAGTGTGACGAGCTGAAATACGCCTTGACGGATATTATAAACAACGCTCCAAAACGCATACGCGATATGCAAATGAACATTCTCGGCACACACGACACCGAGCGCATTATCACGGCGCTTGGCGGTGCTGCGGCAGAGTCGAAAACCAACAAGGAGCTTGCCTCTTTGAAAATGACGAAGGAAGAGCGCGAGGTCGCAACGAACAGACTCCTATCCGCGTATACGGTGCTGGCAACGCTTCCCGGGCTTCCCGCCGTTTTTTACGGCGACGAGGCAGGTCTTGAGGGCTATTCCGATCCGTTTAACAGAATGCCGTACCCAAAGCACCCGGACCGAAAAATCCTAAATCACTACAAAAAAATAGGGCAGATCAGAAAAAACAACGACGTCTACCAGTGCGGTGAGTATAAGCTTATAGCTCTTACGGAAGAGTTGCTCGTATTTTCCAGGTCCGACGGCATCAATAATTTTATTACCGTTACAAACAACTCGGAGCGCGATATTTCGGTTGAATTCTCTCGGAGCGCAAAAGAGCTTATTGAAAACCGAAGCTCGCACGAGCACACCGTTGAAAAAAATTCAACTCTGATATTTAAAACGCGCGACGATGCATTTTCGCTTACATTTTAAAAGGATAAACCGATGACACTTACTTTGATAGGAATGCCCGGCTCAGGAAAATCCTGTATGGGCAGAGCCATAGCAAACAAATTAAAGATCAAAAACATTGATTCCGACCGTTTGATAGAAAAAAACACGGGCAGAAAGCTTCAAGCTATAATAGACGAGGACGGTCTTGAGGCTTTTAAAAAGTTGGAAGAAGAAACCATTCTTTCGATAAACGGCGACGGCTTTATCATATCCACGGGCGGCAGTGCCGTTTATTACGACGCCGCTATGAAGCACTTAAAATCTCTTGGCCCCGTCATATACCTTTACACGAGCTTTGATACTATAAAAAAGCGCCTCGGCGACTTTTCTGCGCGCGGGGTGGTCTTGGCTCCGGGTCAAACGTTGCGAGATCTTTACAACGAGCGCACGGCTCTTTATAAAAAATACGCGGATATTATTATCAGCTGCGACGGAAACGCTTACCCTCGCTACCAAAAAGACTTATTGGACGCAATAAAAAAATATACGGATAAATAATAAAAAGCAAGGTTCCTCCGAAACTCAGTCTTTTCAGAGAGAGAGGCACCTTGCTTTATATTTATATTACGTGCTCAAGAATATTCAAAAAGCGTTCTATCTCATCGGTAGTATTCGTGTGCGAAAGCGAGATCCTGACCGTTCCCGTATCGTAGGTCCCAAGCTTTCTGTGAGCAAGGGGATTGCAGTGAAATCCCGCTCTCGTGCACACTCCGTACTCGTCAAGTCGGCGCGCCACTTCTTCACACGGCACGTCTCGCGAGGTAAATGAGAGGATCCCCATTCTGCCAAAGATTTTTTCTACCTTTCCGATGGATTTAAGTCCGTGCTCCAAGAGCGACGTATAAGCACTCAGCCTTTTTGAAATATTATCAACGCCCACGGAATTTATATGATCTATCCCCGCGCCGAGGGACACGATAGACGGCAGAGGAAGAGTGCCTGCCTCGAATTTTTCAGGCAAGGTGCTCGGCATTTCAAGGTTCTTTGAATCACTGCCGCTGCCGCCCGATATTATTCCGTCACCGCCGTCATTATTTCCAAAGACGACGAAGCCCACCCCCTGAATTCCGAAGAGCCCCTTGTGACCTGCACAGCACAAGGCGTCAAAGTTAAGCCCGTTCAGTGAAAATTCCTCGTGCCCCAAGAGCTGTGATGCGTCGAAAATAAGACCGACGCCGTATTCCCGTGAGATGCGCGACAATTCCTTTACGTCCACTAACGAACCGTCAACGTTCGACGCAAGCGTACTTACGACGTGCGTGGTATTCTTTTTAATAAGCCTTGGAACGTCGTTCGGAACGTCCGATGAATTGAATATATCGTATTCGACCCCACGCGTGCGCTCAAGCTCCGCCGCCACACGCAATACCGAGTTGTGTTCGATATCCGAAATAAGAACGTGGGAGCCTTGGCTTATCAGGCTCTTCATTGCAAGATTTAAACCGAAGGTCGCCCCCGGGGTAAATACGACGCGCTCGGGAAATTCAAAATCCAAAAACGAGGCGACGGACTCTCTTACAGAATAAACCGCCTCGCTCGCAAGATTCGAAAGAGAATGACCGCTTCTTCCCGAGTTGGCACAATAATTATCAAGGCACTCAATCACGGCGCGTTTTACGCTGTCGGGTTTTGGAAAAGTCGTTGCGGCGTTGTCAAAGTATATGAGATCATTTTTCATAATGCTGATAATAAATCCCGGCAGAACGCATAATGCTTGCCGCCGCATATAAATCTTTCGTAGGAAATTCTATTCCGTACGCACATCCGCCCGTCGACTTCGACGCGTCTGTTTTTACGAGTTTTGAGGTAAGTCCCTCGCGAGCTAAAAGTCTTTTAGCCTTTATTGCGTAGGTGACGCTCCCTACTGTAAATACAGAGGTTTTCAATTTTCAAAACTCCTCCTTTACGGTCTTGTTTTTTTACTTGACCGTTCAGCATTCGGCACAATTTTCCGAAATGCTATTAACAGTATACGTTTTTTCATATAAAAAGTTCTGATTTTTGGAAAAATCTATGGACTTTTACGTTGAAACGTGATATAATATATTATTATACTTGGAGTAAACTATGTTAAAGGTCCATCAACTCTCACCGAGGGAAAGCTTCGGCTCGAATATGTATATTCTTGAATCAAACGGCGAATATGCCCTCGTCGATCCTTCCGTTGATTTCTTGTCTGCGGCGGCGCGTTTTCCTGCTTTAAAGCACGCTTTGAAGTATATTATCCTTACCCACGCGCACTTTGATCATTTTCTTGAGATAGATTCTTGGGTCAACAATACGGACGCGTCCGTTCTTGTGGGGCGCTTCGACGCACCCGCGCTCTCCGATCCGTATAAAAATGCCTATCGGATATTCTTCGGTCAGGAAAAAGGCTATTACGGCAAATTTACCGAGGTCTACGAGGGTGACGAGCTTACTCTCGGCGATGAAAGCTTTTCCGTTCTTTCAACCCCGGGACATACGCCCGGCGGAATTTCTTTGCTTTTCGGTGACGGAATATTCGTCGGTGATACGGTCTTTGCTGACGGAGGGTACGGAAGATACGATCTTCCGGGCGGCGATTATGAAGCACTTGCGTATTCTTTACGCCGTATTGCAAATATGGACAAGCGCCTTGCGGTTTACCCGGGACACGGCAGACAGACCGACATAAACGAAATTTACGCATTCTTTTCTAACTATTAAAAGGGGACTTAAAAATGGAAGAAATAAGAAACAATTTTATACACGACATCATCGACGAGGATCTTCGCGAGAATCCCGACCTCAAGATCCACACGAGATTCCCGCCCGAGCCCAACGGTTATTTGCATATAGGCTCGGCGAAGGCTATATGGATCAACGCGATGACGGCTAAAAAATACGGCGGTCTTTTCAATCTCCGTTACGATGACACGAACCCCTCAAAGGAGGACAACGAATACGTAGAGAGCATCTACCGCGATCTGACGTGGCTCGGCTGCGAGCCTACGGGCGGCGTCTTCTACGGCTCGGATTACTTTGAAAAGTGTTACGAGTTCGCCGTAAAGCTCATAAAGGAAGGGAAGGCTTACGTTTGCGACCTTGACGCCGACGAGATGCGTGAATACCGCGGCACTCTCACCGAGCCCGGTAAAAACAGCCCTTACCGCGACAGAAGCGTCGAAGAGAACCTCGACCTCTTCGAAAGAATGAAGAACGGTGAATTCCCCGACGGCGCAAAGACGCTTCGCGCGAAGATAGATATGGCGTCCCCCAACATCAATATGCGTGACCCCGCGATATACAGAATAGTTCACACCGACCACCACAGACAGGGCAACAAATGGTGCATTTATCCGCTTTACGATTACGCTCATCCGATACAGGATGCGCTTGAGGGGATAACCCACTCTCTTTGCTCTATCGAGTTTGAGAATCACCGTCCGCTTTACGAGTGGGTCGTTGATAATATCGGCTTTGAAGCAAAGCCCAAGCAGCGCGAATTCGCAAGACTTAACGTAACTCACACGGTAATGTCCAAGCGTTACTTAAGACAGCTCGTTGAAACGGGACTCGTTGACGGATGGGACGATCCGAGAATGCCAACGCTTTGCGGTCTCAGACGCAGGGGATACACCCCCTCCGCTATTTTCGACTTCGTTTCAAGAGCGGGAGTAGCGAAAGCATACAGCGTTGTGGACTACGAGTTGCTTGAGCACTGTATAAGAGAAGAGCTTAACGAAAAGGCCGAGCGCAGGATAGCGGTTCTTCATCCTATAAAGGTAGTGATAACCAACTATCCCGAGGATAAGGTCGAATATTTTGAGGTTTCCAATAACCCCAATAATCCCGAAGCGGGAACGAGAAAGCTTCCGTTCACACGCGAGCTCTACATTGATGCTGACGATTTCGCAGAGGTTCCGCCGCCTAAATTCTTCAGAATGAAGCCCGACGGAGAAGTCAGACTTATGGGCACTTATATCGTCAAGTGCAACGAGATCGTTAAGGATGCTGACGGCCGCATTACGGAAATACGCTGTACCGCTGATATTGAAACGGGCAACGGTATGCCAACCGACGGAAGAAAGGTGAAGGGAACCATCCATTGGCTCTCCTCCAAATTCGCGAAGGATACGACGGTTATGCTCTACGATTTCCTCTTCGATATAGAAAACGTAAGCGATATTCCCGACGGAAAAACGTATGACGATTACCTTAACAGGGCGTCGGTAGTAAAGCTCGACGGATGTAAGATCGAAGAATCACTCACAGACGCCACAGCCGAGGAAAAGTTCCAATTCGTCAGAACGGGATATTTCGTAAAAGATACAAAGCACGAAAACGTCTTTAACAGAATAGTCGGTCTTAAGGACAGTTTTCCCAAAAACGCGAAATAAATAAAGGCAGAAGGGAAGTTTTCTTGCAAAAAAGAAAGCTTCCCTTAATAGATATAATGGACAAAAATCTCTTTCGTAAGATCCTTTTTTACATATCCGTGCCCAAGTGCGTTGCCTGCGGTGAGCGAATAGATCTCGACGACGACGCGCTTTGCAAATCGTGTGCCGTCGATTATAACGAGGTAAAGCAGAGAAACTGCTCAAGATGCTCTTTGCCTCTTTACGAGTGCTCGTGCTCAAACGAATTTCTCGAAAATCACTACGTAAAACGCTTGATAAAAGTATACCGCTACGTCCAGCATCACGATTTTACTCCGTCCAATAACGTCATATACAGTTTAAAAAGAGATAATCGCGAGGACGTTTTAAGCTTTTTATCGTCTGAGCTTGAATGCGCCGTAAGAAAAAGCGTCATAGATCCCGAGAAATATATAATCACCAACGTGCCGAGAAGGAGAGCGGCTATTAAGAAATACGGAATAGACCACTCCCGACTGCTTGCCAAGGCTTTGGCGAAAAGGCTTGGGTGTGAGTACGCTTCGTATCTTAAATCAAAATCAAAGCTTCCGCAGAAGAAAACGTTTGCCGAGATGAGAATAAGCAACGCGGAATTTGACATCGTGAACGTCGATCTTAGAGGAAAGAGAATAATAATCGTAGACGATATAACGACGACGGGCGCATCTCTCGGTTCCTGCGCGGCTCTCTTACGCGCGTCGGGTGCAAAAGAAATAATCGGCGCTGTCATCGCCGTTGCTTACAAGGACAAATACGAGCCATTCGCGTACGTTCCGCCTATAAAATAATTACAATTTGAACCGTATGAGCATTTTTTTCAATAAAAGTGCTGCACTTGACAGTATAATTTACCGTATGTAAAATAAAAAAACCGTCTTAAAAAAGACGGTTTTTTTACTTGCAAATTTTCTTAAATTAAGAAAGCTTGGAATAGTTGATCTTTATACCGGGGCCCATAGTAGTAGCAACTACGCAGCTCTTGATGTACTGACCCTTAGCAGCAGCGGGCTTAGCCTTGATAACAGCGCCTACGAGAGTGTTGAAGTTCTCGGTGAGCTTTTCGGTTCCGAAGGATGCCTTACCGATGGGGCAGTGGATAATGTTGGTCTTGTCAAGACGGTATTCGATCTTACCTGCTTTTGCTTCCTGAACAGCGCGAGCAACGTCGGGAGTAACGGTACCTGCCTTGGGGTTAGGCATAAGTCCCTTAGGACCGAGAACCTTACCAAGACGTCCGATAACGCCCATCATATCGGGAGAAGCGATTACAACGTCGAACTCGAACCAGTTTTCCTGAGTGATCTTCTGAACGTATTCCTCAGCACCTGCGTAATCAGCGCCTGCAGCGAGAGCCGCATCAACCTTATCGCCCTTGCAGAAAACAAGAGTTCTAACGGTCTTACCGGTACCGTTGGGGAGGACGATCGCGCCTCTGACCTGCTGGTCTGCGTGACGGGAGTCAACGCCCAAACGGATGTGAACCTCTACGGTTTCATCAAACTTAGCCTTTGCGGTCTGGCAGAGAAGCGCGAGAGCCTCGTCTGCGTCGTAAAGCTTGGTCTTGTCGATAAGCTCGACACTTGCCTTATATTTCTTACCCATTTTTGCCATTATTCCTTACCTCCTAATCACTCTTCAACAGTAACGCCCATAGAGCGTGCGGTGCCTGCAACCATACTCATAGCTGCTTCAACGGAAGCTGCGTTGAGGTCGGGCATCTTTGTTTCTGCAATCTTGCGAAGCTGTTCCTTGGTGAGCTTTGCAACCTTGGTCTTGTTGGGAGTTGCGGAAGCAGTCTCGATACCGCAAGCCTTCTTAATAAGAACTGCTGCGGGGGGAGTCTTCGTGATAAAGGTGAAGGAACGGTCTGCGTAAACGGTGATGATAACGGGGATGATAAGACCGATATCGTTCTTGGTTCTTTCGTTGAATTCCTTAGTAAAGTTAGGAATGGAAACACCGTACTGACCGAGTGCGGGACCTACAGGGGGCTGGGGAGTAGCCTTGCCGGCAGGAAGCTGCAATTTAATGTAACCGGAAATTTTCTTTGCCATTGTTATAAACCTCCATATGTGGTGTTCAAACGGGAGAATTTAAAAGAATTTTTCTCCCTCCCACTGATTTCGACCTCCGATGTACGGAGATACTGCGGATCTTACTCCGCCGCGCGAACGTCTTTGATATCAACGAGAATCGGAATATCGCGCTTTTCCTTGGAAGCAAGTATCATAACCTGCTTGGTTTCCTCGTTAATGCTTTGAAGCTTTCCTTTGAATCCTTGGAATACGCCGGAAATAACTTCTATCATATCGCCAATAGCGAACTTCGGACCCTCCGTGCGGACTTCTACGTTGAACATATCAACCTCGTCCTCGGTAAGCGGGGTAGGCTCTGACCCCGGACCAACGAAGCCTGTAACGCCCGTAATATTTCTGACTACGTGCCAGCTTTCATCAGTCATCGTCATTTTAACAAGAACATAGCCGGGCATAAGCTTGTTTTCAACAATCTTTTCCTCGCCCTTGTCGTTGACCGTGACAACGGTCTCCGTGGGAATGTGAACATCGTAAATAAGATGTCCGAGTCCGCGGTTTTCAACGATCTTTTCTATGCTTGCCTTTACTTTGTTTTCATAGCCCGTATAAGTATGAGCAACGTACCATCTGGGACCAAGATTTTTCTCGTTAAGATTACTCATTTTATACGCCTCTTAATATCCGATAAGACCTGCTATGGAAATGAGTATCTTCGAGGAGCACAAGTCGAAGACGGCGATCACAGCTCCGATGATAACAACGGTAGCCAGAACGAGTCTTGTATTCTTGGCAAGCTCCGATTTCGGAGTCCAAGAAACCTTCTTCATCTCTCCGACGACGTCCTTGAAGAACTTAGCGCATCTTTTGCAAATGCGAACTATAAAATTCGGTTTCTTCTCGTTTTTATCTGCCATTTCAAAAAATCCTCTCTTTAATTACTTGGTTTCTTTGTGCAAAGTATGCTTGCGGCAGAAACGGCAGTACTTTTTCATTTCAAGTCTGTCCGGATCATTCTTCTTATTTTTCTTTGTGTCATAATTCCTTTGCTTGCAATCGGTACAAGCGAGTGTAATTTTGACTCTCATTTATCGGCACCTCCTAATAGAAATTCAGGGTATGACCCCGTTAATACCTCCCTCCGAAAAGGGGCGCGTGCCTGTCCCAGAAAAAAGCACACAAAAAAAGCCCTCAGCAGAGGTACAACAATTATATCACACTTTTTTTCGTTTGTCAATATGTTTTTAAAAATATTTTTATATTTATTATAATAAATGTAAGGAATAGTTGTTGACTTCGAAAATCCGCTATGCTATAATTGATATAAAAACGGAACTGCACGGAGATATTCGATGAAGATCACTATCCTTGACAAAGCTTCGCTCGGCGACGACACGCCGCTCGACATACTGACGGAGTTTGCGCAGGTCACAGCGTACGACACAACCGCGCCCGAGCTTCTCACGGAGCGCTGCAAAGGCACAGACGTCATTATTATCAACAAAATAAAAATAACCCGCGACGTTCTGAAAGAGGCGCACGGGCTTAAGCTCATTTGCGTGTTTGCCACAGGATTCGATAACGTTGACGTAGCTGCAGCTAAGGAGTTCGGAGTAGCCGTTACGAACGTTCCCGGGTATTCGACGGACAGCGTCGCGCTCTTTACCGTCGCGACGGCGCTCTCTTTATTCACGCATCTGACGGAATACAGAAAATACGTCGCTGACGGGGAATACACAAGATCGGGCGTGCCCAACAAGCTGACCCCCGTCTACCGCGAGCTTAGCGGTAAGGTCTGGGGCATCGTGGGACTCGGCAACATCGGCTCAGCCGTTGCAAGGGCGGCAAGCGCGCTCGGTGCAAAGGTCATAGCCTGCAAGCGCACCCCCGTCAAGGAATACGAGTGCGTCGGGATCGACGAGCTTTGCAAAAGAAGCGACGTTATAAGCTTGCACTGTCCCTTGAACGAAGAAACGAGAGAAATAATAAATAAGGAACGCATCTCTATGATGAAAGACGGGGTAATGATAGTAAACGAGGCAAGAGGCGCCGTCGTTAACGAATCCGACGTAAGAGATGCCGTCCTCTCGGGGAAAATAGGCGGATTCGGTTGCGACGTTTACTCGGTCGAGCCCTTCGGAAGCGAGCATCCGTATAACGATATAAAAGAGCTCGACAACGTTATTCTCACGCCGCACGCGGCTTGGGGCTCTTACGAATCACGAAAAAGATGTATAGAGATCATAGCGTCAAACATTCTCGCGTTCTTCTCGGGTAAAGTGCAAAACAGGGTAGACCTTTAAAGATCATTCTCTGTCGACCGTTATTACGCAATAAAGATTCGGGTCTTTCTTCTTTACCTCCGAAGATATCGCGTCAACGATTTTATTCGGCTGTTCTTTTTCATCAAAGGGAACTACTATATCAAATATCATATTGGTGTGCGTTTGACCCGTTACAACGCGAAAATCGTGTATGCTGACGTTTGGATAGATGCAGGATATTGCCTCTTCCGCTATACCTTTGAGCTTTGCTACGGTTTCGTCGTTCGTGTCGATGGGGTCCATATGAATGCTGCATAATATCGAGAGCTCGTCGAAGATGCGCTTTTCAACAAGGTCAACGGTATCGTGAAGTTTAAAAATATCGTCGCTTCCGTCGACCTCCGCGTGGAATGACGCGATATAGTGACCGGGGCCGTAATTGTGCACTATCATATCGTGGATACCTATGATTTCGGGGTATTCTGCCGCGATTTTTCTTATGTTTTCCACGATTTCTCCCGAAGGGCTTTCTCCGAGTATAGAATTTTTCGTTTCTATGAGTATCTTTATTCCCGCGATTATAATTATTATGCTTACGGCAATTCCCATTATCGAATCAAGAAACGCAAAGCCCGTCAGAAGCATAATCACCGCAGATACTAAAACCGCAGAGGTGGACACGGCGTCGGCAAGCGCGTCGGTTCCCGCGGCTTTTATGGTAGCTGAGCCTATACGCCCCGATATCTTTTTGCAAAATACCGCGAACCAGAGCTTAGCGAGAACGGAAATCATCAGAACGGAAAAACCGACCGTTCCAAGCTCTCCGCCTCCCGTATCACCCGAAAACAGCGATGAGACGGAATCCATCAGCAATTCCGTTCCCACGAGCAGGATCAAAAACGATACTATCATAGACGCGACGTATTCTATTCTCGCGTGACCGAACGGGTGATCCTTATCGGCGGGCTTAACGGAAAGCTTGAAGCTTATCAGGCTGATAATTGACGCGCCTGCGTCGGCAAGGTTGTTAACTCCGTCCGCCGTTACCGATATAGTTGAGCTCAACAGTCCGATAACAAGCTTTAGCGCCGATATCAGGATGTTCAGGATTATTCCCACGATGCTCGCAAAGCTGCCGTATCTTGCTCTGACGCGGGGATCGGAAAGATTTTTACGGTCTTTTACAAAAAGCTTGATCAAAAGCTCTGTCATTTTTTACTCCTTTTAATGCAGTTGTATTTACTTTTCGGAAAAATAGTGTTATAATAATATAAATTAGATTTATCATACGGTGAATTATATGAGATTGTGTAGCGAAATAATTGAATACGAAAAACTGAAGGACATAAACACCGAGGTCCTTTTCAAGGTCGCGAGCGCGCGTGCGGCGGGTATAAGCGTCGTACGCTTCGATATAAAGAGCGAAGACCGTCAAAGGGCGGGGCGGATCTGCGGTTTTCTCTCAAGGGTCTTACGCAGTATGAAAAAAAGAGGCGCCATACAGTTCTTCGTCACGAAGGACGGTCTTGCACGCTCCACGACGGAGGCACAGTACATTTTAAACGTCTTTCCCGAGGTTGCCGCATCCATCCCTACTGATGACGGATGCGAATTCATTTTCGTACGCATTTAAGATTTTACGTTCAATAAATATAAAGGGTTACTGTAAAAAGCAACCCTTTAATTATTTTATAAAATTAACCGACCTTCTTTTCAAGATAAGCAACGATATCGCCAACGGTAGTGAAGCCGCCAAGATCATCGTCACTGATCTCAATGTTAAACTTCTCCTCGCAGGAATAAACAAAATCCGCAAGATCGAGAGAATTGATTCCAAGGTCTGCGATAAGCTCAGCATCCGGAGTTACGGAATCCGCATTTACGTGAAGCTCTTCGACGAGAACCTTCTTAACATTCTCGAACATAAAAAAATCCTCCTTAAAAATAACGCTTGACTGAAATCAAGTACTATTAAATAATACAATAATGTTTATCGTTTGTCAATAGTTTTTTCGAAAATAACCCCGATTTGGTAAAATTTTGCTTGAATTTTGTGTTTTTTTGGAGAAATAACTATCAAATTACCTATAGTTTTTTCAAACGTATCACTATATTATTATTGACTTTTTTGCGTAATTATGCTATACTGAATCTGTAAGAGAATAAATTATTAAAAAGGAGGACAATACTGTGTACAGTTGGATCTGGATAGCGATAATAGTCCTTGCTATCGTCGTGGAGGTTCTCACCGATCAGCTCGTCGCTGTTTGGTTTATCCCCGGTGCCGTCGTAGGCGTAATACTCGATTTTCTCGGGAAAGACGTCTTGTGGCAGATTATCATCTTTCTTATCGCAACGGGCATAGGCCTTGTAATATGGAGAACGTTCATTTACGGAAAGCTGAAAAGCGCACCGACGAAAACGAACATTGACGCTATTATCGGCGAGCGCTGCGTAGTGACCGAAAGAATCGATAACTTCGCAGGTTGCGGTCAGGCAAAGGTCAAAGGACAAATATGGTCCGCGCGCGGAGTAGGTGAGGATGACGTTTTCGAGGTCGGAGAGGCGTTGCACGTCGTTGCCATCGAGGGCGTAAAGCTTATTTGTAAAAAATAATTCAAAAAAGGAGAACTGATTTATTATGTACGTACCGCTTTTAATCGTCGCAGCTATATTACTTATTATAATTATAGTAATTATCGCGAATATCAGAATAGTTTCCCAGGCAACGGCACAGGTCGTTGAGCGCCTCGGCAGCTATAGGACGACCTGGAACACGGGTCTTCACTTCAAGATTCCGTTTGTTGAAAGCATCGCAAAGAAGATCAATCTTATGGAGCAGGTGGTCGATTTCCCGCCGCAGCCCGTTATAACGAAGGATAACGTCAGAATGCAGATAGACACCGTCGTTTTCTTCCAGATAACCGATTGCAAGCTTTACACCTACGGTGTGGCAAATCCGCTTATGGCGATCGAAAATCTCACCGCTACGACGCTTCGTAATATCATAGGCGAGCTCGACCTCGACCAAACGCTTACCTCGCGCGATATAATCAACACGAAAATGCGCGCAATTCTCGACGAGGCAACGGATCCTTGGGGCATTAAGGTGAACAGAGTTGAACTCAAAAACATCATTCCTCCACGCGAAATACAAGACGCGATGGAAAAGCAGATGAAGGCAGAACGCGAGCGCCGCGAGCTCATTCTTAAGGCAGAGGGCGAAAAGAATTCCACCATTCTCGTCGCGGAAGGTCAGAAGCAGAAAATGATACTCGCCGCAGAAGCGGAAAAGGAAGCGGCAATTCTCAAGGCAGAGGCTATCAAGGAAGCAAAGATACGCGAGGCGGAGGGTGAATCCGAAGCCATTCTCAAAATTCAAGAAGCTACCGCTCAGGGTATAAAAATGATAAACGAAGCTGCTCCCTCGGACGCGGTCATTAAGATCAAAAGCCTTGAAGCGTTTGAAAAAGCGGCTGACGGTCAAGCGACTAAGATCATTATTCCGTCCGACATTCAAAAATTCGCAGGTCTTACGAGCGCACTCACCGAAACCGTAAAAAACTAACCGATCAAAATACGGAAGCGTAAAAGCTTCCGTATTTTTTTAGCCGCTTGACGAAAAGAAGCTTTTTAGAAAAACTTTTTTAAAAAAGTTGAAAAGTCAAGGGGTTTGTGCAAAAAAGTGTGAAAAAATGCAAAAAAATTTTTCAAAAGGCGCAAAAAGCCCGTTTTCAGACCATTTTTAGGCTGTTTGCAGGCTGTTTAGGTGGGCTTCAAACAGATCGGCGGAAGAGTACCAGTCGAAAATTCCTCGTGGATAATGGTTAATCCAGTTCTGTAATTTCCGAATATCAGCAGGGGTTACCTTGTCAAAATTGCATCCTTTCGGGTAGTGGCGGCGGACTAATTTATTCTGATTCTCATTCGATCCGCGTTCCCACGAAGAATAAGGATGGCAGTAATAGGTCTTTGTGCGCACCCTTTTTCCTGATTTGCTGGTTTCAATGCCGAGGACATCCGCAAACTCCGAGCCGTTGTCAACGGTAATGGTCTTAAAGAGTATGCGGAAAAGAGCCGAGCCGTATTCCTTCTCGATGCTGTTCATAGCCTTAACCACGCTGTCGGCGGTCTTGTCTTTCATTTTTCGTATTATTTCAAAACGCGTAAGGCGCTCTGTCAGAACAAGCAGAGTGCCTTTTGTGCCTTTTGCTCCCTCCACGCAGTCCATCTCCCAATGACCGAATGAAACGCGCGCATTGATTTCCTCTGGGCGCTTTTCGATGCTCGTGCCGCGCTGGGGCTTGGCGGCTCTGACTTTTCTGTGCTTATGTTCTTTTTTGTTTCTCTTTACAGGTAAATCTTGATTTGTAAGAGTAAGAAATACACCTTGCTCTATGTATCTATATAGAGTTTGCTTGCATACCGTGGTCTTAAATTCTATACCCTTTGTCTTGATCTCTCCGAGGACAGCCGCAGGAGAATACTTCTCGACGCGGATCATGTACTCGATATATTCTGCGTAGGCTCTATCGTTGCCGATCTTCAAACCTGCGCCTTTCGCCCGTAGGTGATCCTGCTTTTTCTTTTCGGATATATCAGGGCTGTATCTGATCTCCGTGGTGTAATCGCTGTTCAGATGCTCATACTGACCGCGTTTGAGTTCGCGGTATATGGTCGTGAAGTGTACGCCCAGTTCCTCTGCCATTCTCTGCGGAGAGATACCCACCTTCTGCCACGCGGCGATTTTCAGTCTATCATCCCAAGTTAATGTTTTGTAATGCCTCATATCAATATCCTCCTTTTTCCGAGCGAAACACAAAGAGGGCTACCCACACCGAGTATAGCCCTCTTTCAATTATTCAGCCAAAAAGTTCTCAATCGCCCTTTTTATGACCTGCGCCTGCGGCTTGCCCGTGTCGGCGCATTTTCTCTTGAAAGCCTCCGCCATTTCCTTCGGTATGGAAGCGCGGACGACCTCGTATGTCTTTTGGTTATACCGCGCCTTAACTGCCGTCGATGTCTTTGTTTTTCTCTTCTGGTTTTCCATAACCTTTGCCCCTTTCGGTTTTTCTTAATTATAACATACTACGCCCAGTATGTCAAGAGGCTTTGAAGGAAAATTTTGCTGTTTTTTGCGGTTTAGTTATTGAAAAACGCGGCATATTATGATATAATATACGCACCACACAAAATTTTATATTTTTTGCGCTGTTAGAAGTGCCGCATTTTTATTTATTTTTGGTAAAAATGCAGGCTCTCTTTTTCGCATTTCTAATAGTGCAGAAAATTTTGTGTGGTAACAAAAACAGGGCTTGCGTTTTTCGGTGCGTACAGCCTTGCGCTTGTACGCACTTTTTATTTTGCGAAAAGGAGAGCGAGTATGAAAAAATATATTATACCAGCAGTTATTTGTATAGCGCTTTGTCTGGCTTCGGTAGTATCTCTTATTGTTTGCTCTATATCCTCTGATTATGCGGCAGATCATTACAGCGTAACTCGTAGATATACCATAAACGGAACGCTGGAGGGATGTGGCGAAATGGACTGCAAATATTGTCGAGGCAGGGATGATGGATCGGATGCGCACAGTTTTGTCTATTATCGAACGATAAACGACCTGTTCATGGGATCTGTGTGTATTGCCGTAGTAACCGCCGCAGGAGCGGCAGGAATCGGGATCGCCTACCTTGTCAAAAAGAAAAAGAGGTCTATCTGATTTTTCGCTCTCTGACCGACCAACCGAGCGCGCACGCGCGGTCAGACTAACAGACAAATTGTTTTAATTTGTTTTTGTATTTTGTTTTGTTTTAGTTTTGTTTTTATTTGCATAACTTTGCATTGCATTTGCAAAGCAAACTCTCTGCATTTGCATTGCTTTTGGATTGCATTTGCATACAGTTTGCAAGGACAAAAAGGAGGTATTTTATGGCTGTAATATCGTCGCTTTTGTCTGCCGCCGTAGCCTTCTATATAGGTTATGTTATGGCGAAAGAGCATTACAATCCGCATATAGATTATGAGAAAGTGATACGCGACAAGGACGCCACTATTAAGGAATTGCGCGGCAAAATATACGATCTGGAGGCGGAGCGCCAGAAAACAAAGCGGTAAGGACACAAGATCCCTACCGCTTATTTTTTATTCTTCCGCAGGCGCTTCGGCGTCTGCTTCGGATTCTGTTGCGACGGACACCATGATCGGATGTCCTTCCACATACTGTACCGCCTGCGTCATGAGGTCTGTCTGATCGCTCATGTAATTTACGGTATCAAATACGATATTCTCATACCCGAATTTGTACCCGTTAAAGCCGTTTATAACCACCGCCATTAACTTCAAGCAGCAGGTGGCTATAAGTACCCATGTCGGCTCTACAACCGCCTCCAGCACGATTATACTCATTGCCAGAGATATAATAAAGGTAGATACAAACTTTGTTCCGAAGTTGATACCTTTCTTTGTTTCGGGCGTAGTTCCGAGCGGAGCGCGGCGGCTACTGCCCCTGCCGCGCTTCATAATCATTTCGGGGGTGAGTTTTACAGGCTCAATGCTGTTCGCCTTTATAATGGCTTTTTTCTGGGCTTTGGAGAGCGTTTTATCTCTCTGGATCGTTTCGGTGTCCTTGCCGACATACTTTTCCATGTATTCCTCATAGGAAAAGCCCACAATGGCAAGCACAGTCGTTCGGGAGTTTCGCAATTCCTCTGTGATATAGTGACAGCAAAATTCTCCGAGCCGCGCCTGCATCTTGGTATCTATGATGTGTTTTTTCAGCGTTTCAAACGCCTTCAGACCGCCCGTATAGGTTTCGCTCTGCAAACCTGCTCTCATACCACTATCAGAGCAGTTTACATACATAGAATAGGACACAAACAACAGCAGAAAGAAGTCAAGACCGAGCGCCGCGATTTCCTCAAACGAGGTCAGCCGTATATCCGTCGTAACGACGACGATCACGGCGAACATAAGCAGGACACCCACAAAAATTCCTGCATTATTGAGGAAGCCTTTGGCGAGTTTCTTCTTTTTCGCGTGTTCCGAAAGCATTGTCTGCTCAAACTCCGTCGCGGAGGATCTGTTTTGTCCGATTTGCTCAATCATGGCGTACCTCCTGCGTCGGGCTTATCTCCCACGATCTTTCCGATCTTGTAAATGCCAGCGCCGACAATGTTTGCCAGCATACCTACAAAACACACCACGATCATTTCATTGATGATATTCCGCAGGCAGACAAACAGGACGAAAAGCACCACCCAGACCACCCAGACCGAGGGAGATTTGAAATAAGCCTTTATCTGCTTTATGAAAGGAAGAGCCGAGAGAAAGGCGAAAACCAGAAACAGCCCCGACATGGTTGCTTCTGAACTCTGCTCCACCCAGATCGGAAATTGCGTAAAGGTCGCCGCGAGAGGCGCGGCAACATCCAGACAGACGGCACAGCCTTTGATTATGTTACCTTTGGTGGCGTTTCTCATAGGTTATCCCTCCGTCGTTCCTGTTTCTTCCTTTTCCGCTTCCATATTCGTTCCGACCTTTTCTCTGACGGATTCAACGATAGCGCAGAGCAGTTTGTCGTCGCCGAGCGCCTTCTGGCAGTTGGCGTATTTCAGATTGATTAAATCCTTGACGCCCTGCGGCAGATTCTTTGAGTTGACATATACCGTAGTCAGAATTTCGAGCAGAGCCGTATTTTGCACCATGACCGCGCCGACCAGCCTGTTTCTGTCGGTTTCCGTATTCTCGTATTTCTCGTAAGATTCGCGCATCCCGTTGTAACCGATAATCATATCATTTACAGCGCTCACAACGGAAGTCTGCGAGGAAGCAGTACCAGAGGCGTCGCCCTTGACGATCTGCAAGTCTGATTCTATATGCTTTGTCCTCTTGTCGTTACGAAGTTTTACGAAAATAGCCAGAATAAATATAACAGCGTCGCCAGCCAAGCCCAGCACTTCTGTCTTGTTGGCTACGCAATATTCCCAGACGCGCGTAAATATCGTATGCGGCGCGGTACTGGTACTGGGTGCAGGCGTTTCCGCAGGAGCGTCCACGGGCGCGTCCTCGATCTCTGCCGATCCCTCGGTTACGATCTCGTCCGTCGGTGCTTCTGCGTCCGTTGCCTCTGCCGCAAAGCAGGTCAGAGGGCTTGCGCAAAGCATAATCACAGAGATCATGCAGGCAAGAATAAGTAAGATCCTTTTCTTCATATCCTTTTACTCCTTTTATGTAAAATCGTATCCTTCCATGATCTTTTCCAGCATGTCCTTCAGTTCCTCGTAGCGCTCTTCCAATCGCTTGTACGACGCTCTGATCTCCTGATTTTCCAGCCGTAATTCGACCACAGTTTGCGGCAAATTCATATCGTTTGGAGCAACCAGAGCGCCGCCGTTTCTCTGTATGCTTACCTTAAATTCCTCGCAGAGCCATCTGCGCGGAGGCGTTTCGCCGTTCAGGAGAGCCACCGTTACCTTGACCTCGCCAATGATCTTTTTTACGGGCAGACTACAAAGCCCGTCCGAGAGCAGGCGGTAATAGGAATTGCCGCCCTTCGTTTCAAAGATCGCCGTCGCGTCGGCAGGTGCATCGGCAAAGTCGATAAACAGTTCATCCTCCACGATTTCGGGCTGTCTGGTGAGAATAACGCCTACTCCGTTATCGAGAAGTTTGTACTCCATCTTCATAGCCTACCCTCACACAAACCACGCTTCATTGAGGGGCTGATTGCCGTTTGCCTCGATCTCGGACTGGGTTTTGCCGTCCAGATCGTTTACCCAGATTTCGCAGGCGTCGTCGATCTCACGCTGGGAGAGATGTCCGCGCGCCATCTGCGCCGTTGCCGCCTCCAGCCACTTTTCTTTACTGAATCTCTTTTCAGTCGTTGCCATGATAATATCCTCCTGTATTTGTTAGGTAGTCAGAGGTATGCCGTTTGTGTGAGCATACCAAGACATAAATCGTTTTGCGCGACCTTTGGATATAATCGGTTTTATGTGTTCCAGATAATACTTCTTGAAATTGATCCGTTTCGTCCAGCCCGTATAAGAGAGGAAACGCGTTACCTGCCGCACACGCATACCGAATTGTTTTATTTTCCGAACAGCGCGCGTCAGCGAGTAAAACAGTTTCTTTCGCAAGATCGTATATCCTTTATAAAATCGGTATCCGACAAAATCTATCGGGCGCGAGTACGCCTTCCATATCTGCCAGTCGCCTTTGAAATGCAGGTGTTCTTTGCGCAAAGTGCCTTCCAACAAAAGCCGCGCCTTGTGCAGTTTCCTCTTGTTGGAATCAAGAAAAACCACATCGTCAACATACCGCACATAATGCTTGATCTTCACCTTTTGCTTTACTTCGTGATCGAATTGCTGGAGGTAAAAATTTGAGAAGCCTTGCGAGGTATAATATCCAATAGGCAAGCCGCTTCCGCCGCTATCCAGAATACCGTCTATGAGGTACAGCACCTTTGCGTCCTTTATGACGCGGCGGAATTTTTGTTTTAGCAGTTCCGTGTCAACCGATTCAAAGAAGTGGTGTATGTCCGCCTTCAGCACATACTTGATCTTGGGATCTTTCTTTTGAAATTTCTCAATGGCTTTCTTTGCGGCTATGCCGCCTCTACCTTTGACCGATCCACAGCAATATCTATCCATACCGCGATTGATGATAGGATCTATCACCTGCATTAAAGCCCAATGCACAATCTGGTCGGGAAAGAATTGTGGTACTTTGATATGGCGAATCTTCTTGCGCTCCCGTCGGGTTTTCTCAATAGGCGGCGCAAACTGAAAATTGCCGCTTTCCAGCATTTTCTGGATTCGCTTTACAAATTTTTCGGGGTGTTCGTGACACTCCAAGACGATACCGCGCCGATTTTTCTTGTTTTTCGTCGCGTTCTTGATCGCCCGTAATAGATTTTCTTCCGATATGACTTTCTCGAAAAGGAATCCTACTCGTTTCATAGCGTCCTTTCTGTAAAGAGTTTCTTTGTTGCTACCTCATGGTGTTTCAATGCCGAAGCCCTACTAAACCATACTCTTTGCGGTTATTTTCTGCCAAGTGGCAAAGGAAATGCGATCCCTAACAAAATCTTGCAACAAATTCGCCCACCGATGTTCGAGTTCGCGTTGGAAGCCCCATTGTTCCCGTTCCAGTTCCAAAGACCAGCGTTCGCGTCGTTATTCCAGTTCCCACCGACGATCAACACGGCAATCATCGGATCGCATTCCCTTATATAAAATTTCTTATTTCTGCATTGTGCCGAGGACGCCGCGCTCTGCACGATCCTCGACGCGCTTGTTCATCCACAAAAGCGCTTCCTCAATGTGAGTAATAGCAAGGGAGTTTTCCCTTGTTGCATACTCGCCCTGATTAAACGCTTTGAGGCGATCTCTGACGATTTCCAAGAGATCCGTGTCAAGAACGCCGTGGATGGCGTCAGGAGTGTTCCGAGCGCCGTGCTGGAATCGAATATCAAGCAAGGCGTCGGCAGGGGTACAGTCGGGTGCATCCTCGCAAATATCCATGCAAGGAGTACCAGCAGGCACTACAACATAACGATGCTTACCGTTGCCTGCGCCCACTTCGTCGCTCACATACACATCGTTGAGGTTGTTTCTTTTCTGAATGGTGTTGAGTTTCTTAAACATTGTTTTATCCTCCAAAATAATTGATTTAGGGTTTTGTTATAACGGGGGAAAAATCCCCCGTGCGCCCCCTTAAAGAGGCTTATAACAAAGACGCCCACCGATGTTCGAGGCCGCGTTGGAAGCCCCAATGTTCCCGCTCCAGTACCAAAGACCAGCGTTCGCGTCGCTATTCCAGCGCCCACCGACGAACAACACGGTTCCCGTGTCGGCTACATAGTAGTAATCGCTGTAATAGGTGGTACTGCCGCCACCTGCAACCGTGGTATAGCCGAGCAGAGGCATCTTCTCAAAAGGCGTAATGACAGAAGCATATCCACCAGACATACATCTGTCGCCCATATAGAAGTACGGTGCATCCACCTTGGCGGATTCATACGCAGTCGGATCGGTGCAGATAAAGACTTTTTCCGTAGAGAAGGAAATGCCGTCGCACCATGTCCAAGTGTTGCCCCACGGGTTTTCGATGCCGCGATACTTGCAGGCGTGGTAGCCGTCGGTATTGCAGGTTTCGCAACCGTCCGCGTGATCGCTGTTTGCAGAGCCAGAGGGCGTTTTCACAGCGTCGGTATGACCTGTAATGAGGGCGGCGGTGTTATCGCCTGCCGTCCAGCCCTTCATGATGCTCTGGGAGTTCGTGGTGGCAAACTCGATCATAAACAACTGTTTGAGGATCGCGTCAATAAGAAAATCGTACTGCTGGTATCCCTCTCCGTTGGCTTTACAGCCGTTACGGAAATTGCCGATATTGATGTTTACGAGTACGGTCTGTCCGCCCTTGGAATATACACGAGAGGACGATCCAGAGCCTTCGTATTTACCGACAAGCACATAGTCGATCTCGTTGCCCTTGCCGTCGATAAACAGCGTGGAAAAGCCGTCGTAACGACAGCCCGAAATCTGGTACTTGTATGTGCCGTTTCCGTTTTTGGTGACCTTGGTGTAGAATTTCGGAATCCTGATAAAGACATTCCCAAATTCGTCCGTGACTTCGTGCATCTCGCTCCACGGGTAGCAGTTGTTGAAATCGCTTGAAATCTCACTTGCCCCGATGGAGTAAGAAAGCCCCACGGCGGCGTCTGTTCTGGTGAGCGTCGGATTTGACTGCCCGACGCCATCCACGCCGTAAATTTTTGTTTTTTCAAGTAACATAAGAATATGTCCTCCTGTTATGTTGTTTCAGGTTCGAGGCTGGAAAGCCTCTTTTTGATTGCGCGCAGTTCGCGGTCAATCTCTCCACCCTTGGTATATCCGCCAGCCTTCTCCGATTCCACAGACTGATAGGCAAATCCCACCGCCTGCTTGCCGTCGATCTCGGTCTGCAAGGCGGTTTTTGCCCTGTCGATTGCCGCAGAGGTTTCCGTTCTGGAAAAGGTTTCGCTCTTCGGGTACGCGCCGACATCTTCCGCCGTCAGAACGATGTTACCAGAGAGCGCTTTTCCGTTGATCGTGCGCGAATCAGGCACAAGCCCAGAAATCAGATCGGAAATGTTGACCGCAAGGGTGTTGCCGCTCTGGAATTTGAGCGTCAGCACCTTGTTTTTGTACGAGGCGCTGGTGATAAGGCTTTCGATAGGCAAATCCACCATGCCCTCGCTCAAAACCTCGCCAGAGCGATTTTTGAGGGCGATAGATAGTTTGTAGTTACTATCCATCGTCACCGAGAGCGAAGCGCCGCCAGTTTTCTCGATAATGCGAAAATGACGATCAATTTTGCCGCCCTTGGTGTAACTCCGCGCCGTTTCGGATTCTTCCGCGTGATACGCCGCGTGAGCATAGATTTTCGACAGTTCGATCTCCTGCACCAGCGCGTCGTGTTCGTTGTTGGCGTCGTCGATGCGCTTGTTCAGAGCGGATACTGCCGCCTCGTGCGTTACGGTGTTTACAAGCCCGTCTATCATATCCGAAATGTCGATTTTGATGTCGTTTCCTTCAATGAGTTTCAGGGTTAGTGTGCCGTCCGCATATTCTCCGCCTACGATAACGCTTTCCAGAGGGAGATCCACCTGCGCCGTACTCAATACCGAGCCAGCCGTGTTTTTGAGGCGAAGCGTCATAAGGTAGGAGGATTTGTCAATGGAGATTTCAACCGTAGAGCCGAGGAAGCGATCTCGCTGATCGACATAGCCCTTGTTGGCGGCGTGTGCGTCAGCCGTCGGAACGGCAACATTGATCTGACCGTCACCCACAAAAACAGGAATCGCCCCAGAGAGCGGCGCGTCGGAAATGTAAATAACCTTCTGCTTTCCGTCGGTGTCGATGATATATGCGCGGCGATAACTCGCGGCGCTTGTCACCTTATCCAGTTTGTCGCTTTTCAGATCCTCGATAGCCTCTGCGTTTTCGCTGATCGCCTGCGCGGCGTCATTGATATACTTTTGAAGCGGAACAGTTGCGAAAGAGTTTGCCGAGGGAAAGACCTGCAATATTTTGTTTGCAAAATCTCCGCTCAACATGGCTTCCACGAGATCGCCAAGGCTTTCCACATCGTAATCGTCCAGCGCGAGGCGGATATAATCTGCCGCGTCTTCGGCTGAAATGGTGTCGTAAACCTCGTTGATCTTTTCTGCCAGAAAGGTTGCCAGTTTATCAAACCACAGTTTGAGTTGTTGCGGTGACAAGCCGCCTACACCGTACTGCGCAGAGGCGTTCGGTCTGTCCGCAAGCGACTGGACGCCTTTTTCGGTAATCTGGCTTTTTGTAATTTTTACAAGTTGTTTCATAGCCTTTTACTCCTTATATCGTCCAGAAATGTTGTATCGGAAAGAGAGATAGAACAGCGCAAACGGCTTCATGTACTCGTCCGAATAGATGTAATATTGCTTTTCCACCCACTTTTTTTCCTTCTCCTTGATCGCAAACAGGCTTTGCTCTGTCGTGATAAATGAGAAGTCCGAGAAATCCGTACCGCCGAAAGAGAACAGCGTACTGTTTATGCGCGCGATCTGCTCATAGGGCTTTCTGTTCGTCCGCACTCTGATTTTTGCCGCAGAGGATGGGAAAGACTTGGTTTTGATAACCGTTGATTTTTTGACGGTGTTTTTGTTCAGGTGAGGAACGCCGCAACAGTCCATTTTCGTCGCACAGCCGCAGAGGATCGTTCGCTCGTCGAAAGCGTAATACTGGGGCGCAATCTCGCCCTGCTCGTCGCGCATATCGAAGTTGAAGGAGCAGACGACACCGTTCTTCGTGCCGAAAAACAAATTGTTTTCCATGCTCTTGACGGTGGTTGCCCTCTGGAATGTTCCGCCTGTGCTGTTGCCCTTGCCCTCGCACAGAAACGCCTCATAGCCCAGAAATTCGCCCATACTGCCGTACAGTTCGTGTATGGTGTAGTACAAGCCTATTTCATAGGTTGCGCCGTCCACGGCTATCGTAAGCCGCTCGTCGAACACGCTGGCAGTTTCCTTGCCGTCGCTGTCGGGGGGATTTACGATCTTGCCCGTGAGGTTGCGCGTTTCGTCGCTCTCGTGGTAATATACCGCGTTCGCCAGTTTGATCGGGATCTCGATTATGTGATCCTCGTTGCCGCAGGTGCAGTATTTCGCGCCCTTCTTGCACTCGGTACAGTAATGTACCATCTTGCCGTCCAGTTCGGAATATATCTGCGTCGAATAGCGATACTCTGGATACTGGTTTTTGTAAACGCCAATATCTTCGAGGTAATACCATTCATACTGCGGTACGCCGATCTCGTGCGCGTACTTCTGGCGGCTGTCCGCCATAAAGATTTTGCCGTCAACCAGCACAAGCAGGTATCCGTTCCACTCTTCCACCACGGCGTCGCTCAAATCCATATTGACAAGCCTTGCGTCGATCAGGCTGGAACGGTGTTCCACAGCCCTCTCGTAGCGCACAGAGAGTTGTCCGATAGCCTCCACTCCCAGACGGGAAATGAAAATAGGATCGTCGAGGAAGTTGATGCAAGCGCCCAGACAGCCTATGCCGCACAAGCCCTGCGTAGAGGGATAGATCTTCGGTTGAAGATCCTCGCCCGTCGCCGTTGCCGTGTGGAAATAGGTTGAGCCGTCCTGCCGCGTATCGCCCTTTAATACCATAAGCGTATCCGCCACGGGGATCATGCCAGTAATGGGCGTGATTCCGACGCCATCCTGCATATAGTTCAATACGCCAAAATACGAGGGATCAACATATCCCGTGATATTCCGTCCGCAGTAAAACACATGGTTTGGATAGTTCGGGTTGCCAGATACGAAAACACGGTTGTCAAAGGTTGCGACAATGGTGCAGTCGGTAATCAGTTCGTAGATATTTTCCTTTTCCTCGGTTACCCCTGAAACGCTGGTAAAGGTCTTTTGCGCCGTAATTTCGATTCCTGCGTAAAACTCTGGATACGCGCCGCCCTCAACCTCTTCGGGCTTCTTGGGCGCAACAGCAAAGGTAATTTTGCCGTTCGGGAGATCCACAGTATAGTCGTCCTCCGCCGTCAGCGTTTCGCCGTAAACCTTGACCTCTGTTACCGCCTCCAGCGCGTTCTCGTTCATATAAAACTCGGTTGTCACGCCGTCTGCGATAAAGGTGTGTTTGAATTTCGGCTGAAGGACATTCCTCTGCTCGTATTCCGTGCCAATATCGGCGTTTTCGCCGCTTGGAATGATGTTGATATAGGTGGTGGGAATATAAGCGGCAGAGAGAACAGAGGATACTGTGTCGCCGTCATAAACCAGATAATTTTTGCCGTCGATCAGGTACAAACGGTTATTAAAAATAAAGGACGCGCTTCTGCGGCTGTTCATGCCAGCAAAAAGGGCATCCTCCGTGCTGATAACGCCCTCCGTAAACGACAGATACAATGCGTCGCCAGCATAGAGATCGCTACGAGAGATGCAGAGCGTATGCGTTCCTGCGTCGTAGTAATCCATATTCATCGTAATATCTTCGCCGTCAGGCTTGGAAATTGCGACGACGCTTGCGACATTGTTGCCGAGAGTGATTCTGAAGGTGCGTGTGCCGTTCGTTTCTCCGCTCTCTTCGGGGAGCGTAATCACTTCTTTTGTTACAACATTGATGGTGTTGGGATAATTATGCCAAAGATACAGCCTGTTCCCAGCGTGGAGAAGAATTTTTGTTACGATCTTTCCGCCAGAATCCTTGTGCTGGAAATGGTGGATACCGTAAATCTCCGCCTCTTCGGGAAGAACAACGCGACGGCGAAAGCCTGCAATGGTTTCGAGCGCCTTTCCTTGCCCCGACTGATAATCCTTATACATATTGACGAGATAGGCGAGGCGCTGTTCATGTACCTGCGTGTGATCGCTGGAAAAATCAACGCCTCGGAAATCTCCGTAGTGCCTGCTGTAAGTATCCCGACTTTGCAACAGGTTTTTCTTTGTGTTGTACGATGCCATAATCATTTACCACCCGTTAGAATTTTTGATAGGAACAGGTGTAGCGGACACGATTCTTCGCTCTATGTCTATCGCTCTTTCCTGATAAATGGCGAGATAATACTGTGCCTTTTCAGGCTCGTCGTCCACCCAGACGAAAGAGGCAACCAGAATCGGCAGCAGAGCGCAGAGATCTTCGTCGAGGTCAAGTACCGTCATATCGTCGGCGGCTTCTCCGTGATTGATAACAGCCTGCGGCTTGCGCTTGTAAATGACCTTGTAAAGCCCCTTTGCGTCGTGCGGCAGAAGTATGATCCTGCCGCCTTCCACATCGTAGCCCTGATTGAGATACTGGTATTCTGCCTCTTCCTTGATAGGGGGAGAGTTAAGGGAGAGGAAGTCAGGAACAAGGGCGCTGATGTCGTATCTGGTATAGGCTTCATAAGACGGAATATCCGCCTCCGATCTGCTGTAAAGATACTCATACATAGCAACATTTCGGACAGAGTACAGATAATCTCCCGTGAAATGAAGTCTGACACGATCTCCAACGAAAATACCGTCCTCTTTGATAAAGCCCCTGTACGGCATGAAAACCTTGTCCGCAGAGAGATTTACCATTCCGATTTTTACCCATGCCTCCAGTTCCTCGTCGTACTTCTCGACATACATAGTGCCGTTTCCGTCCGCCTCGAAATAATATGACTTGACATCCGACGCCTCAAAGTAAAGATCCTCGAATTTCTCAATGGGAGTAAACGATGATTCCTGCACCTTGTTTTCCATAGGCTTGTGGTTTATGACATAAGCACTTGTTACAGGTCGAATGGCATTGACCTGTAACAAGGCTCTGTTTACCGCAAAAATAAATCTATCGTCGTCCTCCAGCGAATCCTCAAATCCTAACTGTGCCACAGATTTGTAGAGTTCAGATACGGTCATATTACCCTCCTGTAAGACGCGTCAGGCGATTAAGCCGTGACCTTGGTTGCACCCGTAACAGCCGACGCAGAGTTGACGAAAAGGGCAATGTGCTTCCAAGTGGTGAAGCCCACGCCGAAGCGGCAGTAACCGTTCCAGTACATGTTTCTGGTGTGGTCGTCGATACCATTGCGAATATCGAGAGGCACACGGTTGAAGAACATGTTTGCAAGCAGATTCTCGTTTGCCTCGGAGGACATAACCATAAATCTGTCGTCGTTGGTTTCCCAGCCGTCGAGGACAACGAGCGTCCAGTTGCCGTACTGGGTGTTGATGTCGTTATTGTTAGATCCCGTAGTTCTCTCCGAGCCGATGATCTTCTTTGCCATCATTTCCAGTCTGGGGCGGTTGCAGGGGATAATGAGGATGTCGGCGGTGTAGCCCATGGTTTCGCCGTTCTCGTCCTTGAAATTGCGCATCAAGTTCGCGGCAATGGAAAGGTGTTCCTCAAATACTTCGGGGCTGGAAGTGATGTCGCCGTAGAAGTAGTTGGACTGGGTTTTGCCCTTCATTTTGGTGGTGGAATAGGTGTGGGCGTTGTTGAAGAGGGAAAGACCGTCGCCCACGGTGAGATCGACCTTTGCCTTGTTGAAGGTCATGGTCTTGCTCGTACCGTTGATAAGAGCCTGCGCCGCGAGTTTTACGCGCGTCTTGTAGTATGCGCGCACAAACATCTTGGGCTTGTTCTTGATGTTTGCACCCATACCCATCTTTGCGTCGTCAGCCATCTTGCGAGTGATGGTAAACTCCTTCGCAAACTCGATATGCTCAATGGTCTTGTCGTAGGTCTTTTCTACGGAATCATTCTCCGCGCCCTGACCTTCGCCCTTGCTCTGGAAGGTGTCAAAGTCGGATTCGCCCATGATGGTTTCCGCATAGCGGTTGGACTTCTCGACATTGAAGAGAAGATCAAGGATGGTCTTGTTCTTCTCGCACTGGTTGGATTCGTTCTCAATGAGCATTTTGATCGGATGCTCAAACTTGCCAAACATCGGATCATTCTTGCCCGAAGAGGCGCTGTAAGTAAAGTTAGACATTGCTTATTCCTCCTGTTTAGATTCTGACGATGATCTCGTCACCTGCGACGGAAGCGCCGTTAAGATCAACAACGGTCACAACGCCGTTTGTGGTGGTTGCGGTTACCTGCAAGCCGTCGGTATGGAGAGTAACCTTATCTCCGATCTTAACGGATGTAGGAGCGGCAGTTACGGGTACTGCGTACACCTGATTCTTTTCGACACGGCAAACGGGGATCGTTCTCTTCGTGTCTGCGGCAGTCTTTACGCCCATAGCGATATACGCAGGGGCGGCAGTTGCGCCGCACTTGGTAAGTTTGCCAGAAGCAAGCACCAGAGCCTCGCCCTCCGCCACAGCCTCGCTGTCGGTCACTTCGAGGTATTCAGGCTCAGGTACATTCATTCTGGCGTTTTCGATTTTCAAAAGTCTGAACATAGAATTTTATCTCCTTATTTCTTTTTGGTTTGGCGATACAAGGACATGATCTCCTTATCGCTCATGTTCGGGAAGAGTTCTCTGTATTCCGCCATTTCCTTTTTGGTGATCGTAATGGAGTTATCCTTCGACTGCTTGGAAACAACAGGTTTGAGATGGCTCTTCGTTTCGTTGAGTGACTGTCTTTTGGTCGCAGTCGCTACACTTGCCCTGACGGTATCAGGGTTGGCGGCAATATACGCCTCCTTGGGGGAAAGCCCCTTGTCGCGGAATTGACCGAATTTCGCAAAGTTGGGGAATTTCGTTACGGAATCGTAGGCTCTGGTTTCGGGATACGCGGCGTGTACCTCGGCAAGATCAGCCTTCATTTTCTTTTCAAACTCGATAGCCTGCAAAGTGCGTACTGCCTCTGCATTTCTATCCTGTTCGGCTTTTCTGCGCAGGTACTCTTCGGGCGTGATCTCGTCCGCTTCTGCCGCAAGTTTTACCAAACCTGCCATAATATCGCCGTTGTCAACACCCAGTTTTGCAAGGGTGTCCTTGGTCTGGGATTCGAGGGCGGAGAGGCGGCGTCGCAATGCCGCGTTTTCTCTGTCCTTGTCGTCCTGCTGGGCGCTTGCAGGCTCTACTACTTCCTGCTCGGCAGGTGCTTCCTCGGCATCTTCCTCGCTGGTTTCGTCCTGCTCTTCGTCGGCGTCTGCATCGTCCTCGTCGGTATCGTCCTCGGACGCGTCCTCTGCGTCTGCGTCGTCGTCCTCGTCGGGAATAATGATGTCGCCGTTCTCGTCGTACTCAAAATCTAACTCGGAATCCTCTTCGGCGTCGGTGTTGGTATCCAGATCCTCGGATACATCTTCGGCGTCGATTTCAAGATCCTTTTCGACTTCGGTATTGATGGTATCATTCATAATCGTTTCTCCTTCTGCCGCTTATTGCGACTTTTATTTTTTACTTGTTTTTCTTCCCGTTGCGAAGATCGCTACCCTTAACGACGGTGGACTTGGGATCGCCCTTCGTCACAGGCTTGGGGGCTTTAATGACGCCGCCCTTGTTGGTGGCAAAGCTGTTGCCTGCATCTTTCTTCATGACGCTATCCTCCTTTTTTCAGATTTTAGAGAAAAAGAGCCACAGATACCGAATGTTCGGTAAATGTGGCTCTCATCTCAATGGATCTCTGGCGCGTTGATTATTTGGTTTTTACGGTCTTGTAAGCGCCGCACTTTTTACATCGGAAAACCAAGCCTTCGACTTTGGAATCCTTTTCAAGCCCGACGCCCTTGACCTTTTCGCCGCAGTCAGGACAAACGATTTTCGTGATCTCGTTTTTCTCCGTCTTTTTCTCAATCGGAGTAATCAAAATAGACATAGTGCATCCCTCCTGCAAAAGATTATAGCACAAAAGTTACTCCGATTTGTCACCATTTATTCCGCTTTTCAGAGGTTTTTGGTGATGATCCTGCCGTTTACAACCTCAAATCCGCACAGTTCGGCTATCTCCGCCTTTTCAGCCTTTGTCTTGCCTTTGAGGGAGAGAATGTACCGCAGGAGATACTTTTTCGCCTTTTCAGCCGACAGACCGCGAATATCGTTGTCTTGCAGACTGTATCCCTTTGCGCAGATCAGCAACAGTTTTTTCTCCGTGCTGACACCGAGGGAATTTATCGCGGCTACAACCTTTTTGCGCTTGCTTCCGCTTATGACATTTCCGCGACGGTCTATATCACTTGTCAGCCCCTTTGTGGTTACATAGAGCAGAGCCAGATTATCCACGCCCACGACATCGGCAATAATGAGGCTATTATTGCCTCGGTCAATGCCGAGTGCGCCTTCCAGCGCCTTGTCGTAATAGGTATCGTAAATAAAATCAATAGCCGCCGCCTTTTGCTCGTCCGAAAGCGTGTTGTACTTCGACTTTGCAAACAGGGCTTTGAGGGATTTTTCCGAGGTTGCGTAAATATCTTTGATCGCCGCTTGCTCCGCCGCCGAGAGCGGATATTCTACCTCGTCAATCGTGATCGAGGACGGAACGCTTCTGGGAATAACCTTTTGACCGTTTTTCGAGAGGATCAGAAGTTCATTGAACACAACCTCGTCCACATTCTCGTTCATTCTTTCGCCCAGCAAAAGGCTCATAATAAACGAGGTCATTTCCGCGTCGTCTTGCTCGATTGCCTTGTAGAGTTCGTTCTGGTAGTTCTTCTCGTAGAGCGCGCTGTCAATCATGTACGCCGCTTCAGGATTGAAGCGCTTTGTCAAGCCAAAGAATACATTATAGACATTGCGCACGGGGATACCGAACATCTGCCCGACGGAGTACGCCAGATTGCGCACAGCACGGTTTCTGTCCTGTACGCTTCCTTCGTTCGTGAGGATATTTCCTGCCACTTCAAAGAGATTCAGAGCGCTATCCAGAAGATCATTTACCGCAGAATACGCGTAGTTGTCAACATCGTATCCCTCGAAAATCTTTGCATAGGCATCCTTGAAGAGCGGCAAGCCGCCGAACAGGTTGCCAACAGCATCGACCAGCATTGTTTCTGCCACGCTCTCGTCCTCGTCCTGCTCCTTGTCGTAGAGCCATCGGAAGAGTTGTGCGATAGACGCCATAAACACGGCAGTCAGACAGAGTGCGCCCACAGCCTTTCTCGCCTTGCGGTTTGCGGCTTTGAGTTGCTGTTTCAGCGCGGAACGGGTATCCGCGTCGGTGGTTGCTTTCAGTTTCGATTTCAGGGTGGCGACCTCTCCAATAGCGTCGATAACGCGTCCGACAACCTTCATACTGTCCGAGGTAAACATGGTGAGAGTGCGCATAATTTCGTTGCCCGACCTCATTGCCGCCGAGCGTTCGGTTGCGACTGCGTTCTGCTGGGTTTCGAGGATCACGCGGCGGAGCAGTTTTCCTGCCTCTACCTTGTTAGCCTCCGTACCGATCTTTGCGCCGCCGTTCTTTTGTACCTGCACCTGACAAGCACCGAACAGACGCCCGACCACGAATCTATCCATTTTGCCAATAGGCGACATGAGAAGATCGCTAAATTTACTTACCGCACCGACAGCGCGCTTCGCTTTGCTGTCAAGAACACCCTGCGCCATAGCCGCCGTATTATCGTTGTTACGGAGTTTTGCAAGGGAGCAGTATTCATCCATACCCTTTGACGAAACAGCCATACCACGGGTAATGCTGTCCGCATCAAGCAGGCTGGAGGACGCGAAGATCGAGGATAACTGTGTAAACCAGACCTTCGGATTTGCGCCGAGTTGGAATTTTGCGTAACTGCCGCGAATGAAGCCAAGCGCTTTCATGCCCTCGCTGGAGGTGGCAGGGATACCCTGAATATCGGAAATCAGTTTGACGAAATATTTGTTGCCCTTATCCCATGTGTTCGCGCTCTCGGTTGCCACGCTGATCGGCTTGTTTTTGTTACCCGAAATATCCAGATTGTAAAGGCGGTTGTACGCCTCGACAGCAGGAGAGAGGTACGCATACTGGCATACAGCGTGGATATGGCGATTAAATACGGCGTCGGCAGATTCTATAAAGAGTTCCTGCTTTGCGCCGCGCACCGTGTCCTTGTTGAAAGAGGAATTGCTTACGCGGTCAAGTTCTCCTGCAATATCGGCAGTATCGACATTCTTTGCTATGTTGCCTCTGCGGATCGGATAATAATAGTCGTTCGTCGCATTGGTGAAGCCGAGCCTCTGCATATCACGGTCAGCCTTCAATTTGCGCGCATCCACATTGAAAGCCTGCTCCAAAATAGTGATATATTCCTTGTCGGTATCGGTCAGGAGCGCTTCAATAGCGGACAGTTGCTCTTTGGTGTACTGTTCGAGTTCCGCATTGGTGATCTTTGCCTCTGGGTTTACAACACCGTTTACACGGACGCGCTTGCCCTTTGTGTCGGTGAAGGCAAATCCATTCGCCGCCAAACCAGCCCACGCGTGTTTACGCTTCATCGTCATATACAAGCCGATCAAGTGCATTTTGGGGATCTCTGTGCCGCGATAGGATACGGTATCGACAGAAGCCTTTTCCACATACTTCTTGTGCTTTTTGGTAAACTCGTCGTATGCGGCGCGTATCTCCATCTCCGCCACCTGTGCGTCCACCGCCGCGTCGCGGAGTTCCTGCATCATTTCGGTATAGAATCCGCTCTCGTACATATCCATACGGCGCGCAACGGTCATGGGATCTCCGAATGTCTGCATATAGGTCGTGCCAGCAAGTTTACTGAACAGACCGACTTTCAGGCTTTCGTTAGCGTGAAGTGTATTGATATAGCGTTCTGCCTCTGGCTTCGCCTCAATCCACTTGCCCTGACGGAATACCTTGCCCCAGTTTTCCACAAAGTTTGTGAAATAGGACATCACATCGTACAACATTTTCAGGTCGTCTTTGGTAAAGCCTTTTTTGCCTTCGGAGAGGATTTCCAGCATATCCGCGACGCCCTGAACATACAAGCCCGTGCTGTTGGCGTCAACATATTCGAGGATGCCAGTTTTTACAGCGTCGGAAGTGTACCATTGCCGCAGGTCAGCGAGGATCTTGCGCGTTCCAGATACATTCAAGTTTCCTCTGAATTGGATTCGCGCCAGTTGCTCAATGGAGTTCTTGAAAATCTCGCTGTCGTGCTGGGTGGAGTTTGCGAAAGTTCCGAGTTTCAGATCCTTCATTTTCTGGGCTTTGCTCATAAGCAGACCGAGCAGGCGATCCCTGCCTTTGATCTTGTCGTATTCTGCTTTCCAGTATTCCGCCCTCTCGGAGTAATAGCCGATCTTATTTTCAACCATACGGGAGAATTTCGACTGTTCGCCCTCGGTTTCGTATGCGCGCATGATTTCGTCCTCGACGCTCTTTATCATGCTGGGGATCTCGGAATCGGGCATATCCCAGTACGCGGAGATCCATTTGTCTTTCGATTCCGCCAGCGCCCTCTCGTAGAGAGAATCTATTTCGAGGAACGCGTCAACAGGGTGCATCTCTTCCAGATACTCCATAGCAGGCATTTCGCGCGCTATATCGACCACAAACACATCCATCGGCGTTCTCTTGCTGGAAACGACGCCGCTTGCGCCTGCGACCTTGTGAGCGCCCTTGTAGCCCCACCTGCCGAGGACTTGCTTCAAGCCCTTTTTGTCGCGCACATGGCGGATCTCGGACATATCTTCCTCGGAGAAGGAAAGTTTACCGATACCCGTGCGGAGATAGGACAGCCGCTCCTGCGCTTCCAGAGCGTCGGGATTTTCCGTCTTTGCGTCCACAATGATCTTGGCGACGATAAACTCTGCCATATCGTGCGCCACATCTCGCCTATACTCTACATCGGGGGATTCGTTGAGTATCTGCCAGACTGCATCCGCGATCTCTGTTCTGGTTTTCTGCGTCAGATCGGATATGCCTGCAAACCTTCCTACAACGGAAAGAGCGTCCTGCTTGCTATAAACCTTCTGCTTTGTGTTGTTGGCAATGATCTTGCGCAGTTCTCCGACGGTCAGGCTTGATTTTCCAGCCGTTCGCGGCATACCACGGGCAACAACAGCCTCGGCGTCAAAAGTCGCGTCCTGCGCAGAATTTGAGCCGTCTGCGTCGTCGTCGAAAAGTGCGTCCAGATCCTCGTCGGGAAGAGCGTGGCGAATATCCTTGTCCGCTGTCGGACTTGCGTTGTCAGCGTTCTTGAATTGATTGGAGCGGAAGGTAATATAATCGTTTGCCACAACACTTTTGCCAGTCTTGGAATAACTGCCTGTGTCGTCAACATTACGGATTATAATGCCGTCGTAATTCATTTCGCCGTCGTCCACGGCTTCCTCAATGGCGGCGGCAATATCGGCAGGCGTGGTGCGCCATGCTCCATCCTCTTCAAAGGCGGAAGATCCGCGCTCGTCGAGAAATTGCTTGGTTTCGTCGTCAATAGGGATACGCGACCATTTTTCGCCTCCAGCGTCGATAATGTACGGGTTAGTGATATTCAGATAACCTGCATATCTTTCACCGTTTGGAGAGTAACTGTCTGCCATTTCTGCGCTGTCGGTGAAGTAGTTGACATTCCGCCTAAACTCCGTAAAATCTGCCTTTCGTGTGCCGTGATATACCAGCAGAAGATTTCCGTTTTCGTCAAGCACCTTGCTGTCCGCAAAATACTCTCTCTGCCCTGCGGAGAGGGCGTTGCCCTCGCTGTCGGTTTCAGGGAGAGCGTAACGCATATCAGAATCGCTTGTGGGTGCTGTGTTGCTGGTAAGTTTGATCTGGTTTGCGTCAAACGCCACAACCTCGTCGCCGTAAAGACTTTGAAGCACTCCGTCATATCCTCTGCGCTGGATCTCTGCCGAAAACTCGTTTCCGATGCGCGTCATAAAGTGTTCTGGGATGTGCTGTTCGAGGTAACTGTACTTCTTTTCGCTCAAATACTGCAACGCGGCAGAAAGACGATGCGCTTCCGCTCTCTTTCTTGTTTCAAATCGTGAGTGAAGATATACCGTTTCAAAATTCCTTTCGCCGTACTTATCCATGGCATCCAGAATATCCTCGTACTGCTCTCTGGTGATCTCGCCCTCTTTGCGCAGATATTCCGCCCAAGAAGCAGAATTTATATACTGTTCCTGAATAACTTTTTTGAGGTCGGCAGGAATATCCATATTTTCCACATCGTTGTCAATGCGGTACTCGTAGTGATCTCCGCGCACATCGTCGCGTACCTCGACGACAGAAAGACGCTTGCTGTCGTAAATCTCCTTCAGTTCTGCGGCAAGGTCAACAAAATTTTTCTCTGTAACCTCGCTTGAATCTCCGTAGGAGTGTTCTGCAACCTCGACAGTCATTTTCTTTGCAATGTCGGGGAATTTTTCAGCCATATTAAGGACAAAACTTGCAAAATCGAACAGAATATCTCCACTCGTTACGCCGTCGTAAGCCTGCATCTCGTCGTCAAAGACAAACGGATTTTTGATATTCAAGTAACATTCGAGGACGCGTCTGCCGTAATATTCCGCCTCGCCCTTCCTGAAAGCAAAGTAAAAGCCTTTTCCGTACCATCCTGCATCATTGGAAGATCCAGAAAGGTTTTTGTCAAACTCGTAAAACTCGCCATTATTCGTGCCGTGATACACAGGCATTAAAGCACCATCGGGAGATATGCGAAGGCTTCCGTCGTCCTGCACCGCCTTGATCGCGCTATCGGCAAAGAATTTCTGTTGTTCTGGCGTGAGCGCTTTGCCCTTGGTGTCCGTATCAGGCAGGGAGTATCGCACATCGGGATTTTCGGTGGGGGATTGGTTGGTAACAAGTTTCGCCTGCTCTGAATAGAAAGCCACAATTTGATCGCCGCTATCGTCCATGCGCGTGTCCTTGATCCAGATACCGTCATAACCTTGCTCAATGAGTTTATTACGGTATTTTTCCGCCGCCTCGCGCCCGTTCATCCCCATCATGTGCTTGCGTCCAAAACCGCGCTCGTAGTTGTGAGATGGATAAATCCACTCCATAAACTCGTCCAAATCGTCGCTCATTTGCATAAACGAATCGCCATCCTCCAGACGGCTGATCTGTTCCAAGTTGTCAGAGCGTTTTGCAAGGTTTGTTTTGAGAGAATCGACCAAAGAAAGGGCGTGTTTTGCCTTTTCTTCGCTCAATTTCATAATCTCCATGTAATAGTCAAGACCGACGCGGAATCCCACACAGCGCTCGATAGATCTTCCGAGTTCTGTGTCAAAGTAAAGAAGCCAGTTTGTCGTTCCGACTGTTTTCTGCAAATCGGCAAACAATGTTTTGTTTTCCGCCAGTACATCCTCGATCTCCTTGCGGAGTTCCGCTATACGAGCAGAGTTATCCACAGGCTCGTATATCTTCGGGTTTTTGAGGTTGAGATAAACCGTCTTAACCGAGGCGATTCTGCCGAGGTATTCATTGGAATTAAACTCTGCAAAGTGTTCCGCGACCTCTTTTTGCGGAGTAAACCAAAAACCGACATGTGAGGTCTGGTTGTTGCTCTTGCCAGTTTCTTTGAGGTCAAAAATATTGAAATCCGCCGCCGTTCCGTGATAAAGCACAAGCAGTTTTCCGTCCTTATCCCGTATCACGCTATCCTTAAAAAATTCCCTCTGTTCCGCCGTCAAATTCGCACCTTCGCTGTCCGTTTCGGGCAAAGCATGGCGCTCGTCAGAAGAAATTTCGGAATTTCTATTGACATTTTCGGCAGGATCGGTTATACTATCCGTAGGAACAGTATCCATACTCGATCTCGCTTCGGGCGTTCTAATCAGGGCTTCGGCATTGGTTGGTTGAGAAATGTGCTGTTCTTTTTTTATGATCCATGCAGTTTTGAGAGTGAGCGCTTTCCGCTTCTCGGAGAAAATTGTAATAGCGGTGGTTTTTCCTGCGATCTCTTTTTTGAAGATCAGGGAGAGAACGCCGCTTTTTTCGTCCTTTTCGGAAGTTACTTCGTCGGGATCTGCAATGGTTTCAATGACATACTCGAAATTATCCGCCGTGATCGCTTCCTGATTGCGCATAGCCTCGGAATCGGCGTCGCCGTGTTCCTTCATCATGTGGCGCAGGTCGTGACTGTTGAGGGCGATACTCTTATTAAAAGCGTTCAAACCAGTTGCCTTGTGGATCTTCGCCGCAGTTTTGCTGGAAATCTTGCCGACAAACATGGTTTTGCCCTCGTTCGACTTGTCGGAAATAGAATACTCGAAAAATTCCAGTACATCGTCATAGGAACGAGCGGTAATATTGTCTTTTCTGGCTTCGATGCTTTTCCGCTCTTCGTCGGAATATGCACCGATGCTGTCAGGGAGCGCTCTGCGCTGGGGTTTAACCTCGGCGGAGGGCGCTTTTCCTCTCTCGTCCTGCCGCGACAGTTCCAGAGCGTTGTTGCCCTGATTTTGCGCCGACAGATCGGCAAAGAGTTTTTTGTATGTACGGAGCAGTTTGCGCGCCTCTGCGGACAGTTTTTCGTCGGCAGAGTAATCTCTTGCCGCTTTGCGGAAGAAACTCAACACCTTTTCCGAAAGAGAGGGATCTTCGCCCAGAATGTACTCCCACGCGTTCGCGTCGCCCAGCACATCCTCGATATACGCCGTCGTGATCTCTTCGTTTACGATAGGCATATACTGCTCCATAGACATACCTTGCTTCTTGTAGAAGTTGATATATCTTTGTGCGATCTCCTGCGATCTTTCGGGCGCAATGCGCCTGAAAGCCTCGGCAATGAGGTTTTTACCGTCTTTACTGCGGAGCAGGGCGTGTCCTGCCTCGTGGAGCAGAAGTCGGCTCTGGAGGCGTTCTTTCGGCGCGTTGGGATTGATATAAATGGTGTTGCCCTGAATGTTCGCATCACCGACGGCGGATTTTGCGCCGTCAAATACGATATTCATACCAGATCGAGCGGCAACACGGGCAAAGGTCAGCGTTTCCGCCTCTGCAATACCGTTCGCCTGCGCCTGTCTGATCGTCATACGGACTGCCTGCTTGTTCGGCTCTGACAGCGTATGATATTCAGGGATGCGCTCTGTCGCCATGGCGTCAATGTCAAGCGCCTGCCGCCCCAGATTTGTTTCCTCGGTAAACTGTTCCACCGTGGGCGTCTGGACGGTATTGCTGTTCCAGAATGTGCGGAGTACCTTGTTGACCTCTTGAACGGAGAGGGAGCGGCTGATATTGCCGCTTTCATAGTCAAAAAGGTGGTAGGTTTCGCCCTCTTTGAAAACAGCCATATTGACAGCGCTGTTCTCGCTGGTGAAGCGATATACGCCGTCAGACATATTTCTGCGGAGGATATGAGGAATAGGCTTCGCGCTCTCCTGCGCCGTCTGCATAGCCGCGCGGATGCGCTTGGACTGCTGTGCATACTCGGAGATCTTCTCGCTGGTTGCAAATTCAGCCACTCTTGCGCGGAAATCGTCAATCGTCAAAGCAGACCAGTCGGAAATACCGAGATCCGCCGAGAGGGCGGCGATCTGTTCCTTGCTTGCGTGTTCTACAAAGTAATTGAGGTCTGCGCTGTTGGCGAGATTTGCGCCGTTCAGAGCCGCTTCTGCGAAACGCTGGGTATCCATAGTAATACGACCAGTCGCGTCCGCCACAGCCAGCGTAGCAAGGGTAGAATTGCTGGTAAGAGCCGCGCGAATAGACTTAACAAGGGCTTTCTGCTGCTCCCGTGTGCGCTCCTGCGGTGCGATCTGCAAGAGTGTTGCGTCCACGCCAGAGCGGATGTCGTCTGCGGTAAGGTTGAGCGGCTTGCCGTTGGCGTCCTTCATTCCAAATTCGCTGTATCTCTGCGCCACAGATTCCGCGTTTGCAAGGATATTGACAGCGCTTCGCTCAATAAAGGGCATAAAGATCGACGCCGTATTTGCCCTCTTGATCTGACCGAGAAGCATTTTCTGTTTGACGGTCTGCACCGTGCCGCCCGTGGTTTTCAGGCTCTCGGACAGTTGCTCGTATGCGTTTTTGACCGTCTGGAACGACGCGTAGCCCGTATCGTTTGCGTTTTCGGTTTCGGTGAGTTGGCGCGCGGTTTCCATGACGGATTCCACCGTGCCGTTTTCGATTGCTTTGCTACCAGAGAAAAGGTTTTGCGTGGTGTTTACGCCTGCGCTGATCGCCGTACTGCCGCCGCTCATAACAAGACCAGACAGACCTCCGACGAGCGCCGCGTATGCCACTTCCTGCGGCGTTGCGTTCTCCGCGTCGGGATTGAATGTCATGCGTTGGTACACGGGATCGAGTACCTCTGCCAGACCTTCCTCGAAGGCTTCTGTCGCAAAGTCGGTTACAAGGTTTTTGATAACGGTTTTCGCGCCAGTCTTTGCGACTGTTTCTGCCGTTTCCTTTGCCGTCGCCTTTGCGATAGAGGATACGATACGACCAGAGCCTTTCGCCATGCCTGCCGTCAGGATCTCCACGCCTGCCTCGGTTGCGCCAGAGAGGAAGCCGTATCCAAACTCTTTCGCGCCGAGTTCTCCCGATTGCTTGTATGCTTCCTTGGTTGCGTTACCTGCCGCACCAAAGCCAGCGATACTACCAGAGATAATGCCTGCCGCAAGGGGTGACAGCGATCCTCCAGAGAAGTACGCTATCGCCGCACCTGCCGCGACGCCTGCAATGGCAGGGAGGCTCGTGCCTATGCCCCCTGCCACATCACCTGCGACCTGCCAGCCCTCGGACGGATTAAACCATTCATCCGCGTGGGAATAGTTTACCCAGTCATTTGAGAATTGCTGTTCCGCCCAGTCGTCAGCGCCGAACAGTTTGGCAATACCACCAGCACCATAATCCCAAATACCTTCAATACCAGAGAGGAAGCCCAGACCAACCTTTTCAAAGAGGTATCCCACTCCGCCGAGAAATCCGCCGTTGTTCTGGGATTCCGCGACCTGCTGGGAAGCCTGCACAGAATAGTTCAGAGCCGCCGCAGGGGCAGAGGAAGCAAGTGTACGCTTGCTTCCGCCTGCGGCATTATTCATTTGTGATAGTGAGAAAGTCGTTGCCATAAAAGCCTCCTGATTTTATCCCACATACTTTGCATACATTTTGTCAAGATACTCCTGATAGGTGTTGCAACCAGTAGAGGATTTTCTGCGCGCCCATTCCGTGCGCGTCATGATATTGGAATAACCTGCATCCGCCGCGTCCTGATAAGAAGTCCATTTAGGATTTGCTTTCGCCGCCGTTCCTGCGCTGTTTGCCGACGCCGTGGAAGTTGTATCTCCGCCTCCAAAGAAGAGGTTGTAGAGGTTGTTGTAATGGTCGGTATAACTTCCAGAGCGCTTCTGGATTTTGAATACTCGGTTATCTTTCTTGATGTAGATAGTTCCTTGATAGCCGAACACAGTTCCGTCGGACAGATCGGACGCGACTTCCTTAATGTTTGTGTCGTTAATCTCGCCACCAGATTCGATGCGGTACTTTGTGCCGTTGCAAATAACGGAGAAATTGTTTCCTGCTTCTGCGAGGTCGTCCGAGCCAAAGAAGAGGAACGAGCCATCGTTGTTAAATTTAACACTTTTGGTAATAGGCGTATAAAGGCTTCTATATACCGCGCGCAGAGCGCTCTTTGTCGCCTCGCTACACCATTTGCTGTTGCAGATCTTGTCAAGTTCGACCTTTGCCGCGCTCTTGTTGAGAAGCGCCGTGCCGTCGTTGTTGTAGAAGGTGCTTGCGCTGGTGTCGATTGCGTTATTCCACTTGGCTTTCAGATCGTCATACTGTGCCTGCGAAATCTTGCCGTCGGCGTAAGCCTTATCAATGGCATCGGTGTCGGCGTAGCCGTAAGAAATATCCTCGGCAAAACTGTTGTAATTGCTTTCTTGGATATTCTCGATCTGTGCCTTGCCTTGCTCTTCGGTGATCGCGCCACTCTGGACGGCATCCTCGATATAGCCGATATTGTCACCAGTACCAGCAGAGAGTTCCGCATTTGCCGCCGCCTGACGCTTCTGCTCGTAATCGTTCGCCGCATTGACGAGAGAATTTGTCTGCTCTTCGGAAAGACCGTACTCCTGCGCGAGTTGTCGCAACTGATCGGCGGTATAAGAGCCAGAGTTTGCACCAGCCAAAAACTCGGTGTACGCGGCTCTTGCGTAGGAGGTTTCTTCCTCCGCCTTTGCCGCCGCCTCGTCGGCTTTCTGTTGACGGTATGCGCCGATGGCGTTGTCGTTGTTGAGCATATTTTCTCTGTACGACATATCGGCATTGAATTTGCCAGCGTCCGCCGCCTGATTTGCCGCCAGAGTATCCGCACGAGCCGCCGCCTCTGCATCCGCAACATTCTTGGAGTAAGAGGAATCCGCCGCATACTTGTTCTCGTTGTATGCCTGATCCGCTTCGTACTTGGCGTTGCGTTCGTTGGTGTGGGCTTCATAGTCCATGGCGCTCTTCTGGGCGTCTGCGTTCGCTTTGTTGGTGGCGTATGTGGTATCAATCTCATATACCCGATCCGCGTACTGGCTCTCGGCGTTGTAGGTGTTTTCACGGTGCGCCGCGTCCGCCTCTGCCTTCGACTGCTTTTCCGCACTCTCGGCGGCGTACTTGCTATCCTCCAGAGATTGATCTGCCGCAAGTTTATTGCTCTGGTATGTGGTGTCAACCTCATACATATTTTGCTTGTATTGAGATTCAGCGTTATACTGATTTTGGAGATGGTCGGCGTCAGCCTGTGCCTTTGCGCTTCTCTCGGCGCTTTCGGCGGCATGTTTACCTTCAGCAAGCGCCTGATCGGCGGCAGTCTTGTTGCCCTGATAGGTCGTATCAATCTCGTACATATTCTGGCTGTACTGGGATTGTGCATTATAGACATTCTCCTGATGCGCCGCCTCGGCATTGGTCGCCGTCTGGCGTCTGGCGCTATCGGCAGAGTGCTTGCTATCTTCGAGTGCCTGATCCGCAGAGAGTTTGTTCTTCTGGTAGGAAAGGTCGAGATCGTACATTCTATCCGCGTACTGCGATTCCGCCGTGTGCTTGTTCTGGAGGTAGTCGGTGTCGGCTTGGAGTTTCGCCTGACCTTCCACATAGTCCGCATCACGCTTCACAGCCGCCGCCTGTGCGTTTGCCTGCTGGGTTTCCGCTCTCTGCTGGGCGTATGCCTGCTGATTGATATAATCGCCGTATCCGCTTCCAGTCAAGCCCATACCAGCCATAGCCTCGGCGTTTGCACCGTAGGAGGCTTTGTTCTGCTCGTAAGAGGAACGCGCGTCCACGACGCTACGCTCCCTCTCGACATCGGCGCTGGTGTACGCCTGCTGTCTTTGGAGTTCCGCCGCCTCGTAAACCTTTTCCTGCATCTCCTTTGACATAGAAAGCAGAAGGTCGCGCTGTTCTGCCGCCATAGCCTCGCCAGTCGCCTTTTGCTGATTGATCGCGTCAATCACAGACTGGTATTGCTTTGTGGCGTGGAGAATATCGGCGTTGTACTGTTCCTCTGCCGCCGCGAGAACGGCATTGCGCTGACTTTCAGACATAGACAAGAGAAGATCCCTCTGTTCGGTTGCAAGTGCTTCACCTGCCGCCCTCTGCGCATTGATAGAATCAATAAGCGTCTGGTACTGCTGTTCAGCGTAGGCAATATCCGCCGCACGCTGTTCCTCTGCCGCCGCATAGATCGTGCTTCTCTGGGATTCCGACATAGAGAGAAGGAGATCCCTCTGCTCCTGCGCCAACGCTTCACCAGACAATTTCTGCGCGTTGATTGCCTCAATGAGAGCGCCGTACTGCTTCTCGGCTTGTGCAATGTCAGCCGCGCGCTTTTCCTCGGCGTATGCGTACACGGCGTTGCGCTGTTCCTCGGACATGGAAAGAAGAGCCTGCTTCTGTTCCTCTGCCAGAGCCATTCCAGAGTTTTTCTGTGCGTTGATGGATTCGATCAGCGTGTCATACTGCTGTTGAGAGTAATTCAGATCAGCCATGAGTTGCTGTTCTGCGTTGCTGTAAGCAGAGTTCTTGGCGGTTTCTGCCGCACCGTAGAGAAGATCCTTCTGGTTTTGAGCCTCGGCAAGTGCCGCCTGACGCTGTGCCTCGATGGCTTCCAGCGTTTTCTGGTTTTGCTCGTTGTAATATTGCGTCTGCTCGTCGTAAATATCCTTATACGCGCCCTCCTGCTTGCGCAGGTATTCCTCGTAACTGTCGATAGCCGCCACGCCATCCCACGCAGAGGTAACAGGAGCGGCAGGAGCGGTTTCTGCCGCAGGGGGTGTAGAAGATCCACCGCCAGAGGCAGGAGCAGACAGAGGCGTTTTCTGGGCGCTTCCGCTGTTGGGATTATACGGCAAGGTTTCCACCTTCGGCTCGTCGCGTCCTACCTGATATTCAAGCGTTGTGGGCTTTGCCGCGCTACCATCGTTCGGATTATGAACAAGCGTCTGGGGCGCAGACTGACTGCCAGCGATATAATCCCCGTAGGTCATGCCGTTATAAGCACCATTTACAGCGCCAGCAACGGCGTTCGCGGCGTTTGCCACACCAGCACCAACAGTCGCGCCGACGACGGGAGCAGAGGGCGTATTTGCACCATACGATGTATCTACCGTAGGCGTAGAATTGCCCTGTGCGTTTTTTACTGCGTTAGCGGCGGCGCTTACAACCGCACCAACGGAATTACGGATTTGATCCCATATCGACATTGTTCTTTCCTCCTGCCGTTAAAGATTTGATTTTTTCAAGCAGATAGCCCTCGTAGCCAGCGCGATTCTGTACCTCGCCTTGAAGCGCCTTGATCTGCGCCTGATACTGCGCGATCTCCTGCTGACGCTGGATCTCTGCCTTGATACGCTCCACATTGTCGTTCGCCCATGGATAATGCGCCTTCTCCATGTTCTGCCAGAAAATGAGTTGCGTCTGGGGGAGAGCAGGATCGCCGTATGCGCCCTGCTGGAAGTTCTGCCTGTTCTCCTGCCACAGAAGTTCTCTGGATTTGTCAACATCCACGGTGGCGTCCGTTCGGAAGAGGTACTGATCGTTGTAATACCACTCGCCAGCCTCGTCGCGCTCGATAAAGTCATAGCGATTAAAGATGCGGTTTTGAAGATTGCCCTGCGCGTCGCGGTATGTAGCAGGGCGCGGCTCGTCCGCATAGGCAAGGTAATACTGGAAAATGATCTGGTCGATCTCCGCATACGCGGCGTTTTTCATTTGGCGCTTGGAATCCAAACGACCTGCCGCCTGCTGTACCTGAATCTGCTTTGCCTTGCCGCTCTGCGCGGAGGCGTCGTACTGTCCTTGGTAACTGTCCGTAATGCCGAGGATGCGCTTTGCTTGGTCGTAAAGGCGCTCTGACTGCTCAATATCTCTGGAAATATCCACCTGCAAATCCACGCGCCCGAACAGTTGGAAAGTATCGTGCTTTGCGCGAAAAACTCTCTTGAAGATGCTATTATCCATTTCGCCCGTAAAACTGTCAGGCACAATAGGATAGACGCCGCTTCCCATAAGTTTCTCGGCAATGCGGCTTTCCAGTTTGTTGATCGCCTGCTGTTGCGGACGGATAAATTCGCAGTCAGACTGTCCGAGCAGGTTGTCCTCTTCGGATGTATTCTTACGGATAACGATGGGGAATTTGCTGGGTGCATAGAAAGGAAGGCGTGTCGGTTCTGTCTTGGGTACAAGCACATCCGCAAAGAGCGGAGCAGTAACACCGCCGCCGATGTCCTCAAACGCCATACTGCCGTCCTGCTCAACCATCTGTTGCTTTTGGGTTTCCATGACGATCTGACCGTCCTTGATAACCTCGCTCATAGCAGGGATCACAGAGCCGTCGGACAGCAGAATATCTCTGTCAAGTTCCTCGTATTCCTCGTTTTGGAGTTCAAGTTTCGGCTTCTCGCATTTGCAGAGTTCTTCGCGCTTACCGCAGACCTTACAGATCTTGCGCTTTCTCGCAAAATAATCCTCAATGTCGAGCAGTTCTGTATCGCCCGACCAGATATACTGACAGATCTTGTCGTCCTCGTCCTTGTAATAGCACACATAGAGGGTGGCGGTCTTTTCGTCTGCGTTCTCGTCGGATTCCGCTTCGTCTGCGATTTCGGGGCTGACGCCGTATTTCCGCATAATATCCTCTTTGGTGGTTTCAAAGGTGATAAAGCAGTATTCCATATCGTCCAGACTGTAAATGTTCGGTTGACCGACGAAGCGCTGGGGAGAAAGACAGGAGATTTTGACATCTCCGACCGTGTTATGGGTAACAATGGAATTATCCCACTCTGTCAGCCACACAGAGCCGCCGTAAATGGGATTGTAGCGCTCGTCAATGTCGTTCAATTTCTCAAACGGCAATTCGTCGCGCTTGTTGCGTAAGAGCGTTTCGGCACTCTTCGCGTTCCGCTCGTTCTTTTCGCTCCACATCTTCGGAGATACGGACGGATTCGGCAGGTAACTCGTAACCTGACTTTCCACCAGTTCGTATGTGATGTTTCGCACCTGCTTTGCCTCTTCCTCCGAGCCGTCGATCTTCGGGCTTCCTTTGTACTGCTGGATATGCTGTTCCAGTTTCTCGTACAGTTCCTCGGAGGCGGCTTTGGCTTCGGAGTACAGTTCTTGGAAAAAAGCGAGTTTTGTACTGTCCTGATATTCTATTCTCATAATTCAGGCAATCCTCCATATTTCTTGATTAGCAATTTTCTTATCTCTTCCGATCCTGCGTTCAGATAATCCTCTAAATGATCCTTGCGGTATTTTACGCGCTTCTCCTGCGTCGGCAAGGAAGGAGATACCCAGTAAATCGCAAAGTAACGGAGCGCATCGGGGCTGTGGGTGATCTCGTGCGGCTCGTTCATTGTGTCCGTAGGATGCTTGGGATCTCTTAACAGTTCGGGAAGATTCTTTATGAGTTGAGGGCAGTTCTTGAAAATGTGCAGTCTGCTGTTGCCCTCTGCGTCCTGCGCCAGCAGTTCCTTGATCGCAAGCCAGCCAGCCTCTCTGTCGTTGTTGGACTTTGTGAGATCCAGCCCAGCCTCGGAGAACAGAAGCGCCTTGCTCTTGCCCGTTTCCTGCGACCTGTTCCAGAGGTCAGGGGGAGCGAGGACGGCGTATATATTCTCGTTAGGCTCTGTATTTTCCAGAATAGCCTTCGCCGCCATACTGATCGGCAGATCGGGCTTGCAATACTCTTTATAGACATAACAATTTGTTGAGTTGTCAACAGCGATCCAGTATGCCGCAAGCATATCCAAACCGTAGTCGATAGCAATGTATCGCCGCCACTCTTTCGGGAGAGGGAACGGCTCGCATACATGAATATCGCGGCGAAATTCGTTGAAATACTGTCCTTCGGCAACATCCCAAGAGCCGTAACGCCAGCGCTCTCTCATTCCCTCTGGAAGCGAATCCAACTGCTTGACATAATCGGGGTTTTTCCGCATCAGGATCTCGTTGTCGTCCACGAGGGATTGAATGAATAAAAAATCGTCGGGGTTTTCGCCCTCCAGATACTCGCGGCTGACAAACAGACGCTTTACCCATAGGAAGCCGACGCCATCAGGGTTGCAAGTCAGATACATTCTTTTCGGGAAGTCGTTTGCGCCACGCAGGCAGGCTTTTAACACATTAAAAACCATTTCCGTAAACTGCGTAGCCTCTTCCAGAAAGATCACATCATACTCTTGCCCTTGATACTGCAAGGCGTCGCTGTCGTTGGCGAAATAGGAGCATTTGATACGCGATCCATTGCGGAAGCAAAATGCCTTGTCAGCCTCTTTATACGGTGCAAGGCTGTCGGGCAGGTCTGCTTTCAGGGGCAGAATGTGGTTGTCGCGCAGGTCTGTGTAGGTCTTACGGATAATCAGGATCTTTATACCAGCCCATTTCAAAGCCAGCCGCTTTGCCTTTTCTCTGACCGACCACGATTTGCCGCCGCCTCGCGCTCCGCCGAACGCCACATATTTTGCCTTCGCCAGCATAAACTCCCTTTGCTTCGGCTGGGGCTTGCCGAGAACGACGCTAACCTGCATCAGTTCGATTCCTCGTCGATCTCGTCCGAGAGTTCTATGTTAAAGGTCACGGTATTGTCGGTTGCAGTCTTGTCGCTCATACCGTGGTTGTTGATAGCCTCAAACTTCGCAAAGAGCGGATTATATATGCCGCCCAGCGTGTTTGTAATGAGTTTCGCCTTTTGCAGTTCCTTTGCGCGTGCGTATGCGTACTTAAATCGGGCGCTCTGATCGCACCAATTCCTCAATGTTTCCGTAGTTACACCGAGTTTAGCCGCAAAGGCTTCAAAGGTGGGGTATTCGTTCGGTATAATGATCGGAACGCGCTTTACGACCTCGCCCTTGCCGTTCAGAGTTTCGGAGTATTCCGTGCGTGTGTTCGGCTGGTTGAAAAACTCTATCAACTGATCTGCATACTCTTCGTGGTATTTGCAGGCGGCGGCGTTTTCTTTTGCGAAACGGGTTGCCTCTCCGATCTTATGGTCTTTTGTAAATCGACCTCTTTCATCCCGTCCTGTCTGGGGTTTCTTTGTTTGGCTCATTTTGTATCTCTCCTTGTCAAATCAAAACAAAAAGAGCCATGACGCTCCGATGGGGAACATTATGGCTCTGACCTCTATGGGTATATGGCACATTATCTGTTATACATTCTATCACACTTTTTACTTCGATTTGTCACCATTTATTCTGCGTGAAGAACATTTTTGATCGACTTTATTGTGCTATTATTTTGTGGGGTGGTGTGGGGTGCTTTCGGATGCTTCGGGGTGATGCCGATATACTCTTAAAGTATATATATAATTAAATATACAATTTAGTTTAGTTATATTTTAGGGTAATTAAAGGAGCGAGAGTTCTTTGGCAATATCGTGTATCAGTTTTCTGCGGCGGCGGTAGTATGTATTCTTTGATACCACGCATTGCGTGGGCGATCTGGTATAGCCTCTTCCTTCGGCTATATCGCGCAACAGATCGGCTCTTATTCCGACCTCTACCTCTTGTAGCGCGCCGTCGATAACCGAGTTCAGTTCAATATACCTTTCCAGCACCGCGCCCGTTATATTCGAGTATTTTATGGCTCTCTCGCGCCTTTCATAATCTGCGCATATCGCATTTACCATGCAGACAACGCTTGTCGGGATCTCCCAACTGAAATACATTTTTTCTCTTGCCATCTTTCGCTCCTTTTGGCGTCGGCTATCCTTCGCCGCCGTCGTCTGTGACTAACTTGTTATATTCCAACAACCAGCGCACGGGAACGGGATTCCCAGTCTGGATTCGCAGGGCTATCGAGGACGCAAGCGCCACCATGCGCTTATTGTCTTTATTCGTGCCGAGTGCGCCTGCGTACTGCGTCGGCTTGCTTTTCTTGCCGCTTGGCTTCTGGATAAAACTGCATCCGTCGCAGATCGGTGTTCCAGCGTTCAGGCAGTTTATACAGGGGTTTTCGGTGGGCGGCAGGTCAAATCCTTTACTTGCCATAGCAATCCCTCCCTTGCCCTGAAAAATCGCAGATGCCGTCGTTCACGGCTTGCCTTGCCATATCTCCGCCCTTGCCCGTCAAGAGCAGGAGCAGACCGTCAAGAATGACCTTCAGTATCTTTTTTATCCGCTTCATCCGTATGTACCTCGCCTTTCTTTTCGCGCCTCTGACGCGCCGCCAGTAGCCGCTCTCTTACTTTCGGTATATCTACCATATTTGCCGCCGCTTCCATCGTTTCCAGCGTCTTGTCCGCGATCTCGTCCTCACTCTTTCCGAGTTGTTTTCCGAGAGGGTATGTAGCCCTGTTCCAGACGAAAGCGAACAAAAGCGCTTCCAGTTCCGCACAGCGATTCAGCGCCTCTTCCAGCGCCGTCTGCTGCTTGCCCTTGGCTCGTCCGCCTACACGGACGGTAAAGACATGCCTGCGCCGCTCTCGCGGCTCTGTGGGCGTATTCTTCGCCTCGCAGGCGCGGCATACAATACCTTCGCCTTCAGCGAGGTATGCGCCGCAGGTTGCGCAGTTACTCATGTTGTTTTCCTCCTGTTGTGGTTTTCGGTAACTTGTTGTATTTGTCTATAAGTCTGATCGCGTCGTCGGCGTTCCAGCACACGACGCAGGCGTATCCCTCCGCAGAGAGGATTTCCAGCCATTCCTCTTGATCTTTCGTGGTCTTGCCCTTATCGTATTTCATTTCGACGGCAAACCCGTGATAACCCCCTCTCGCCCTCGTTACAAGCAGATCGGGGAAGCCCTTGCGTAATCCCATGCTTTTGAGCAGATTGGCTGTTGCAGGGCTTCTTTTGCCCTCGTTCGGTATATGTACGACGGGTATGTGCATAAGGTCGCACCACTCGACGACGGCGATCTGTTCCGCACATTCAGAAGAGCGGAGTTTAGGGCTTGGCATTACGAGCCTCCACCGCCGCCGCTCTCAACCGAGCGTACAAGGGCTTTATCGAGAAGATCCAGCGCGGCTGATTTGTTTATGTATTCCATGGTGATTCCTCCTTGTTTAACAATCGTAGTCGCTCCAATCGAGCGCCTGTCCGCAGTTGCGGCAATGTTTTTCGGTGTTGAAGATAATGGCTATTTTAGGTTCTTTGGCTTGAAGTGATTTCATTCCATTGCCGAAGAAATAACCACAGCAGGGGCAGTATATATGCCTAACCAGATCGTCGCCTTGATTTTTCGGCGGCTGGGAGATCTGTTTTGTAATGGCGAGGACGATCTTCTGCTTATCCAGCAAAATCACATCGGACACGCCTGCCGCTTTTGCAATATCGACAATCTCATTCATTGCCTCTGTGTCGATCTTTTCCTCATAGGACTTGATTATGTACCCGATCTGGCTTTCTATGTAGGTCTTTCTCTCTGTCTGCTCCATGCGCATTTCAAAACGCGGCTGGTCTATACGAATATGCTTCACAGGGCTTTCTTCAAGCCTGCGCTGGCGCGCGGCTTCTGTTTTTGCGTAATTCAGCACATCCGCTAACCCCTGACGCGTTATCTCTGGATCTGGCAGACGCGCCTCCGCAAATATCTTTTCTTCCATGCGCAACCTCCTATCCGAAAGCGTGGAGCATAGCCAGCGCCACGCCGATCATCGTCATAAAGACGCCGAGCCTCTGCGCAGGATCGTGATTCTTATGTGTCGCAACGATGCAGACGACCAGCCCCGATATAGATACCAGAGAGGCGGCGATAGTCAATATAATAGATTCCATGCCGTCCTCCTTACCACTTCTTGAAAAATGACTGAATGATGGCGACTGTCAGCAGGATAACCAGAAAGACAATCGGTGCGACTGCGCCGATCAGGAGAGGGAGCATAACCAGCCACCAGTTCCAAGTGATCGCGCCGCAAAGTTTCAGGATTATAAATGTGATCTGGAATGATCCCACAAATCCAGCGTAGAAAAAGGGTGTTTTACGGTCTTTCATCGTTCGCCTCCAGTTTTTCTGCGGCGGCTTCAAGAAGATCCGCAATGCTTCTCCACGCACCAACCGTTATTCTGATTATTCCGAAATCAGCAGGCGTCGCTCTCATGTTTCGCGAAAAATGATGCAACATTTCTGGTGATACCTTAATTTCCTTTTTTTCAAGCATATCCATATCGGCAACGCCCTCGATCCTCGAAACACGCAAAGTAAGTTCCTTTCCGCCCTCAATGGTTGCTATAAAGGTTTCGTTATCAACATTTTGCAAGTGAACAACGCCGTCTATCATTTTTTCTTCTCCAGCGGCGTTCAGGTAATGAATTTTCATGTGTCCTCCTCGTATTTTCCGCAAGCCGTGTCCTTCAGGCGTATATCCGTCGCTTGGCTTGCGCTTCTTATCCATAAGCCGCATTTATACCACCTGCGGCTCTGGGTGTATGAACATAGGTGTTTGCAGGTCTTACAGGTTTTACCCTCGGTAATGCCGTATAGTTCCTGCATCCGCTTGTAACGCCTGCCGCCAGACGGCGGCGGATTCGTTACTTCGGTTTCGTTGCCGAAAATGTCAATCTGTTTGCTCATTCCAGAGCCTCCACATAGCACCAAGACTGGGGAGCGGTTACTTTTCTGCCGCAACCAACTATTTTTGAATCCGACGAAAAATCGCGTGGCGTGTGCCAAATAGCGTCCTTGCATTTATGGCAGTTTCCATCACAAGGACGGCGAAATTCGCTTAACTCCTTCGGCTTATCGTATATCACAAGGTCGGTGATGAGCCAACCGTAAGCCTTTTTGTCATAGCCAAGATGCGTTTTTCTTGGTATTCCAAGATAATCAAAAAATTTATCTCTTGACAGGCAAGCATAGGCTTGTACCCAACCCGAATTACATTGATAAAGTTCCTCTATCTTTTTGCATACAAACTCGCCTATAACTTTGCCTGTTCCATGCAAAAAATCGTACCTTGTTCCGTCCGTTCTATATCCAACAACGCCGATATGCTCAAATTGTTTATCTTTTGTTTCGTAGATATAGCACTTGAACGGGGAATTAAGTTTCGGTCTGGTTTTTCTGACCTCAACAGTCTTTTTCCCAGATGCAATCAATTCGCACCATTTAGGCTGTATGCTTATCAATGCGGCTTCCACTTCGCCACCTTCTTTCCGTAAGCCCTCTCCTTGGAATAGTAGTGCTTACAACGGTCTATTTCGTCACCCACACCCTTGAAATAACCCTGATACAGGCAAACGCACTTGTGGATGCAGTTCCGACATCTCTGCTTGTTGGTAAGTTTTTTCATAGATCCTCCTTGAAGTAAAATTTATGATCTTCTTTCCACTCCGCCCAGTCGATTTTTCGCCATTGCCCAGAATAGATATATTTCTGTGCCATAATGTTCTGCCAGCGTTTCGGCATAATGCCTTTGCGCTGATCCTTATAGGGCATACCGTACAGCGTAGCGGATTTGAGTTTGCGCATAGCGTATATGCGGCGCAGGTCGTCCTCTAAATCCTCTGTCAACAGACAGTAGATAAACAGTTTTGAGTTCGGGATGCCGCGTTCTGCAAGCAAATCGGCGGCGCGATACATTCCTTCGATCTGCGCCTTTTGATCTACCGAGAAGCGAATGAATTTCTGCCATTTGCACCGTGACAGAATATCTGCTGTTTCGGGAGTTACCAGAAATACGCTCATTGCTTGGTTGATGTCGAGGCGATAATCTGTTTCCGCCAACTGCCGCAACTGCTCTATGCCGTGAGGATGCGCGAGAATATTGTTATCCATGAGCGTCAGTTTGTTTGTGTCCGCCCTGACGATCTCCTGCCATGTACGGTAGGGGTATATATCGCCCTCTTTTTGCGGCACATAGCACCACGAGCATTTGTTCGGACAGCCGCGCGTCAGGAAGCCTATGGCGTAATCGCAATCGGGATAGATGGAATAATCGGGGTACATGCGGTCTATCTCGTCTGGGAGATCCTGAAACAGCCCGTATCCCGTTCCGCCCTTGATTGTGTTCTCTGGGAGGTATGGGTTTTCTGGCACAAAGTCGAAAATCTTGCTGGAATACACCAGATCGTAAAACTGCGCCTCTATCGGCGAAAACCACACCACTTCGTCGCCTTGCTGTTTGTGCCACGCTGATATTTTCATAAGCGCGTAGTTTGGAAACTTATTCAGCCGCCCGAAATGTTCCGCATCGGCGTCGTGTAACGCGATCAGTCGGCTCATTTTGTTTTCCTCGCAGATATGTATTCTTTGACGGTCATACCGCAGAGGCGCGAGGCAAATTTGATAGCCTTTTTCTTATCGCCGTAACTCCCCTTAATGGGCTGTTCGGGGTGTCCTGCTGGGTGTGCGTAATACTGACCACCCTTTTCCTTGGATACTTCGTATTCGATCATACTTCATTCCCCCAACAATCCCATCCGTCCGCGTACTGACGGGCAAAGAGTTCTATACGGGGGAGATCGCCAGAAAACTCCACGATCTTCTCCCTGACAATATCGGGCTTCTTGCTGTGTTCCTCTCTGACGGCTTCTACTATGGAGGACACCCCGTTGGATACCTTCGGCGCTCTGCCTTTGACGCCAATGAGGCACACTTCTGCATTTGACTTTGTGTACCAGCCAACGCCAAAACAGTACCCCCCCCCCCGTTTATTGGTTTTCACCCATGTAAATCCGACTGTCTTGTACTCGAATCCCCACGCCTTCATGCAGTTCAGGGCTTCCTGAATCTTCGGGAATGTAGCCCAGAGAAAGAGGATGCAGTTCTTGTCAGCGAGATCGGCAACAGGAAGGCTCTCTATATCCGCCTGCTCCATTGTAGAGTAATGCGCTTCCGCCGTCGCCTCTATGTTTCCCATGTTGCGATACTTCCACGGCGGATCTGCGTATATGATCTGGTATTTCTTGTCGGTATTGAAAATGTCAACTTTCATCGTCGCCACCTCCCAAGAAAGCCATAAACTCGGTAAAATGCTCTTCGCATAGATTGATCGTTCTATCGTTGCGCCAGCCCTTCGGGGAAGTAACAAGATTTTCGTGCTTGTACTTCTGGATCACAAGGCGCGGATGCGCTTTATCGTCAGCAATCTTTCTGCCGCACTTATCGCATAAAATCTGCTTGATAACCATATAGCCTCCTTAAAACGGTAATGTATCGTCCTGCGGCACTTCCTCGAAATGCGGCATATCCGCCGCTCCTGCCGCAGTCTGTCTGTTTCCGAGTACCTGTACCTCGTCGGCAATAATCTCGACGGAGTGCGCCTTCCTGCCGTTCTGCTCATACTCTCGATCAGTAATAACGCCAGACACCGCCAGCGTATCGCCCTTGTGCGCGTACTTGGCAACATACTCGGCTGTATGCGTCCATGCAATGATTTTGAGAAAATCCGTGGTATCTTTTACGCGCGGTCTTTTTACTGCAAGGGAAAAGGAAATAACCGATTTTCCCGAAGTGGTTTGTTTCAGTTCAGGATCGGCTGTAATTCTGCCGACCAAATTTACACTATTCATAACCTCAACCATCTTTCTATGTATTTTCGTCAGACGCAACCTCGCACATGTGAGGGCTTGCGTCCGTAATGCTATGTTTGCTCTTATCCAACAGGCGAACAGACGGGATCTCTCTGCCGTCCTCGGTGTACTTGTAGCCCACAAATTCTATGCGCGCATACCGAACACCAGCCGACACGACAGCAACGCCTTTCTGCGCCGCTTCTCTTGCTTCTGAAAGCGTCAATCCGCACTACCTCCGTTCACCCTCGCCGCCTGATAGAGTGCGGCTATGAGGTAATTCTGCTTATTCTTGATTCTGCCTTGATCTGCTTTTTCGTTGACTTCTCGAATGACATCCGCGAGTTCTTCCAGATGTTGCCGCGACCAAACAAAGTGCCGCATCACGCCCAGAAATTCCGTTGTCTTGACCGATTTCTTTGCGATCTTCAAAGTGGGATACTGGGATACCTCGTCCACAATGTTCATGAAAACACCATTGACGCCCCAGACGGGGTGCGCGTCGAAGTCGTCCTCTTTTAGAGCCTCTTCTGTAAATTTCTCGAAGCGCTCTGCAAACCACTCTCTATACCACTTGACCGTTTCGGCGTGGGAGCGCTTTTCATCCGCTCCCAGAAAGCCACCAGCGCCGCAGGGCGCGATTTCTTCTGACGGCTGGGGAAACGGAGCGCCACCCTCGGAAGCCTCGCCAGAGGCATTTCTGGGCGCTTCTGACGAGTTCCATCTGGCTTCCGCCGCAGACTTGCGCGCCTCGGATATTTCTGCGCGCTTTTTGAGGTTTCTTTGCACACGATCAGAGGTTACTTTGCCGCCCTTGATCTTGAACAGATCATAGTTCTTTACGACGGCTTGGCACATATCGGAATCGGCGCGCAGTTCAAACGCGATACTATCCAGATCAGCCTCTTTTACCGTTCCGCCGTTCTCGTGCAGGATCTCTACAAAGCACCAGTAAAAGCCGATGCCTTGCAGACCATAATCCTTCAAAATCCCTCGCAAATCCGATCTCGCATGGTAGTCATGTGAGAAATAGTCTTTTACTTTCGCCATGCGAAGCCTCCTGTTTTAATCAGATTTCGTCATTGCGCGCCGCCAGCAGAAAAGAAGTCGAATTGTTCCTCTTCCGCTCCTTCGGGAATGACCGTAGTTGTATCGGTAACGGTGGTATCGGACGCCTGCCCATCGTACATGCTGGGCGCGTCGTCATACTCCACAAAACTTGCCTCGCCGCTATCGTTGAAAATAGCCTCGTCCTTGGCAAGCGCTTCCTGCATCTCGATTGAGAGAATACCCCATTGAGAAAGCAGGTGGCGGATCAGCGTCTTAAACGCCATTTCGTCGAAGTTCTTATACCAGAACGACGAGTATTTCCAGAGTTCACCCTTCGGGATTCTGCCGTTTATGAAGTCCTCGTACTTGCTGGCGTCAAACGCCTGTGCGTATGTATCCGCGTGTTTGAGCATCTTGCCCTTCGTCCAGTAAATGACCTTGCGGAAGCCGTTGAGCAGTTCAAAGTACGCCATATAGCCGATAGTGGGCTTGGTTTCGCGTTCCTCGTCGTTCTCGATAAACTCAAAGAGTTGTTTGCCGCTCTTGCGATCTCTGCCTTTGTACTCGCCCTCTTTGATTTCCAGCACATCTATATCCAGATACTCACCAGAACGCATAGCGAGTTGTTTGTAGCCCTTTGCGCCGAGAACAAACTGCGCATTGACCTCGACGACATTGCCTTGCTTGTCCTTTTTCTTGAAAGGCACGAGGTAATACTGTCCGAGTTGGGGCGACGGGTGAAGCCCCAGAGCCTCACCGAGAAGCGCGCCAGAAAGGATCGATCCTTGGGTACACTCTTTCAGGGCAGGGGTTGTGCTGACTGCGGAAATGATCGCGGCTGTAAAGCGCTGGGCGTTCTTGCCGACGGACTGCTGAACAAGGTTTTTGATGTTTTCTTGGCTCATAAAGACCGAGAATTTCGGTTGACTGGGGGCAAGCCCTCTCTGGTTGGATATGTTGTTCTGCATAATACTCTCTCCTTAAATCTTGGAATATTTGATGTTGTTCTCGACGAGGAAGCGCTGGAGGGCTTTTGCCTGTTCCAGAGTTACCTCTACATGGAAATCAAGCGGAATCAGTTTCGGCGCTTCGGGCGCGGCGGCAGGTGTAATCTCTTCGGCAGGCGCTACCATCGGAGAGGTTTTTGCCGCCTCCAGCGCCGCCGCTTCCGCCTCGGCTCTCGCCTTGGCTTCGGCTTCCTTCTTGGCTTTCAGTTCGGCTACACGGGCGCGCTCCTGCTTCAAGCGCTCGTTTTCGGTCAGCGCCGCACCGAGATCCAGATTGCGGAAGTAATACGCTTTCAGCGTTTCCTCGTCCTCGGAGTGCAGGGCTTCAATGGCGACGACGGCGTTTCTCGCGCCCTCGATCACCTTGTCAATGTCCGCCTGAACGGCAGGCATCCTGACGGATACATTCAACCACTTGGGATTGTGGATGCGCTCATAAGGAATAAGCCCAGCAAACTCTCCGATAACGCTTTCAAAGTATGCGAGAATGTCCGCCTGCTTTTTCTCCTTGATAGCCTGATCGTGCGCCGTAACCTGCGCGTCGATCTCTCCCACGGTTTCCTTGACCTTGGCAATAACCTCGTCCACTTCCGCCTTGAAGCGATCATACGGGGCGGCGTACACTTTGCCGATGCGGATTCTCTCGTCGTTGAGAGCCTTAATAAACGCGTTCAGAGCCGCCTTGTCCTTCTTGGCTTCGCCCATCTGCTCGTCGGTGTATGTAAGCCCCTGATACTGTTTCAGGGTTGCCTCAACCTGCGCCATCAGTTCGGTGTTATTCCACGCCAGCATGGCAGGGATCAGTTGCTCCACAGGGGTTTTCATAACGAGTGCTAATTCTGACATAATCTGTCCTCCAAAATATAAAATTTTTATTCTCTGCCGAAACGCGGCAGGATCAGCGGCGGTCTTTCCTTGCGCTGAACATATCCCCAAAAATCATGCTCTTTGCAGTAAAGGTATTTGAGGTCGTCCAGCAGGGCGTTCCGCTCGTATCGGTAATGCTTGGTAATGATCTCCAAATCCTCGGTGTAGAGCAGTTTTAACTGTGCTTTCAGCACATTAAACGACCTGCCCGTTACGACGAGTTGGTGTAAGAGTTGCACATAGTAATAATCGGGTACGCGCTTATTCCACTTTTCAAGAGCGCTCTTTCGGTGGATCTCTCCCGTTTTGCCCTCATAGACACCCAGCGCACCAGAGGACAGTTCCTCCAGTTCGCCGTCCAGAGAGGCAAACATAAAGCCGCGCCTATACACAATGGTTTTATCACTCCACCCTCTGTACTGGGGATGATCTAAACAGAACAGGCGGAATAAAGGATCTTCTGCCTCTGTTCCGTACTTGACAACGGGATTCTCCGATATGTCGTCAGGCTCTCGGATGCCGACCTTTTCCTCCCAGACCTGCACATTTGTCTTGAAAGGGGAAAGCCCCAGAATGGCGGCGGCGTCCGATCCGCCGATACCAGTTTTTCTATGTTCGAGCCATTCAGGGGTGTTATGTTGAATTTTCAGGATTTCGAGGCTCATTTTGCCGCGCACCTTGCGTGATAGACTTCCCAGAGCGCCGCCACAATTTCCTCGCGCTCTTCCTCGGTATGGTTATCGTCGAGGTACATACAAGCCTCGTCCACGGTGAGATCCAGCAGTTCCTCTGCGATCTGCTTTGCGGTCTTATCTCTCATGGTTGCCCTCCGTTTCTGCATCTGCTTCGTCAAGAACGGCGTATATCTCTTTGATCTTCTCGGCGAGTGCCTGACGCGTAGGCGAGGCATCGCAGTCGTCCAGAAATTCCTCCAGCGACTTTACAATATCCCTTGCGTCGCTGATGGGGTTATACTTCTTGAAACAAACACCGCCCTGAACGGTAAACAGTTCCAGAGGATCGCCCTCGTTAATGCGAAGTGTCCGTCTGATTTCCTTGGGGATAACCACGCGCCCCAGATCGTCAATTCTTCTGATGATACCTGTGCTTTTCATTTTCATTCTCCTTGCTTATTCAAATATTCCACCGCCGCCACAAGCGTCGAAGTGTGCCAGAAAACTCTGTGATCGTTGCCGTCCATTCCCTTGACGAAATGAACGATAGTAAAAGAAGTATCGCCGTCCTTCTTGGAGATATTGCCGTTTGGGTGTCGCCACTCGGTAGTATAGCCGAGCGCTGTGCTGTATCTTCTCTCCGTGAGGGGAACATCGTTGATCGTTACCTGCCGCTCCTGAATGTTCCTCTTCTTGTTGCGCGCATAGGCTTCGTATGCCTCTGCGTTCATTTTGCGTCTGGACGCGGTTGCAAGGTCGCGCAGTTCGGGAAATTCCTCCTGCACCTTGCGGCGCGCACGGGTGATAGATTCAAAGTTAGGTCTGTGCGGATTCATAACCAACTGATCGAAGGGAACGCTGGTATCAACGCCGAGCCGATGCAATACGCCGATAATCAGCGCGTTATCGTTCTTGCGCGCGGCTTCGTTGGAACGCAGTTCTGCGTGTACGCAGGCTGTAACTTGCTTCATGTTCATGGTCTGTCCTCCTGATTTTTAATTATTTTCTTTGGGCTTGTCCTTTGCCTTGCCACGGCGCTTCATACTTTCAAGAAAAGCCTTCTGCGCCGCCTCGGCAGAATACTTCTCTCTGCCGTTTTTATCCAGATCGCCGCAACTCCCTCGCGCCAGTTCTCTGTAAATCGTTACGAGATGTACGCCGAGTGTGTCCGCGATTGCCGCGAGAGAAGCGCCCGAAACATACAAGGCTTCAATCTTCTTTCGATCATCGAAAGTCAAATATCGGCATTTCATTTCCATACTCCTTTCCAAAAAGAATGTGCCAGAGGTTGCAACCTCTGGCACTATGGTTTGTGCAAATTGAGGTCAAAACTCTCTTTGCACATATTATACGACTTAAAACTTTTTTAAAAAAGTTGAAAAATCTCTTGACAAATTGTTTTGCTTCTGCTATAATATAGACCGTTACAGGTTTGCGTCTTTAGCTCAGCTGGATAGAGCAACTGCCTTCTAAGCAGTAGGTCGGGGGTTCGAGTCCCTCAAGACGCGCCATTAACATACGGTGGAATTAGCTCAGTTGGTAGTAGCGCCAGGTTGTGGCCCTGGAGGTCGTGGGTTCGAGCCCCATATTTCACCCCATATTTTTTTGAAACCGCGGTAATAACTGCGGTTTCATTTTTTTATTTTACATAGGCTGTTTTTAAGTTTTTTCGTTGACAAAGAAATATATTTATGCTACAATACTCATATAAGATATTTATGTAAAAACAAGAAGGGAAGTAAGGTCTTTGAAAAACATAATTATCCCCGCATTCGGAGAAGAGTGCATCGAAAACAAAGAAAACGATACCGCGCGCGTGTTCGTCATAAAATCGGAAGACGAGTCGTGTTTCGATTCTTACGTGAAGCTTTTCACGTCTTTCGGCCTTGAAAAAAAGGAGGAGTTTTCAAGGGCGGGGCACAAGTATGCGGCTTTTCGCGGGAACGGAGAATCGTGGTTTTTGAACTTCTATCATAACGCGAAAGAGCTTTATATAGTCAACGAGAAGTCTGATAATTACTTCGAGCACAAAAACGTAATATCGGCTTCAAAAAGCGTAACTCCGCAGATCACGCAGATAAATCTTGAAGACTTCGGGCTTTCATACGCAGTAAGGCTTTCCGATGGAAGATTTATCGTTTTCGACGGCGGTTGGGATTTCGAGCCCGATCGCGACAAACTCTTCGAGTGCTTAAAGAGAGGCTCGTTTGGTAAGCGCCCTCGCATCGCGGGGTGGATACTCACTCATCCGCATATAGATCACTTTGAGTGCTTCGTCGGATTTATGGATAAATACGCGGACGAAGTAGATATCGACGCTTTTTACTACAATTTCCCCGAGTATAACGATCTTGAGCATTATCCCGAGCTCGGTATGGACACGCCCCGAGTCGATTTTGACGCATCATCTTCTACGTATATCATAAAAATGCTGGATAAAATGAGGCAGAGTGGTGCTCCCGTATATAAAACGCATACCGGACAAACGTACGTTATCGGAGATGCCGTCTGTGAGATCCTCTCAAGTATGGATGACACGATGCATACGGCGTTATCTTTAAATCCAACGTCGCTCGTAATTCGTATGGAGCTTGGAGAACAGGTTATTCTCTGGACCGCCGACGCCTCGTTCGCTGCGTCAAAGCTGGCAGAGAAGCACGGCGATTATTTGAAATCGGATATTCTTCAGATACCTCATCACGGCTTCGGCTGCGGAAAAGCGCAAGCGGAGATCGATGCGTATGATATTATTAAACCTCGCACCTGCATTCTCCCCGTTTCTTCGTTTAACGCCTTTATTGCGTTCTCGACGTTCGCGGAAAGCACGCGTTATATTATGACCAAAGCAGGGGTCGAGGAAATAATAGTGGGGAATCCCGAGCGCACGATAAGCCTTCCGTACGTACCGCCGTCTTACGCAAAGACCGAACTTGAAAAGCGAGTTATGAGCGGAATAGACAAAAGCGGCTCTACCTCCTGGATATTCACAGATCTGTCAACCGATATACCGGAGGACTTCGTTTTTACTTTCCTCAATACTACCGATAACGTTAAGGCAACCGTTACGGTCGAGCTCTTCTTTGACGAAAAGCCGAAAAGGATAAGAAACGTCAGGGCAGAAATAGCACCCGGCACCGTAAGGCGCTTATCTATAATCGGGGACGAGGTCGATGCTGACTACGAATATTTCAACTCGTATTCTTTAAGAAAATTGGGAATACCGAAGAATACTTTTTGTGCCGTCCGCTTCATCAGCAACGCTCCCGTGGTAATATCTAATAAAAATCACGCACCCGCTTACTGTGCACCAAACAGATAAACAAAATACTCTTCGGTGAAAAATATTCCGAAGAGTATTTTTATATATTCACGACTTATATGTTTACAGTCTTTTTCACGCTCAGCGATATTCCGTTTTCGGAAGAATATTCGCACCTCACGGTGTCCTTTTCCGCAATTTCGCCGCCTGCAATTTTCTCGGCGAGCTTTCCTTCTATCTCGTGCTTTATATAGGAATATATATTTCTCACCCCTCCGTGCGCCGCGCCGTTTGAAGCGATAAATTCGACAGCCGCCTCCGACATCTGAAGTCCTATACCAAATTCACCAAGCGCCGACGTGAGATCCGAGAGTGCGCGTTTAGCGATTTTCACAAGAGATTCACCACTCGGACGAGGGAAGAATATAACTCGGTCCATACGTCCGAGAAGTTCATCTCCAAGCAAGTCTTTTGCTATGTTTTCCCGTCTTATATCTGTGGTGGACGTAAAACCTATATTAGAGCATTTGACGGAAGACTCCGTGTTTGCCGTCAGAATAATATAGGTGTTTTTAAACGAGATTTCCCGCCCGTGAGAATCGGTTACGGTACCGCGGTCCGCTATTTGCAAGAACAGATTCTTCACCTCTCGGCAAGCCTTTTCAAATTCATCGAGCAAGACCACCGAATACGGATTGCGCCTCACGCGCTCAAGGACGGATCTGCCGTCATCGTATCCGACGTATCCGGGGGCGGAGCCTACGAATTTGCTCACCGAAGAGCTCTCGGAAAACTCGGACATATCGTAGCGTATCAGATACTTGGCGTCCCCGAAAAGAGCCCGCGCAAGCTCCGAAGCAAGAGCCGTTTTTCCAACTCCGCTTGCCCCCACGAACAGAAATACTCCGAGTGGCTTTTCATCTCTTTTTATACCTATGCTGTTTCTTACGACCGATTCAGAGAGAGCTCTCACGGCGTCATCCTGTCCGATAATATTTTCCGAGAGTACGCATCTTAACGATCCAATATCGGAGAAGCTTTCACCTTCAAGCTTTACGCCTATTATTTCCTCGGTGACAGCCACGACGTCCGCTCTTTTCAGTCGGAGGGTTTTTATCACGCTTTCCTCAGCTTCAACGGCACCGCGCAATTCCGATTTGTATATCAGCTCAAGATCTCTGAATCCCGAAGCCGCGTCAAAATCGAGTCTTTGTACGGCTTCTTCCTTATCTTTCTTAATCTGCTTGATTTTTTTATCGATATTTTTGATTTTTTGACTATTCAAGTTGCATTCCATCGCGCATTTTGCGCAAGCCTCGTCCAAAAGATCTATCGCCTTATCGGGCATATGTCTGTCGTGAATATATCTGTCCGAAAGCTCGGATGCAGCTACGATAGCAGAGTCGTCTATAAGAATTCCGTGGTGCTCCTCGTACCGCGCTTTGATTCCTCGCAGTATCATTTCGGTTTCCTTCACCCCCGGCTCCTTTATCACGATGGGCTGAAAGCGCCTTTCAAGCGCGGAATCCTTTTCTATATACTTTTTATACTCCTCAAGCGTCGTCGCGCCGATAAGGCGTATCTCTCTTCTCGCGAGCTTGGGCTTTAAAATATTCGCCGCGTCTATCGCCCCCTCGGCGGCTCCCGCTCCGACTATCGTATGAATCTCGTCAATAAACAAAATTATATTCTCGTTTTTTGCCGCTTCTTCGGCAATAGCGTTTATCCGCTCCTCAAAATCACCTCTGTATTTCGCGCCCGCGACCATAGACGTCAGGTCTACCGAAAAGATCTCTTTTCCAAAAAGAGGCAAGGGAACGTCGCCCGACGCTATTCTCGCAGCCAAGCCTTCAACTATCGCGGTTTTTCCGACGCCCGCCTCTCCTATCAGGCACGGGTTGTTTTTGTTTTTTCTCGTCAGAACGCGGATAAGTCTGTCTATCTCCTTATCTCTTCCTATAAGAGGATCGAATTTTACCGATGACTCGGTTAAATTTTTACCGTATTTGGAAAGAAAGGGCGTCTTTTGCCGCTCGTCCTTTTCGCTCTTTTTCGACTTTGAATCCGACGCTCTTAAAAGTGTATGGACCTCATCCTTGATACCGACGTTGTCCGCATCGATATAGTTTAACATTTTTACGGCAACCGAATCCTTTTCGTCGAGCAACGCGGCAAGTATATGCTCGGTTCCAACGCTCGTCGAGCCGTACTTTTTAGAAACGGAATACGCCCCCTCGAGTATCCTTTTCGCCATCGGGGTCATATCGGATGCACCAAGCTTTGTCCTCGTTCCGACACCGCAAAACTCGCGTATCAGCTCTTCTATTTTTGAAGGCTTAACGCCCGAACGGGTCAAGATCATAGCCGAAAGGGAATACTCGTCTGAAAGAAGCGCCAAAAGCAAATGCTCACTGCCCATATACGTGTGTCCGAGTTCTTCCGCCTTGATACGGGCGAAGCTAAGTGCCTTTTCGGCTTTTTCGGTAAACTTGTTCATTTCTCTTTACTCCAATTCTTTTTTTGGAATTATATCCTCAAAAGCCCGAAAATAACGCACGATTTTATTTTTCTCCCTTTATCAAAAGGTATTCTTTCTTCAAGCGCTCGGAAAAAGCTCCGTCAGCCTCCCCGCAAGCCTCCATTCCGAAGCGTTCTTTTAAATATATAACGGCGTTTTCCGTGCTCTCGGAATAATATGCCGAATTTTTAACGCCCTTAAATTCCGAATATCCCGCACCAACTCTTCTAAGCATCATATTGAGCTCAAGGACCTCGTCGCCGCTGTCGCCACGCTTCAAGGAAGCTCTGTTTTCCGCTTCAAACGCCAGGTATTTCGCATACAAAAGCTCAAACGTCCGATAATCGACAACGGTGTCGATCAAAAGTCCGTTCGCCGTCTTAAATTTTCTGACAGCACTCTTGGTCACTTCATCGTAAATGCCGCTCTCCGAAAGTCCTGCCGCATCTTCAAAAGGCGTGACTTTTATTAAAAAGCGCTGGATCTCTTTTATAAACGCAATCTTATCGTCTATCAATCTCATACCAAACCTCACGAAACTCCGTAACCGGGGAACTGCCCCTCGTCAACGATATTGCCAACGTAAAGATCGTCGTAGACCCTGATCAAAGCGTTCCACACCTGCGCGCTGACTCTTTGCGGGTCCCCGGGAAGCCCGAATTCGTTTTTGAAAGCCTCAACAGCTGCCGCGGTCGAAGGCCCGAACACGCCGTCGGCCTCCACCTTCGGGATAGAGGTATACGTGTCCGAAATATAATTCAGATATTCCTGCAAGGCGCGTACGTCCTCGCCCTCAAGCCCCTCTCTTAAAACTCTGCCCGGGAAGGGAAGTATCAAGCCCTCGCGGAAGCCGTACGGTGAGCGCGATACCAAGCCGCGATAGGTATTTTCTATTCTGTTCCAGGTAACGAGATCTACCGTACCGCTCGGATCGAGCAAATAGGTTTTCTGAAAAGACACAACTGCGTCTTTCGTTCCGCGTCCGAACGAGCCGTCGACGGAAGGAGCTATCACCGTCGGAACGAAAAGCGCGATATAGCTCAGATAATATTGAACGGTTATAACTCCCGGAGATTCCGCGCCTTCCTTGAGATCGCCGGGGAAAGCATTCGGCAGCTCCGATACCCGAAGCCCCTCGGAATTGAGCTCGTAGAGCTTTTTGACCCCGTTATAGATGTACTGTATCCTATACCACGTGGCGCGTCCGACGATTCCGTCGGGCGAAAGACCGAAGACCTCTTGGAATTTTTTAACCGCGTCCGTCGTGCTGACGTCGAAGAACCCGTCGGTCGGATATATTTTCGGAATACCCGGGAAATTCGAGGAAATCCTGTTAAGCTGTATTTGAATACGCTGGACCTCGTTGCCCGTATCCCCCTCGGAAAGATCAACGGGCGGAACGCTTTCGGGAATGTTTGCAACAGGAACGTCACCTACGATTTCAATGTCTGCCCCGTAATAATTCCTCAAAATTTCAAAATAACCGAGTCCGCGCTCCGCAAGCTCCACCGAGCCCCACTGTGACATTCCCGAACAAGTGACCTCAACTCCGTCACAAAACTGAGCGTAAAGAGGCTCTATTACGCCTATTCTTTTTATGTAGCTGTCGAATATCTCGTCGACTATCCTTGAGACGTTTTCAAAAATATCTCGCTGGTATACGTAGCTCTGATCGTACGCTATGGACGACGTTATGTCAAAATCATAGCCCCGACTTCGGTAAAACTCGGTATACACCCGATTGAGAGCGACCGATATCTGCGCAAGTATATTGGCTCGCAGGGCTTCTTCGGGCCAGGTCGGATATATTTCGCTTGAAGCTACGTTTTTTATGTAGTCGGGAAACGTTTCCGTCACGTTCATTTCGTCGGAATCGGGCGGACCTAAGTGAATAACGATGTTTTCGGGTATCGTAGGATAATAGACCATAGTGCGCTCCTTTATCAAAGAAATTCGTTTTCTTCTATGACGACGTTCAGGTTTCCGCTCGGGTAAATGCCGTCTTGCAAATAATTGGATATCGGTATCATCGCAACGGGCTGATATGAATCCGTGCCGTCAAAGACCGTTACGTTAAAAAATCTTTTCCGATAGAATCCGCCTCCGAATACCTCAACGTCGTAAATCGCGTACGGCTGCTCGTCGGGGCTCGGAGAGGTCGAATATTTTTTTTCGGGGGCGGGAAGCGTTACCCTTTCCGTAAGCCCGTTTTTATCCGTCAGAAGCGAATATTCCACAAGTCGGTTTTCTTCATTCGCCCCCTTTATCCTAACGAGCACCCCCTCGGTCGGCAAAGCGTCGCCCGCGGTAAACGCTCTTATGTAAAGCGTTCCTTTTCCTAAAAATTCCATAAAGCTCCTCCCGTATAAATTATTCCGTGCAAGTCTTTGGCAGAGTGTTAAAAAACGCAGAAAATAACTCGACTTTTGCCGTAATATGTCTTGACTTTAACGTAAATTTAGTTTATAATAATAGCGTAACTATAAAATTACGAGGTAACCGACGTGGCAATCAACGTAACCGTATGGAATGAGTTCCATCACGAAAAGACTGACGAAGCCGTCAAAGCAATATATCCCGACGGAATACACGCATATATCAAATCGTTTCTTGATAAAGAAGAGGATATGAACGTTACGATCTGCTCGCTTGACGAGCCCGAGCAGGGACTCACCGACGAGCTTCTTAACAAGACCGACGTCCTTCTTTGGTGGGGTCATATGCGCCATAACGACGTTTCGGATGAGCTCGTTGCAAAGGTCCGCGCAAGAGTTCTTGGCGGTATGGGCTTTATGCCTCTTCATTCCGCTCATCATTCCAAGCCCTTCAAAGCCATCCTCGGCACGACGGGGGATCTTACCTGGGGCAGAAATCAAACGGCGATACTTTGGAATCTTTGCCCGACTCACCCCATCGCGAAGGGCATACCCGCGCATTTCACGCTCTACGAGGAGCTGTATGCCGAGCCTTTCTTTATTCCCAAGCCCGACGACCTCATTTTCGGAACCTGGTACGAGGACGGAAACATTTTCCGCGGCGGCGCGACCTTCACTCGAGGGCTCGGTAAAATATTCTACTTCCACCCGGGTCACGAATCCTGTGAATCCTTCAAAAACGAATACGTTCAAACGGTAATCAAAAACGCTGTTCGCTGGTGCGCGCCCGTAGAGCTTAAAGATGGATTTAAGCTTGACGGCTGTATTCATCAGCAAGACGGCGACGCACCTTACAAAGCATCAATATAATTAAATAAAATATCAACGGAGAGTGTAAAATGAAGGAAAGTTTGTTCGGAGATCTCAGTGTAATCGGAATGCGCGGCTGTGAGGATTTCACGGCGCAGGTTGACGCATACCTTAAGGAATGGCGCCACTACGACAGTGAAACGACTTACGTCGTAAACAGCGAATGCCCGAGATTCGGAAGCGGTGAAGCGAAGGGAAGCATACACCAATCGTTAAGAGGTAACGACGTTTATATTATATGCGACGTCTTCAATCACGGTGTCAAGTACAAGATGTACGGTCAGACGGTGCCTATGAGCCCCGACGATCACTTCCAGGATCTTAAGCGTGTAATCGGTGCTATCGGCGGTAAGGCGCGCAGAATCAGCGTTATAATGCCTATGCTTTACGAGGGCAGACAGCATAAGAGAACCTCCAGAGAATCTCTTGACTGTGCGCTTGCTCTTCAAGAGCTCGTTAATATGGGCGTTACCAACCTTATCACCTTTGACGCGCACGACCCGAGAGTTCAGAACGCTATTCCTCTTCACGGCTTCGAGGACGTAAGAAGCGCATACCAGATGATCAAGGCTATGCTCAAGACCTATCCCGATATAGAGATCGATCCCGACAAGACGATGATAATCTCTCCCGACGAGGGCGGAATGGGTAAATGTATGTACTATTCTTCCGTTATGGGAATAGACCTCGGTATGTTCTATAAGCGCAGAGATTATTCCGTTATCGTAAACGGAAAGAACCCCATCGTCGCACACGAGTATCTCGGACGTGACGTAAAGGACAAGGACGTTATCATCGTTGACGATATGATCTCCTCGGGTGACTCCGTTATCGACGTCGCAAAGCAGCTCAAGGAAAAGGGTGCTAAGAGGATCTTCGTCTTTGCGACGTTCGGTCTTTTCTGCAACGGTCTTGACAATCTCGACAAGGCGTACGAGGACGGTGTCATCGACAAGATATTTACCACCAACCTCGTATACAGAATGCCTGAGCTTCTTGAGCGCGAGTGGTATAAGGAAGTTAATATGTGCAAATACGTCGCTTACATAATCGACACGCTCAACCACGATAGGACCATAAGCCATCTTCTCGATCAGTCGAAGAAGATCCACGCAATTCTTGACAAATTCAAAGCAAACAAATAAGTTTTTCACCGAGGTCGCTTCTTCTTCACAAAAAGAGTGGGGCGACCCCGTGTTTTAAAGGAGCAAAAATGCGAATAACCCTTGAATCAGATTACGCTCTCAGAATCATAACGTCTCTTGCGACTCACGATTCCGTAGTTGACGCGAAAACCTTAGCGGAAGAAACCTCCGTCACGCAAAGGTTTACGCTGAAAATTCTTCACAAGCTCGTTACCGCAGGTCTTGTCATTTCCTTTAAAGGCGTCAACGGCGGATATAAACTCGGAGAACCGTCGGACAAAATAACGTTGAAAGAGGTCATCGAGCTTATCGACGGTCCCATTATGATGGTCAGGTGTCTTGAGAGCTCGGAGAGCTGTGCCCTCAACAAAGATAAGACGGCTTGCATATATCATCACATATTCGATACAATAAGTCTTGACGTGGCTAAAAAGCTCTCGGTCATCACGATTAGCGACGTCATAAACAAAAACTATAAAATCTAAACCGAATAAAAAAGGAGGAGAAAGATGTTACGAATTTCATCCGTGTCTTTTCCGGGTCTTGGGATAGGCGAAGCGGAGCTTGACAGCGTTGCTTTTTCCATAGGCAGCTTTGACATTGCGTGGTACGCTTTGATTATAATCGTCGGAATGATCTCGGCTGTGGCGTACATTATGTTCAGAGCGTCCAAGATCGGTATAACGCCCGAGGATATACTCGACGCGGTCTTGTTCGTTATTCCTATCGGAATTCTCGGAGCGCGGCTCTATTACGTTCTTATGAATATAGAGAACTATTCGTCGTTTGCCGACGCCCTTGATATAAGAAGCGGCGGTCTTGCGATATACGGCGGCATTATAGCAGGCACCTTGACCGTTCTCGTCGTTTGTAAAATCAAAAACATTCGTTTTATGGCGTTTGCCGATTGCGTAAGCCCCGGGCTCATTCTCGCTCAAGCAATAGGACGCTGGGGCAACTTTATGAACGGAGAAGCATTCGGCGGCGAGACTGATATTTTCTGCCGAATGGGGCTCAACAATTTTCTCACCGCTTACGACACGGTATACGTTCATCCGACGTTTCTCTACGAATCTCTTTGGAACGTACTTGGCTTCATTCTCATAAATCTCTTCTACAAGCACAAAAAATACGACGGACAAATATTCTTATTGGTTTTCGGATGGTACGGCTTTGGAAGAATGCTCATCGAGGGATTGAGACAGGACAGCCTTTACATCGGTATATTCCGCGTTTCGCAAGTTCTCGGCGGTTGCATATTCATCGTTTGCGCCGCGTTGCTCGTTTATTTCATTTTCAAAAAGCCTTACGAGGATTTATTCAAATACGACTCAAAATATAAGAAAAAAGGAAAAAAATAATGGCAGAAATAATTGACGGAAAATTAGTGACACAAGTAACCAGAAAGAAAACGGCAGAAATGACCGCTCGCTTCAAGGAGCTTACGGGAGTTACTCCCGGACTTGCGGTAATACTCGTCGGAGACGATCCTGCCTCCGCGGTATACGTAAGAAACAAGCACAAGGGCTGCCTTGACATCGGAATGAACTCTTTCCAAATCGAATACCCGAAGGAAACGACGGAGGAGGAGCTTCTTTCAAAGATCAAAGAACTCAACGAGGACGAAAACGTCCACGGAATTCTTGTCCAGCTTCCGCTGCCCAAGCATATAAACGAGGATAACGTAATAAACGCTATCTCTCCGCTCAAGGACGTCGATGCATTCCATCCCGAAAACGTGGGAAAGATACTTATCGGTAAATACGATTTTCTCCCCTGTACGCCCGCGGGTGTTATGGAGCTTCTTGCTTTTTATAATATTGATATTGAAGGCAAGGAGTGCGTGGTGCTCGGAAGAAGCAACATCGTTGGTAAGCCGATGTCCTTGCTCCTTCTTCAGAAGAACGGCACCGTCACCGTCTGCCACTCAAGAACGAAGAATCTTGCCGATATTACAAGACGCGCCGACATACTCGTCGTAGCCATAGGCAAGGCTGATTTCGTGACCGCAGATATGGTCAAGGAGGGTGCTGTCGTAATAGACGTCGGTATCAACAGAAAGCCTGACGGAAAGCTTACGGGTGACGTTGATTTTAACTCAGTCAAGGAAAAGGCTTCCTTCATAACTCCCGTGCCGGGCGGTGTCGGTCCTATGACCATCACGATGTTGCTCGCAAATACTCTCACCGCGGCTCAAAAACAGGTAAAAATTTACTGATTTAAAAAAAAATTACAGAAATTCAAAAAAATCCCTTGACAAATGAGTTTGTTTCATATATAATTATATAGTAAAAAATATGAGATTTAATCTCTTTGCACAGCGAGGGGAGGGGAAATAGATGGCAGAAATCAGAGTTAAGGACAACGAGACTCTTGACAGTGCGCTTCGTCGTTTCAAGAGACAGTGCGCAAAGTCCGGCGTTCTTGCAGAGCTTCGTAAGAGAGAGCACTACGAGAAGCCCAGCGTAAAGCGCAAGAAGAAGTCCGAAGCTGCAAGAAAGCGCAAGTATAAGTAATTTATACGAAAAAAGAACAAGCCCTACGGCATATTCAAAAACGTTCGTTCGATCAGCGTAAGCTATCGCGGTTGACGGTTTTGTATCACGCCATCGGCTTGTTCTTTTATTTTTGGAAAAATCAGCTTTCACAGGTCATAATTTTCACGTTTTATATCTTAAGAAAAGTGAAAATATAAAACAGAAGGGATGTGAATCTGTGAAAAAAATATTTATCAGAGCTACGGCGCTTTTTCTCGTTCTGTCAGCTCTCGTCAGCGTGCCTGCTTCGGCGGCGGAAAAATCGTTTTCTTGGTCAACCGTAAGAAACGGAAATCTTCAGCCGAAATTTCCTCCCGAGCTCAGTGCCGTAGAAAACTACGGCGGATATTACCTTGATAGATCTCACGGCGACGATTCCGACGATAAAGTGCTTTATCTTACCTTTGACGCGGGATATGAAAACGGCAATATAGCAAAAATACTTGACGTAATGAAAGAAAAGGGTGTGACGGGAGCGTTTTTCGTGCTCGATCACTTGATAATCAAAAACCCCGAGCTCATTAAAAGAATGAAAAATGAAGGACATCTCGTTTGCAACCATACAAAAAATCACAAAGACCTTTCTTTCGCAACGAAGGATGAGATAAAAAACGACCTCGAAGCTCTGGAAAAAATATGTCGCGACAGGGTGGGGTTTGAGCTTGATAAGTATTTCCGTTTTCCCGAAGGAAAATACTCGCTCTCTGCATTAAAGCACGTTCGGGATCTTGGGTATAAAACCGTATTCTGGAGCTTTGCCTATTACGATTGGGACAATAAAAATCAGCCAAAGAAGGCGACGGCAATTAAAAAGATACTTTCGAACACGCATAACGGAGCCGTCATTCTGTTGCACCCGACGTCCGAGACGAATGCCGCTATTCTCGGAGAGCTTATCTCTGCTTGGCAAAAATCGGGCTACCGCTTCGGAACGCTTGACGAATTAACGAAATAAACGAAGAAAATAAAAAAGAGGAAAAGCTAAAGTTTCAAACCTCAGCTCACCTCAAAAACGTGTTTAAATTATAAAGGTACTGTGTTTTTCCACAGTACCTCTCGTTTTTTGTTTTCTATGCCTAACAGCCGCTTATACCGTTATATCGGACAGACTGAAGGGAATGACCTTTTTAAGATCAGACGTCGAAAGCTCTACTTGATATCCGATCCTTCCTGCGCTGAAATATATCGTATCAAAGCTTTCTGCCGTAATATTTATCACGGTTTTGAAGAATTTCTTCATTCCGATCGGTGAGCACCCACCGTGAACGTAGCCCGTAAGAGGCAATAGCTCTTTAGATTTCAGCATATCTACCGATTTCTCCGCAACGGCTTTTGCCGCTTTCTTCAAATCCAATTCACGGTTAACGGGGATAACAAAAACGTATTTATTTCCGCTTTTTCCGACCGTAACGAGCGTTTTAAAGCATCTGTCGGGATCTTCTCCGAGTCTTGCTGCGATCTCCATTCCGTTGGTTTCACCCGTGTCTGAGTAAATATGGGGTATATACGGTATCTTTTTTTGCTCAAGAATACGCATTACGTTAGTTTTTTCATCATTCTTTTGTGCCATTTTACTCTATACCGTTCCGCTTTTTTATTTCTTCAAGAAGCTCCTTGTCGGTAACGTCATCACGCATAATGACATCGGTATCTTCCTCGGTGGGGCGCTCCTCGGGATGCTCCCGGTAATAAGGCTCGATCATCAGCTCCTCGATCTTGAAATACGCCGCGTAAACCTTCATATAAGCAGAGCTTGCGAAGAAGATAAGCAAAGGCAAGGCAATAGCAAAGGAGATCAGAACACCGCCAAAAGCGAAGATGAACAGAAATTCAAAAAGAAGAAATACCGCAGTGCCAAGGAGGGGGAATATATTTCTTTTCATTCCGAGAAGACAGAAGATCAAAGAATTCTTGATTATTTTGAAAATCGAAAGCTTGAACGTGACCATCTGAACGTAAATATAATATCTCATAATGAAATATAAGATGAATATTATCACGTTAGCCCAGAACATCATCGAAGCAATAAACTTAGCCTCTCCGAAAACGAGATTGTATATGTTGAAAATCAGAACGGCGTTTATGGCAACGTCTATTATACCAAACGGAATAGCTTGCTTTAAATTACGTTTGACCGCATACCAGAAATCGCTCCAAAGGAACACGGGCTCGCCCTTCGCTATATTTCTGAGAATATACGCGGTGCCAACGTTCACGATACCGAACGTAAACACGGTGAGTGCTCCTATCGCGTAGAATACGTACGTGAGCGCCGTGGGTATCAAAACGCGCTCCTGAAGCCCCACGAGAGCGAAGACCGACATCGTATCGGGCGCAACACCCTCCACGGCAAGCATATTTCCGTAACCGTGGAAAATATCGGAGAAGGGAAGAAATCCCTCAGCTTTCGTATATCCCGCCAATGCCGCGATAAGGAAAAACAAGGGGAAATTCCCGAGAACCATAAAAATGTTTACGGAAACGATCTTACCGATATTGTCTTTATAGGTAATAAAGAAACGTTTAAATCCGGAGCGGCTCATCGTTGGCTTTTTTCCAAGTCCTCTGCCGTCCTTTGCTATATCGAAAAGCTTAAGCTTTCCTTTTTTATCCTTCTTGTTCAAAATACTAAAAAGCTCCTTCTAATTCACTGTATTTAATAATAGCATAAACGGAGCTCATTTTCAAGTGATATGCAATAAATATTTACAAATAAAGCGAAAAACCTTGTATTTTTTATCATTTTTTGTTATAATTTTAAAGGTAAGGAAGGAAGTCCGTCAATGAACATTCAAGATTTTGATATATTTAAAAAAATCCCGAGCTTAAAAACCGAGCGACTGATATTGAGAAAAATAGAAAAAAGCGATTTAGACGATATTTTTGAATACTCCTCTGATCCCGAAATTTCAAAATATCTCCTCTGGTCAAAGCACGAAAACAAAAGAGTGACGAAGAGATACCTCTCGGACGTTTTGAAAAAATATAAAAACGGGCAATTTTACGATTGGGCAATCGAGCTTGACGGTAAAATGATAGGTATATGCGGCTTTTCCCGTATCGACGTTTTAAACGACAGCGCGGAAGCGGGCTATATCGTAGCGCGTCCGTATCAGGGCAGAGGCATCGCCTCGGAAGCCCTTAAGGCGGTTTTGGAATTCGGATTCAACGTCCTTCAGCTGAGCGTGATAAAGTGCATCTCTTTTGAAGAGAACGCCGCGAGCAGAGCGGTGATGAAAAAATGCGGAATGAAGGAAGAGGGCGTAATAAAAAATTACACGTTTCAAAAAGAAACGGTAAGAAACGCCGTTATAGCCTCTATAACAAAAGAAGAAATGCCGTAAGTTTTTTAAAAGAGCTCATCAAAACGAGTCATATTGAAATCGTTTTTTTCATACCTATTAACAGAAAGTTTTTTCCGGAGGGGTAAAATGAAAAAAACGATTTCTTTATTTTTGGCAATGCTTTTCATCAGCATCGCCGCAGTACCGATTTATGCAGAAAACGCACAAAAAACAGAGGCAGAATATTGGGACGTATACGTTCCGAGCACCGACGCCGAGCTTGACCTCGGTGTAAAATCGGCGATTTTGGTAGAAGCGAAAACGGGTAAAGTTCTTTACGAGCACAACGCGCACGAGCCGCTCGCACCCGCATCAGTCACGAAAACGATGACCTTACTTTTAGTGGCGGAAGCCGTTGCGTCGGGACAAATATCACCGAGCGATGAGGTTATTATAAGCGAATACGCAGCTTCTATGGGCGGCAGCCAGGTCTTTTTAAAGGAAGGCGAGGCTATGAGCGTTGAGGAGCTGATAAAATGCACGGTGATAGCAAGCGCCAACGACGCCGCCGTAGCTTTGGCTGAACATATTTCGGGGAACGAAAGATCCTTCGTTTCGGCAATGAACGAAAAGGCAAAAGCACTCGGTCTTAAGGGCTCCGTTTTTGAAAATACGACGGGCCTTGACGACGACGTCACGGAGCATACTATGTGCGCGTCCGATATTGCGACAATATCGAGAGAGCTCTTAAAGCACGGGATAATAACGAAATATTCGTCCGTTTGGCAGGATTCCATACGAAACGGAGAATTCACCCTTACCAACACGAACCGCCTCGTAAGATATTACGAGGGCTGTACGGGTCTGAAAACGGGTTCGACGGATAAGGCGGGATTCTGCGTCAGCGCGAGCGCAAAGAAGGGAAACACCGAGCTTATCGCCGTAATTATGGGTGCCGAGACGGGAAGTGCGAGAAACGAAGCCGCAAGAGGTCTTTTGGATTTCGGATTCTCAAATTACGCTTTATATAAATGCGCTCCGCACGACGCAGGACTGATAAAAACGATGGGTGCTAAGGTAAAAGACGCTCCGATAACGGCGCCCGATACGTTCTTCGCGGTAGTCAACAAGGCGGATCTGAACAAAGTTAGCGTATCGTACGAATTGCCCGACAAAATTTGCGCACCTCTTTCCTCGGGCACTTGCGTCGGAAGAGTTATATACAAGGTCGGCGATAAGATAATAGGAAGCTCAGCCGTAATTTTAAAAGAAGATATTGAAAAAATAAGCTTCATCAACGTATTTTTCAACACGCTTTTGTCTTCGTTTACCGAGTAAAAAAATATATTTAAAAAATTAAAGAATTTTCTTGATTTTTCTATTGAAAAACGTCTTCAATTGTTGTATAATAGTATAAATTATTTATAATATTTGGAGGCAAATAAATGGCAATCAAGCTTAACGACAAATTTTTGACTTCGTTTATCCGCAAAGAAGAGCTTGCTAATATGCAGAGTGCCGCAAGCAGTGCATACGAGCTCTTGCTGTCAAAGAAGGGGCCCGGTTCGGATTTTCTCGGCTGGGTCGATCTTCCCGTAAATTACGATAAAGCGGAGTTTTCGGCAATCAAGGCTGCCGCAGAAAAAATCAAAAAGTCCTGCGACATACTCGTTGTTATAGGTATAGGCGGCTCATACCTCGGCGCGCGCGCCGCAATTGAGTTCGTGAAGAGCCCGCTTTATAACAATTTGAAAAAGGACACCCCCGATATATATTTCGCGGGAAATAATATTTCTCCGACCGCGCTTTCCGAGCTTATCTCCATTTGCGAGGGTAAGGATATTTGCGTAAACGTTATTTCCAAGTCCGGTACGACCACCGAGCCCGCAGTCGCTTTCAGAGTCTTCAAGGCGATGCTCACCGAAAAGTACGGTGAAGAGGGCGCAAGAGAGCGTATATTCGTTACGACGGATAAATGCCGCGGAACGCTCAAGCAGTTCTCCGACGATGCGGGATACCAGACCTTCGTCGTGCCCGATGACGTTGGAGGACGCTTCTCGGTACTCACCGCCGTCGGACTTCTTCCTATCGCTTGCGCGGGAATCGATATTGACGATATGATGAAGGGCGCGGAGGACGCAAGAGCCGCATACTCTTCGCCGTTGATAGATGAGAACGACGCGATAAAATACGCGGCGCTCAGAAACGTCCTTTACAGAAAGGGCAAGTGCGTCGAGATCCTCGTCGGTTACGAGCCTTATATGCTGATGCTCAACGAGTGGTGGAAACAGCTTTACGGCGAGAGCGAGGGCAAGGACGGGAAGGGCATACTCCCCGATTCCGTAGTATTCTCCACGGATCTGCACTCTCTCGGACAGTATATCCAAGACGGTCAGAGAAATCTCTTTGAAACCGTTATAAGCGTGAAGAACCCCGGTGCGGAATTTATCATTCCGAACGATCCCGCAAACGTAGACGGACTCAATTTCATATCCGGTAAAAGCCTTGACTTCGTTAACAAGACCGCGATGCTCGCGACTCTTATGGCGCATAACGACGGAGGCGTGCCAAACATTCTTCTCGAGCTCGATGACAGAAGCGCTCACTCGTTCGGATATACCGTTTATTTCTTTGAGCTTGCTTGTGCCGTTTCAGGTTATATGCTCGGAGTTAACCCCTTCGACCAGCCCGGTGTTGAGGCATACAAAAAGAATATGTTTGCTCTTCTCGGCAAGCCCGGTTACGAAGATATGAAAAAAGCTCTCGAAGAAAGAATTTCGAAGTAAAAAATGTACAAAATTACTTGTATATATTCAACAAATCTTATATTTTTGGATATTTTTCACTAAAAGCTATTGCTTTTTTTAAGCTTTTAGTGTAGAATATATATAGAGATATATACATCTCAAAACACAGGAGGACAAAACAATGATAAAATTATTCATCGGCGGCAAGGGCTCGGGAAAAACTAAGACCCTCATTGAGCTTTCCAACAATGCTGCAAACACGAGCAAGGGCTCTGTAATCTGCATAGAAAAGGGAAGTAAGCTCAAGCACGAAATTACATATAAAGCAAGACTTATCGACACTGACGCGTACGCGGTTTGCGATGCAGAAGCGCTCTTTGGATTCATCGCAGGTATCCTTGCATCGAACAGCGATATCACGGACATCTTCGTTGATTCCGCACTTAAGATCGTTGGCGGCGACACCGCTTCGTTTGAAGCAATGCTCGGAAAGCTCAAGGCTATTTCGAACGACGTTAATCTTGTAATGACCGTTTCCATTCCCGTTGAGGAATGCCCCGACGGTATCAAGGCATACGTTTGATTTAACTTTAATAGAGAAGAGGTACTGTGCTTTTACACAGTACCTCTTTTTTATGTCCGAAAGTGAAGGTCTTTTATCTTACCAATTCATCCTGTACGCCCGTTGCGTGATGGGATTTTATTACGGAATCGACCTCTTCGATCGAGCTTATCGACATATCGCCCGAAACGGTATTTTTTATGGCGCTGAGCGCATTGCCGTATGACATAGAGCTTTCTATATCCTTATCCGAAAGAATACCGTACAAAACTCCCGCAACGTAAGCATCTCCGCTTCCGACGCGGTCGATGACCTCGATATTCCTATAATGCGGCTCCTCGTAAAACTTACCGTCGAAATATATCCGTGAGCCGAAATTATGCCTCGTGGGGCTCACAGCCTCGCGTCGGGTCGTCGCAACGATCTTACATCCGTAAATATCCGAATAAGACTTCATAATCTCATCAAGCGTTCCCGTTTTTTGCATCATACGTCTGGACGTTTCCTCCGAAACGAAGAGAATATCCACGAGCGGGAGTATCCACTCCACGACCTTACGCGCATCGTCCTCGCTCCAGAGCGCAGCACGGTAATTTACGTCAAAGCTGATAGCGACACCGTTCTTTTTCATCCGTTTAATGACGTCAAGGGCGGTGGAGCGCAGGGTAGGGCTCAGTGCCAAAGAAATAGAGCTTATATGAAATATCCTTGTTTTTTCGTATATATCATCGGGTATCTCAGAGAGCTCAAGCGAACACACCGAGGAATTTCTTCTGTCATAAACGACTGCTGATTTTCTTGGATAAACGCCGCTTTCGTAATAATAAACGCCAAGACGCATATCATCGGTATCATCCCAAACGATATAATCGTCAGAAACGTTACCGTATCTCACGCGCCTTGCTATAAAATGACCAAGCTTGTTTTTGGGAAGCTTGGTTATAAGTGCGGAGCGAACTCCGAGATTGGCAGCGCCCGAAGCCACGTTGAACTCCGAGCCGCCGCAATTTTTCTCAAATATTTCACTTTGCGAGATCTTATCCTTATCGGGAGGGGAAAGCCTGAGCATAACCTCACCGAAGCTTATAAGATCAAATTCCGCCTTTGGTTTTATAAAATTCATTTTAAGCAAGAGATGCTCTGATTTCGCCCGCCCACTTTTCAACAGCGGCAATTTCATCGGCAGAAACAGACTTCAAGAACTTGAAGGGAAGCCCTCCGTTGACGTAAAGAATGTTATCGTCAATAACGTTACAGTTGCTGGTCTTCGCCATTTCTACAATCTTCTTTGCGTTTTCCTCACTTCCGTCGATAACGAAAGCGATATTCGCTGTGTTGTTTCTCGAAATCGTGCGAAGGAAGCGACAGAAGCTATCGGGCATAGTAGGCTTAGCCGTGGCAACTATGATAATAAGTCTTTCGCCGTCGCAGGGATAAGCGGGCATTATAACGTCCGTATCCTTATCTGCCTCGATAAGCTTGGTAAGACGGTCAGCTATTGCAAGCATCTTTCCTTTCGAAGTTTGAGTAAGTACGCGCATTCTCATTGGTTTAAAATCTCCGTTTCTTTATTATTTTTTTAAATAACAGAGATATTATACCATATTAAAAGAAAAAAGTAAATAGTATTTTAAGAATAATAACGAAAATCCGAGAAAGAAATCGAATTTTAAAAAAATGATATAGGGAAGAGCGTTGCGAATTTTATTTAAAGCACGGAAAAAGAATGAATATCAAATCAATTACCGATATGCGCCGCGAAACCGATATTAACAAAAGCAAGTTTGTAACAACAGTAAAAAAAGCGTGGCGGGCAGAAAGACGGTCAGGGGCGCGCGCTTCCGAATACCCCGCGCGAGCGTTACGGATATAATCCCCCAAAAAACAGGGCTTGACACGGCGCCGAAAGGGCAGTAAAATGGAAATGAAGAGAATCTCTCAACACAAGCAATTATACAAAAGAAAAATTTTGTATAATTAAGGGAAGTAAAAATAGCTAAAATAAGGGGTTTTACCGTGTATTTCGCTATAATTTATCAAAATACGGTTTGTTTGATCTTTTTACCGTGCTGCTATGCGTACGCTCTTTTGCCGCTTTTCTGAATATCGTCTAATTAAATAAGCGTGTAATACGCACCGTACGCCATAAAAAACAAAATAGCGCGTACGGTGAGCTGTACACAAAAGTTTTATAAAAAAGTCAAAGGGTGAGTATCGTGCAGTGTAACTTTTAAAAATTTTCACGGTACACACTTCCGTAAATAAAAAATAACAAAAATCCTTTATCTATCGTCCTATTATGAAAAAGACGCGCAAAAATGATTACAAAGCTCTTGATTTAACGTCGCTGATGATATATAATAGATATAATAGAAAAAGAAGAAATACGAAAAAAAGAAAGAAAAGCCCGAGATAAAGGCTGAAAAATCACGAAAAAAACGGAGTAGGGGACTCTTCCCTGCTTTTTTCTCTCGATTTTGCGTTTTTAAGCCGAGCTTCCCTATTTTTAATCAAAAAATACGGCTTTTGTGCGATTTTAGGTACTTTTTCCGCGTTGCTTCCCCGCCCCTCAGATGCCTTTCCGACTTGTTTTTTTCAAGAACGAGCTTTACTTCACTGTATAACCCGGGATTTATAGCCTTTAATCTTTGCGTCAGATCCTTATGTACCGTACTTTTGCTTATTCCAAAGCGTGACGCCGCAGCTCTCACGGTCATATTGTTTTCAATTACGTATTCTCCCAAGGTTTCACAGCGCTCTTTTGTAAACGTGCGTTTCATCTCTCCGTTGCCCTCCGACAAACTATCTCTTACTCAGTTTCTGCTTTAGTAAAATATATGAAGGACGTATCATTTTAATGCGAAAAGAAAGTTTAAATTTTAAAGATTCTACCATTTTTGAAGGTATGACGTCTATCCGCGCCATTCTTAAAGCACGCGATGAAGGAATAAACGACCGCTCCATCGAAAAAATACTTTTCGACAAATCAAATTTGAAAAAAATTGCAAAAGACGTCGGATATTTAAGAGCAGTTTCGTCAAAATTCGGTTTTGAGCTCGTTGAGTCTAACGCCCAAGAAATCGAAGAAATCGCCATCGGAAACACGCACGGAGGCTTGATAGCCATAGCAAAAGAAAGGACAATTCACGCACTCTGCCGAGAAATAATACGTGAAAATGAATTTTACGTTATGATACAAGGTATCGAGGACCCCTATAACTTCGGTTACGCACTGCGCTCACTCTACGCCTGCGGCGTTAGCGGTGTCATTTTACCCGAAAGAAATTGGATGAGTGCTGCAGGTGTTGTCGCAAGAAGCTCCGCGGGTGCCTCCGAATCCCTGCCGATGTTCACCGCAGAGCCCTCCGACGCTATCGACGCATTCAAAAGCGTCGGCTACACGGTCGTGTGCGCCGATCTTGACACCGACGAGGTGCTTGGAGAATGCGAGTTGAAATATCCTTTATTTCTTATCGTCGGCGGTGAGCGCCGCGGAATATCAAAGGACGTTCTTCTGAAAGCCGATAAAAAAGTCAAGATAGAATACGCAAGGGAATTTCGCGCTTCCCTTTCCGCCGCCTCGGCAACCACGATGTTCGCCTACGAAATAATGCGGCAAAATAAAAACTGATCGTTTTTTCCACTTCTTTATCAAGAAACAAAAAGCGCCGTAAGGAGTACCTTCCATAAAGCAGGTTTTACCTTCCGAGAAAATCAAAAGGAGTACGAGCAATTTCGTTCGTACTCCTTTTCACGCGCCTTGCCCTGCAAGGTATAGTGTGTTATACTTTGTATTTCGGGTGGTAAAAGAGGTGAAGTTTTTGCTATCGCAAAAGTGAAGTTGCTTTGCAGTGAAGTTTGGACTTGTATCCAAGTGAAGTTAAGTTTACCCACTTTGCCGAAGGCAAAACTTCACTATCCGCAGGATAACTTCACTTACGCAGTAAACTTCACTTGCCCCTTTGGCAAACTTAGTTGGGGCACCTGCTTTATCGCAGGTGCCCCAAGACGGCGCTTTTTTGCTTTTAAAAAATTATTTACCGTTTCCGCAGCCGCAGCCGCCACCGCCGCCGTTACCCGTAGGCAGCTCTCCGAGAGGTGTTGTGGTTCCTCTGAACTGAGAGGTCGGGAACGCCATAGTTCTGAACATAGCACAGGGATTTTCATTGCTTTGCGCGGGAGGACACTCCTTGTCGGGAACGCTGTAGTCGGTAGCCTGAATGAGAAGCTGAGTGGGACGCTCCACTCTTATTACCGAGAAGATTCCAAGCGAAACATAGAGATTATGACCCGTATCCGCGGTGTTGAACGTGCCGTTGAAGTAGTTGCTTACGACATCGGGGATCTCGGAGCAGCAATCACAGCAGGGTGTGCAAGGACACGAGCAATCAACAACCTTAGAGCCGAGTATAATGGGCTCAACGGTTTCCACGATAGCAATGGGATCGTTGGTCTTCATATTGTCGGTATTGCCTATTGAACAGTAGTTGTTCTCGGGGTCCGACGAGAAGGAGATCGCCCTGCCCTCGCCGCCGTAAAGAACAACTTCCTTTTGAAGAACTACAAGACCGTTAAAGCATTTGCTCTTTCCGATACCGACGCAGCCCTCAAATCCTACCTCTATATAATATCTGACCGTGATGCGGTAGAATCCGCAATTGAACGGAACCTCTTCCACTCCGACAAACGCCCAGAGCGTTTTCGCGTATTTAGTTCTGATATTCGTGCCGCTTGCGAGCATTTGTTCGCCGTCCTCGCAAAGATACACCCTGACGTCCTCAAAGCAATCTCTGTCCTTGCAGCAATCAAGAACGACGTTGGTATCTATGCAAACGGTGCCGCGCCCGTCACAGCGTGACGTAAACTGTGTATTTCTGTTTTCTTGCATTATTTTTCTCCTTTTTAGCATATACGGCTAAAGACGCTTATCACGTTGCGTCTCGTTATTATGTTATGCCGTTTATAAAAAAAGGTTAAAAACAAATCCCGCACGTTAAAAAACTTAAAATCGGGCAAATAAAAAGGAGCAGTTTTAACTACTCCTTTAAAAATTTATTTTACGAATTCATCGTAGATCGCCTGAAGGGCTGTGATATAGTCGTTCGAATCAACGCCGACGATGATGTTGAGCTCACACGAGCCCTGATCTATCATACGGATATTTACGCCTGCGTTTGCAAGTGCCGTGAAGATCCTTGCGGCAGTTCCCTTCGTTTTTACCATACTGCGTCCTACTATCGCGATAAGAGCGAGGTTTTCCTCAACGGAAATATTCTCGGGGTTGACGACCTTGCAAATTCCCGACATAATGTCGGCTCTCTTGTTCGCAAGCTCCTTTGACGATACTACGACGGACATAGTGTCGATGCCCGAGGGAAAATGCTCAAAGGAAACGCCGTTTTCTTCGATTACCTGAAGAACGCGTCTGCCGAAGCCGAGCTCGGAATTCATCATATCCTTTTCAATAGTGATGGTCGCAAATCCCGTCTTACCCGCAATACCGGTAATCGTGTCTTCGCTTATGTTATCGGTTTCGGGCACGATGAAGGTTCCCTTGTCCTCGGGGCGGTTGGTGTTACGAATGTTGATCGGTATTTTGGAATATCTTACGGGGAAAATTGCGTCCTCGTGAAGAACGGTTGCACCCATATAGGAAAGCTCACGGAGCTCTCTGTACGTGATTATTTCAATGGGCTTAGGGTTATGGATGCATCTCGGGTCAGCCATAAGGAAGCCTGAAACGTCCGTCCAATTCTCGTAGAGCGTCGCGGAAGCAGCTCTTGCCACGATAGAGCCCGTAATGTCGGAACCTCCGCGCGAGAAGGTCTTGATGGTGCCGTTGGGCATCGAGCCGTAGAAGCCGGGGATAACGACGTACTCGTGCTTGGAAAGATAATCACGGAGAACTTCGTTCGTTTTTTCGGAATCAAAGCTTCCGTCGTCCTTGAAGAATATCACCTTCTTAGCGTCAACGAAATCGAATCCGAGATATTTTGCGAGGATCATCGCGTTGAGGTACTCGCCGCGAGATGCGATGTAATCGCGTCCTGCGTTATGTACGAACGAACGCTTGATCTTCTCATAGATCTCCGAAAGATCGAGGTCTATACCAAGTCCTGCGATAATATCGTTATACCTTGATTTGATCTGTTCAAAAATGTCGGTGATGTCCTCATCGTTGAACAAAAGCTCGTAACATTCGTAGAGCATATCCGTGACCTTCGTGTCACCGCTCGTACGCTTACCGGGTGCCGACGCTACTACATACCTTCTCTCGGGCTCGCTCTTGATTATTTCCGCGACCTGGCGAAAATGCTCAGCATCGGCAAGCGAGCTCCCTCCGAATTTCAAAACCTTTAAACTCATCTGTCTTACTCCTCTGGTTCGTTTTGGTTTAGTATAAAATTTATACAGTATATATTATATTTGAATTTTGATATTTTGTCAAGTGGAAATATTAAAAAAATGAAGCAAATGAGACCTAAAACACCAAAAAAACGGTCGCTTTAGCAACCGTTTTTCCAAGAAATCACAAGTCATCCGCATCTTGCACGGGTTTTTCGTAAGGATCGCTCGGAACTCCCGTATACATTCCGAGCGGGTCAGTCTCGATAGAATCGTCGTTTTCGAGGCGAAGCTCTACCGCCTTCTGAGAAGTGCGATCACGCTTTTTATCTTTATTTTTCATTTTTTCATCCCCCTTCCCTTGACTTTATTTTGCTCTTCGGCCGTACCGTTTAAACGTAATTTTTTTAAAATCGACTTTATATTGTTAAAATTCGACTTCTTCATTAAAAGGCTTGACTTTTGAAAACCGTTTGTTGTATAATTTAATTGCCGATATATCGGTTATGAAAGGAAACGAAATGAACGTTTTACATTACGATATTACAAAAGCAGCGGGCGATTTCAAGGTGCTCAACGCCACCAACGGCGGTCCTTGGCATACGAGGCACACGGCGACGCATTTCAGATCAAACCTTGAAGACTACAAGGCTGCGAATTTGAGATATTCAAGAAATCACGACTCTAACTTTCTTGACGTATACGGCGGTCCGTACGCGCACGATATAACCGCTATTTTTCCGAACTTCGATGCCGATCCCGACGACCCCGAGTCCTACGACTTCGCCTGCACGGACGAATCCATACTGACGACTCTGGACGCCGATGTGGAAACGTTCTTCAGACTCGGTCAATCCATTGAGCATCAGATAAAAAAACACGGCACGTTACCGCCTAAGGACTTCAAAAAATGGACCGTTATTTGCGAGCATATAATCAGACACTATAACGAGGGCTGGGCTGACGGGTATGAGCTCGGTATAAAGTATTGGGAGATATGGAACGAGCCCAATCTCGATAAAGACGACGCGCCGAATAAAAGGTGCTGGGGCGGAACTGCGGCACAGTTCTACGATTTCTACGAGATCGCGGCAAAGCACTTAAAGGCACGCTTCCCCGAGCTTAAGATCGGCGGACCTTCCTTCGCTCACAGGGATATTGCGTGGGCTGATGCGTTTCTTCACGAGATGAGTCAGCGACGCGTTCCGATAGATTTCTTCTCCTGGCACGCGTATACGCCAAAAGTCGAAGTGATCACAGAACGTGCCGCCGAGATAGACGAGCTCCTTATAAAGTACGGATACGGTAACGCCGAAAGCATTTTGAACGAGTGGAATTATACGAATAAAGCTCTTCCTTACGTATGCACGCTTGAGGCTATCCACGGAGCGAAGGGAGCGGCGTTCGTAATGGCGTCGATCTCCGCTGCCGAGCCGACGAGCATAGATATGATGATGTATTACGACACCCGTATATCGGTCTATTGCGGCGCTTTTGATTATTATACCTACAAGCCCCTTCCCACGTATTACGCCTTGAAGTGGTACGGAGAGCTCTACGGCTTTGAGGTCGTAAGGACGGACGATACTATCGAAAACGTCTACGCGCTCACGGGAGTAAAAGACGGCAAAACCGTCACGATTCTCACCTACTATTCCGATGAAGACGGACTTCAGGACGTTACGGTCAAGCTTGATTACGGAAAGCGCGGCTCTTACGAGATATATCTCGTTGACTCTGATAAAGGTGGCGAGCTCGTTCAAAAAACGCAAGATCCGACAGTTACTTTGAAGCAGAACACGTTTGTAAAGATAGCAGAAGTATAAAATCAACCGAAAAAGAAGCAAGAGTTCTCTCTGACAGAAAGCTCTTGCTTCTTTTATGTATATCAATATTGTGAAAAAACAGGTCAATATAGTCGTTGAAAAACAAGCACAAACGGGATATAATATAGATAGCGATATTACTTTTATCACTATAAATAAGAGGTATAAAAATGAACGGCGATAAAAGAAGAAGCAAAGGTACCTCCGACTACAAATGGGTCATAATACTTCTATGCTTTTTTATGGTATTCATTTCACTCGGCTTTGCGAGCTATACGAAATCTCTCTTCCCCGACGAGATCGCAAAAGATCTCGGCACTGAGCGCAGCCTCGTTTCTTTGGGAGAGAGCTTCAGATACATATCCACTGCTGTCATAAACATTTTCTTTGGGGCTTTTATAGCAAAATTTGGAGCTAAAAAGATGATATGCGCAGGTTTTGTCGCTCTTGTATTAGCAACGTTTCTTTACGGTATCGCGGACAGCCTCGCAGTTATATACATAGGCGGAACGCTGCTCGGTATCGGCTTTTCTTGGACGGGAACGGCTATGGTAGGACACGTAGTCGGGCTTTGGTGCAAGAAAAACAGAGGTACCGTTATGGGATTCATCCTCGCCTCAAACGGGATCGGCGGCGCCATTGCTGTACGAATTGTCGGCTCGCTCATAGACCCCAACGTTGTCGGAAGTTACAGAAGAGCTTATTTCTTCATTTCCGCTCTAATTGCAGCTATGGGTATCGTTCTTTTGATTTTCTTTAAGGATAAAAAGAAATCGGATGACACCGACGAGTATTACGATAAACAAATCGACGAATCTTTGTGGCAAGGAATCGAAATATCGGTCGCAGTACGGAAATTTTACTTCTGGGGCGCCGTTGTTTGCGTATTCTTCTCGGGGCTTATTCTTCAAGGAACGTTCGGCATTGTCGCAATGCATATGAAGGACGTGGGAATCGACTATTCGAAGGTCACTACCCTTTTGACCTTCGGCTCTTTGATACTCGCCGGCGCTAAATTCCTCACGGGCTTTTTATACGATAAATGCGGTCTGCGTGTCACGGCAAGTATTTGCACTCTCATCGCAACTGTTTCCTGCTTTACGTTAGCCTCTGTCACAAACACGAAAACGGGCTTTATACTCGCTATAATTTACACCGTCATATCGCAGTTTGCAATGCCGCTTGAAACGGTTATGCTTCCGATATACGCAGAGCATTTCTTCGGCGAGCGTTCATACACACAGGTGCTCGGTATTTTCGTTTCGGTCAATACCGCAGGCTTTGCCGTCGGAGCACCGATTTTAAACCTTTGCTATGATATTTTCGGAAGTTACCGTTACGCGCTTATAGCGGTCGGCAGTATATTTATATGCGTATTCATACTTTTGCAAATAGTAATTTCCTGTGCAAATAAAGAGCGTCTGAAGTAGAATTCAGCCATCTCGTGAGCGAATGCCTTTCGCTCTTCGGGCTATCCATTCTGTTTAAGTCTACTATCTTCTTTGCCACGCTCGGCTTATTGTAAATAAATTCAATTAAACTTTTTTCACTTTTTATACTATGGCGGTGATTATATTCGTAATTCCGCTGAGTGCCATTACTGCGTAGACGGATCTCTTTATGACCGTTTCATTTACGTGATTTCTCGTAAGCTTGCCGAGCAGCGTTCCGACTGTCATAACCACCGCGCCTACCGCAAGACCTATTAGCACGTTCGTCGTGATAAAGCCGTTTGCCGCTTTTACGACGGTCGAGAACGTGCCGGAAAGAACGAAATACGCAGAGATCGTCGCGAGATAATGATCGGTATCTCGCTCCGAGTGAATGTAATAAACTACGACAGGCGGTCCGCCGATGGCAAACAGTCCGCTCATAATTCCTGATATGATACCGGCAATAAGACCTGCATACCACGTGGGGCGAATTTTTATCTTTCCCGAGAAGAAGAAAAAGTAAATGCTCAAAATCACGAGCATAAAACCGAGCAGAAGTATTAAAACGTCGTTCTTCGCAGACTTGACGAACAGGACTGCCAAATAGTTTGCCACAATACTTCCAAAGAGCGGGAAAAGCAAATTTCTAAAGCTTATAAGCTTGCGAAGCTCAAAAGCTATAAGAAGTGAGCCGAGTCCGCCGAGTATGCCTGAGAGCACGTTTGCTTCTGTAAATAAAAGAAACGTCGGCATAAATATCATCGCAACGATTCCGAAGCCGAAACCCGTTATCCCTTGCACGTAGCTTGCGCCAAGAGTCACGACGGCGATAAGCAAAAGCGTGGTTATAAATTCCGCGTCCATAAAAGAAGCTCCAAAAATTAGTATTACTTATATTTTAGCACAAGCAAAAGTATATTGCAATATTATTTAAGAAAAAAGCACCGCTTTTGCGGTGCTTAGCTTGTGGCGGAGAGAAAGGGATTGCGACTCTCGCGCGAACTGCGCGCTCGGTCATTCGCGGCTCTGACAGCCGTTTAGGCTGTCATTCACTACCGCTCCTACTTCGAATCCCTTTCTCTTTTTTTGTAAAAAAAGCACCGCTATTGCGGTGCTTAACTCGTGGCGGAGAGAAAGGGATTCGAACCCTTGATACCGGTTAGGGTATACACGATTTCCAGTCGTGCGCCTTAGACCAACTCGGCCATCTCTCCACGGACCTTTATATTATATCAAATAAATTTCCAAAAGTCAATAGGTTTTCATAAAAAATTTATGCTTTTTTATTCCCGTTCATACGAAGGGAGAAAGCGTCTGCTCGCGGGAACGATAACAGACGCTTTCCGTATTATTTATATTTTACTGATCGCGCTTTGCCTCTGCGATGATCTTATCGGTCAGGTTTTGCGGAACTTCATCATATCTTATGAAGTCGAAGTCGAAGCGTCCTCTGCCCTGCGTTGCGGCACGGAGTGCTATAACGTAATCAGTCATTTCAGCAAACGGAACCTCGGCAAGAACCACCTGAGTTCCCTCCTCTGCGGGATCAATGCCCATTACTCTGCCGCGGCGCTTATTAAGATCGCCCATAACGTCACCAACGTAGTTATCGGGGATATAAACCTTAAGCGCGCCAACAGGCTCAAGGAGCACGGGATTCGCCTGAGGAAGACCCTCACGGTAAGCGATCGCCGCTGCAAGCTTGAAGGATATTTCGTTAGAGTCAACGTCGTGATACGAGCCGTCGTAGAGATTAGCGGCGAGGTTTACAACGGGATAGCCCGCAAGAACGCCCTTTTGCATACATTCACGGAGTCCTGCTTCGACTGCGGGGAAATAGTTCTTCGGAACCGCTCCGCCAAAGACGCTCTCGGTAAACGTGAGCCCCTCTTCCGTACCGGGGGAGAACGTGATCTTTACGTGACCGTACTGACCCGAGCCGCCTGACTGCTTCTTGTGCTTTCCTTCCACGTCGACCTTTTTCTTAATGGTTTCTCTGTAAGCGAGTCTCGGCTTTGCAAGCTCAACGTTCGCGCCAAATCTGTTCTTGAGCTTCGAAACGACTATATCAAGGTGGATGTCACCAAGACCCGAAACGGTAAGCTGCTTGGTCTCGGAATTATTTTCATATTTAACGGTAAGGTCTTCCTCAAGGATCCTCGCCATACCCGAGGAAATTCTGTCCTCATCGCCCTTTGCCTTGGGAGCGATCGCCATAGTGTAATAAGGACGGGGATATTTTACGGGAGCGTACTTAACGTCGCCCTGCGCCGTGGTAAGGGTGTCGTTGGTGTTAGTGTTGACGAGCTTGGCAACGACTCCGATGTCACCGCAGGAAAGCGCGTCAACGTCGATCTGCTTTTTGCCGCGAAGAATGAATATCTTTCCGAGCTTTTCACTCTGACCCGTCGTTGTATTACGAAGCGTCATATCCTTCTTCACTTCACCGTTCATAACCTTGAAGAACGACATCTTTCCAACGAAGGGATCGGCAACGGTCTTGAATACGAGAACGGACGCGTCGGAAGCCTCGGGATCAACGGCAACCTCAGTACCGTCGGCAAGATGCTCCACCTTGCGGGCGGTAGGTCTCGGGAAGGACTCCGCGATAGTATCAAGGAAGGTCTTGATACCCCAATTCTTAATAGCGGCACCGCAGAAGACGGGAACGATGTCACCCGTTATGATTCCCTGGTGGATAGCCTCAAGCGCTTCCTCACGGGAGATGGGCTCTTCGTTAAAGAACTTATCCATAAGCTCGTCGCTCGTCTGAGCGATAGCTTCAAGAAGAATATTGTGATATTCCGCGCAAACGTCGGCAAATTTCTCGGGAATAGCGCTTCTGATATATTCGCCCGTCGCCTTTTCAAACGTGTAAACGCACATTTCGACAAGGTTGCCGAAGCCGATAACGGTATCGCCGTCTATGATAGGAATCTGTATCGGGCAGACCGTAAGTCCGTACTTTTCTCTGATAGCACCGAATACCTTATAAAATCTCGCCTCTCCGTCGTCGAAGCGGTTAATAAAGAACGCTTTTGGGATACCTGCTTCGGCAGCCATATTCCAAGCAAGCTCCGTGCCAACCTCTATACCCGCTTTTCCGTCTACCACTATAATAGCGGCATCAGCAGCTCTTACGCACTGACGAGCCTCAGCCTCAAAGTCAAAGAAGCCCGGTGTGTCAAGTATATTTATTTTGGTTCCGTTCCAAAGCATAGGCGCCATAGCGGCACTTACGGAATATCCGCGCTTTATCTCCTCGGGGTCATAGTCACACACGGTATTTCCGTCAGCCACGTTTCCAAGACGGTCGGTGAGTCTTGATATGTAGAGCATTGACTCTGCAAGCGAAGTTTTTCCGCCGCCTGAGTGACCGAGGAGCGCTACGTTCCTTATTGCTTTTGTGTAAACCTGTTCCATGTGTTTTGTTCTCCTTGTGATGAATTTTCTGCAAATGCGGAATACGCACAAACATTATACTTAAATTATACACTATATTTTTTCCGATTTCAAGTAATTTTCTTGAAGAATTTCAACACCGAGTGTAGAAAAAAAGAGCCCCGTTTTATGCACATTGTACAAAACAGGCTCTTTTCTTTTTATTCAGCGGCTCTCGTTTTCATATGAACGAGGACCTCGTAAATATTTCCTACACCGCAAAGCTCGACTCCCTTTGGCACGGACAAGTGCTTCGCGAGGTTCTTCTTCGGGATAATAATTTTAGTAAAACCGAGACGTACCGCTTCTTTTACGCGGTAATCTATATGTGACACCGCGCGAACCTCACCCGAAAGACCGATCTCTCCGAAGGCTATAATATCATCGGAGATTATCCTGTCCGTGATTCCGCTGATGAGCGCCATAGCTATGGAAAGGTCAGCGCTCGGCTCGTCAAGATGAAGACCGCCCGCGACGTTCAGGTATATGTCGTTTTCATAAAACTTGAGTCCCATACGCTTCTCAAGCACCGCGATCAAAAGACACATTCTGTTGTAGTCAAAGCCGTCCGAGGTCCTTTTCGCCGTCGGGTAAACGCTTTTCGCCACGAGCGACTGTATTTCCGTTATTATCGGTCTCGTGCCCTGGATAACGCACCCCGCGCACGAGCCGCTGGTGTTTTTCGGGCGCTCAGCCATAACGACCTCACTCGGATTAGGTATCTCGATAAGCCCCGCATCGCCCATTTCGAACACGCCTATCTCGTTGGTCGAGCCGTAACGGTTCTTTATCGCGCGTATTATTCGGTAAGAATTTGTGCGCTCGCCTTCGAAATAAAGCACCGCGTCAACCATATGCTCAAGGAACTTCGGACCCGAAATTCCGCCTTCTTTATTGACGTGACCCACGAGAAATACGGCAGCCCCGTTCGTTTTCGCGTAATTTATGAAGGTCATAGCTCCCTCGCGCACCTGCGTTATGCTTCCGGGTGCCGATGAAAATTTGTAGCTGCAAAGCGTTTGGACCGAGTCGATAATAATAACGTCGGGCTTAATCCTCTCGCACTCGGAAAGTATAGACTCCGTGTCCGTTTCCGTCTGAAGATATAAAGACTCGCCTTTTATCCTGAGTCTTTCGGCACGCAGCTTGAGCTGTCCCTTCGATTCCTCACCCGAAACGTAGAGGACCCGTCTCGTTTTAGCAAGCTCGGATGAGATCTGAAGAAGAAGCGTTGATTTTCCGATCCCCGGCTCGCCCGAAAGAAGAACCGCAGATCTGTCAACGAGTCCGCCACCGAGCACTCGGTCAAGCTCATCCATTCCCGTCTTGGTCCTCATAAAATTCGGAAGTTCAAGCTCGGATAACAGCTCAGCCTTGCTGTATTCAGTCACTCTGCTCTGTTTTATCCCTTGTTTTTCGTTTTTTTCTTCAACTATCTCTTCGTCAAAGCTATCCCACGCCTGACAGTCGGGGCATTTTCCGAGCCATTTCGGACTCGTGCTCCCGCATTCTCTGCAAACGAATATTTTCTTAGGTCCCTTCATTTTAAGTCTCCGTTTTAAATTACTTTTCCTTCATTATATTCTATAATACCACAAACTATCGCAAAACTCAACTGCTTTTGATATTCTTTTTCGCAAAGTTTTTTGCATTCGGCATCATTCGTGAGAAATCCGCACTCAACGAGCACGGAAACGGGCTCGGTGTTTTCAAGAACGTATATCCCCTCGCCTTTTTTTATCTGTCTTTTGTTATCGTTTTGCAGACGGCTTCTCACGTTTGTCTGTATCTTTCCCGCAAGCGCGGAGCTCTCGGGGCTTGACTCGGCGTAATAGACCTGCAAGCCTTGATATTTCGCCTCGGAATACGAATTCATATGAATGCTTATGAATATCGCGTCAGGATAGGAATTGGCGATCTTACAGCGATTTTTAAGATCGGATATCTTCCGTAACCCCTTGATATTTTCCGCGGAGGTATAAAGAAGCTTATCCTCAGTCCTCGTATACACGACCGTATAGCCGCGCGACTTCAAAGCCTCGCCGATCTCAAGGGATATCTGCATATTCAGATCCTTTTCGTAGACGCCCGTCGTGCCTATGGCACCGCAGTCCTCACCGCCGTGACCCGCGTCTATCACGACGAGGCGCGAAGGCTCCCCCGCCCCCGCTGCCTCAATAAAGAGCTCTCGGTCGTATCTCGCCTCCACGACTGATACCGAAAAGGCAACGAGCAAGAGCGTGATGAAGAGCACCTTGACGACGCACCGCGTTCTGTAATACGCTTTTCTTCCAATAATATACCAGCGCATAAAAAACCTCCACGTAATTATACCAAATCAGCGTTCGTATAACTATATGGAGGATTTAATTAAAATATTACTTTCTTTTTGCGTCCATAGCACCGCCGAAGATCTTCTTTTCCTTAAATCCGAAGGAATAACCGAACTGCGTAATAGCGATGGATATCACGGGAACGAGGAAGTAGCCCAAAGATATGACAACGGCGTTGTCAACGACCGACCAACCGTTTGAGAAGGATGCCGCCGCGTGAACTATACCGTGGTAAATAGCCATAGTAAATTTCGTTAAGGTGATCATAGCCGTTCCCGCGCTGAACATCGCCTCGGAGCCCGTTTTGGATATCAGAAGGAAGACCGCGGCAAGCAACGAGAGAAGAAAATTAGGAATATTGGCAAAAAGCGAAAGAATAAGTCCCTTTAAAGGGCAAGCCGCGCATCTGCCGCTGTCACAGCTGATCCTGTCCTTGGCTCCCATATCCCACGCGGTCGTATACAAAATAAAACCGAAGAAAAGGGTCGTAAAGACGGAGAGGGCGAGCTGAACGCCAATGGAGCTCGAAACGGAGCCGATAGCGAAAATGAGGATAAGAGAAAATACGTTTATTCCTATTTGATCTATATAAAGCTTTACAATATCATAAGAATGCCGTTTTAAGATTGACATACTCACCTCTTAAACATATTTTTTCTTTATTGTAACATATAAATATTAAAAAACAAGCACAAATACAAATTGTTTACATTTTATCCACTAAAATTATAATAAATTTTGTATAATAGAAGTATGAAGATCCACTACTCTTGGTAAGGAGGTATGAATATTTGTCTGTTTTAACGTTTAAAAGCGCGGAATTTAAAACCTTCCCCTCCGTCTTGCGCGACTACGCGTCCTATATGTCGGCGATAAGAGGCATAGCTGAAAAAACGGTTTGTGAATACCTGCTTGACCTTCGTACGTTCTTCAGATTCACTAAAATGCAAAAAAGCGGCGAGGTGATGGATAACGCCGACTTTGAAAAGATATCGATCTCGGACGTCACTATCGACGACGTGCGCGAGGTCACACCGCAGCTTATCATAGACTTTCTGATGTTTGCGGGATTTCAGCGTGAAAACAACCCGACGACGCGAATGCGCAAGCTGAGCTCTATTCGTTCATTTTTTAAATATATGTATGCAAAGCGGCACTATATAGACTCCAATCCCGCGCAGGACATAGACGCACCGAAGAAAAAAAGTGCTCTTCCGAAATTTCTGACGCTCGAAGAGGCAGTTAAGCTCCTTGAAACGGTAAAGAACGACAGCTATTCAAAGACCGCCGTTCGCGATTACGCCATAATTACCCTCTTCCTTAATACGGGAATGCGTCTTTCCGAGCTCGTAGGTCTTAATCTTGAAAGCTTTGATTCCAATCTCACGATGGTAAAGGTGCTCGGTAAAGGCAATAAGGAGCGGATAATATATCTGAATAAGGCCGCAAAGGACGCACTCGTAGCGCATTTGCGCCAAAGACTCGATCCGAAGTACGTGAGGACGGGCATAAACGCGGTATTCCTCTCAAGGAGAGAACAAAGGATCTCGGAAAAGACCGTTCAATGGATGGTATACAAGTATCTGGATCTCGCAGGACTCGGGGCAAAAAAGCTGTCCGTTCATAAGTTGCGTCATACAGCCGCCACGCTTATGTATCAATCGGGAAAGGTCGATATACGCGTTTTGAAGGATATTCTCGGCCACGAGCAATTGAACACCACCCAGATCTACACCCACATCGTAAACAGAAACATCGAGGAGGCAGTGGAACAAAATCCGCTTGCTGACGTTAAGATAAAAAAGGCAGATGCTTTTTCTGCCGAAGATTAAATCTCGTTTTTTGGAGTTTTTATCAAAATGACTTTAGGTGAAAAAATCAAACAAGAAAGAAAAAAACGCAAGCTTACCCAAGCTGAACTTGCGGGATCGCGTATAACCAGAAATATGATAAGTCTTATTGAAAAGGATTCCGCAAATCCGTCGTTTGAAACGCTGAAATATATCGCCGAGCGCTTGGGATTGCCGCTTTCATATCTCATATCAGACGGCGACGACGCCTTTTACTTCGCAAAGAAAGAAGCCTTTGAAGGCATTAAAGCCGCTTACGTCGCAAGGAATTTCCCCGTCGTTGTATCAAGAATAGAAAAGCTTGAAAAGACCGACGACGAGCTTGCTTTTCTTCTTGCGGACGCTCACCTGCAAATAGGCAAGCGTGCGCTTGCGGGCGGCTCGCTGTTTACCGCAAATAAGCATCTTGCCAAATCACTGTCGTTTTGCGAGAAGACCTGCTACGACACGAAACGGATAGAGGCGCTTGCAAATATGTATATAGCGGTTTCCAAAAACATACAGTCCCCCCTGCTTGAGCTTGATACGGATTCATTCAACCGCACGGTGCAAGACGATTTTGATATTGAATTCTACAAATATCTTACTTTAGATTTTGATTACGCTTTCACCAATCCCATTTTTATCAAGCACCTCGAAGCAAAGAAGCTTATGAAGGATAAGGATTTTGAAAGCGCCGCGCGCATACTTTCCGAGATCGACCTTTCCTCTCGTAAGGACGAATACAATTCTTACGCGGTCTTTGGCATCTACGGTGATCTTGAGCTTTGCTACAAGCAGCTTTGCGATTTTGAAAAAGCATATAAATATTCAAGCAAGCGATTTTCCCTGCTTGAAGGATTTAAAACTTAATACCAGGGAAGCACGGCGTTTTTGACTTTAATGCCGTGCTTTTTGTTTTTTATGAGAATATTTTAACTTTTTTGTCAAATTTGCTTGACTTATTTTCGATTTGGTGGTATAGTATAGTAGGTGAAATTTGGGCTATTTTCAAAAAATCTCCCGAATTGAGCCAAAACAAGTTATTTTTAAGGAAGGAGAGATTTGCTGAAAAAAGCAAATCGGGAATTCGTTTTGGACAAATACACAAAACCTCAAATCTGTGCCCTTCCCGGGGCGGCAGAGCTCCGCGCAGCACTTGCAGAGAGCGAAGGCTCGGACGTAAGAGCAGAGCTTGCTCTTCTTTTCGACAAAGATACCTTCGTTGAAACAAGCGCGTACACCAAACGCGGTTTCTCCGAGTTCTTGGCTACGGAGAAATCCAATGAATTCGAGAGCGTCATAACAGGCTACGGCGCGATAGACGGAAAGCTCGTCTTCGCCTTTGCAGAGGACGCTTCGAGGATCGGCGGCTCTATCGACGAGCGCCACGCAAAGAAGATCACCGATCTTTACGCGCTTGCCGTAAGCAACGGCGCACCCGTGATCGGAATTTTCAATTCCAACGGAACTGACGTCTTTGCAGGCACCTCGGCACTCGCGGCGTACGGAAAGATAATGGCAGCGGTTAATTCCGCATCGGGCGTAGTTCCGCAGATCGCTTTGGTAGCGGGAAAATGCATCGGCACGTCTTCCGCCATCGCTTCTATGTTCGACGTAACCGTCAAGGCTGACGGCGCTCAGCTTTACGTTACCTCCCCCGAGCTTACGGGAGCTGACGGTGCGCAGGACGCAATAGTCGCTTACAAGGGCGAGCTTAAGAACTGTGCAGGTTATATCAGAAGCCTTGTTTCGTTCCTTCCCGTTAATTCCTCCGTCGGAATAGACGTGATCGACTGCCCCGATAACCTTTCAAGAAAGCTCGGTGACGTTGATCTTACGGGTGATGCACTCACCGCCATTTCCGCAGTAGCCGATAACGGCATCTTCTACGAGCTCTCTTCCGCATATGCTCCCGTCGTTGCTACGGCATTCACTTCTATCGGCGGAGTTAAGTGCGGTATCGTTGCTACCTCTCGTGCAAAGGACGACGGTAAACTTACCGCCTCCGCGGCAAAGAAGATAGCTAAGTTCGTTAATTTCTGCAACGCATTCTCTCTTCCCGTAGTAACGCTCGTTGATTCTATGGGTCTTGCTATTGATAAGGAAAACGAGTCTGAGTTCGCTCCCGCCCTCGCGAAGCTCGCGTTTGCTTACGCGGGTGCTGACGTTCCCAAGGTTACCGTAATTATGGGTCGTGCGATCGGCGCTTCCTTCGTTCTTCTCGGCTCCAAGTCCCTCGGCGCGGATCTCGTATACTCCCTCGATACGGCGGAGATCGCAGCTCTCGCAGCTGACAGCGGCGTAGCCTTCGCTTGGGATAAGTACATAACGGAAGAAAAGACGAGAGACGAGCTCGTTTCCGAGTGGAAAATGACCGTTTCTTCGCCCGCAAACGCTGCGGCAAGCGGAGAGATCGACGATATTATCGATACCAACGAGCTTCGCGCAAGACTCTGCTCCGCTCTGCTTATGCTCTCGGGCAAAAGCGCGGCTTACGCCAAAGCTTGCCGCAAAGTTCTTCCTCTTTAATATAGGAGGACGGTAAATATGAATTATTTGCTTGATATAGATTTTACCAGCAGAACGAACGACTTTGGTGAAAAGATGGCGTTCGGCGCTACGACCTTTATAATAGGATTGCTTGCCGTTTTCTCCGTTCTTATCATCATCTGGCTCTGTTTGGTTTTGCTCAAGGTCTGCTTGCAAGGCGTTTCGACCGGCAAAAAGACGGAGAGCGAAAAAGCTCCCGTGCAGGTCGTCACTCAAGCTCCTACGGCTTCTAAAGACGATGAAATCATCGTAGCAATCGCGGCAGCCATCGCTGCGGCGGAGAGCGAAAGCTCAGGACTCAAATTCAGAGTCGTATCCTTCAGAAGAAAATAATTACAATACTTGAAAGGAACTGAAATAAAATGAAAAAGTATAATATCACCGTAAACGGTACGACTTACGAGGTCGTTGTTGAAGAAGCAGGCTCCGCTCCCAGCGCAGCTCCCGTATATACCGCACCCGCTGCTGCTGCTCCCGCACCTGCTGCCGCTCCCGCAGCTCCCGCAGCCGCACCCGCCGCTGCTCCCGCAGGCTCAAACTCCGTAACCGCTCCTATGCCCGGAACTATCCTTGATATAAAGGTTTCTCAGGGTCAGGCGGTCAAGAAGGGTGACGTTATCTGCGTTCTTGAGGCTATGAAGATGGAAAACGATATTCCCGCTCCCGCTGACGGTGTTATAGCCTCCATCAACGTTCAAAAGGGTGCTTCCGTTAACGCAGGCGACTTAATCGCTTCCCTTAATTAACCGTTGACCGAAAGGTACAGGTAAATTATAATGGGCAATATCGGCGAATCAATACTTAAGTTTCTGGAAACGACGGGTATAGCGAAGTTGTTCGGACTCGGAGAGGAAAATGCCGCCGCGTACCAAACCGAATGGTGGAAGTACCTTATAATGTACGCAATAGTCGGTGTCCTCTTCTATCTCGCTATTGTCAAGAAGTTTGAGCCCTTGCTCCTTATGCCTATCGCATTCGGTATGCTTCTTGCAAATCTTCCCGGCGCAGAACTTATTCACACAGAATTCTTCTTTGACGATTATTACATCAGCACGTACGGTCCCGGTATACTCGTCGACGGACACGTTCCAATGTCACGAATGGCAGCCGAGGTCGTCACGGAGGGCGGTCTTATAGACATACTTTACCTTGGAGTTAAGCTCGGAATCTATCCGTCGCTCATCTTCCTCGGCGTCGGCGCTATGACGGACTTCGCTCCCCTGATCGCAAACCCGAAATCCCTTCTTATGGGTGCGGGAGCACAGCTCGGCGTATTCGTTGCGTTCTTCGGTGCTCTCTTCTACTTCAGCCCCGCTGAGGCAGGAGCAATCGGTATCATCGGCGGTGCCGACGGTCCTACCGCTATTCTCGTAACGAAGGAGCTTGCACCTCAGCTTCTCGGTGCTATCGCTATCGCGGCATACTCGTATATGGCGCTCATACCGATCATTCAGCCTCCGTTTATGAAGCTTCTGACGACCAAGAAGGAAAGACAGATAAAGATGACGACTCTCCGCCCCGTTTCCAAGGTGGAAAAGGTCGTGTTCCCCATCGTCGTAACTCTCGTTGTTTGTCTTCTCGTTCCCGACGCGGCACCCCTTATCGGCTTCCTTATGCTCGGTAACCTCTTTAACGTTTCGGGCGTTTCCGACAGACTTTCCAAGACTGCTCAGAACGAGCTTATCAACATCGTGACCATCTGTCTTGGCGTTTCCGTCGGTGCTACCGCTAACGCAGAAAACTTCTTGAGACCCGACACACTGTTAATTATCGGTCTCGGTCTTTGCGCGTTTGCGATTTCTACCTGCGGCGGTCTTGTCGTCGGTAAGATCATGTGCAAGCTCACGGGCGGAAAGATCAACCCCCTTATCGGCTCCGCAGGCGTTTCCGCAGTTCCTATGGCAGCGAGAGTTGCACAGGACGTCGGACGCAAGGAAGATCCTTCGAACTTCCTTCTTATGCACGCTATGGGACCGAACGTCGCAGGAGTTATAGGCTCTGCCGTTGCGGCAGGCGTATTCCTCTCTATCCTCAGATAATCAAGAAAGGATCACTAAAATGCCAAAAGTATTGATAACAGAAACAGTCCTCCGTGACGCGCATCAGTCCCTTGCGGCTACGCGTATGACCACCGAGGAAATGCTCCCCATCCTTGACGATATGGACAAGGTGGGATATTACTCCCTCGAGGCTTGGGGCGGTGCTACGTTCGACTCCTGCCTTCGTTTCCTCCACGAGGACCCTTGGGACAGACTTCGTAAAATAAAGGACCACTGCAAGAACACAAAGCTTCAGATGCTCTTCCGCGGTCAGAACATTCTCGGTTACCGCCACTATGCTGACGACGTCGTTGAATACTTCGTTCAGAAGTCCATCGCAAACGGTATTGATATAATCCGTATCTTCGACGCTCTCAACGACGCAAGAAACCTTGAGACCGCTATTAAGGCAACTATAAAAGAGGGCGGTCACGTTCAGGCGGCTATCTCCTATACCACCTCTCCTTTCCACACCAACGAGGGCTTTGCACAGTACGCAAAGCAGCTTGAGGAAATGGGTGCTCACTCCATTTGCATTAAGGATATGTCGGGTCTTCTTAAGCCCTACGAAGCATATCAGCTTGTTAAGACGATAAAGAACACGGTCGACATTCCGATCCAGCTCCACACTCACTACACCGCAGGTCTTGGCTCGATGACGCTCCTTAAGGCTATCGAGGCAGGTGTCGACGGCGTTGATACCGCTATTTCGCCTCTTGCTATGGGTACGTCCCATACTCCTACGGAATCGCTTGTCGCTACCCTTCAGGGCACTCCCTACGACACGGGTCTTGAGCTTGAAAAGCTCGACGTCGTAGCAAAGCACTTCAACAAGATCCGCGAGGATTACCTTGCATCGGGTCTTATCGACCCCAAGGTACTCAAGGTAGACGTAAACGCTCTTCGTTACCAGGTTCCCGGCGGAATGCTCTCCAACCTTATCAGCCAGCTTAAGATGGCAGGCAAGTCGGATAAGCTTGACGAGGTTCTCGAAGAGGTTGCAAACGTACGTCAGGACGCGGGCTTCCCGCCTCTCGTGACCCCCACCTCTCAGATCGTCGGTACTCAGGCGGTAAACAACGTTCTCTTCGCAAACGAAGGAAGATACGCAAGAGTTACCAAGGAGTTCAAGGGTCTTGTCCGTGGCGAATACGGCAGATGCCCTGCCCCCGTTTCCGATGAATTCAAGAGCAAGATAATCGGCGATGAAGAGGTCATCGATTACCGTCCCGCAGATAAGATCGCTCCCGAAATCGATTCTCTTCGTCAGAGAGTCGCACCCTATCAGGAGCAGGACGAGGACCTTCTTTCCCTCGCGCTGTTTGAGCAGGTTGCTATCAAGTTCTTCGAGTGGAGAAAGCAGCAAAAGTATAACCTTGATGCAAACGCAGACGTTGCAAACGGGGTTCATACCATTTAAGGCTTTTCTATCATATAAATACAAAAAAAGGAACTCTTAACGAGTTCCTTTTTTGTATTATTCTTTTTTGTCTTCGTTGTTTTTCTCTTTGGAATTCTCATCGGATTCCGACGCATCAGCTTCATCGGGAGAATCGGTGTCGTTACTGTCGGACTCCTTTTCCTCACTTTCGTCCGATCCGCCTTCTTCAACTATTTTTCCCGAATCCCAAACGCTCGCAAAGAAATCGTCTCCAAGGAATCCGCTGCCTTCGCCTTTTGCTTTTTCGGCTTCTGCCTTAGCTTTTTCCTCGGCTTTTGCTTTTTCCTCAGCTTCACGCTTGAGATTATTCTCGTGAGCGGTCTTATTTTCCTCAGCACTTCTGCGCTTTCTTTCGGTCTCGATAGCCTCGATTTCCTCCATCGAAGGATCTTCAGCCGCCATAGCAGCCTCAAACTGTTCCTCGTCCATAGACTCGTTTTTAAGAAGGAACTGCGCAACGAAGTGAAGCTTATCTATATGCTCGGTGAGAATATTCTTGCACGTTTCATAAGCGTCACCGATGATCGTGCGTATTTCGTCATCAATTTCTGCCGCGGTTTTTTCCGAATAATTCTTGCCCGAAGAGAAATCGCGTCCAAGGAATACCTCGTCGTTCGAATGCTCGGAGCCGTAAAGAACGGTGCCGAGTTTTTTGCTCATACCGTATCTCGTTACCATTTTGCGGGCAACGGAGGTTGCCTGTTGGATATCGTTAGACGCACCCGTGGATATATCGTCAAGAATTATCTCCTCTGCGACGCGACCTCCGAGAGAGAGAACGATCCTGTCAAACATCGCGTTTCTTGACGTGGTCATTCTGTCCTCCGTCGGAACGCTGACGGTAACTCCGCCCGCAGAGCCTGCGGGAATTATGGTGATGTGCTTAACGGGGTCGGTATTTTTACAGTAATACGAAGCGACCGCGTGTCCTGCCTCGTGATAAGCGCAGAGCTTATTGTCAGCATCCGTTCTTACCTTGTTTTTCTTCTGCGGACCGAGAATGAGCTTCATATAAGAATCCTCGATGTCATTCATACCGATAAGAGATTTGTTTCTCTTAGCCGCAAGAAGTGCTGCCTCGTTCATAAGGTTAGCAAGCTCGGCACCCGTAAATCCGATAGTAGTCTGCGCGATCTTTTTGAGATCAACGGTTTCTTCAAGAGGCTTGTTACGGCAATGAACCTTGAGTATCTCTTCTCTGCCCTTAATATCGGGATAATTGACCGTTACCTGTCTGTCAAATCTTCCGGGTCTCAAAAGCGCGGGGTCAAGTATGTCGGGACGGTTGGTAGCAGCTATGACTATAACGCCCGAATTGGTACCGAAGCCGTCCATTTCAACGAGAAGCTGGTTAAGAGTCTGCTCTCTTTCGTCGTGACCGCCTCCGAGACCTGCGCCTCTGTGACGTCCGACCGCATCTATTTCATCTATGAAAATAATACTTGCGGGAGTCTTTCTCGCGTTATCGAAAAGGTCACGCACTCTCGAGGCACCGACACCGACGTACATTTCAACGAAATCAGAGCCCGAAATTGAGAAGAACGGAACGCCCGCCTCACCTGCCACAGCCTTGGCAAGCAAGGTCTTACCCGTGCCGGGAGGGCCAACGAGAAGGACTCCGCGAGGGATCCTCGCTCCGAGCTTAACGAATTTGTCGGGGTCCTTCAAGAACTCGACGACCTCTTCAAGCTCCCCTTTTTCTTCATCAGCACCTGCAACGTCCGCAAACTTTACGGCGTTTTTATCATCAACGGTGACCTTCGCCTTGGATTTGGAGAAGGAATTCATCTTGCCGCCAACGCCCGAAGCACTCTTCATAATGAAGAATCCGAGCACGACGATTATCAAAATCGATATAATATAAGGAAGATAAGCAACGTACCAGGGCGTTTCTGCCGCAGGCTCGATGTTAAAGCTCTTAAGCCGACCGTCAGGATCGGTATAATTATCTTCCGCAAGCTCGCTGATACGCTCAAGCTGGAAGCTGTATACTGCTCGAAGCTCGTGTTCCTTGATCAGCTTTTCATCGGTATTTACCACCCAACCTTTTTGGTACGCCTCGACAGGATTGCCCTCGGCATCGAGTTCGGGATTTCCGTCCTTATCAAGCACGGGCACCTTAGGAAGATCCGTGCGATCGCCGTACGTATAGCTAAACACCTTGACGACGACCGTCGATTCTCCGTTGACGGTCAGCTCCTTTACAGCGTCAGCTTCAAGTGCTTCAACGAGATTGCCGTAGAGGAATTGATCCTCTTCGCTTTGTGAGCTCGTAAAGGTAGAGACCGCAAAGACGACCACGGCGACCATTAAAACGAGCATCAAAATGCTCTTAAAATTACCCTTCATTAAGTAACATTCAGCCTTTCTTTTTGTTTTTACTCATAAAACGCTGCGGCAAATAAAAGCTTTGTGCCGCATTGGAATTTGTACTTATCTTAATATAAAGATCTTGTTTTCCGCCGTCATCTCTGACGCCGAAGCCCGGAACCCAGACGACTCCGCACTCGTCGCAAAGAACGGGAATGCGCCCTCGCACATCGGTCGGGATCTTTTTATCGTTAAAAAGTTTTTTCAGCCTTCTCGTGATCCCGCCCCAACGGCAGGTGTCACCGTCACGCTTATTTCTTACGTACAAACCGCCTTTAATTATAGCAGAGCCAAGATTTACTTGTGTTGAAATATTGTAAACATTTGAAAAATTATCGTCAAGAGGTGCGCGGGAGATAACTATCTTTGCGTTAAAATCAGCGATATGCGTGATTTCCGAGTCTAATTTATAGTTAAAATCGCCCGTTTCTCCCCGTGAGCCGCCGGGTTCAAAGCCGCAAAACTCACCCCGTGCGACGAAATTTACACCGCTTGGCATACTGAGCGAAAAATCGCCGTCAGAAGCAAGCCTTTCTTTGATAGCCCTGACGTGCACCTCCGAAAGAGTTGCGGAAGACACTTCGTTAAAGTAAAGCTTCAACGCCCTGAACAGTATGGCCTTGGGAAGAGCCGCAAGTTCACGTCGCAAAACAGCTCCGTTCTTATGCGCCCTCGCAAATTCAAGCGCGTATAAATTCAGGCAATCGTCGTCCTCGCGAAGATTTCTGCACATTCGCTCAAGAGAAGTATAAGCGGTAGCGAACGTATCGGTAAGTCGGGGAATCACGTTATGCCTTATATAGTTTCGCGTATAATCGTCCGATTCATTCGTGCTGTCGGTAACAAACGGTATATTTTCTTCAGTCAATGCCGCCGTTATATCCGCCTTGCTCACGTATATAAGCGGACGGATGACGTTATCCCGCCTTGCCGATATTCCCGAAACACCGCGAGTACCTGCGCCGCGCATCATATTTATCAAGACGGTTTCAAAATTATCGTCCGCATTATGAGCGACGCAAATCACAGAAATATCATTTCTGCCATCAATTATATCCGTAAAAACGGAATATCTTACGTTTCTTGCCGTTTCCTCCAAGGATGTGCCGCTTTCTTTCGAGAGCGCGGGAACGTCTATTCTGCGTGAGATGAACTCAACTCCGAGGCTCTCGCAAAGCTCGCGCGAAAACTCTTCGTCGCGGTCAGCTTCTCCCCCTCTTATCATATGATTGACGTGCACGGCCAAGATCGGAAATTCCGCGCGAAGCACACGCCTGTATTCGATCAGAAAGAGAAGAAGCATAACGGAATCGGCACCGCCCGAAAGCCCGACGAGAACTCCGCCCGAAAGAAGCTCGCGCATTTCGAAATCGTTAATAGCCCGCTCCCCCTCCGAGTATATGCGCGCGCCGCGTTCGGAAGAAAACAGCCCCTCAAGCTTATTACGCATTCTGTATCATATCGGATTCAAGCGTGCGGAACTTGGTAAACTTACCTATCCAGCCCATCTTGACGTTTCCGACCTCTCCGTGTCTGTTCTTAGCTATTATTACCTCTGCAGTATTGGCGCTGTCCTGCGCGCCTTCCGTATCCTCAGCACCCGATATATCCTTATAATACTCATCACGGTAGAGGAAAAGAACGACGTCCGCGTCCTGCTCGATAGAACCCGAATCACGAAGATCGGCAAGCGTCGGACGCTTTCCCGCACCGGGACGCGACTCCGTTCCACGGTTAAGCTGAGCGCAGCAAACGATCGGTATGCCGAAGTCCTTCGCCATAATTTTAAGGTTTCTTGAGATCTCTCCGACCTGTTGAGCTCTGTTGTCGGAATTGGACGTGGACTGCATAAGACCGATATAGTCTATCACCACAAGACCGAGATTCGGAATTCTGCGAAGCTTGGATTTCATCTCCGTGCTCGTTATTGCCGAGGTGTCGTCGATGTAGATCTCACATCCCGAAAGAGAGCTTGCGACGTCTGCGATATTGTCCCAATCCTCAGGACGTAAATTACCCGTAGCAAGAGTCTTGGAATCTATCATAGCCTCACTCGAAATAATTCTTGACACGAGCTGCTCGCCCGACATCTCGAGTGAGAATATCGCGACGCCTTTTTTGGTCGCTTTGGCTACGTTCGTTGCTATATTAAGCGCAAACGAGGTCTTTCCCATACCAGGTCTTGCTCCGACTATTATAAGATCGCCCTTGCCCATTTTAATAAGCTTTTGGTCAAGACCCGAGAAGCCCGTCTTGGTCTCGGAAGACTCGCCCTTTTCGGCAGAGCGCACCTCAATATCCTTATATACGTTCTGAAGGACGTCCCTTATGTGACGGAACTCCTTCGTTTCGTTATTATGGGAAATATCGAATATTTTCTGCTCGGCACTGTCGACTATCATCCGCACCTCGGACGCCTCGTCGTACGCATCCTTGCTTATCTCATCACAAACGGTAATGAGTCTGCGTAGAACGGATTTTTCCTTTACGATGCGAGCGTAATCCTTAATGTTGGCTACCGTGGGAACGGAATCCGCAAGAAGCGAGATATACTGAATGCCTCCGCTCTCGTCCTTGTCCCCTTGCTCGACCAAAGCGTTTACCAGCGTTACCGCGTCGATTATTTTACTTTGGGTATACATACTGACGAACGCGGAATAAATGTGCTTATGCTCTTCAAGATAAAAATCTTCTACCTTTATCATTCCGCCGATCTGATCAAACGCCTCGGGTTTTATAATTATTGAGCCGAGCAAAGCCTGCTCCGCTTCTACCGAAACGGGCATTTGCTTTATCAAAGTGTTGTTAACGTCCATTACAGTCCCACTTTTCTTAAAAAAGTTAATTTATACTTAAATCACTCGCGGACAAGCACCGTGAATTTTGCGCAAATATCGCCGAGTATCTTGATTTCAACGGAATAATTGCCGTAAGCCTTGATATTATCCTTCAAAAGTATCTTTCTCTTATCTATCTCCATTCCGAGCATAGCGCCAAGGCGCTCGGCAATGTCCTTTGACGTAACTGAGCCATAAAGCCTTCCGTCCTGACCGTGACCCATAACGATCTCTATCTGCTTTCCGTTTATCTTATCGGCGAGCGCCTGCGCCGCCTTTCTGTCCTCGCTGATCTTATACTGCTGAGCAGCTTCCTTGCTTTTGAGCTCGCTCGTCGCCTTTGCGTCGGCGGGAACGGCTTTCTTCTGAGGGAAAAGGAAATTTCTCGCGTAGCCGTCCGAAACGTCTACTATCTGATCCTTTTTTCCCTGTCCTTTCACATCACAAAGTAAAATTACCTTCATTATTATGTCTCCTTAAATTTAAACTGTTTGTTGCCTGTCAAGATATTCGTCGATGCTCGCCTTCAGCGTTTCAAGAACCGCGATAACGGAAGCTGACTCGACCTGCGCGCCCGCAACGTCGAAATGTCCGCCGCCGTGCAATTTTTCAAGTATGAGCTGAACGTTGATGGTTCCGTTGGAACGTCCCGAAATGTGTATCTGCTCACCTATTCTTACGAGCGCGAACGCTGCGTCTATGCCTTTGAGCGTAAGCATCTTATCCGCCGCCTTGGATGCAACGACGCGGTATGAAGCGTCCGTATCTCCGTCGCACGAGGATATGGCTATATTGTTTCTGTAAGTCGTAATGTTCGTATGGAATCTCGACTCCTTTGAAAGCTCGGAGGCAGAGGTCTTGAACATCGAATAAACGTCAGCGGGATCCGCGCCCGCACCGCGCAGATACTGAGCCGCGCCGAACGTTCTCGTTCCCGTATTTCTCGTGAGCTGCTTCGTGTCAAGAATAATTCCCGCAAGGAGCATATCCGCTTCTTCTTTGAGAAGGCTTCTTGAGCTTATTGCGTTTTCAAGCATTTCCGTAACGAGCTCACAGCTGCTCGAGGCGGAGGGCTCAATGAACGAGAGCTCGACCGTGGGATCCTCAACGCTGTCGATTTTTCTATGGTGGTCGATTATGGCAACCGACGTGACCTTTTTGGCGATGTCGGCAAACTGCGCTCTTGATTTGGAGTTATGGTCAACGAGAACGAGAAGCGTGTCGGGTCCTACGAGATCAAGCCCCTCAGCGTTATCCACGAAGACCGTTGCGTACATAGACGTTTTTTGCATCATCTCAATGCAAGGTGCCAGATTTCGGTCGCGCATATCGACGGCTATATTGGTTTTAGCACCGCAGAGCATAGCAAGCCTTGCCACGCCGACGGACGCTCCGAACGAATCGAAATCACCGTATCTGTGACCCATTATAATGACGTTATCCTTACGCGCGAAGAGCGCCGTAAGCTTATTTGAGAACGTACGGGAGCGAACGTTCGAACGCTTATAGACCGACTTCGTTTTACCGCCGTAATACGCCGTCTCGGTCTCGGTTCTGTAAACGACCTGGTCACCGCCTCTTTGAAGAGCCGTGTCTATGGCGTCTTTCGCCACAGCCTCGCGCTCGGCAAGCGAGCCGCCAACCGCGGCAATTCCTATCGAAACGGTTATGGACACGCTGTCACCGACTCTGGCGTCGCGCACCTTATCAAGAATGGAAAATTTATCTTTTATAAGCCCTTCAAGATGCACGCAGTCAAAGAGCATTATAAATTTATCGTTCTCGTAGGGTCTGATTATAGCTCCGATAGACGCCGCCCATTCTTTAAGCTTCTCTTCTACCGAAGAAACGGCATCGACCACGTTGTCGTGCACGTACTGAAGAACGTCTTCAATATTATCAATAGCGATATAAGCGACCGCAAGACGCTCGTCGTTATACTTTCGCTCAAGCTCGGCAAGCTCGGTCATATCGTAAAGCATTATTACGTAAAGTCCCGGGGCATCCGACGTTATCTCAAACGTTTCCACGTTGTAAACTCTTCCGAGAAAATCAAGCCTCTTATTTTCGCTGAACGCTTCTACGTATTCCTTTCCGAAAGCTTCCTCCAAGCTCTTACCGACGTAATTCTCACCAAGTGCGCGTCCTTCAAACGCCTCGTTATACCAAACTATCATATCGCGGGAATCAAAGATCAAGGTAGGTATCTTGGAATCCTTAAATATTTTGCTTCCTTTCTCGGAAAGCAGATCGTGAACGTTCTTTACGGGCTTTATTTTAGATGAAATGCCCTTTTTGTAGCTGACAAAGCACACTTCGGCGAGGTAAAGCAAAAGTCCTATTGCCGCGGTAAAGACCGCAGGGATAGACAATATCTCAACAAAAACCGCAACAAGGATAAGATTCAGGCAGCCAAGCGCCGCGTACAGAACCATTTCAAACCTTGAGGCTATTGGAATATTACCGCTCTCGCCCGTTCTGTTATTATTTTTCATCGTCATTCTCACTTTCGTTATTGTTGATGTGGGAACCGCCCTTCGGTCCATTACCGCTCAGAGATCTGTTTGATACAAACGAAAATACCGCGCCCGCTACCGCAAGGAATTGGATCGCAAGTGATGAAAGAAGCAAAACTCCGATAATCACCGCCATAGCGGCAACACCGCGCCTCCAGCGCTGTGCAAGCATTGCCGTTACGAAATTATATCCGATATAAGCGTATACAAAATTAAAAATAGAATAAAGATTGGCGACCGAAACCGAAAATACGTTAGTTTCCGTGGCAAACGCGTTCACAAACGCGAGCAAGATATAGAAGACAACGAAAACGTTAGACGTAGTAAAGCGCCACGCAAGAAGATAGGAGTCGTCCTCGGAAAATCTGCGCATCAAAAAAGTAAATATCTTAAACGCGCACCCCGTTATTACGAGCGCCGCAACAACGAGCAAGGACGGCAGAAGAAGCGCGTAGGCGTTAAGATACGTCTGTGCCTCGGAGAGCGCGAGCCCAAGCTGATCGGCAGGAACCGAGGACGCAAGCGAGCGCTCCGCGTTTTCTAAGAAAAATATTTTAAACTCGTAGAGCTTCGCTGCGTAGAAATCTTTGACGTCTGAAAGCTGAAACGTTCCTATGCTCCTCGCAGCACCGATCCAAAGTGCCACGAGAGTCAAAACGATAGCGACCGTAATTACCGCAACGACGGACTCGGTCTTACTCCTTTTATAAACGTAAGTAACGCCGATAACGAGTCCGCAGACCGAGGACAAAACGGCGCAAAAGAAAGCAAGCGGTCCTATAAAATAATTAAGCACGCATATCCCCGCGCAAACAAGCGCAAGAATTACGGCACCGTGGCGCTTCGGAAAAGACACCGCGAAAAGCGCGGCAGTAAAAGCCGCCGACAGCGGAACGGCGATGAAATCGAACGTAGAATTTAAAAGTCCGAAAAAGGCAGCCGCAAACGCTAAAAAGACAACGAGCTTACCGTAATTATATTTTTTATTTAATTCAAAAACCATAATTTTCACCAAAATATTTTTATACTTATATAGTATAACATAATTATGACAATTTGTAAAGAGAAAAGGCGCATAAACTTTTAAATAAATGTTAAATTTATAAAATAAGCGTCCGAATTTAAATTATTTTTAAGTTTATTGTTGAAATATCAGACAAAATCGTGTACAATATATACGTAAATAACAAATGAGGTTGAGTAAAATGAATACCTATACCCTCGAAAGTTCGGTTTCCCTGCTTTTCGGAGTCGGTAAAACGAAGGCTGACGCGCTCTCAAGGCTCGGCATCAACACCGTTGGCGATCTTATATATTTTTTCCCTCGCGCATACGAAAAGCGCGGTGACGTGCGCCTCGTCGGAGAAGCCGAATACGGCATACCTCACGCGTTCATCCTTACCGTCGCCTCAGAGGTCAGAAGCGTTAAAATAAAAAAAGGAATGACGCTTTCGACCTTCAGAGCCTTTGACGACTCGGGATCTATCGAAGTCACGTTTTTCAATTCCCCCTTTGTAAAGGATATTTTTCACACGGGCTCCGCGTTCAGATTTTACGGAAAGCTCGATTACGCAAAAAATCACGTAAGACTCACCTCTCCGAAGTACGAGCCGTATATCAAAGACAAGCCTCTTGTCGATTTTATTCCGATATATCCGTTAAGAGAGGGACTCAGCTCAAAATTCATCGGAGGGCTGATAAAAAACGCTCTCAATTCCGTATTGAACACGGTAAAGGATCCCTTGCCCGAGGACGTTCGTTTGAGAAACTCGTTGTGCACGCTTAATTTCGCGCTTCTTAATATCCATTTTCCCGAAAACGAGGAGTCGCTGAGAAAAGCAATAGACCGTCTGGCATTTGATGAAATGCTGCTTTTCGGACTTGGAATTTCCCTGTCCGCAAAATACAAAAGCGGAGCGAAAGCGCTCGGCTTCTCCCCCTGCTCTTTAGATCCTTTGACAAGCCTTTTGCCGTACGAATTAACGAGAGCGCAAAAGGACGCGATAAACGATATTTACAAGGATACCGTAATTGCCCCGAAAGAAAAAAGCGCTCAGCCGATGGCAAGAATAATCGTTGGTGACGTAGGATGCGGAAAAACCGTTTGCGCCGCGGCGGCTATCTACATAGCGGCAAGCTCAGGCTTCCAGAGCGCTTTGATGGTGCCCACCGAAATTCTCGCAAGACAGCATTACAAGGAGCTCTTGGAGCTCTTTGCAAAATTGGGATACAAGACGGAGCTCTTGATAGGAGCAACGTCGCAAAAAGACAAAAAACGCATTTATGGCGATTTAAAAGAAGGCAGAACGACTGTCGTTATAGGAACGCACGCTCTTCTTTCGGACAAAGTCGAGTTTTCAAATCTCGGTCTTGTAATAACAGACGAGCAGCACCGCTTCGGCGTGGCGCAAAGAGCGGTTCTGAAAGACAAATCAAAATCGGCGCATCTTCTCGTTATGAGCGCGACGCCTATCCCAAGGACCCTCGCTCTCGCTCTGTACGGAGATCTCGACATTTCAAGGATAACCGAAATGCCTAAGGGCAGAATGCGCGTTGACACGTACGTCGTGAACGAATCTTACAGAGAAAGGCTCAATACCTTTATCGAAAGACAGGTATCCCTCGGCGGTCAATGCTATATCGTTTGCCCGTCGATAGAAGCGGATAAAAGCGAGGCGGAAGGAGAGGTTTACGAGCTCGGAGCTTTGCAAGATACGGAAACGGAGCTCAAAAACGCGACCGAATATTCCGAAGAACTTAAATCTGCCCTTCCAAACCTCAGAATCGGTCTTTTACACGGCAAAATGAAGCCTTCGGAAAAAGATCAGATAATGCACGCTTTCTCGGACGGCGAATACGACGTTCTCGTTTCAACCACGGTAATAGAGGTCGGCGTCAACGTCCCAAACGCATCATTGATGATAGTGGAAAATGCGGACAGATTCGGTCTTTCACAGCTCCACCAATTGAGAGGACGCGTTGGACGCGGCACGCGTAAATCGTTCTGCGTGCTCGTTTCGGATTCAAAATCGGAAAAGGCAAAGGCTCGTCTTGAGGTAATGCGCACGCTTTACGACGGTTATGAGATAGCCGATAAGGACCTTGCACTAAGAGGCCCAGGAGATTTCTTTTCTCTCGAATCAGGCAATAATTTAAGGCAGAGCGGTGGATTTGAGTTCAAACTCGCTACGCTTTGCGACAACAAGGACTTGTTTGATTCCGCGTTTTCAGAGGCAAAAGGCATAATGAGCTTGGACCCCGAGCTCGCCTTGCCCGAGCACGCCGATCTCGCTCGCGAGCTCGGTTCAAAAATGAAGCTGACAACAAGCACGATATCTTAAATTAAACGCAAAAGCCGAAAGGAATATATTTGACAATGCCCATACAGCCATTGGCAGACAGACTGCGCCCCCAAAACTTCGATGAGATAGCAGGACAAGCTCACCTCGTCGGAAAAAACGGTATTTTAAGAAAGCTCGTGGAAAACGGCAGGATTCCGAATTTGATTTTCTACGGTCCTCCGGGAACGGGAAAGACCACCGTTGCCAATATTATCGCAAAAATGTCGGGTATGCAGCTTTATAAGCTTAACGCCACGACAGCCTCGCTCTCCGACGTCAAGGACGTGATCACTTCAGCGACGGACGATAATATGTTTTCAGACGGCGGAACGCTCCTCTATCTTGACGAGATACAGTATTTCAATAAAAAACAGCAACAATCGCTTCTTGAATATATGGAAAACGGAAAGATCACGCTCATTGCGTCTACTACCGAAAATCCGTATTTCTGCGTTTACAACGCCCTGCTCTCACGTTCCTCGGTCTTTGAGTTCAAGTCACTGAAGCCCGATGACTGTATACCGACGCTGAAGCGCGCGTTAGATACGCTCAATTCGGATTTTAACGACGGAAAAACGGTCAAGGAAAGCACGCTCCGCGCCGTTGCCGCAAGCTGTGGCGGAGACGTCCGTATGAGCATCGGAGTAATAGAAAACGCATTTTACATAAGCGAAAAAGAGATAACCGAAGAAACGGCAGAAGAACTTCTTCCTTCGATCGTCGGTCATTTCGACAGAAACGGCGACGTGCACTACGACCTGCTCTCGTGTCTTCAAAAATCAATACGCGGCTCAGACCCCGACGCCGCGATATTTTACCTTTCTAAAATACTTGCCTCGGGAGATCTTCTTTCAGCCTGCAGACGAATCCTCGTTATCGCAAACGAGGACGTCGGATGCGCGTATCCTATGGCGGCGGTGGTAGCTCACGCTTGCACCGAAAGCGCAAAAGCCCTTGGGCTTCCCGAAGCGGCTCTTCCGCTTGCAAACGCCGTTTGCATACTCGCGACCGCGCCAAAATCCAACAGCGCGTATTCTGCGTATCACGCAGCCTCGGCAGATGCCGCGGGAGGCTTGGGAATTACGCCGCCCGAGCATCTCAGATCGCCCTTGTTCAAGGGATATAAGTACCCGCACGATTATCCCAATCATTACGTAGAACAGGATTATCTTCCCGCCGATCTTAAAGGACGTAAGTATTATAATTTCGGAGAAAACAAGACCGAGCAAGCGGCAAAGGCTTATTACGAAATGATAAGACGGGATAAAGCGGTCAAATAATTTATATTATACGCGCATATTATACTTTTACTTGACAAAACGGACAATATTTGGTATAATGATTTTATTGATAAATAAGGCACTCCGTTTTTTTACGAAACGCATATTCCTTACCCGCAAAACGCCATCAAAAAATCATCTTGCATTTCGGAGATATTTATGATCTATCACTTCATATTAAACCCCAATTCGGGTAAGCGAAAAGAACAAAAGGCGATGGAAGATACCATAAAATCCGCTTGCAGAAAGCGTCGCCTCGATTATCACATATATTACACTACTTGCCCCGGGGACGCTACCGAATACGTGCGTTCTATGGTCAATTCCTTCAAGGACCGTCAAAGGTTTATTTGCGTTGGCGGTGACGGTACTATAAACGAGATCGTAAACAGCGCGCCTTGCAATCCGAGAGTCGAGTTTGGCGTTATTCCGCGCGGCTCGGGAAACGATTTCGTCAAAAATTTCGGTGATATAGATAAGTTTTATGACATTAACGCTCAGCTTGACGGCACTCCCGTTTCCCTTGACCTGATCAAATGCAACGAGCACTACTGTGCCAATATGATCAACATAGGCTTTGACTGTGCCGTTGCCAAGGAAGCCCAGAAGTTAAAATTCATATCACCGAGATTCTCATACATCCTCGGCGTCGTAAAGGTATTTTTCAGAAGGATCGGCACTCAAATGAAGCTCACCTTCGATGACGGCACCGTTATAGCAAACAACCTCACCCTCACCGCGATAGGAAACGGAAAATTCTGCGGCGGCGGCTTTATGGCAGCACCCCAAGCAGATCTTGAGGACGGACTGTTTGACGTTTGCGTGATCAAGAAGGTGTCACGCAGCCGCCTGCTCTCTCTTATAGGCATCTATAAAAAAGGTCAGCACGTCGGAAATCCGAAGGCTGAAAAATACATAACCTACCGCAGGTGCTCGCATTTGAAAATGGAATTCAACGCACCCGTGCCGATTTGCATCGACGGCGAGATCAAAGGTGCTAAAACGGTCGATCTTACTGTGATCAGAAACGCCTTTAATTTTGTTATACCGAAAGAAAAAGACCTTATTCAGTAAATAATACAAGGCAGAATGATATGAATATATTCAACAAGAGGCCGCTTTGCTTAATACTCTGTGTTATGCTGGGCGGCTTCACCCTTTTCTCCGTCGGCTCCGACACGGTGAAACGCTATTTAATATTTACCGCCCTTTCCGCTTTGATCATATCGTTTTCCGTATCTCACGCCGCGAGAGTGCGCACGGGATTTTTCAAGCTCTTATCGCTTCTTTTGCTTTTGTCTTGTCTTCTATCTCATTTTTATTTTGTACGCTTCGACCCTTCGACACGGTATGATGAAGAAGTAAAAATAAGCGGTCAGGTGGTAGAAACGGACGATTCCTCATTGTACAAAACAAGTCTGGTCATAAGCGCCTTCTCCATCGAAAACGGCGAACTCGGAAAAGAAAAACGAATACTTGCACGAATATCGAAATCGGACGCGCAGTACATATACAAAGGTGCCGTCATAACCTTCAAAGCGAAGCTGAAAAGCATCGAAAGCTCCGAGGATTTTGATGCAAGATCTTATTATTATTCAAACGGAATTTGCGCTGAAGCCGTCGACTTTAAGCTGACGGACGTTTCTGAGCCGCCCGAAGAAACCGTCGGATTAAAGCTCTCGCTGATCAGGGAAAACATATCGCGCCAAAGTATGCTTACTATGGGCGAGGATGCGGGCTCACTCTTCGCAGCCGTCTTTATGGGTCAACGCTCTTACCTCTCTCCGAGGCTTTCGCTCGACTTCGGGCGTATCGGCATATCTCACATTCTTGCCCTCAGCGGTATGCATCTCGCAATTCTCGCGATAGGGCTCACGAAGATTTTGTCACTGTTCGGTATTTCCAAAAAGCCGAGAACCGTCATCATAATTTTTCTTATTGTGTTTTATATGGCGCTGACGGGCTTTTCCGTTTCCGTGGTGCGAGCGGGAATAATGCTGATCATTTCATCTCTCCTATACCTTTTCGCCTCGGCAAAGGATCTTCCGACGAATCTCGCGATTTCCGTATTCCTGATATGCCTGATCACTCCGTACGCCGTGTTTGATATTTCCCTTTGGCTTTCGGCCTTCGCAACGTTCGGTATCGTTGCTATGACGGATATAGCTTCGCAAAAGCTACGGAAGAAGAACGTATTTATAAAGCTTCTTTCGACGGTAGGTGCATCATTCGCCGCATCGTTTTTTGCCATAAGCGCAACGATGCTGATAACTACGGCTATATCGGACAAAACTTCTCTTCTTGGAGCGTTCTCAACTCTTATCTTCTCGTTTTTGATAGAAGTGTTTATATACGTCGGACTTTTGATTCTTGCCGTAGGATTTATTTTTCCCATAGGTGCCTACGTTATGGAGCCGCTGTATTCGGCGATAGATAAGCTTTCGTATGCCCTATCTTCGCCGCGGTGGATAATAGTTTCGACGGACGAAGTGCAGATCAGAGCGCTCATAATCGTATTCACCGTCATTTTCTTCGCGTTTATAGTTTTGAAAATAAAACGTATCAAGCTCGCCCTTTTGCTTTTAGTATGTTCGTTCATAGCCGTTCACGGATTTGCCGCCGCGCAAACTTACGCCGATGCTTTTTCGGACGGAATAACTTACGGCAAAGACGCAAATCACGAGATATTCACACTGAAATCGAACGGCACGACAGCCGTACTCGACTTTGGGTCTTATACCGAGAACACGGCGTATGAAACGGTGGATATGCTGAGCGAGCAGAATGTATTTTCGCTTGATGCTTACATTACGACAAATTATTCATCCCGTATGGATGAAAGTATAAAAACTTTACTTTCACGGATAAAAACCGAGGCAGTTTACGTGCCGGAGGCTGTGGGCGAAGATGAAGAAAGGCTTCTTGCTCTTACCGAGCTCGTGACTGACGAGTTTAAAACCGCCCTCGTCACCTATTCGGTCGACACCGTTATAAAGATCGGCAGTATCACGGTAGAGCAACCAAGCACCTCGGTCCTCAACGCTTCGACCGCAGGCTCGGTATTCAGAATCGCCTGCCCGGGTCACGTTATAACGTATATATCCTCGGGGGCACTCAAGAATATGACAAAAGAGCAAGTAGGAGAGCTTACCCTAAATTCAAACACCCTGATCTTCGGCTCACACGGCAAAAAATACTCCGTGCCTTACGTTTACGCTAACACGCATTCGGCGGTAAAAAGAATTATAGTATCGGGTAAGAGCCTTTCGTTAGATGACGACGCCCTTTCCTTTTATAAGAAAAACGGCACCGAGATCATAACCGATCTCGGCACCGCCATAAAGCTTATACATTAAACAAGAACTCAACGACGTCGCCGTCTTTCATAACGTATTCCTTGCCCTCGCTTCTGAGAAGACCCTTTTCCTTGACCTTATTCCTGTCGCCCTCGCGAACGAGATCGTCGAAGGCAACAACCTCTGCACGAATAAACCCGCGCTCGAAGTCGCTGTGAATCTTTCCGGCTGCTCCGGGCGCTTTTGTTCCTTTTTTAATGGTCCAAGCGCGTACCTCCTTGGGTCCCGCGGTAAGGAAGCTGATAAGACCGAGGAGCGTGTAGCTCGACTTTATGAGCTTATCAAGTCCGCTCTCCTCAATGCCCATATCCGCAAGGAACGAAGCCTTCTCTTCACCTTCAAGCTCGGCGATCTCCGCTTCTATCTGTGCGCTGACGGCAATAATTTGGCTGCCCTCCGATGCGGCGTGAGCGCTGAGCGCCTGATAGCCCGCGTTGTTTTCATAATCTCCGCCGACTTCGTTTTCGGAAATGTTCGCAACGTAAATTATCGGCTTCAAGGTAAGGAAGCGCGATTCGTCTATCATAGCCGCCTCATCCTCGTCAAGCTCAACCGTACGTGCGCACTTTCCTGCCTCAAGCGCAGCCTTGACTTTTTCAAGCACCGCAACCTTTTCAAGAAGCTTTTTATCGCTCTTGGCAGCCTTCGCGGTTCTTTCGATCGCTCTTTCCGCAACCTCAAGGTCGGAAAGAATGAGCTCAAGATTTATCGTTTCCACGTCGCGAAGAGGATCGACCGTTCCCTCAACGTGGATTATATCTCCGTTTTCAAAGCAACGAACGACGTGAACTATCGCGTCGACCTCGCGAATATTTCCGAGAAATTTGTTTCCAAGTCCCTCGCCCTTTGACGCGCCCTTTACGAGTCCTGCGATGTCCACGAACTCGATTATGGCGGGCGTATACTTTTCGGGCTTGTACATCTCGGCAAGCTTGTCAAGACGGCTGTCGGGAACGGCGACCACTCCGACGTTCGGGTCAATCGTACAGAACGGATAATTTGCCGACTCCGCACCTGCGTTTGTAAGAGCGTTGAAAAGCGTACTCTTTCCAACGTTCGGAAGTCCTACGATACCAAGTTTCATTTATGTCTCCTTAACTGCCGCCCGTGCGGCTCTTTTATTTGCAACAATAGTATTCTACCATAAATTTTACGGTTTGGCAAGTATTTTGACAAAAATAAATCCTCGCTTACGTATTTACTTAAATATATTAACGCTGTTTTTCACAAAATCGTATAGTTTTTGAAAAATGGAACAAAAAATTCATAAAAAGTTCTTGACAAGAACACTCTTTAACTGTATAATGTAATTGTTAAGATTTAATATTTTTTAACAAAGTTAACAATTGGAGGTTGAAAATAATGGAAACTAAGCTTCTTGTAGTAGACGATGACGTGAATATTTGCGATATGCTCAAACTCTACTTCGAAAACGAAAATTACAAGGTAAAGACCGCTTGCGACGGCGTTGAAGGTCTCAAGGCGTTTAAGCTTTACGAGCCCGATCTCGTTTTGCTTGACATTATGATGCCTAAAAAAGACGGCTGGCAGCTTTGCCGTGAGATAAGAGAGATCTCTTCCAAGCCCGTTATTATGATAACCGCAAAAGGCGAGGTGTTCGACAAGGTTCTCGGCCTTGAGCTCGGTGCTGACGATTTCATCGTTAAGCCCTTTGATATGAAGGAGCTTTCCGCAAGAATAAAGGCCGTTCTTCGCAGATACAACGCGCACACGAACAATAACGACGAAGAGGCTGTAAGGTTTGAGAACATTGAGATCAGCCTTCAAAGATACGAGCTTAAGCTCAACGGCAAAGCCATCGACGTTCCCCCGAAGGAGCTCGAGCTTCTCTACTTCCTCGCATCTAACTGTAACAGAGTTTTCACCCGCGATCAGCTTCTTGACAAGGTCTGGGGCTTTGATTACCTCGGTGACTCAAGAACTGTCGACGTGCATGTAAAAAGACTTCGCGAAAAGCTTGAAGGCGTGTCGGACAAGTGGTCTCTCAAGACCGTTTGGGGCGTTGGATACAAATTTGATACGGTTATATAAAATCAAGGCTTCCCTACACCACGGGAAGCCTTTTTTTTCATTTTCAGCGAGAGTATTATCGGTTAAAGTTTTTTTACACCGCTATCCAGCAGCCTTTTTCGGAGGATTCAAGTATCGCGTCTACTATCTTCTGACTGAAAGCTCCGTCGGAGAGCGAGGGGAAAAGCGGGTCGCGCTTTCCGAGCACGGCGTCAACAAACGTCTCTTCCTGCGTTACGTAAAACTCCTCGGGGACCTTTACCGTTTCGCTCTTATAATTTTTAGGATCCCCTTCGCCTTTGCAGACCGTCAACACGGTAGGGTCGTTCAGATCGAAAGAAATCGCTCCGCGATCGCCGTAAACGTCGTAACGAATGGTATTATTGTGCCCTATCGCGCACCTCGTTATATGGAAGCTGCCCTCTGCGCCGGAAGCAAAACGCGCGATAAAGCTACAGCTGTCATCCGTGCCCACCGCACCCATTCCCGAGCCGTCCAGCTTCGGTCTTTCTTTTACGACGATCTGCTTCGTCGCCGTGAGTTCTTTTATATTTCCCGCCAAAAGCTGCGCAAGATCTATCAAATGAACGCCGAGGTCACCGACGACCCCCGAGCCTGCCTTTTCTTTTTCAAATCTCCATTCAAGAGCTCTGCCTTCCCAAAAGCCGCTGTTTTTAAGATAAGCTACGTTGAGCCCTACGATATTGCCGATATCCCCCTTATCGACGATGAACTTAGCGTATCTTACGGCGGGCTTAAATCTGTAGCTGAAGCAAGTCATTCCAAACGTTCCGCTTTCCTTCTCTGCGTCCAATATCGAAACTGCCTCATTATAACTCATCGAAATAGGTTTTTCAAGATTAACGGGCTTTCCTGCGGAAAGTGCCGCCTTTGCCATTTCGGCGTGCAAATAATTGGGTGTACATACCTCGACGGCATCAACGTCGGGATCCGATATAAGTTCCTTGTAATCCTTATAGCACTTCTCTGCCTTTACACCCGAATGCTCTTTTGCACGCTCAAGAGCCTCGTCGTCAATATCACATATAGCAACTATCTGAGCGTTCTTGCACTCGATAAGCTCTTTGACGTGCTTAAAATTACCTATGCCGCCGAGTCCTATTACGCCGACTCTTACCTTTTTCATACTTCACTTACCTCCCTTACGGATGAAATTCATCGCTTCTGTCAACGAGCTTTACGTTTTCGTAAGGAGTCTTTACGTTACCGAGCGTAGGTTTCGGACCGCAGGACGGCTTTGCCCAATCTGCGGCATTTTTCAAGACCTGTCTTATATCCTCTCTGTAAAACGTGGGATACGCCTCGTGTCCCGGGCGGAAATAGAAGATCTTGCCAAGTCCGCGCTTCCAGCAAGCGCCCGATCTGAATACCTCGCCGCCGGAGAACCAGCTAACGAAAACGAGCTCGTCGGGTGTGGGTATCTCAAAGCGCTCGCCGTACGTTTCTTCGCACGGAAGCTCGATAAATTCAGGCAGACCGTGTGCGATCGGGTGTGCAGGTTCGATTATCCATATGCGTTCCTTCTCATCGTTCTCACGCCATTTCGAGCGACAGCAGGTGCCCATCAGCTTAACGAACGGCTTACAAAGATGTGAAGAATGAAGTACGATAAAGCCCATACCGTCAAGCACTCTCGTTCTGACTCGCTCAGCTACCTCATCGGGGATCTGAGCGTGCGCAAGATGCGACCACCATATGAGCACGTCGGTATTCTCAAGCGTGTTTTGATCAAGACCGTACTCGGGCATATCCATAGTTGCCGTTTTTACGTCAAATGAATCGCACTCCCGAAGGCCCTCGGCAATAGCTTCGTGAATGCCGCTCGGATAAATCTCGCGGATCTTTTCACTTTCCCTTTCGTGGATATTTTCATTCCACACCATAACTCTTGTTTTTCTCATAAAGCATCATACCTCTCTTTTATATTTATCAAGAAAACCTTTTTTATATTCCGTAGGAGTAAGCCCCGTCATCTTTTTAAACGCACGGCAAAAATAGGACGGATCGTTGTAGCCAAGTGTTTTTGACAGCTCGTCAACAGAAATATCCGACCTCTCGATAAGCTCCTTTGCTCTTTCGATCTTTCTCGAAATACGGTATTCCTGCGGAGATATTCCCGCATATTCCCTGAAAAGTCTGCGAAAATACGACGGCGTGACGAAGCACATTCTTGCTATCTCTTCAATGGAAAGCTCCTGCTTTTCATCCTTTTGCAAATATTCTATACCTTTTTCTATGGTTTTAAGCCCTTTGACGTCTATTCGCTTTTTACTTTCTTCATCGAATATATATGAAAGAAGTCCGAAAATATCGCGTATTAGCTTCAAGCGGGATTTGGACGGAAGCGAATACTCGTAAACGAGCCTTTCAAGAAGCGCGGTTATCCTTACATTCTCAAGGCAGTCGTAAATTATTCTGATACCGTCGGACAAAATGAAACTCTCATCGTCGAATAACCTGAATTCAACGAGAACCGTGGATACCTCCTCCGTGCACTCAAAGAAGCGAACTTCGTACTGCGCCGATTCGGGGATGTAAACGAGTGCTCCGCGAGGCACTTCTATCATCTCCCCACCCCGTGGTATAAAGGCTCCCGACGCACCGCGAAACCATAAAAACGCGCTCTGCGGGCGTGGATTCTTCATAACGAATACCGACCCCGAAGTCCACCTTTGATTGATGGCGAACACGGAATTTATTTTTATATCCGCACATTCGGAAAGCTCGATCATATCTATAACCTTCATTATAAGCCTCTCCTTCCACAAAAACAATTATAACATTTCGTTCTGCTCTTGTAAAGTTATAAAACGCTACTTAATCGGTACTTTTCGATACAAATAAAGAGAAAAATCCGCAGAAGAGCTTTCGTAGGTCCTCTGCGGATAAGTTATTAAATATCGAACTGAAGCTGACCTATGAGAGTTCCCGCAGACGGAATGGCAAGCTTTTTGCATTTTGCCGCTTCCTCGCCTATAAGATCGATGCGCTCAGTCGCGATATCGACCTTTACGTTGCCCTTTTTAGGAAGCTGCAGAAGCTGAACGCCCGCTGCCGTTCTCGTCGTTTTTTCGGGTATCAGCGAGCTCTTGATAAGCATTGCCTTATTGGCGTCGCTCCTGATAAATACCTGAATGGGTTTATCACCCTCGTATATCGCTCCGACTGGCTTTGACGCCGTGGAGAAAGCTCCTGTTATCTTTTTTCTGCGGCTCTTCGCCTCGTATACGCTCATCGGGACTCGCACGCCCTTGCCGTTCTCAAAAACGTAGATCATATGATGTGTGGGAACTATATCGTAGATCATCTTGCAATTTATGACGTGCTCGTCATCGTCCATTCCGAGCTTTGAAGGAATGTAATCACCCATATTGGACGCCTTCGAAAGATCGAAATCGGAAACTCGCGCGCGATAAATCTGCCCCTTGTCGGTAAAGAACAGCACGTCGCCTCTGTTATCGGTGTCCTCCTCGTAAATAACGAAGTCACCCTCCTTGAGCTTGTGCTCGTCGGCAGACCTCGCCGCTTGCACGGACAGCTTCTTGAAATATCCGCTCTTGGTCATAACGAGACGGCAATTATAATTCTCGAAGAATATGTCTTCCTTGGGAAGTGCGTCTTCGGTCTTTTCGACTATCTCGGTCTTTCTCGGTTTACCGTACTTCTTTTTGATCTCTTGAAGCTGGGCTATTATTTTCGCCTTGAGCTTAAGCTCGTCCTTGAGCGTTGCCTTGATATCCTCTATCTCCTCCGTCAGAGATTTTATCTCCTGGATCCTATTGAAGATATACTCGCGGTTGATGTTTCTGAGCTTTATTTCCGCTATATATTCAGCCTGCGGCGTGGTAAGTCCGAAGCCTGCTGCAAGATTAGGAACAACGTCCTCATCCTTTTCGGTATGCCTAATTATCCTTATAGCCTTGTCGATATCAAGCATAATAGTCGCAAGACCGCGCAAAAGCTCACACTTCGTTTCTTTCTTATCAAGATCGTATTTCAGCTCGCGCGTAACGCACTTCATTCTGAACTTTATCCACTCGCCGAGTATCTCGCGCACGCCAAGCTGCATCGGCGTTCCTTCGACGAGAATATTGAAATTGCAGTCAAAGTTATTTTCAAGCTCGGTAGCGGCAAAGAGCTTTTGCATAACGAGCTCGGGATTTGCTTCCTTTTTAAGATCAAAGGTAAGCTTAAAGCCGTTGAGATCTATCGCGTCACGAACGTCCGAAACCTCTCGAAGCTTGCCGACTTTTATCATATCGGTAGCTTTTTTCATTATGGTTTCGATGCACGAGGAATACGGGATCTCAAGAACGTCAATGCAGTTTTCCGACTTTACGTACTCGTATTTCGCACGCATTTTGAAGCTTCCGACGCCGGTTTCGTAAATCTTTTTCATCTGCTCCCTGTCGTATATGATCTGAGCACCGCCCGGGAAATCGGGAGCCTTTACTATATCAAGCATTCGGTCCACGGTCGTGTTTGGATTTTTAAGGAGCGCGATAGTTCCGTCGCAAATTTCGGAAAGATTGAACGAGCATATCGAGCACGCCATACCGACCGCAATTCCGAGATTCGGAGAAACGAGAATATTCGGGAAGCTCGTCGGAAGAAGTGCGGGCTCCTCTTGGGTGTTATCATAGTTCGGAACGAAATCGACCGCATCTTTGTCAATTCCCGTAAATAATTCTTGGCAGAACGGGTCAAGCTTTGCCTCGGTATAACGCGATGCCGCGTATGCCATATCACGCGAATACTGCTTTCCGAACGAGCCCTTGGAATCAACGAACGGATGAAGGAGAGCTTCGTTTCCTCTCGTAAGACGCACCATCGTTTCATATATCGAAGCGTCGCCGTGCGGATTGAGCTGCATCGTGCGTCCGACGATATTTGCGCTCTTTACTCTGTCCCCCTTCAAGAGCCCCATTTTATACATAGTGTAAAGAAGCTTTCTGTGAGACGGCTTAAATCCGTCTATCTCGGGAAGAGCGCGCGAAATAATGGCGCTCATCGCATATGGCATATAGTTCTTTTCAAGTGTTTCGGTTATTGGTTGCAGAGTCGCCGCCGACTCATTTTCTTTAGGATTCAGTACTTCGTCTTTTTTCTTTTTTCTTGCCATTTTCCTCACCGTCACAATTTTATTATCGTATGCGCTGCCGCGCGAATCATTCTGTTATAAAGGGCAAGACCTATGCCCTCGGTTCGCGGAAGCGGCGCGTATATTACGGAGTGTCCGCACTCATCCGCCTCTCTCAAAAGCGCAAAAAGCCTTTTTGCTTGCGATTCCTCGTCAAGCCTCGGACCAAGCCTGTAAAGCGTGACTCCGAGCAATCTCGAAAAATACGTTTCATCTTCGTCATATACAAAAAATGCCGTGTTCTGCCCCGTTTTATCGCCAAGAAAATCAAAAATTTTCTCTTTTTCGCCGTCCAAAAGAACGAAGGTGGCGCGGGGAGCATAATGCTTATATTTCATTCCCGGCGAAATTGCAGTTTCGCCTTCCCGAAGCCCCTCGGTCACCGCCGACGCAAGCTTCACGTCAAAAGAAGCGGCAAGAAGATCCTCTCGCGTGATCTTACCGGGTCTTAAAAGCACCAGACTGCCGTCATTCTCGATTTTAACGATAGTGGATTCAAGACCGAAATCCGACGAGCCGCCGTCTATTATCATATCTACTCTGCCCATCATATCGTCTATGACGTGTTTGACGTTCGTAGGTGACGGCGAACCTGAGAGATTTGCCGAAGGTGCGGCAATTGGCCTTCCCGACAGAGCGATAAGCTTGTTGGCAATAGGATTCTCAGGGCACCTTACCGCAACCGTAGGGAGTCCGCCGCGCGTTTCGAGCGGAACGGTGTCCTTCGCCGTCATCACAACGGTAATAGGACCGGGCATAAACAGCTTGGCTATTTTATAATAAGTATCGCTCGTGTAGGTATACGCTTCGGCTTCGTCGGGAGAAGAAATATGTATTATCAAGGGATTATCCGAGGGTCTGCCCTTCGCGGCGTATATTTTTTTTGCCGCTTGGGAGCTGAGAGCGTCAGCGCCGAGACCGTAAACGGTCTCGGTAGGAAAGACCACAAGGCCGCCCGACCTTATGACCGCGGCGGCATCCTCAAGCAGAGGCGAGCTCGGAGAATCTACCTTCAAAATCTTAGTTTCCACCGCTCTCTCCTTTCAAGCGTTCAGCCGTTTCGTAAGCTATCAGCTCGTTGACTATGGGGTTCATATCACCGTTAAGAAAGGCGTCAAGCGAATATACGGTTTTATTGATTCTGTGATCGGTAACGCGGGATTGCGGATAATTATAGGTCCTTATTTTCTCACTTCTGTCACCCGTTCCGACCTGGCTCTTGCGCTCCCCTGCGATCTTTTCGGTCTGTTCGCGTTCCTTCATATCGTAAAGCTTGGTATAAAGGATCTTCATAGCCTTTTCCTTGTTCTGAAACTGGCTCCTCTCCTGATCGCACTCGATAACTATACCGGAAGGAATATGAGTCAAGCGTACGGCAGACTCGGTCTTATTTATGTGCTGACCGCCCGCGCCGCTCGATTTACACGATTCTATCTTAATATCGGACGGATTGATATCGACCTCGACAGCCTCAGCCTCGGGGAGAACGGCAACCGTTACCGTCGACGTCTGAAGCTTTCCGTTAGACTCCGTCACGGGAACTCTTTGAACTCTGTGTACGCCGCTCTCAAATTTAAAGCGCGAGTACGCACCGTCACCGCTGACGGTAAACGTAACCTCTTTGATTCCGCCAAGCTCCGTATCGTTGAGATTCATAACCTCCGTCTTGAAGCCAAGAGATGCGGAATACATAGAAAACATTCTGTAAAGCTCCGCGCCGAAAAGTGCAGCTTCCTCACCGCCCGCGCCCTGCCTGATCTCAACGACAACGTTCCTCGAATCATTGGGGTCACGCGGCATAAGCATAATCTTGAGCTCTTCGGTTATGGCTTCCTTAGCCGCCTTTGCCGACTTGTATTCATCCTCCGCAAGCTCTTTAAGCTCCGCGTCCGCATCCTTGTCGTGCATAAGCTCTTCGGCATCGGCTAACTGCTTTTCTGCCGAATTATATTCTCTGAATTTTTCAATAATCGGTGAAAGAGAGCTGTATTCCTTCATTAGCTTAGAATACTCTTTATTGTTGGAGATGACCTCGGGAAGCGTGATCATCTGCTCTATCTCTCTATACCTGTCTTCTGCTTTTTTTAATTTTTCAAATATCACCTTATCACCTCAAAAAAGTTATTTTAACACAACGTTTTTTGAAGTATAAGCTATTTTATAAATGCTCTGAACGCCTCGTAGGTCATATAAACGTCTGCCTTGGACACGACCTCGTAGGGTGCGTGCATAGATATAACGGGAACGCCGAGATCGACCGTTTCAATATTATGATTTGCAATATACGTAGCGACCGTTCCACCGCCGCCCTGATCGACCTTTCCGAGCTCTGCGGTCTGCCATACTATACCGTTTTCCGTAAAGAGCCGTCTTACGAAGCCAACGAATTCGGCCGAAGCGTCATTGGTCGAAGACTTGCCGCGCGCCCCCATGAACTTGCTCATACAGGTTCCCGAGGATATGATAGCACTGTTGCGCTTTTCGTAAACGTCGGGGAAATTGGGGTCATAAGCCGCGGTAACGTCCGCGCTTAAGCACTTCGACTTACTTCTGACAACTATTTCGTTCTTGCCAAGGGACGAGCTGATCTCTCTTATAACGTCTACGAGTATATCCGACTGCATACCCGTAATTCCAACAGAACCTATCTCTTCCTTGTCCGCAAGAACGACCATTACGGTACGCTTCGTATCAGCTTCATCAAAGAGAGCTGTGATAGCGGGATAGGAACAAACCCTGTCGTCGTGACCGTAAGCACCGATAAGCGCCCTGTCAAATCCAATGTCACGTGCTTTAAAAGCAGGCACAAGAGAAAGCTCCGCACTGAGGAAATCTTCTTCAGTCACACCGTACTTATCATTAAGAAGAGAAAGCGCCGTGAGCTTGATCTTTTCGGAAACGTCGGGATCATCGTAAGGAAGTCCGCCTATAAGAATATTGAGCGTCTCGCCCGAAATCGCGGTGCCGAGAGGCTCGGTCGACTGACGCTGAGCGAGGTGCGGGAGCAGATCGTTGATGTAGAAAACAGGGTCGGTGTCATCTTCGCCGATCTTGACGTTAACGACTTCGCCGTCTGCCTTCACCATCACGCCGTGAAGTGCGAGCGGGATGGTCGTCCATTGATACTTCTTCACACCGCCATAATAATGGGTCTTAAGAAATCCCATACCCGAATCCTCGTACATAGGTACCTGCTTAAGATCTATTCTCGGAGAATCTATGTGCGATGCGAGAATTCTTATTCCGTCCTTCTCTACGTCGTTTTCACCAACGCGGAAAAGAATAAGGCTTTTACCGTGATGATTCAAATATTTTTTATCGCCTACGCAAATCTTTTCGCCGAGCTTATACTCGGTAAATCCGGCTTTCTTTGCAAGAAGGATAGACGCCTCGGTAGCTTCTCTTTCGGTTTTCGCGTCATCAAGATACTTCATATATCCAACGGAATAATCGTATATCGACTTAACTCGTTCTGCGCTCGACTCCTCGAAAACATTCTTCTTTTTGTAGGAAAGCTTTTCAAGCATCTCCTGCCCTTTACTCTTTTCTGCCATTGTTTATATCTCCTTTTTATTATTTTTTATCTTATTTGCTATGTCGGCAACGTCGTGCTCAAGCTCTTCCTCGGTGCCGTTGTTATATATTACGTAATCGGATCTTTGAATCAAAAATTCATCACTCAGCTGCGCATCAATTCTTTTGACAGCCGCATCACGCGTAATATTATCCCTTTCCATTATACGTTTTATACGTGCATTTTTTTCAGAAATTACGCATAAAATAATATCACATTCTTTATCAAATCCCGACTCAAATAAAAGAGGCGCATCAACCAATACGGCATCGTATCCGCTGTCGGAAAGCGATTTGATGATGTTCCTGACTTCATCCAACACAAAATAATGCGCGATCTTGTTCAAGCGCTCACGCTTTGCAAAACCGTCCTCGGCAAAGACTATTTTTGCAAGCTCAGCCCTATCTAAAATTCCATCGGAATTTATTACGCGTTCTCCAAACTCGGATATCAAAGCGTTCAAGCAAGGAGAATTTACCGTGGAGGTAAGCTTGTGATATACGTCATCGGTATCGATCGACGTAATATTATATTTTTTAAAAGCAGCACAAACGGTACCTTTTCCCGTACCGCTTCCGCCTGCAAGACCTATCACCTTCAAGGAAAAGTCCTCCTTTCTAATAGATCTAATTAAAATCGATCTCAATATTATTTGATTATTTGCAGCAAAATGAGCGTCGTCTCATTTTGCTCGTAAAATTTCTGTTTTTCGATAATTTTTTATTCTTGAAAAATTACATACACATTATTATAATTACCGAGGGAGAGCGTCAGCTTGCTAGCGCGCGACCGATGGTGATTTCAATATTTGTGGCAAAATGAGCACTGCCTCATTTTGCTCGTAAAGCTTCTGCTTTACGGTAATTTTTTATTCTTAAAAAATTACATACACATATATTATACTAAACTCTCTCAAAAATGTCAAGTTATGTATACGTGAATTTTATAATGCGGAGGAATTAAATTTTATGCAAAAAGCGACAAACGACGGTATCGTGCTCGATTTTTTCGGTGCTGCAAACGGATATCACGGCTTCAAAAGCTACTTTAGGGAAATTTTCAGTTCGGAGCGTTACGAGCGTATATTCGTGCTAAAGGGCGGCCCCGGAACGGGAAAAAGCAGCTTAATGCGAAAAACGGAAGAATGTTTCAGAGAAAACGGCTTCACCTACGAGAGAATTCTCTGCTCCTCAGACCCACATTCGCTCGACGGAGTTATAGCCGAAAAAGGCGGCAAGTACGTTGCCATTCTTGACGGAACGGCGCCGCATACCCGTGACGCCGAGATCCCCGGTGCCATCGACGAAATAATATATCTCGGTAATGCCTGGGAATCCGAGCGCCTCACCGAAAATAGAAAAATAATCTTGGAATTAAACAAAAAGAAGCAAAGCAACTATCGCTTAGCATACGAGCATCTTTCATTTGCGGGTGAAATAAAAGGAATAAAGCGGACGCTTGAATCCAAGTCCATCAATCAAAAAAGCTTGTTTTCCTCGGTAAAAAGCTTGGCAGAATCCTTATCTAAGGATGAACGATGCGGAGATTCCGAAGTTCGCCTCATAAGCTCCTTCGGTAGATTCGGCAAATACTGCACGGGCAGCTTGGAGCGACTCGCCGACTCAAAAATCAAAGTCAAAGATTGCGGCACGGCATCGGAAATATTCCTGAGCGCTTTGAAAGAAGAACTCGAAAAGCGAGGAATTAAAATAACCGCATTTCCGTCCGTATTTGATCCGAATATTACAGAAGCAATTTTTCTGCACGAGAGCGCGAGGGCTATAATATTATCAGATTCGGACAGCTCCGATATATTCCCCGAGGAATTTATATCTAACGACCCTAACATAAGCGTACCCGAGGAAACCGAAAAGCTTTACGACTCGTTTTTGAATAAAGCCCGTCACTTTTTCACTTTTGCATCAGACCTTCATTTTGAGCTTGAAAAAATATATATATCGTCAATGCACTTCGATAAAAACGAAGAGCTTTATCAAAAAGTCGAAAAATGTGTAAAAAATATTGCTATTTAAAGTCGAATTTGCTCCTATTTCTTGACTTATTAAAATATTTATGGTAAGATAATAAGGTAAAAACAAAATTGCAGGGTTAAACCACCCTGCAATTAAGCATATTATTTATTCTCGGAAACGATTCTTTCCGCGTCTGCGGCAATAACCAATTCCTCATTGGTCGGTATCATATATACCTGAACGCGAGAATCGTCAGCGGAGAGCTTTACGGGTACAGACGAATGACCGAAGGTGTTCCTCTCTTTATCGAGCTTGACCCCGAGGAATTCAAGACCTTCAAGAGCGTTTTCGCGTATATAAGGAACGTGCTCGCCGATTCCCGCCGTAAAGACTATGGCGTCAAGTCCGCCCATCGCCGCGCTGTAAGAGCCAACGTATTTTTTGATCTGATACGAAAGCATATCGAAAGCGAGCTTTGCTCTTTCGTTACCTGCTCTCATAGCGCTTTCTACGTCACGCGAGTCTGAGCCTACGCCGCTGATGCCGTCAAAACCGCACTTCTTATTGAGATAGTTATCGACCTCTTTTGCGGTCATATTTTCCTTCTCCATAATGTAAGTGACGATAGCGGGGTCGATAGAGCCGCATCTCGTGCCCATCATTATACCGTCAAGAGGCGTGAAGCCCATAGAGGTGTCAATACACTTACCGTCTTTAACCGCGGTGATGGACGAGCCGTTTCCTATATGACAAGTAACTATCTTAGTTCCCTCCGCCTTACCGCCGAGGAGCTTTATCATTTCTCCGCTGACGTAGCGATGCGAGGTTCCGTGAGCGCCGTAGCGGCGGATCTGATACTTTTCGTACATATCGTAAGAAACTCCGTACATATACGCTTCCTTCGGCATCGTCTGATGGAACGCCGTGTCAAATACAAGAACCTGCGGTATACCGGGCATTGCCGTGGCGCAACCCTTTATTCCCATTATAGCGGCGGGTGTATGAAGAGGCGCGTACGCGACGCACTTTTCAAGGATCTCCATAACCTCGTCGTCAAGAAGCACGGACTCGGACACGTAAGCTCCTCCGTGAACGACTCTTTGACCGATAGCCTCGATCTCATCAATGGAATCAAGGCAGCCAACCTTTTTGTCAAGCAACGTTTCAACCAAAAGCTTCGTTGCCGCCGAGTGATCGGAGAGTGCCTTTTCACAGACGTACTCCTCTTTTCCGGCAGTCTTATGTACTATCCTTGAGCCCTCGATGCCTATGCGCTCGCAGTTGCCCTTGGCAAGCACTTCACCCGAAACCGTATCAAAAAGCTGATACTTAAGCGAGCTTGAACCCGCGTTTGCGACTAAAACCTTCATTTCAAGTCATCTCCCTTTAATTTGATATATACCATTATACAACAAAACTCAAAAATTATCAACCGATATTTAACAAAATTATAGATTTTTTCAGAGATTTTATTTAAGGAGGAAACGGATTTGAAGGTTGTCGGAATAATCGCTGAATATAATCCGTTTCACCTCGGACACAAATATCAGATAGATAAGATCCGCGAGATATATGGTGACGATACCGCTATCGTCGCGGTTATGAGCGGCAACCTCACGCAACGCGGCGAGGTTGCGATTTTCGACAAAGGCGATCGCGCGAAGGCTGCCGTGATGTGCGGAGTAAATTTAGTGCTTGAGCTACCCTTTCCGTACTGTTGTTCGGGGGCTGAATACTTTGCAAGAGCCGGTATCGGAATCCTCGACGCTTTAAAGGTCGTTGATATTCTTTCCTTCGGCTCGGAATGTGCCGATATATCTAAACTCGAAGAGGCGGCTTCTATTCTTGAAAGCGCCGCTTTGCCAAGATCCGAAACTCACGACGCCAAGGGCTACGCCGAGAGATGTGAAGAGCTTTACAACTCAAAAACCGAAAACGGCGAGGGCATCTTCTCACCTAACAATATACTTGGCATTGAATATATAAAAGCAATAAAGGCTCTTGACAGCTCAATTATCCCCACCACCACAAAGCGCAAGGGCGACGGATATTTATCGGGCAATATTGAATCGAGCTTTGCAAGCGCTATGGCGATTCGCGCAAAGCTGATGAGAAAAGACGGTTCTGCCCTTGATTATATCCCGAAAGAAGCAAAAAACATCTTTTTATCCGTTCTTCAAGAAGGACGTGCGCCGTGCAGCGCTGAAAGGCTTGACGCGGCAATTATTTCATCACTTCGTTTAAACACGTCAGAAAGCAACGCGAAAAAAATTCACGATGCCGACGGCGGTTTATATAATCGCATATTGACAGCAAGTCTTAATGCGAACAGCATTTCCTCTTTAATCGAGCTTGCAAAAACGAAAAAGTACACCACCGCAAGAATAAGACGTGCCGTGTGGTATGCATACTTCGGCGTTACCTCCTCCGAAGTCAAAAGCAGACCCACTTACACGCAGATTCTCGCAATGGACACTGTGGGAGCGGCTCTTTTAAAAAGAATAAAAAAGCTTTCCGACTTCCCTGTTCTCACAAAGCCAAGCGCGCACGAGGCACTCTCGCCCGATGCACTCAAGGCAAAGAAAAGTGCGGACAGAGCAGATTCGGTGCTCCAGCTTACGAAGCCCTGCTTCGTAAGAGGAGATGAGGGCTTGCGTTTTTCTCCTTTTGTAAAAAAATGAGATATTCTGCGATATTTTAACAAACGGATCTTTTGTCGAATCTATTTACAAAGACGATTCTATTTGTTATTATATAAGCGGAATGGACAAGCGCAGCCGTCATTTTCAAAACTATCAGAAAGGAGTTTAATAATGTTAGACGTCAAAGGCGTAAATTCCGACGAATTCCTTGAATACAAAGGAAGACCCCTGGTTCGTCAAGGCGATGATATTTACTACGGCGACTTGTCAGATAAATATCACGTTTATATGATGATAATGACCGAAAAAAACTCATCCAAGAGCACGGAAACCGTGCCCGGAACCATAATGGTTCAGCTTATTAACGGTGCCACGAAAGCACCCGAAAAGCAGCAAATAACGAACGGACTTGCCGAAGCATTCGAATTTGCAGAGGCTTGGCTCGTGCGTTACAACAAATAACGTTTTTTAAGCGTGCGCATCTTTTCTTACAGGTGCGTAAGGAGGTAAAAATGAAAAAGTCAACGGCGAACAGACGCCCCGCGCGGCTGGTAGCATTTATGATGATTGCCACTATACTGCTTTGCATTATCGCGTTTTCCGCAGGCGGGTGGCAATCAATGACTAACGCCCAAAAGGGCGATGAGAGTGACTTTTCAGATAACATCTACGCAAATAACAATATAATCATACCGCAAGAAAATATCACACAACAGATAACGAAATACTACAACTATCTGACGGGAGCGGAGATAGAAAAGGACAAGCTTCTTTTAAGAAAGACCGCTTTCGTGATGAGCACGAAAACACCGCTCTTCGGAATATCGGCGGCCGATATCGTTATCGAAATGCCGACCGAGAGCTATGAAAACAGGCTTTTGGTTTATACCGATTCTATCAATACCGTAGGAAAGATAGGTTCCCTCGCCCCCACGCGCTCTTATATTTCATCTATGCTCGCGTCCTTCGGCGGTCTGCTCGTAGCAAACGGAAACGACGATACGATAAAGAAGGATTCCGTTATTCTTGACGGCAAGTTTATGGACCTGTCCAAGCTCACCGAGTATTCCTATAAAGAAAAAAACGACTGTGTATACACGAACAACGATTTGATCAAATCGGGAATTTCAAACGAGGGCTTTGCCTCTCACGAATCATCCGTACCGACCGTTCCGTATATTATTTCAACCGATGAAAAATACGCGACGTCGGGCGACGTTTCCGCCCAAAATATACATTTAGTATTTTCGGAAGGTGAAAAAAGCACCCTTTCCTATTCCACCGAGAAAGGCTGTTATACCTTTTTCAAAAACGAAAAGGCTCTGACGGATATTCTTTATAATACAGAGCTGACTTATAAAAACGTATTCGTCCTCTTTGCAGACAGCGTTACGTATGAGAAAGAGGACAAAACAGAGCTCGTAATGAATACTGCGAGCGGAGGTCGCGGTTACTACGCGCGTGACGGCGTTGCCGAAGAAATAACGTGGACGTGCGACGCATCGGGTAAAATGACGTTCAAAAACCGAGAAGGCGCGATCTTGACCGTCGGTAGCGGTAACAGCTACATCGGATTTATGAAATCCTCACAGATAGATAATTTTTCAATTAAATAATTATAATTAAAATGGAATTAAGGCACGCTTGACCTTAATTCCATTTTAGTTAGTTTTCCATCTGTTTCCCAAGAAAAACTCCGGCAGTTTGAATAAGCTTCGATTCTATGGCGTCCGAGATCTTTTCTTTTTCGGGCGATTGATGATTCCAAGCGGAAACCACGCAACCGATAACGTCCCCTTCACTTATAATGGGCATCGCGCAGTTTACATAGTGATCCGAGGTCCCGTTTATTATCGGTATTTCCTCTTGCGCGTCCCCCTTCAGGTAAAGGCTTCTTTTATCAATAATTTCTTCAAGCTCCGTCGAGATCTTTCTTTCAAGATATTCCTTTTTAGACGCCCCTGCAACGGCTATCACACTGTCGCGGTCACAGATAAAAACGGGCAACGCCGCTGTTTTTTGCAACGTGTCCGCATATTCCGCTGCAAAATTCTGAAGCTCTCCTATCGGAGAATACTTTTTAAAAATAACCTCGCCGTCACGGTCAGTAAAGATCTCAAGCGGGTCGCCCTCACGAATACGCATAGTTCTTCTTATCTCTTTTGGAATTACGACGCGCCCGAGATCGTCAATACGCCTGACAATTCCTGTTGCTTTCATATATATAATCTCCTTATCACATTTGGCAGGGGACGGCGTCCTCGACGTCCCGTTTAAAATTTGAAGAATTGTTGCGGGCTGTCGTGGACTCCAGCCGTAACACATAAAACTTCAACCGTGATGTTAGTATTTGTCGTTCCAAGAAAATTATACTGCAAGGATTTACTTTTTCCTGAATATATGGTATAATAAAATAAAGGTGGTGGTTTTGTTGAACGAAGAACTTAAATTGCATATTAAAAAGCTTCAAATGCGAACAATGCTTTATTCAATCGCAGAATTATCTGTTGTCATTTCAATCGGATTTGGAATTTTGTTTTTGTTTGTTCCGTCTGTTATTTCCACTGCCTTTTTTGCTGTTGCTTCTGGTGGTATTATATATATCGTACACGTAACCCGTGTTACAAAAAGAGAAGCAGAAGAAATTATTTATAAACCTGTTATTTTTAATGCTGATAATATTTTTTCTTTTGAAAAAATTGTCAATATCTTTAAAAATTTAACAGTTAAAGAAAATCAACTGTCAATATCCGAAGATCTGAGATTTTTTCTATTAACTAAAATTTTCATATTAAGGACTGTTATTTACAGAACGGATATGTTCGATAAAAAGGACTTTGATAACGCAAAAAATCAAATAAATACGAAAGCAAACAAAGTATTAAATATATCACAGACAGTAAACAGATCCGTTGCCGTCAAGATGATGCGCTTTAACATTATTTGCACCGATGACTTTAACGATGCATTATATATGTTTATTTCTAAGAACGCTAATCATAATCTGACGCGAGTGGAAGGTGTAATAAACATCGCAATCGTGGGCAATAAAATTATTATTCCTCCACTTTATGGCGAATGTGATTTAAGCGAAGTTAGCAGATATAAAAGAGTTATTAAGTTCATAAATAACGTTTTGCTAAATAATTAATAGAAACAGCGGTGTGAAATCACTCCGTTGTTTCCATATGTTTTTCATCGCGAAATCGTCAATACGCCTCACAATGCCTGTCGCTTTGACGAAGCAGTTTCCGAAAGCTTTTACAATAAGCAATCCGGAATCAACTGTTAAAAGCAAATCCATCTAAAATAACGAAAAAAGCGATTTCTGCGCAAAATTTCAAGGCAGAAGTCGCTTTTTTATTGGAATACTATTTTAAAATCATCGGATGCTCTCTTGACAAAATCGAGCATTGAAAGCTTATCGAGGCGCGAGAGAGCCTTATCAAAGCGCTTATACGCCTTCTTGTCGACCGAGTGAATATCACTGCCGAGAGCTACGACCTCACCGCGTAAAACCCAATCCTTGATATGAGATCTCACGGAAAAGCCGGACAACGAATCAGCGTTCAACTGAATTTTTGCGCCCCTTTCAAGAAGGAGCTCTATGTCGGCAGGATCATATCTGTCGGCGTGAGCTAGCACTACTTGAAAACCGTTTTTTATAAGACGGGACACGGAATCACGATACTCTGTTTTGAACACCGCAAAAGGCAACTCAAGAAGCAACACGTTAGTTCCTTGTATACAAAGACGCTCAAGACCTTCAAGCCTTTCTATACCGTCGCATATAAGCACCTCGGCACCGAGAGCGATCTTCGGGCGCTTTACGGAATCGGAGGCTTCCCTAAGCGCATCCCACGCGGCGTTTCTTCTGTTCAAGAACGACTCAATATCGTGACGGTCGGGATAAAAATGCGGCGTCGCAACTATGCGTCCGACGGAATGCCGCTCAGCTAATTCAAGCTGAAGAAGCGACGTTTCCACGGAAGAGCTGCCGTGATCGGCAGAGGGGAGAATATGAGAGTGAAAATCAATAATATCTATGCCGCTCACCTTATTCTCCCCTCCTCTGCCCTCAGGCGCCGTATTCACGTTTTTAGGCGTTTTGTTTTTGAAAATTATTTTTAATCCTTATTTTCCGCGCTTTCATCGGAAGTCTTTGATTTACCGCGGAACCATCCTTTGACGGTATCCATAAACGTTTTCCGTCTTTTGACTTTAGTGCCGCGGTCGATTTTTGACGGAGGAATATATCCGTTTGAAGAATAATATTCTTTACCGCCGTGCTGATAATTCGAATAGTGATGAGAATATTTTTTGTACTTACTCTTTCCCTTAAGGCTCAAGGAATCAAGCACTATACCGAAGATCTCAGCTCCTACCGCGTTAAGCGCTTCAACCGCATCGGTAAGACCGTTTACGTCGGAATAATCCGCTCTGACTACGATAAGATATCCGTTGATAATATCGTTTAATATGATAGCATCGCTTACGACGTTGATGGGAGGAGAGTCGAAAATGATATAATCGTACTCTTCCTCAAGCTCCTTGATAAGACTCCTCATCTTTTTGGAATTAAGAAGTCCTGCGGGGTTCATAGATTCGCCACCCGAGGTGATCACAGAAAGCTTGGAATTCTCGACCTTTTTGATGTTGGGAACCTCATCAAGCCCCAAAAGATACTCGGAAAGTCCCGTGGTTTCGACATCGATGCCCGGAATGAGCTGAGAAATTCTCGATTTTCTCATATCGCAGTCTATAAGAAGAATGCGATGTTCGTCTGCGTGCTGTGCGAGCGTTAATGCAAAATTGATAGAAACGGAAGTCTTTCCTTCGCCCGAAAAAGCACTCGTCACACAGATCTTCTTGCATTTATCCTCTATCGGAAGATAAAGGATGTTCGTGCAAAGCGAGCGGTAAGCCTCTCGAACGGCGAACGGTGTCTCATCGCTTATTATACGTTTAGCGTCGTTTGCGACGGTGTCGTGCGCCTGATTTTGAATATTTCTGTTAAACCACATTTTTGTTCTGCCCTCCGTAAGCATCCGAGCTTGAAGTCGAAACGCTTATATCGTGATAAGGTATAACTCCGAGAACAGGAATATTGAAGTTATCCTCGATCTTCTTCTTGTCACGAATGGTAACGTCCGAAAGTGCAACAACCAAAACAACGCAAGCCGTAGCGATAGCACCTGCCGCGAAAGCAATTATAGCGTTTCGCGCAGAATTTTTACTGTTCGGAACGGTCCGAAGCTGAGGTTCACTTATAGTTTTCACGGTCTGATTGCTTTTGCTCTCTTTATTAGTATCTATCTCCTGCAAAAGAATCTCCTTAACGACGTTAGCGATATTATAAGCTTCGTTGGGATCGGTATGAACTATTGAAAAAGAGAACGTCTGGTCACGGTTTCCTGCAGAAAAATTGAACATAGACTGGAACTGCGCCTTATCTATATCCTGCGCACAATGAGGATCGGCGTTTACCGCAAGCACAACGTCATTGCAAAAGTCATCGCCCTTTACTATCTGGGCAAAGACGTTTATATCACCTTCGACGATATCAGGCTCGTAAAGCATCGTGCCTGCCTCTTGCCCCTCGTAAGTAACGAGGAACCTTGCAGATGAAGTGTAGGTGTCTACACGAGTATAGCAATACGTAAAGACCGTCATCGCAAAAACGATAGCTACCAATGCAATAAGCCAAAGCTTAGGCAAAAGTATTTCTATAAAATCTTTTAACGTGCGTTCTTTCTTTTGTTTTGTTTCCATAAAATAAACCTCCTGCCGCAACGTATTCCATCACGGCATTTTATACCCTGATAAAAATATGCGCCGCTTTAAAATATCGCGGCGGCGCATATTTTCAAATTAAACGAATTCAGTCCGCTGCGGGAATATCAGTGACGATTTCGGTCTGAGTCCATTTTGCATAAAGACGAACCACGCCCATATCGGACTTGATCTCCTTAATGCGATACGTATCCGTCATAGCCTTGTGGCTGTACCAACCTGCGAATTCGTATTTCGTTTCGTAACGTTTTCCGTCCTTCTCCGTAACCTCGGAAGCCTTAACGGGAACGTAGTTTTCAAGCAGGATCGCTCCCGTCGACATTCCGTAAACGGGTACAAAATTCTCCTCGACCCAATTTCCGCCGTTAAGATCGTATTCTACCCAAGTGCTGCAAGTAGCTACGTTATCGTGCGTCCAATATATATGATCGGGGCAAGTTTCCGTCTCCGTGCAAAGCACGCAAAGATTCTCACAGTTGTACGCAAGATCGATATCACCCGTAAACTTCAGGGACATTACGTAAAACGCGTTGCTGGAGCCGTCCTTCTTGAGATACTCGGGATATACGTAATTGACGCCATCCACGACCTTTTGAGTATAGTTGGCACCCAAAACGCCGTACTGAAGGAGGTTGCGATACGAAGCCTGAGTGTTGATAGCGTAAATTACACGCATAGCACGCTCTGCAAGAGCCTTGTCACCCGCAACGACAAACGCGCTGGAATATACGTCATCAAGATCGGGAACGGGAGCAGATACCTCGGTGATCCAATATTCGTCACTCGCGCTTATAATATCACCGTAATAGCCTTTAACTTCCTTTTGTATGAAAGCAGCTCTCTTTGCCGCATCGGTGCAGTTCGCGTTAAACAAATTAGCAAGAGTGGCGGAGCTGTCAAGAATCTCACTTTCATATCCGCCCTGCTTTTCGTTTACGAATATGTTGTATTCGAGAGCAAGAGCCTTGTTGACAAGCGTGTAGGTATACTGACCGTAAACGTGATTGTTGGGAACGCAATAATATTTTTCTACGTCCTTGACTTCAACCAAGGGCTCGCCGTTTTCACCCGTAATCGGCTTTCCGTCATCGTCAAGGATCGGCACGGACTCCTTTTCAACCGTCATGGTAAGCGGAAGAAGATCGGAAAGCTGCTTTTTCAGCGTTCCGTAGTTATATGATGAAGAATTATAGAGCGGCGCAAGGTCGCAAAGAACGCCCTGCTCCTTAAGGCTGTTATAAAGATCCTGGCTGTTAACGAGCACTACGGAAACCTTACCGGGGGTAACCTCAGCGTGCGCGTCGAGAACCGTGCTCTTGTATTCCTCTGCACTTATATAATGCATCTGAACACCGGTATTGTATTCACTCTTGAAGTTTTCGTTAAGCCTTGTGCTTACGGTATGATTCGCTTCTACCGAGGACTCCTCACCGCCGATGATATAAAAATCAACGGTAACGAACTCTTCTTCGGCGATAACGTCGTAATTGAACTCAACAAGTGCATCGTCAGCCTGCGAAAGAATATCGTCATCGCAAGAAACAAGAAGTGCGCAAACGGATGCAACAGAGAGAATCAAACATAAAAGTTTCTTCATTATGTAAAAGACCTCCAAAAATATTAACTTACTACAATATTTTACAACATATTTAATTAAAAGTCAAGTGATTTTATGTGATTTTAAATATTTAGCTCCTACTTCGTCAAAGTACACAAAACTTTGCTCTGTAATTTGTAGGTTTTGACCATCAATTTGCAAGATAGTCCTTCAAGGTTTTAGATCTTGACGGATGACGAAGCTTACGGAGAGCCTTTGCCTCGATCTGTCTTATACGTTCTCTCGTGATGTCAAACTTCTTTCCAACCTCCTCAAGAGTGCGCGGGCGCCCGTCCTCAAGGCCGAAGCGGAGCTTGATCACCTGCTCTTCGCGCGGTGTGAGCGTGTGAAGTATATTGCAAAGCTGCTCACGCAAAAGTGAGTACGATGCGCTGTCAGAAGGAGCGGGAGAATCGTTATCCTCAACGAAATCGCCAAGATGGCTGTCCTCCTCTTCGCCGATAGGAGTTTCAAGAGAAACGGGGTCTTGCGCGATCTTCATAATCTCTCTTACCTTTTCGGGCGTCATATCGAGCTTTTCCGCGATCTCGTCAGTAGTGGGCTCACGTCCGTAAGTCTGAAGAAGCTCTCTTGCGGTCCTTGAAACCTTATGTATAGTTTCAACCATATGAACGGGAATCCTTATCGTTCTTGCCTGATCTGCGATAGCGCGCGTTATAGCCTGTCTTATCCACCAGGTGGCGTAAGTGGAGAACTTATAACCTTTACTGTAATCGAACTTCTCGACCGCCTTCATAAGACCGAGATTTCCCTCTTGGATAAGATCGAGGAAATACATACCCTTGCCTACGTGTCTTTTTGCGATGCTTACGACGAGTCGGAGGTTCGCTTCAATAAGCTCGTCCTTTGCAGCGGCATTTCCGAGAGTTATCTGCTCGGCAAGATAGAGCTCACGCTCGGGAGTCAGAAGCGGAATTTTTCCTATTTCTTTAAGATACATACGAACGGGATCGTCGATCGTAACAACGCCCTCAAGGAGCTTGTCCATATTCTCAACGGTTTTCGCGTCCTGCTCGATCTCCTTCATATCGTCGTTCTCAAGCTCGTCGGGAGAAACGGAATCGATATCGACCTGCGCAATATCAAAGTTGATGTCCTCAAGAGCGGCAACAAGGTGAGAATCACCGATCGCGCCCGCTCCTCTTGACTCTATATACTCGTTTACGTCAATTTTATCTCTGCTCATTGTTTTTACCTTCCTTTTTAAGTTTCTTAATTATCGCGCTTTTTTGCAAGAAGCGCGTTAAGTCCTTCATACGTATTGGTTGCAGATGCCTTTTTCTTGCTTAAAGATGCTTTAAGATTTTTAATGCTTTCTTCAAGAATCGCCTCGCCGTTATCCGTGAATTCCGCGCGTGACATTTTCATCCTTACTATTCTTCCGACCTCGTCGGGCGCAAACGCCTCGTTGAAGTCGGGAGGTCCGACGTCACCTATCGAATAATTTTGCATAAGAAATTCAAATATCCTGCGATTAAGCTCGGTGAAAAAGTCCTCCGAGGTCAAAAGCTTTTTTTCGACGACCCGCTTCAGGTGGTCGGGCATATACAGCAAGAGTCCGAGAACTGCCTCCTCGTTCTTCGCAATTGCGGGAGCTTTAACGAAATCGGGATTCGTTCTGTCGGAAAAGCCCTCACTGCGACGCAAAAGATTTTTGGACTCCTCTTTCTTCTTCGTATACGTTCTTTTGGAAATCATCCGCTCAACGTCGTTCTTTATGCTCTTCATATCGACCGCAAAGCGCACGGCAACTTCTCGCATATAAACGTCGCGTTCTGCCGAAGAATAAACCTCGGATATGAGTTTTTCTACTTCTTTTAACGCTTTTATTTTATCCTGCGGGAGGTTAAGATCGTAGCGCGAGGTTATGCTCTCAAGATTATATTCAAACTCACTTTTCGCCCCGTCGATCAGCTGCTCAAACTTCTCTTTTCCGTACGTCTTTATGTATTCGTCGGGATCCTTTGAGCCGGGAATATTGAGAACGCTGACGTCAAGACCGACCTCGCCCAAAATTTTGATAGCGCGATCCGCGGCTTTTTTTCCCGCCTCGTCGGAATCGTATGAGATGATCACCTTTTTGGTGTATCTGCTCATCACTCTTGCCTGCTCTGAGGTTATAGCGGTGCCGAGGGTTGCGACAGCGTTGGTAATTCCCGCCGCGTGCAAGGCAATAACGTCCATATAGCCCTCGCAAAGTATCAGCTTCTCCGAGCAAGTAAGTCTGGCGAAATTAAGCGCGAAAAGATTCCTTGACTTTTTGAAAACGGGTGTATCTGACGAGTTTTTATATTTCGGCTTTGAATCGTCCATTACCCTGCCGCCGAAAGCGATAACGTTACCCGAGACGTCGATGATCGGAAACATAACTCGGTTACGGAAAGCGTCGTAATACTGCCCTCTGTCGTTTTTTCCGCAAAGAAAGGCTTCCGTAAGTTCTTCGTAGCTGTATCCGAGCTTTCTCATATAGTTTGAAAAAGCGTTATAGCTGTTTGGCGCAAAACCGAGTCCGAAATATTTCACGGTTGCTAAATCAAGTCCGCGCTTATCGGTAAAATACGCAAGAGCCGCTTTGGCTTCGGGGTCGTTAGACATAAGACATTTGTGGAAAAAGCGAGCCGCATCCGTATTCATTTTCAAAACGCGCGACTTGTCCACTCTTTTGCCGTTATAATTTCTATCGTTCGTCAGCGGTATCGTTATGCCCGCCCTCTTCGCCAAAAACTCAAGAGCGTCGGGATAATCAAGATGCTCCATCTGCTTTACAAACGTAACGGCGTCGCCACCGATACCGCAGCCAAAGCAATAAAAGCTGTTATCCGCGGGATAAACCACGAACGACGGAGTCTTTTCACTGTGAAACGGGCAAAGACCTTTCAAATTGGAGCCCGCGCGCTTCAAGGAAACATAGTTTCCGATAAGCGATTCAATATCGTTGCGTAAAAGTATCTCGTCGATTATCTCTTTGCTTATCAAGAGTAACGCCTCCTTTTCCATTCTTCACTTCTTAATATACGACAAAAAAATCGAAAAACACTTTTTGCTTTCCGATTTTTTTATAAATTAAATATTATTTTTCTAAAATTCGTATTTTTCGCCAAGCTTTTCTGCCTTTACGCGACCTGCTGTGAGCTCTGTTAATTTATCGCAAAAGCCGTCGAAAGCCGTCGACTTTATGCTGCCTTTTATAAATATATCGTCGGAATAATCGGTGTCCGCTACTCTGAAATCCGTGTCAGAAAACAAATTTCCGAGTCTTTGGTAATCCGAATACCCGACCCTTATCTCCACTTGAGCATAAACGTCGTAGGTTATTATCTTAGCGCTCTCAAGCGCGCCGACCGCAGCCGCGGTGTACGCGTGAACAAGACCGCCCGTGCCAAGCAATGTTCCGCCGAAATATCTCGTCACCACGATAACGACGTCGGTGCACGATTTTTTTCGGATAGTGTCAAGCACGGGCATTCCTGCCGTGCCCTGCGGCTCTCTGTCATCCGTAAAACGCATCGTGGAATTTTCACGCAAAACGTATGCGTAAACGTGATGCTTTGCATCGGGATAGCGTTTTTTGCACGATTCTATAAAAGATACAGCTTCAGCCTCACAGCTCACAGGAAGCGCTTCTCCGATGAAAACGGACTTTCTGTCCTCATATTCAAATTTACCGTATTCTAAAACCGTTGTATATGAATCAGGCATACGCATCTCGTTTCTGCCGCAAAATATGTGGCTTATATAATAAAATCAGTTGTCAATTAAATATTTACCGTACATTCCGAGCCCTTTTGAGTCAAGGACCGCAACGGCACGAATACCGTTTTCCTCATAATCGACGCTCTCCACGCTATACGAATTATAAATAGCGCTCAGCACCGACTGTTCCGCGTAAGGAATAAGAAGCGTACTCTTCTTTTTTGTTCTTTGAAGAACGTCCTCTATAAGAGAAAGCAGCGCCTCTATACCGAATCCGTCAAGAGCCGAAATAAAAACGGAGTCCTCCGCCCCATCTGTCGGAACGGCGTCAAGGATGTCGCACTTATTGTAAGCGTATATGACGGGCTTATCGGCAGCTCCGAGTTGCTCCGCGATCTCCCGCGTTACCTGAAGATGCTCGGAAAGCTCGGGATCTGACGCGTCCGATACGACCAGCAGAATATCCGCGTACTTTACCTCGTCGAGGGTGGATTTGAACGCCTTTACCAAATGGTGCGGCAGCTTACGTATAAAACCGACGGTATCCGTGATAAGCACACACTCTCCCGAAGGAAGCTCCATTTTTCTGGTCGTGGGGTCAAGCGTTGCGAAGAGCTTATTCTCGGAAAGCACGCCCGCGCCCGTAAGAGTATTTAAAAGCGTGGATTTTCCCGCGTTCGTATATCCTACCACCGCTATTTTCGGAATGCCGCTTCTGTCCCGACTTGCGCGCATTACGGCTCTGTTTCGTTCAAGCTCGGCAAGCCTATGCTCAAGAGCGACGACACGCTCCTTGAGATGTCTTCTGTCCGTTTCAAGCTTGGATTCACCGGGACCCCTTGAGCCGATCCCGCCGCCTTGACGCGAAAGCTCCGTCCCCTTACCTATAAGACGGGGCGCGGAATATTTAAGCTGTGCGAGCTCGACCTGAAGCTTCCCCTCTCCGCTCACCGCGTGCTTTGCGAAAATGTCAAGAATGAGCATACTTCTGTCGATGACAGCAGGACCGTCAAGATCCTTCTCAAGATTTCTTATCTGTGCGGGAGTAAGTTCAAAATCAAACACGACGAGCTCTGCTTTTTCATTCTCGCAAAGCGCACGTATCTCCTCGACCTTTCCGCTTCCTATGCACGTGCGCGGATCGAACGTTTCCTTGACCTGTATGACCTTCGCCAAAGCTATACCGCCCGCGGTGTCGAGCAGACGCTCAAGCTCGTCAAGCGAGCGCTCACATTCGTCGAGTGCCGACGTGCTCGGACATATCCCGACGAGCACGGAGAGGCTTTTGAGTTCTTCCGTCATTAGTATTCACCTCCAAAAAGAGAAGAAAAAGAGCGCAGCGACCTTCCATAAAACGGACAGCCCTACGCTCATTTTCAATGCAATGATTACTTGTTGTTGACCATTGCAAGACGCTTCTTGAACCTGTCAACACGTCCGCCTGCGTCTACAAACTTCTGCTTACCTGTGTAGAAAGGATGGCACTTGGAGCAGATTTCGACGTTCATATCACCCTTAACGGAGTGAGTCTTAACAGTCTCGCCGCAAGCGCACTTTATGGTAGCTTCCTTGTATTCGGGATGCAGTCCTGCCTTCATTTTAACACCTCACAATAATAATTAAATTTCAAATCTATTAGATTATATCACAAAATTCTTCGTTTTGCAATACTTTTTCAGAAAAAAATTAAATTTTTTCTTCGATTTTTTTACGAAGCCTTACCATAATCTTTTTTTCGAGCCTTGAGATATAGCTTTGCGATATTCCGAGTGCGTCCGCAACTTCTTTCTGAGTAAGCTCTTCACCGCCGCCAAGCCCGAAACGCATTTCTATTATAACTCTCTCCCTTGGATTGAGTTCGCTGACCGCATCTATCAGGGCGCGTCGCTCCTCTTCGTCCTCCATCCTCTTTAAAACGGTATCCCCGTCACCGTCCAGAATATCCGAAAGCAAAAGCTCGTTGCCGTCATAATCTACGCTGAGCGGCTCGTCGATAGATATCTCTCTGCGCTTTGACGAATGCTTTCTTATGAACATAAGTATCTCGTTTTCTATACATCTTGAGGCATAGGTCGCAAGCTTTATATTTTTTTCGCTGTTGAACGTAGAAACAGCCTTCATCAGCCCTACCGTGCCTATTGAGATCAACTCCTCTATTCCCACACCCGTGTTTTCAAATCTTTTGGCTATATAAACGACGAGTCTCAGATTGTGCTCTATAAGCGCAACACGCGCCTCTTCGGTATCTATCCTTTCTATTATAAGCTCTTCTTCCTCGGCGCTGAGCGGCGCGGGAAGCATTTCGCTTCCGTTTATGTAAAAAACTCCCTTACGCCCTTTTCCAAAAGACGAAAAAAGGTGTGCGATCTTTTTCAAGAATAATACTATCATAATACCCCATCAAGCACGGCGGCGGGAATGAGAGCTCCAAAGCCGCCGTACGTCCCTCCCTCTTTATCTGCTGCTATAATTACGTCTATCGCCTGTTCCGAACCGCCCGAAGCGTCGCTTATTTTCACCCCGTCGGCGCGTATACCTACGAGCAAGCCCTTTCCGCCTATCGAATACGCGGGAATTACGGCTATACGTTTCAAAATCGCTTTATCAACGTTTCCTATCTCCGAGGTATCGCCCGGAAATTTATCGTAGATCTTTCGCGCGTAAGATAGCTTTAACAGCATAACGGGTCGCTCGCTCACGGGCTCGGTCAGAAGATTTCCCGTGTCTACGAGCGCTTCGACCGCCGTTTCTTTTCCAAGCAAGGAAATCTTCACCGTCACGTTTTTTTGCGTAGCCGTGTGAGTGAAAAACAAAACGAGCAATCTGAAAACGCCCGAGGCAAGCAGTATCAAGAGCGCAAGCGACAAAAGGCGTCTGTTCGGAAGATCGTCGCTCTCCGAGAAGAGCCCGTTTCCCAAATGACGGTCAAGAAAAGAGTACCCGAAGCTGACGAGCCCGCCCATCAACGCCTCTAAAACGATAAATACGGCAGTCAGCTTCATACGTCTGTAAAAGCTCGCGTTCCTGGCGGCAAAAACGAATATCAAAAGAAAATACAGAAGAGATAACCCGATCTCGGATAGAAGCCCTCCGAAAATCAATGCGTTCGCCAAAGCCAAGCCCGAGCCCACCAACGATAAGAGCATTATTCGAACAAGGCTCGATGTGACCTTCGATAAAGACGAGGCAAAGCTCAGTGAAAGTATATCAACGGTAAAATTTATAAGAAAATACACATCAATATAAAATATCAAAAAGATCACCTCCGCTAATAATAATATCACAACGAAAGCGCACATACTGTCAGAAAATAGCGAAGGAAAAAATAAATCTCCGAGAAAGCGTATTACTTAAAATACCTCCCTCGGAGACGTGCTCTATTTAATTCTTTTCTATGATATCCGCCGCTCTTTCAAGGTAATCGCCCTCAAAGAGCTCTATGACGCCCTTATCGCAAAGAGATGCAAGCTCGGGATCTATCGGAAGCTCCGCGAGAACCTCGGTGCCGTGCTCCTCTGCAAGAGCCTTGATACGGCTTTCTCCGTAAGGACGAATGACCTTGCCGCAATCGGGACAAAGAATATAGCTGTAATTCTCAACGAGGCCTATGACCTTTATGTCCATCATCTTCGCCATATTGACAGCCTTCGCCACGATCATCGAAACGAGCTCCTGAGGGCTCGTAACGATAACTATGCCGTCAAGCGGTAAGCTCTGGAATACGGTGAGCGGAACGTCACCCGTTCCGGGAGGCATATCGACGAACATATAATCAACGTCATTCCAGACCACGTCAGACCAGAACTGCTTTACGGTTCCCGCAATTACGGGACCGCGCCATACTACGGGCTTCGTTTCCTCGTCGACGAGAAGATTAAGGCTCATTACTTCTATTCCCGTTTTGGTTTGCGGCGGGAACATACCAAGCTCACTTCCCGTGACCGAGCCCGCCTTCAAGCCGAAGGATTTAGGGATAGAGGGACCCGTGATATCCGCGTCGAGTATAGCGGTCTTATAACCCCTTCTTTGCATCGTTACGGCAAGCATAGAGGTGACGAGTGATTTTCCCACTCCGCCTTTTCCGCTTACTATGCCGATAACGCGCTTTACGTTACTTGCTTTGTTCTGAGGAACAAGGAGAGATTCTTTAGAACACTTTTCCTTGCAGTTAGAACAGTCGTGTGAACATTCTGCCATTTTTTATCTCCGTTTTTTGTAATTTATTAAATTGCATTTATAAGAATTTCGTCTTTCGAAACCGAAATATGAGCTCCGAGGAGCTTGCTTTCCGCACTTTCGATAATAAGCTCCGCAAGCTTATCCTCAACGTTCTTTTCGATAAATCTGCGCATATTACGCGCTCCGAATTTTTCCGAATACGATTTATCCGCGATAAGCGTCAAAGCTTTTTCGTCGTACGTTAAGCGTATCCCCTGCTCGTCAAGATGATCTTTAAGCTTTTCAAGCATTATCCGAGCGATCTTTTCAAAATCGTTTTTATCAAGATGACGGAAGGCGATTATCTCATCTATCCTGTTGATAAATTCGGGTCTTAAGAATGACGCGAGCGCTCTGTTGACACGCTCCTTGTCTTGAATCTCGCGATTCTCGGCAAAGCCCGATATCGAATTCGACGACTCGCTTCCGGCGTTCGTAGTCATTATAATGATAGTATTTTCGAAATTGACCTGTCTGCCCTGCGCGTCGGTGATCTGCCCGTCGTCGAGCACCTGAAGAAGGATATTGAGAACGTCGGGATGAGCCTTCTCTATCTCGTCAAAGAGCACGACCGAATAAGGACGGCGGCGGATCTTCTCGGTGAGCTGTCCCGCCTCGTCGTAACCGACGTATCCGGGAGGCGCACCCACTATTCTTGAGACCGAGTGCTTTTCCATAAACTCCGACATATCAAGACGTATCAGAGCTTCGGGCTGCTTGAAAAGATCCTCTGCAAGAACTTTAACGAGCTCGGTCTTTCCGACGCCCGTCGGACCTGCGAATATCATAGACACGGGATTTTTTCTGTACGAAACGCCCGAGCGCTTGCGTTTTACCGCGCGGACAACGGCGTCTACCGCCTCGTCCTGTCCTACTATCCTCGTGCGGATACGCTCGGAGAGCCCTTTAAGCTCGCCGACCTCGCCCACCGAGAGCTCGGATGCGGGAATACCCGTCCATATTTCTATAACTTTTAAAAGATCGTTTGCTGTGAGCTCAAGGGCTTTGATGACGGGTACGAGAGCCGTTTGTCTTTGCTCGACGTTGAGTCTTTCGACTTTAAGGTCGGCAAGCTTTTTGTAATTTTCCTCCGTCTGCCCTTCGGGCTTTTCAACGAGCGCCTCGATATCTCCCGCAGTCTTATCAAGCTCGGCGAGGCGTTTCTCGTTTCTTTTATGCTCGTTGAGCTCAGGCGAGGAAAGCGCCTTTTTGGACGCCGCCTCATCGATAAGATCTATTGCCTTATCGGGCAAAAATCTGTCGGTAATATAACGCTCCGAAAGAACGGCGGCAAGCCTTGCTACGGAATCGTTTATGATAACGCCGTGGAAATATTCGTAATATTGCTTTATGCCTTTTATTATTTCGACGGTTTCCTCAACGGAAGGCTCGTCAACCTTAACGGGTTGGAATCTGCGTTCAAGGGCGCTGTCCTTCTCTATATGCTTGCGGTATTCCTTGAGCGTCGTAGAGCCTATGACGCGTATTTCTCCGCGAGAGAGCGCGGGCTTCAAAAGATTTGCGGCACTCATACTTCCGTCAGAGGTCTCGCCCGCTCCCGCGATATTATGGACCTCGTCTATCATAAGAATGATATTACCCGCGGCTTTTATCTCCTTCAAAAGCGCGAGTATCCTTGACTCGAACTGTCCTCTGAACTGCGTTCCTGCAACGAGAGAGGTAAGGTCAAGGAGCCATATTTCAAAGCCGACGAGAGCTTCGGGAACGCGACCTTCGACGATCCTGTGAGCAAGCTCCTCGGCTATCGCCGTTTTTCCAACGCCCGGCTCTCCTATCAGACACGGATTGTTCTTCTGTCGGCGGCAGAGTATCTGTATTATACGGTCGATCTCTCTGTCCCTGCCGACTATTCTGTCTATCTTTCCTTCTATCGCTCTTTGATTAAGATTCGTGCAATAAGTCGAGAGGTTCTTCTTTTGCACCTCTGCTTTTTCAGGGGCACCCTTTGGAGCGTTCTTCTTTCCTTTCCCCTGCCCAAAGGGCGGCATTCCGAATATCTCACCGAGATTAAGCGTCGGAACGTGTCCGTCCGTGGGAGCATCTGCCGAGTCTGCAACATCGGGCAGATTCGATTCTATGGATTCCATCATTCCGCCGAGCTGCTCGGAGATATTGGCAAGCTCCTCCTCGCTGATGCCCATATTTTTTATCATATCGTTTACGGGCTTGATCCCAAGCTCCGAGGCACAGGTAAGACATATTCCCTCGGCTGCTTTTTTTTCATTTTCTATGCGTGTAATAAAGACCGCCGCAGGGCGCTTTTTACACCTTGAACAAAGTGGTATCATCATCGTTTTATTATATTACGCCTTTACTGTTTTAAACTTCCGAAAAGCCGAAGAGCCTTATCACGAAAAAGACGTGAGCGCTTTCGGCAAACGGTAAAATCTCCGTTTGACCTACAAAATAGCCGCAAAGCTTATTTATTACAGCTAATTATACAGTATTAAAGAACGAAAGTCAAGGGAGAGCATTAAAATATAATTATTTTTTTACATTTCCTTCTCCGAAGAGGGACACGAGCTTTTCTATCGTTTGCTCTTCCGATGAGACCGTTAAATTTTTCATAGCCCTATACTTTCGCGTGCTCTCGTCGAAAAAGACTACGGGAAGCGTTCCCGGGTGAAGCGTTGCCATACGGACCACCGTGGAAATGCGTTTGTCGTTCATATTCGGAACCCTGATAAACAAGCGCTCCTCACGCGGCTTTTCCTGCTTTTTCCGCATTACGGCGTCATACTCCGAATCAGTCATCAAAGGCTCCGCGGATTCTAAGATTATCCGCGCGTCCTCACCGTCTTCCGACGATGCCTGCCCTTCTATCAGAACGGCGTTTTCCTCAAGAAGCTCGGAGGAATATTTCGCATACTGTCTTGCGAAAACGATGACTTCTATTTCCGCGAATTTGTCGTCTACCGTCAAAAAAGCCATAGTGTCGCCGCTTTTGGTGACCTTCGTACGCTTGGCGTTGATTATACCCGCCACCCTGACGCGGCACTTATCCGTATACTTCGGATCGGAAACCGCGGAATTTTCATCAAGATCGGATATTATATCCGCGCATCTGTCAACTCCGAGCGTCGCGATATGCTTAGAATAATTATCAAGCATATGACCCGAAAAATACATTCCCGAGCTTTCCTTTTCGAGAAGCAAAAGCTCTCTGAAAGAAAATTCCTCAACGTCGGGATAGGTATAGCTTGATGAAGCGGCTTCCGCCGCGGTATCCCCCGTAAAGAAATCGATCTGACCCGAAACGTTATTGCGCGTTCGGTCGTGCTCCGAATCAAGTATCGACTCATAACAGCGTATCAAAGCACTTCTCGGAACACCGAGAGAATCGAACACTCCGCACTTAATGAAGGACTCCACTGTTCTTTTGTTAAGATCCGAGCCCGACATTCGTGAAACGAACTCGTCAAAGGACGCGAACGGTCTGCTCTGCCTCTTGCGCATTATAGCTTCCGTCAGCACTCTGCCCACGTTTTTTATGGCAAGAAGCCCAAAACGGATATTTCCGTCGGAAACGGCGAAATCCGACGAGCTCTCGTTGATATCGGGCGGAAGCACCTTCACACCCGCCTTTTGAGCGTCGGCAATATACTCTCTCAGCTTTGCGGTGTTGTCGAGCACGCTCGTGAGAAGCGCCGCAAAATACTCTGCGGGATAATGCGCCTTGAGATACGCGGTCCTGTAGGAAATAACGCCGTAAGCGGTGGCGTGGCTCTTATTGAACGCGTACTTTGCGAAGCCAACCATCTCCTCAAATATTTTTTCCGCGTGCTCGGACTTTATACCGCGCTCCGAGCATCCGGACACGAACGCGTCGCGCTCGGCCTGCATAGCCTCGGTTTTCTTTTTGGACATAGCGCGCCTGACAAGGTCTGCTCCTGCATAAGAATACCCCGCAAGATTTCTGCAGATCTGCATGACCTGCTCCTGATAAACAATGCAGCCGTAAGTGACGTCAAGAATATCCTTAAGCCCCTCTTCAACGTACACGGTCTTTTCCCGTCCGTGCTTTCTTGCGATAAAGGTGTCTATCGAATCCATAGGACCCGGGCGGTAAAGAGCTATACACGCTATTATATCTTCAAGAGTAGACGGCATAAGCTTAGTTAAGACCTGCTTCATACCTCCCGACTCAAGCTGAAAAACGCCGTCCGTACGCGCATCGCAAAGAAGCTCGAAGGTCTTCTTATCGTCAAGCGGTACCGAGCAAATATCAAACTCGGGCACCCTTTTTCTTATAGCCTTCTCCGTATCGTGTATAACGGTCAGATAACGAAGTCCGAGGAAATCGAACTTAACGAGTCCGAGCGCCGCGTCGGTGTTCATATCAAACTGTGTGACGACACCCGTTCCGCTGTATGAAAGCGGCACGTATTCATAGGTAGGCTTTTCCGTTATAACGACGCCCGCCGCGTGGGTCGAGGCGTGACGCGGCATTCCCTCAAGAGAACGGCTGACGTCTATAAGCTTTGCGGCGTCGGGGTCTTTCAGATATATCTCCTTCAAATCCTTGGTAGCAAGGGCTGAATCGAGAGTTACCGACATATCGCGCGGTATCAGCTTTGCGATAAGATCGACACGGCTGTAAGGCATTCCGAGAGCTCGTCCGACGTCCCTGACGGCGGCTCTTGCCGCAAGCGTTCCGAAGGTAACGATCTGTGCCACGTGGTCCTCACCGTACTTTCGTTTTACGTAATCTATGACCTCTTCACGCCTGTTATAGCAAAAATCAATATCGAAATCGGGCATCGAAACTCTTTCGGGATTCAGAAATCTCTCAAACAGCAGATCGAACGCTATCGGATCAACGTCCGTTATTCCTATACAAAAGGCAACGAGGCTTCCCGCTCCCGAGCCACGCCCGGGTCCGACGGGAATGTCACTTCTCTTAGCAAATGACACGAAGTCACTGACGATAAGGAAGTAAGCGTTGAAGCCCATCCTGTCAATAACGGAAAGCTCGTATTCTATACGCGAAAGATATTCATCCTCCCCGTGACGTGAAAAGTCGAATCTTCCGTCCGCCTTGCGCTTTTCGTAACCCGAATAAGCGTCTTTTCTTAGCTGTTCTTTGTGAGTAAGACCGTGCTCGGGCTTAAAATCGGGCAAATGCAACTTGTCAAAATCAAAATCAAAATTGCATTTTTCGGCAATCTCAACGCTGTTTTCAAGAGCTCCTTCAAACGAAGAAAAAAGAACGCGCATCTGCTCTGTCGTCTTAAAATAAAACTCGTCGGTTTCGAAGCCTAAAGGCCTTCCCTCCGTTATCACGTTGTTCGTCTGAATACACATAAGGGTCGCCTGAATATCGGCGTCCGAGCGCTCAAGGTAATGAACGTCGTTAGTCGCGACCATCGGTATTCCGAGCTTTTGAGATATGGTCTTTATACCGTAAGCGACCTTGCGCTCTTCATCAAGTCCGTGGTTTTGAATTTCAAGGTAAAAATCATCACCGAAGATCTTGCGCATCTCCTCAGCTTCGCGTTCTGCCTCGGAAATACTGCCCGAAATTATAAGTTTTGGTATTTTACCCGCAATGCATCCCGAGAGAGCCACAAGTCCTTCGGAATGCTCTCTGATAAGATCCATATCAACGCGCGGCTTGGAATAAAAACCGTCTATAAAGCTCTTTGAGACCATATAACAAAGATTTTTATATCCTTCGGCGTTCTTACAAAGCAAAATGAGATGGTTGCCCGATGAATCCGCGCGACCGTCCTTGTCAAGCCTTGATCTTGCCGCGACGTAAACCTCGCAGCCGATGATCGGCTTTACCCCCTTGCTTTTCAGAGCATTATAAAATTCGACCGCACCGTACATAACGCCGTGGTCGGTGATAGCGACTGCCTTTTGTCCGCACTCGATAGCCTTGTCAGCGATCTTCGATATTTTCGTTGCTCCGTCAAGCAAGCTGTATTCGGTATGAAGATGCAAATGTACAAAATCAGCCATATCTAATGCTCCTTTCCTTTAATTTTTACCGTCCGCGAGCAGCTTTTTTGCAAGCTCCTCTATTTTATTAAGTCTGTGAGAAAGCCCCGGCTTGGATATCGACGGGGTAAATTTTGTCGCAAGCTGCGAGAGCGACAAAGAATTATATTCAAGACGCAGTCTTGCCGTCATAGCAAGCTCATCGGGCAATGAACCGAGAAGCCCTGCTTCCTCAAGTCGGGAGATCACTCCGATCTGTCTCATCGCCGTTCCTACGGCTTTATTTATATTACTCATTTCGCAATTCGCTATTCTGTTAGCCTCGTTGCGAAGCTCGCTCTTGATCTTCGAATTCATTATGGAAAAAGCGGTCGTGTTCATCGCGGCAAGTCCAAAGAAATCCTCGATACAAACGCTGTTTTTGGTATATAAAATTTTCGTGTCGGCTCTTTTGGTCACCTTCATCTCTATTCCGACGTCGGCAAAGAAGCGAAGAAAGTGCTCCGTAAGATCGTCGGGTACGGTAAATTCAAGCGAATACTGCTTCTGCGGCTCCGAGACCCGCCCCGACGCGAGAAATACTCCGCGCAAGAAAGCACTTCTGCAAAAGTTACAACGCGGAGTGTACATAAGTCCGTCGTTTTTTCTTAAATCCGTTATATATTTCTTGGCAGAATTAGAGTCGAAGAACAAAACCTTACCGCGTCCGCCTTTTGATCCCGACGTCTCCTGCGTCCTTTTTGAATATATTTCCAAGATGGATTCCGAGACAAAACTACGCGCATCGGGATCGCCGAGCCGAATAAATATACGCCCCTCGGAGAGCTCGCCCTTTGCCGCGAGAATACCCGAAAGAAGGGCTCGCCTGCAGCAAGCACTTTTATATTGCTCCCGAATTATTTCTCTTTTCTGCTCTTGACAAAAAGACACGTAAGCGCCCTCCTTCCTTTAAAATTAAAGATATTCTATCTCTTCTTCAAGCTTGACGCCAAAGCTGTCAAAGACCGCAGCTTTAGCGATTTCAACGATCTTCCGATAATCCGCAGCGGTCGCTCCTCCGCGGTTTACGATAAACCCCGCGTGCTTTTCCGATATTGCGGCGCCTCCGATACAGTATCCTTTAAGCCCACATTCGTCGATCAAAGCAGCGGCGCTTATGCCATTTGACCTTTTAAAAACGCTTCCGAGAGACGGAAGCGTGAGCGGTTGGTTCGCCCGTCTTTTGGCAGATAGCTTTGATATCTTTTCATATATAGCACCGCTCGGCAATCTGCGCGTATCAAAAGCCGCTGAAGCAACGTACATTTCCGAGTCTTGAAACACACTGTGCCTATACGAAAAATCCAACTCGTTCTTATGAAGCTCGCGAAAGACCGACGCATTCATATCAAAGACTCTTACCGAGCTGAGCACGTCGCAAATTTCACGCCCGTACGCGCCCGCGTTCATATATATCGCACCGCCGACCGAAGCCGGTATTCCCGAGAGCTCCTCCGTCGCGGAGAGAGAGTTTTTGGCAAGATACGAGGAAAGCGCGGGCAAGGAGCAGCCGCACTCCGCTCTGACGAGCGTCCCCTCGGCGCTGATGTGATTCATAAGCGACGTAGATATGAGTACCCCTGCAAAAATCCCGTCGGGCGGAAGAATATTGCTCATTCTGCCCACTACTTTAAATTTAACGCGCAAGCCTCTCGCTTTAAGGAGAGCGGCGGAAAATTCGCTTTCACTTCTTGGATAAACGACAAGGGGGCAGATCCCGCCAAGCTTCAAAAACGATATTTTTTTAAATGAAACGTCCTTTCGGTATTTTATGTTTCTTTCCGTTAAGAAATCTTGCATTTCGTCTAAAGAACGCTCCACGTTACCTCGCAAATTATTAAAATTATTTTACCGCATAAACGGATTTTTCTTTCAGCATATCAACGGCAGCCGCCCTTTGAGCATCCGTTATATTTATTCCGCCGAGGATTCTTGAAAGCTCGTCGATGCGTCCGTCATCGTCAAGCAAACGAACGGAGGTCTCCGTTTCTTCCCCGACGTCCGACTTCTTGATAAGATAATGACTGTCTGCCAAAGACGCGATCTGAGCACTGTGCGTCACGCAGAATATCTGCATATCGCGAGCCAAAGAAAGCATCTTTATTCCGATCTTTCTCGCAGTCTTTCCGGAAACACCCGCATCTATCTCGTCAAAAACAACGGTAAGCGTTCCGTCCTTGTCAGCGAGAACGCACTTCAGTGCAAGCATAATTCTGGCAAGCTCGCCGCCCGAGGCTATCTTTCCTATCGGTTGGGCGTCAGCACCTTTGTTAGCACTTATGAAGAACTCGACCCTGTCTGCGCCGTATCTGTCGAGCACAAGCTCACCGTTCTTATATTCCGTCTTCACCGAAACGAAAAATACGACCTTCGGCATATCGAGAAACTCAAGTATTTCACAAACGCGACTTTCGAGCATCTTTGCGGAAGAAGCCCGTTTTTCGTGCAGCTCAAGAGCGACGTCCGAAGCCTCTTTATAAAGGCGACTTTCGCTTTCTGCCAAGGTTTTTATTAGGTTTTCGGAATTATTCAGCTCTTCAAGCTCACGCTTTGCCTTGTCGCAAAATTCTATAACGGCTTCAAGAGTAGCTCCGTATTTGCGTTTGAGTTTAGATAGTTTGTCAAGGCGCGATTCTATTTTATTAAGAGATTCCGTCGGGTCCGTTTCATCATCCATAACGGCGTAGACGTCCTCTGCTATGGAATCCGTTTCGTAAAGAAAATCTCTGAGCTTTTCGGCGTATTCCGCAAACTCGGGCACAACGTCCGATATCTGCATAAGCGCGCTTATACTGCGGTCGAGCAGATAAGAAACGCTGCCCTTTTCGCTCCCCTTCAGCGCTTTAAACACGAAGTCTGCGTGTCTTGCTATCTTCTCTCTGTTCTTTAACTTCAATTTTTTCTCGATAAGATCGTCTTCCTCCGAAGGCTTCGGTGCGACCGATTCTATATCTTTTATCTGGTATTCAAGTATTTCCTTGAGCCTCTCGCCTTCGGCTTCACGCTCCTTTGCTTCGGCTATCCGCTTGCGTATCTCAACGAGTTCTGAATAAAGAGCCAGATATTTTTCTCTCAATTCCCCGCACCCCGCATAAACGTCAAGAAGCTCAAGGTGGCGTACGGGCTCCGAGAGCTCGCGCGTATCGCTTTGTCCGTGTATGCTGACGAGCAAAGGGGTAACTTCTTTGATAACGGAAAGGCTGACCGTCCTTCCGTTGATTTTAACGGAAGACCTGCCGTCACGTCCGACGCTTCTTTGTATAAATATATTCCCCTCTTCGTCGGCAAATACACCGATTTCGGAAAGTCCTTTAAGAACGTCGTCGGAAAGCGCCGAAAAAAGCCCGCTGACCATAAGTCCGTCGGCACCTCTTCTTATAAGCTCCTTATCAGCCTTAGCTCCGAGCAAAAGATTCACGCTGTCGATAATTATGGATTTTCCCGCGCCCGTCTCACCCGTCAAGACCGTAAAGCCTTGAGAAAAATCTATATCGACGCTTTTAATTACCGCCACGTTTTCTATGTGTAAAGAAACAAGCATTTTTCTAAATCCTCAACGTTTTATGCATCAAAAGCTAAAGGCTTCTTTAAGATTTTTTTCAACCTCTATGGCATCCTTAACGGTTTTGATAACGAGTAAAACCGTATCGTCGCCCGCAACGCTTCCGACGAGCTTTTCAATTTCAAGAGAATCTATGCAAACGGCTATCGCGTTAGCCATTCCTGCAAGAGTTTTGACAACTATAACGTTCTCCGCCGCTTCTATCTTTACTATGGAATCCGTCAGAGCCGTGCTGAGCACGGGAGCTCCTCCCACCTTTTTAAGCTCGGGGAGCACGTATTTATACGTGCCTCTTTCGGTAATTCCCTTTGCAAGCTGAAGCTGTCTTATATCTCTCGATATCGTCGTTTGCGTCGTTTCGATTCCCGCCTCCGAGAGGCGCTGTATCAAGGTTTCCTGCGTATCTATGTCATACTGCTCAATAAGCTCGAGTATTTTCCTCTGTCTTGCGTTTTTCATCACTTGATATCCTCCAAAATGCGCATTTTTTTGAACAAGGTCGAGAACATATTATTTTCCGAAAACGTGATCATTTTCAGTTTTTTCTTGCTCGCGCTTACGATACAGCTCTCACCGTTAGCCATCGTCGCAAAGCTTCTTCCGTCTACGCTGATCTTTAAATTCTGCTCACAGATGTTCCGTACGGTCAAGGATTCACTCGCGTCAAAAATGATCGATCTGTTAAAGAACGAGTGAGGGCAAACGGGGGTTACGAGCATAGAGTTTACGTTGTGCGCAACTATCGGTCCGCCCGCAGAAAGCGAATATGCCGTCGAACCCGCGGGAGTTGAGATGATCACGCTGTCCGCTCTGTACTTTACCCTGTCGCCAAGGTCGTTCTCAAGAGTGAAATCTGCAATTCCGAAATAATCGTCGTGCGAAATTACGACGTCGTTGACCGCGAGATGCTCACAACGCAGCACCCTGTCATCGGATCTCAGCTCTGCCGAGAGCAAAAGCTTTTCCACTATTTTATAGTCCCCGTCAAGAAGTCTGTCCAATACGTCAAGATTATCGGGCTCCACCTCCGAAAGATATCCGACCTTTCCGAGATTTACACCGAGAATGGGTACGTCGTGTAAAACGGCGTATTTCGACGCGTCTATTACGGAGCCGTCTCCGCCAACGACGATAATGAGCTCCGCATCCTCGGGAAAATCGGAATAAACGATAGCCCCCTTAGGTACAAGATACGAGCCGTAATCGGAATCTATGTACGGTACTATGCCTATTTTAAAAAGCTTTTCCGCAAGGATCGCGCTGACACGAAGCTCCGCGTCTTTTTTGGGATTAGGGATTATTACCGCTTTTTTCAAAACTATCACCTCGCCTTAAAATGAACAAGATATTCCGTATTTCCATCTCCGCCTTTGATAGGAGATTCTATATTATCCACCGCCGAAAAACCGACGCTTTTCGCAAAATCCACCACTTTTTTCAAGGCAGATTCTCTCGCCGCCTGGCTTTTCACGATTCCGCCCTTACCGAGCGCCGAGCGCCCGACCTCAAACTGAGGCTTAACGAGGCAAATAAAATCCGCCTCCTCCGAAAGGACCTCTCGCAGCGCGGGAATTATATACGTTGCCGAGATAAAGGAAACGTCCATCACCGCCATATCGAACGGCTCGCCGAAATCGTCCTTCGACATATATCGCGCATTGAAATTTTCTATGCAATTCACTCTTGCATCCGCCCTGAGCGACGCCGCCATTTGCCCGCTGCCCGAGTCCACCGCCGTAACGCTCTCTGCTCCGTTTTGCAAAAGACAATCCGTGAATCCGCCGCTTGACGCTCCGACGTCGATGCATCTTTTCCCTCTCGGGGATACGTCAAAAGCCCCAAGCGCCGCCTCAAGCTTAAAGCCGCCGCGGCTCACGTATTTTTTCGAGCTCTTGTCAACCTCTATCACGTCACTTTCGTTAACTTCAAACGAAGGCTTGGTCACAGTCCTTCCGTTTACCTTGACGTGACCTCCGACGATAAAGCCCTTTGCCTCCGTCCTGCTCTCGGCATATCCGCGCTCAAAAATAAATAAGTCAATCCTCATCGCGCTTAACACCGAAAGGCGCGTCGGTCACGGTACCGTCTTCGCTTTCCGTAAGAATGCGAACCTTCGCCTCTGCTTTTTCAAGCTTATCGTCACATATTTTGACAAGACGTACCGCCTCTTCAAACGTCTTGATGGACTCGTCGAGTCCAAGCTCGGGCGACTCAAGGCGCTTAACGCACTCTTCAAGCCTATCAAGTGCCTCTTCAAATTTTATATCTTTTTTTGCTGCCATATGCTATCAAACCTCTTTTATAATCTTTGCATTCACCCTGCCGTCGCTCATTCGCACGGTAACGGAATCGCCGTTTTTCACATCACCGACGCGTCTTACCGCCGCGCCGTCCTTTTCTACAACGGAAAAGCCCCTCATAAGAACGGAAAGCGGATTCAGCGCGTTTGCCCGCTCAGATCTAAGCAGAAGCGCGTTTTTCAGTGAATCTATCTTATCTCTAATATTGTCTGCCGCCTCACGGCTCCTGTCGGCGACCTTCTGCCTTTTAGCCATAAAAACAGAGGACGGATCCCGCAGCACCGACTCGGCTTTTATACGTTCCAAACGGTCACGGGAATTGCGCGAAGCCTTCACCAACGCGCCAAAGGAGCGTTCTCTCAGCGTATCAACGCGCTCGACGAGCTCCTTGATATCGGGGACGGCGATTTCCGCCGCAGCCGACGGCGTGGGGGCACGTCTGTCCGCCACGAAATCACAAATGGTAAAATCCGTTTCGTGACCGACTGCCGAGATTATGGGCACGCGATGCGAAAAAATGCGCCTTGCGAGAGCCTCGGAATTAAACGCCCAAAGATCCTCTATCGAACCGCCGCCTCTTCCTATTATTATCACGTCTGCAAGATTTGAGACGTCAAAGTAATCAAGAGCTTTGATAAGGTCAGCCTCAGCTCCCTCTCCTTGGACGAGCGCAGGATAAATATATATCTTAGCCGTGGGGTATCTGCGTCCCACGACGTTTATTATATCCCTGACTGCCGCACCGGTGGGCGAGGTTATAACTCCGATGGACGACGGAAAACGCGGGAGCGCTTTTTTACGGCTCACGTCAAACAGCCCCTCAGCGTCAAGCTTTGCCTTCAAACGCTCGTACATCATATAAAGCGTTCCCACGCCGTCGGGCATCATAGCATTAACGTACAACTGATACGAGCCGCCTTGAGTATAAACCGAAACGGAGCCGCGAACGCTGACCTTCATTCCGTTTTCGGGAAGGAATTTCAGCTTTTGTGCCGCCGTTTTGAACATAACCGCTTTTATTTGCCCGCCCTCGTCCTTCAAGGAAAAATACATATGTCCGCTGCTGTGAGCCGTGAAGTTGGATATTTCACCTTTTACACTCACCGCACCGAGCACTCTGTCAGAGTCCAATATGCTTTTAACGTAACCGTTGAGCTCGCTTACGGTAAATTCGGACGAGCCCTTTCTTTCTCTAAGCGAAGAAATATCCATTATACTTTTCTTTCTCCATCGTAAGTATGCGCGTTTTTAGCAAGCACGGCGATCCCCACCGCGTTATCGCAGGACAAGGCGGGCTCGGCAAAGCTTGAATCAAAATGAGCCTCAAGCTTGCTTCTTATCAGCTTGTTCGACATAACACCGCCCGCAAAGACGAACGGCATATCGCCGTACTCCGATCTGTACCCCTCGCACATCATCTTTACGGCGTCCGCTAAATAATTGAAGATAAACGCGCTGACAAGGGCTTTGTCGGAAGTTTCGTCGTAAAGCTTTACCGCTATATTTTCAAGCCCCGACAAATTTATCTCAGTTCCGTGCACGGTCGGCTTTTTTTTCGGAAGCGGTTTAGTGTTCGCGAGCGCCGCCTCTTCCATATATTTTCCCGACGGAAAAGGAAAGCCCATATAAACGCCGAGTCTGTCTATTATCTGCCCCGCGTTCAGATCCTTAGTACCGCCGACGGTATCGCAGACAAAGCCGTTGTCAGCCGAACGGGCGCGGACGAGCTCGGTCGTGCCGCCCGATATATGAAAAGCGGCAAACTCTCGGGGGATATCGCGCCCCGCGGAATAGAGAGCTGCCATTATATGCCCGCATTGGTGCGAAAACTCGTAAAGCGGCGCTCCCGCTCCGAGTGCCGCGGCGTGAGAGGCGCTCACCCCCGCGAGAAAGCACGGCATATACGAGCCCTCTCTCTTCCTCGGTCTTGTGCTGACTCCGACGGCGGCTATCACGCCGTCTGACGTAAAGCTCTTCGCCTCCTCAAGAAGCGCGGGAAGATTCTTCGTATGAGCAAAAAGAGCATCGGACTGTCTGAGTCCGCGCTCTCCCGGCTTTACAGGCAAAAGATTCTTTAAATTAGCTATCAGCTCTCCGTTTTCGTCAATTACGGCAACGGAGGTGGTGTAATTACTCGTGTCTATTCCGAGAAAATACTCTTTTTTCATTTTCTGCCAAGATATTCGGCAACGCCGTTCAGAACGCCGTTGACAAACGTATAGGTCTTTTCGTCATCGTACTTCTTTGAAAGTTCTATTCCCTCGTTTATGGAAACCTTCGGCGGAATATCATCCATAAACATAAGCTCGTACGACGCAAGTCTTAAGATCGCCTTAGAAGCGAAGGATATACGCTTTTTATTCCACCCTTGCAAATTCTTTTCGATAGCGTCGTCTATGACCGTCAGGTTCTCACGCACTCCGAAAAATACGCGTTTTACGTATTCGTCGCACTCAAGCTCTCTGCAAGAAACGGCTTTTTCGAATATTTCTTCCGCCGTTTCATCCGTTTTGCACGCCTGCTCAAAAAGAAGTATAAACGCATTTTCTCTGGCTGTCTTTCTGTTCATTTTTATGATCTCCAAACATAATACTTTGCTGTAATTTAATTATACATTTTATTTTAAAGAATGTCAACCGCTTTTGAATAAAAATATTCCTTTTTTGAATTTTTATGCGAATGTTCTTTTTTATTCTTGCTTTTTTATATTTTTGTCTTGAAAAAAAGCAAATTATATGGTATCATATATTGTAATGATGATTTTAAGGAAGGAAAAAATATGAAACTTTTTGAAAAAACCTTCGTGCGAGGCGGATGTTATTCTTTTTTCATAATTCTCGCTTTGCTTTTGATTTCAAGCGCTATGGGCTTTGACGAGCACGGCAACTCCCTTATCGTGCTTGACGTGCCGCAGGTTCTTTTTTGCTCCGTCAGCGGATACGCCGTAGCTTTGGCGGGTCTTATTTTCGAAACTAAGCTCGACCCTATATTCAAAAGGCTCATTCACTTTATAGTTCTGCTCGCCGCATTCATATTCATCTTTGCCACGGGAGCGTTCGGCGGAAATTCTCTTTCCACGAAGATACTTGCGGGTATCGTTCTTTTCACGTTTGCGTATATCGCCGTATCCCTTTTACTCTTGGGAGTCAAAAAGCTTTTCGCGCTCGTAGAGAAAAAATACAGCGCAAAGAGCGAAGCCGAAAAAAACGACACTCAAAAACCGTATACTCCCAGGTATAAGTGATGAAAATTATTCGTTTTAACGCAGGAGACGTCCTGGTTTTGAAAAAAAAGCACCCCTGCTCCTCGGACACCTTCAAGGTGATGAGGATAGGAAGCGACGTGCGTATCGTATGCACGGGATGCGGACGCGATTTGACACTAAGCCGCGAGACGCTTGAAAAATCCATCAAGCAAGTAAGACCCGCGGAATGAAACGGAGAAATTTATGTTTTACTATTTAAACGGAATGCTCGCTCACAGAGAAGCAAACGTCTGCGTGATCGATTGCGGCGGCGTAGGATACAAGCTCACCGTCAGTCTTACGACCTCCGAGGCGCTGGCAACGAAGCTTGAGAAAACTGTTAAACTATATACGCACTTAGCCGTAAGAGAAGACGGAATGGAACTCTTCGGCTTTGCCACCCTCGAAGAAAGAGAAGCGTTTAACCTTCTTATCGGCGTAAGCGGTGTCGGTCCCAAGGCGGCAACGAACATTCTTTCGGTAATGACGCCCGACAAGCTCGCGCTCGCGATCTGCACGGAGGACGTAAAAGCCATTTCCAAAGCTCCGAACGTCGGAACGAAAACGGCGGCAAGAATAGTTCTTGAGCTTAAAGATAAGATATCCAAGGACGTAATGACCGCCACCCCCACCGCATCAGGTACCCACAGCGCGGCGGCGCCCGTTATGAACGGTGCACTTTCGGAGGCAGCCGAGGCACTCACCGTTTTGGGATACGACAAAAACTCCGTTCTCTCCGCACTCAAGGGGATCGACACGTCACTTGATGCGGGCTCTATGATCAAAGCCGCACTTCAAAAGCTTGCAAGGTAAAATCACGAAAGGATCACGCTACGGTTATGGTTGAAGAAGTAAATGAATTTGATTTTGAGAACCGAATAGTTGCAAGTGAATATAGCGAGGAGCACGACGCAGACGTCGAAAATCCTTTAAGACCGAAATATCTTGACGATTACGTCGGTCAAACGGTAGCAAAATCAAATCTGAAGGTCTATATAGAAAGCGCGAAGCTCAGGTGTGAAGCCCTCGATCACGTCCTTCTCTACGGGCCTCCCGGTCTTGGAAAGACCACGCTCTCGGGAATTATCGCAAACGAGATGGGAGTCAATATCAGAACGACGTCGGGACCCGCTATCGAAAAGCAGGGCGACCTTGCGGCGATACTCACGAATCTCAACGAAGGTGACGTTTTATTTATCGACGAGATACACCGTCTGTCACGCGCAGTCGAGGAAATACTCTACCCCGCGATGGAAGACTACTCGCTTGATATAATAATCGGAAAAGGTCCGAGCGCACGCTCCATACGCCTTCCTATCCCTAAATTCACGCTGATAGGCGCTACGACGAGGGCGGGTCAGCTCACCTCCCCCCTGCGCGACAGATTCGGAGTTCTTCTGAAGCTTGAGCTCTATACCACCGAGGAGCTTGCCACGATAGTAAAGCGCTCTGCAAAAATTCTCGGCATCGATATAACCGAGGACGGAGCGGCTCAGATCGCCTCCCGCTCACGCGGAACGCCGAGAATAGCAAACCGCCTTCTGAAAAGAGTGAGAGATTTCGCGCTCGTTAAAGGAAACGGCAGCATCACCTCGGAAATAGCAAGCTTCGCCCTTGACGCGCTTGAGATAGACCATCTCGGACTTGACAACACCGACAGAAAGATGCTTGAGGCTATAATCAAGTTCTATTCGGGCGGCCCCGTAGGTCTTGAAACGCTTGCGGCGACTATCGGAGAGGAAGCTGTCACTATCGAGGACGTTTACGAGCCGTATCTTATGCAGATAGGTTTTCTTTCACGAACCCCGCGCGGAAGATGCGCGACGAAGCTCGCATACGACCACCTCGGAATAAAGTTTGCAACAAACGCAAATTTTCAGCACTCGTCAGACCAAAAATCTTTCTTTGAAGAGTAAATTCAAGGCAGAACGTATAAAAGCAGGAATATCTCACTCGGAGGTATTCCTGCTTTTTGCTTGAAAAATTATTTCATTTTTACCATATAGAGCTGAGGATATCCCTCGGCATCGCGATCGGATGCAAAGAGTATCTTGTCGTTAGACCAGCTCCAGCACGGATGACAATGCACCTCTTGCCAGCGCCAGGACGTGTCGTGCTCGCACAGAATTTTAAACTCTGCTTTTTCGCCGGAGATGTCAATGAGAACTATATCCTCCACGGCATCTGCAACGAGTAACGAGTTATCTGTATTTGCGTGATAATGGTTACAATAATAAGGTACCTCAAGACTGCGAACGAGGTTGCAATCCTTGTCGGCAAAGCCCACCCAAGGAATCGCGTCGCCCGAGTCCTCGGTAACAGTGACAGCTTGCGTTTTATTCGATGTTATAGTTCCGTCGTGTCCTTTTCCGCGATTATCAAAGAATACAAGACCGTCGCGCGTCCAGAATTCGTGACCTATGCTGTCATCCTCAGCTTGAACGAAGCACGGCTTTACCGTTCTGGTGATGGTGTTGAGCATCCATATCCTCTGCTGAACGTAGTTCCAAGGTCCTTCGTGACAATAGGTTATAAACTCGTTAGTGTCGGGAGCGAACTGTATATGCCCCACCCAATGAGTGTCTTTGAAAACGACCTCGCCGCCCGAGCCGTCCATATTGGCAATTATAATATTTCCGTTTTTGTGAGCATAAAACGCCTCTTTAAATCCGCCGTAATTCTCGTGCGAATACCGGCTTCTTACACGATCGCCCTCTTCATCGTTGGCAACGATAGCAACGTAGCGACAGTCGTGGCTTATACTGGGGCTGCCGAGCGAAAATCCGAAGGGACATCTGTAAAGAAGGCGGGTTTCGTTCATCTTTCTGTCTATAACGTAAAGATCTCCGTCACCGATAAAAGTTATGTAACGCGAATCCGGACTTTTAGTTACCCAATCAACTTTTTTAAAGCGGGATCCAAAATCGGTCAGCTGAACGCTGACTCCCGTGGTAAGATCCATTGCGAAAAGCTCGTACGCATCTTTATCCATAACGCCGCCTTCTTTTCTTTTGTATATTATCTCATTGTCACCGAGAGTGAAAGAGTTGTCCGTAAAATACAAGTGAACGTTGGTGCCGCTGTTCGTAAGCTTCGTTATTTCAATCCCGCTTTTTTTATCAATATAAGTCGTCATTTCCGACGGAATGACCGTTCCTATTCCTGCCATATTCTTATTCCTCTCTTTTATTTCAAAAAATCTTTTCTGCACGGGGTAAAGGTGTCAAGCAAAACACCTTTCTCGAGGCAAACGCATCCGTGAACGATGCCCGGAAGCTTAAAAAGCGTGTCTCCCGCTCTGACAGTCTTCGTAACACCGTCTATGTTAAATTCAAAGGCTCCCGAGAGAACGTAAGTGAGTTGAGTGTGAGGATGAGAATGCATAGCGCCGACGGCACCCTTTTCAAAATGAACCTCCACTTGCATCAAATCGTCACCGTAAGCGAGTATCTTTCTCTTAACGCCTCCGCCGAGCTCCTCAAAATCAAGCTCTTGCCCAAAAACAAACTTTTCGTCTTTTCTTTCCATTCTTTTTCTCCTAAAAAATATTCAAAACATCAATATCATCTGAGTGCGTCGATAGCAGCTTTTCTGTCAGGCGCTTTAAACACTGAGCTGCCCGCGACGAGAACGTTAGCTCCCGCAGCTTTAGCCGCCTCTGCGTTTTCGGGCTTGATCCCACCGTCAACCTGAATATCAAGGTCAAGTCCGCGTTTTTCAATTTCTGCCTTGAGTTTTCTTACTTTTTCAAGCGTTTCCGGTATCAGAGACTGCCCGCCGTAACCGGGTTCGACGGTCATAACGAGAATCATATCGCATTTATCGAGATAAGGATATACATCTTCTATGGGCGTGTTCGGTTTTACGGATACTGCCGCTTTTTTTCCTCTGTTTTTGATAATTTCAATACAACGGTGGGCGTCGTTCGTTGCTTCGGTATGGAACGTGACGATATCAGCTCCCGCATCTATGAAGCGTTCTATGTAGACCTCGGGAGAATCTATCATAAGATGAACGTCAAATATCATTCCGCTCTTTTTACGGAGCGCTTCTATCACGGGAAGACCGAAGGAAATATTCGTGACGAATTTTCCGTCCATAACGTCGAGGTGCACCATATCTGCACCCGCTCTTTCAATGTCGTTTACCTCCTCGCCAAGCTTTGTGAAGTCGCACGCGAGAACAGACGGGGATATTTTTACCATTTTATACCTCTCTATATATAATATAATAATGTAACAAAAAATCAGCTGACCGAATAAAATAACATATATAAGAACTAACAACGTAGAGGCTTTTCACGCAAAGACAACGAAGTGTGCGGATGTGTGACCTAAGGCGTGAAGGTCTTTACGATTTCCAAGAAAGGCGAAGAAATTCGCCTTTTTATTCTTTTGAAAGCAAGACCACGCAGTGCGCCGCAGCGCCCTCTTCTCTGCCCGTAAAGCCGAGATGCTCCTCCGTAGTTGCTTTGATATTTACGTTTGCGGCATCCGTCCCGAGCCCGAAAGCGATATTCTCGCGCATCTTCTCGATATACGGAGCGACCTTAGGTCTTTGCAATATCAAGGTCGCGTCAATATTTGAAACGCCGTAACCGCTTTCCTTCATCATTTTGGCGACTCTCGTGAGCAGATGCATACTTGAGATGCCCGAGAATTCTTCCGACGTATCGGGAAAATGCCGTCCTATATCACCGAGAGCTAACGCTCCGAGCACGGCGTCCATAACGGCGTGAACGAGCACGTCCGCATCCGAATGTCCGAGAAGCCCGAGCGTGTGCGGTATCTCAACTCCGCCTATTATAAGCTTTCTTTTCGGAACGAGCTTATGAACGTCATAACCGTGTCCTATTCTGAAACTACTCATTTATATCCCCTTTTTGAAGCAGGAATTCTGCGTATTCGATATCTTTCTTCGTTGTTATTTTAAAATTATATTCCTCGTTTTCAACGGCGAAAATGGGCGCGCCTGTCAGCTCCACCATCATATTATCGTCGGTAACGTCCGCTTTTTTCGAGGCAGAAAGCGCATGCGCATACAAATTCCTCTCAAATATCTGAGGAGTTTGCGCAAAACGCAGCGTATCCCGAGAAACGGTATCAACTATCATTCCCTCTCGGTCTATTCGCTTCACCGTGTCGGTTACGGGGGAAACGGCGCTCGCCGCAAGATGAAAGTACGCCGCATCAGCCACTCTGCCGATAAGAGTGGGAGAAACGAGACATCTTGCCGCATCGTGTATCGCCACGAATTCGGACTGCTCGGAAATAGCGGAAAAACCGCATTCCGCAGAGCCGCGGCGACTTTTACCGCCCACGACGATAGCTTTGATCTTCGAAATCCCTGCCAGCTCCGCTTTGGCAAAATCAATTTCTTCTTTACGGCAAACCACTACTATCTCATCTATCGTCTCTGCGGACTCAAATGCCGAAACCGCGCGGTAAAGCACGCTTTTCGAACCGATCTTCATTTTTTGTTTTGTCATATTCGAGCGCATCCTCGAACCTACCCCCGCGGCAAGAATGATAGCGGAGGTGAAAAAAGCTTTGCTCATATAAAACCGTCACTTTCTGTAATATACGAAATGCGCAGTAAGCGTTCTCTCGCGACCGTCTTCCAAAAGGTTGGGCCCCTTTATGACAACACCGTCACCGCTCATCAGATAGCTCGCATCCATCATCCCGACGTCGCATACGAAAAGGCGGTCACCCGACGTGTCAACGATGAATTTGTCATCCTTAAGACACAGCGCTCCACCGCGACCCACGACGTCCTCGTTTCCGTCTCTTTGCTCGGTCACGTATTTTATGACCTGTCCGTGAAGCTCACGCGCTCTTGCAAGGCGGAAGGCGTAGCTGTCCGTTTTTTCTTTTCCACCGAATATTTTTTTTAAAAAAGACATTATAACACCTCACATATATAATGATTTTACCACAAAACTAAAGAAAATGGAAGAGCTTTTTCGTTTTTTTGTGCATTTTGAAAAATTTTTTTATATTTTTTTCAAAAACCTATTGCATTTTTCTAAATTTTATATTATAATAGTAGCAAGGTGGGGCAAAATGGAGCTTTGTGAAGCAAAAAACCGCATTTTCCCGCTTCAAAACCCCAAAAACATCAAAAATACAGCAAAGGAGGTACGGTCGTGTCATTCGTCGGTTCATACACACATTCGCTCGACGCAAAGAAGCGTGTTTTCATTCCGTCGAAGTTCAGAGAAGAACTTGGCGAAGTTTTCTATATAACGAGAAAATTTGACACCTACCTCTCGGTTTATACAGCAGATGAATGGGAGGCATTCGTGGACAAGATCGAGCGCCTGCCCGAATCCGACGCAGAGGAGATACAGGATTTCATTCTCGGCGCCGCGCAAAAATGCACTCCCGACGCAAGCGGAAGAATAATCCTTGACGAAAAGCTTGCCTCCCACGCAGGAATAGAAAAGAACATCGTATTCGTAGGTGCCGGACGGCAGATAAGGATCTGGTCCGAAGAGCTTTGGAACGAGCGCGAATCGAAGCGCGACTTCGCGAAGATGCGCGATATAATGCGTCAATACGGGCTTTAACGATTCTTATATAAAGGAGAGCTCAAATGCCAGAGTTCACGTTTTCCCATACGTCGGTGTTGCTCGGTGAATGTATCGACTCCCTCAACATTCGTGACGGTTACACCTACATAGACGCAACGGCAGGCGGCGGAGGACACTCCCTCGAGATCGCAAAAAGGCTTGGCAAGAATTCAAGACTCATCGCCTTCGACAGGGACAAAAACGCAATCAAAGCCGCGAGTGAGCGTCTTAAAGACTATTCCGATAAAGTAATATTCGTAAACGATAATTTTTCTTCGATAGACCGTGTCCTTAAGGAATATCGGGTGGACAACCTCGGCGGCGTTCTTGCCGATCTCGGATGCAGCTCGCATCAGTTCGATACCCCCGAGCGAGGCTTCAGCTATATGCACGACGCTCCGCTTGATATGAGAATGGACACCGATTCCCCGCTCTGCGCTTTCAACGTGATCAACGAATATCCCGAAGAGCGGCTGAGAAAAATCATTTTCGACTACGGAGAAGAGCGCTTCGCACCGCGAATAGCCGCAAAGATAGCCGAAGCGAGAGCCAAGCGTCCTATCGAAACGACCTACGAGCTCTCAGAGATAATAAAATCCGCAATTCCCGCCGCGGCAAGAGTGAGCGGTCCACACCCTGCGAAAAGAACGTTCCAGGCGATCAGGATAGAAGTCAACTCAGAGCTTGACGCGATAGAGCCGCTGATTAGAATTTCGTCCTCGGCTTTAGTTAAAAGCGGAAGAATAGCAATTATATCCTTCCATTCCTTAGAGGACAGAATAGTCAAGCAAACGTACAAAAAGCTCTCGGAGGGCTGTACTTGCCCGCGCGACTTCCCCGTCTGTGTTTGCGGCAACAAGCCTACGGTAAAAGAAATAACGAAAAAACCAATACTTCCTTCGGAAGAAGAATTAAATAACAATCCGCGTTCAAGAAGCGCAAAGCTTCGCGTGGCAGAAAAAATATAAAGGAGAACTAAAAAGATGGCTTACAATACTACTTACGACAATCTCTACGAAAATCTTAAGAACAGGTTCACCGTTGAGAACGACAACTTCGAATACACTCTCGGAGAGTATATGCTCGCGAAGGCAAACGAAATCGATGAAGTCTCCTCCCTGCCCGTCAGCGTCAACGATAACGCAATGAACAAAAGCTTGGTTCTCAGCATCGCCTCGTTCGTAAATGAGAAACTGACGATAAAAAAGGCACCCGTGAAGGACAAGACTCTGCGCTCGTTCCCCTTCCGTACCACGGTGGCGTCGCTTCTGTCCGCGTTCTTGCTTTGCACGATCGTTGTGACCTACGGTCTTCTCGGCAATTCAAGCCCCGCGACCGAAGCAGAAACCGCGAATGCGTCTTACGAGGTAGAGAACATAGATTCTTTTGAGGATATCGAAGCTACCGACACCACGCATCAAGCTTAATTTTTGTTTATATTTTAATTTCCTTTCATATTTTTATTTTGGCAACAATAAGATATAGCGATAGTCCTATTTGCGAGGGGCTGTCGCTATATTTTATTTTTTTAAGGATATTTATAATAAATGAAGAAAAACGAGCTTCGATCGGATGTAACGGAAAGAATTTGCAAAAAACGCATAATAGCAGTCGGGTGCGCCTTTTGCGTTTTTCTCACCTATCTTTTCGGGAATCTCTTTTATTTACAATACGTAAAGCACGATTACTATAAACAAAAAACATACGATCAGATAACGACCTCTTCCCTTCTGAAAGCGGAACGCGGTAAAATATACGACTCGGGTATGAACGTTCTTGCAACGGACAAAACCGTTTGGCGCATATTCGTGTCTACGAGAAACATTAAGATGGCGGAGAAAAACGGATATACGGGCTGCGCGGAATTTATAGCAAAAGGGCTTTCCGAAATTCTCGGCACGGATGAAGACGTCCTTTTCAAAAAAATAAAAAACACGAGCCAGCTTGACGTCACCGTAAAAAAGGCGGCAGACGAAGAAACTTATAATCGGGTCTTGCGATTCATTATCGAAAATTCGCTTGAGGATCTCGTCTTCACGGAAGCGCAAGGCTCCCGTTATTACCCTGCGGGAACACTCGCGGCACACGTCCTCGGCTTCACGGGCAGCGACAACGACGGGCTTTTCGGGCTTGAATACTATTACGACGAAACGCTTTCGGGCAAAGACGGCTACTACCTTTACGCAAAGGATGCGAACGGAAACACCCTCCCTACGGAATACTCGGAGATTTCGCCCGCCGTGGACGGCAATTCGATCGTTACGACCATTGATTCATTCTTACAGGAGGCACTCGAAACTCAGCTTGAGAATATTCGGATAAACCACGACGTTCAGAACAGAGTTACGGGAATAGTTATGGACACGTCGACAGGCGCCATTCTCGCTATGGCAACATCGTCCCCCTTCGACCCCAACTCTCCGTTCGTACTCGATTCGGAATCAAGCGCGAAACTTGCAGCGAGCGGCTATTCCGAGGATAGCGAAAATTATAAAGCGTATAAAAACGAGCTGCTTCAGGAAATGTGGTCAAATAAAGCCGTAAGTCAGCTGTACGAGCCCGGGTCGACCTTTAAAATAGTCACCGTGTCGGCAGCGTTAGATTCGGGAGCCGCAAAAATCACCGACACCTTCTCCTGCAAGGGATATCACGAGGTCGGCGGCTGGCGGATAAAATGCCACAAGGTCACGGGGCACGGATCGGGGTTTTCTCTTGCTTACGGGCTCCAAATGTCCTGCAACCCAACTATGATGACAATAGCGGAGCGCATAGGTGCGCAAAGATTTTATTCTTACGTTGAGAAATTCGGTTACTTTGAAAAAACGGGAATCGACCTGCCCGGCGAGGCGTCAACGATATTTCACAAGCCCGAAAACATCGGCTCGACGGAGCTTGCTACCGCCTCCTTCGGTCAGCGATTCAAGGTGTCCGTAATAAATCAACTGAGGGCAATATCTTGCGTGGCAAACGGCGGTCAGCTCGTAACGCCTTACTTGGTGGAAAAAATAATAGATCCCTCGGGAAATACCGTGTCCGAGCACACGCCCGAGATACGCGCTCAGGTAATAGACAAGGAAGTCGCGGATCTTGTAGCTAAAGTCCTCGAGGAAGGCGTGAGCGGTGACGGCGGCGCGAAAAACGCTCACGTCCTCGGATACAGCGTTGCGGCAAAAACGGGCACGTCGCAGAAGTTTGACGTTCTTGACGAAAACGGAAACTCATATCTGAGAATAGGCTCGACCGTTGCTTTCACGACCGGATACGAAAGAAATATTTCTATGATACTCGTCGTCGATGAGCCGATGACGAGCGTAAAATACGGGAGCGTCGTTGCCGCGCCTTACGTCTCTGCGTTTCTTGAAACCGCTCTTCCCTACTTAGAATATAAATCGACTCGGGAAGAAGAGCTCGTCACAGTCGGGAATTACGTCGGTATGAACGTAAATTCCGCCGTGAAAGAGCTGACGGGCGCATCCGTTTCTTATAAAATTATCGGTGACGGAAAAACGGTTATAAGCCAAATGCCCGCCGCAAACGACAAAGTCAGCTTACAAAGCACCGTCGTTTACCTATACACAGAAGATGAGGAAAACGAGCTCACGATGCCGAATCTTCTCGGTCTTGACGCACACTCGGCAAGCGTTGCCGCGATAAACCTCGGCTTGAACGTACAGATATCGGGGCCGTCCGATATGGGCGCCTTTTCCCTCTCGGTAAGCGAACAGTCTATCCCACCGGGAGAGAAGATCAAGCGAGGACAGATACTTATACTAAGACTCGTATCAACGAGCTTCGAAGATTAGGAGAAAAAATGAAGATCAAAGATATTCTTTCGTCCCAAAAGCACGTCGCCCCCAAGAGAGTCCTCGAGCTTGATTTCAAAAAAATATCGTATAAAAAAGAAAAAATAGAGCAAGACAGCGTATATTTTCATTTAAATCCGAAGAAATACAGCATCGGCAGTATATTCGAAAATGAGGAGCAAATAAAGCCCGTCGCTATAATCGGCGATGGCGATGAATCGGAGGAGATCTTCGGAATACCGTACATAAAAACCGAAAACGCAAGAGCCGCGCTTTCACACGCCTATTCAGCGTTTTGCGGAATTGATTATTCAAGTCTGAAATTCATAGGAATAACGGGAACGAACGGAAAAACAACGACCGCTCATTTGATAAACGAAATACTGAAATCGGAGGGCAAGCGCACGGGCGTTATCGGAACGGGTAAGATCGAAATTCTCGGAGAGACGGTAAGCTCGTTCGATTACTCGATGACGACCCCTGACCCCGACGTTCTTTTTCCGAGCATAAAAAGAATGCAAGCAGACGGATGCGAATACGTAATTATGGAGGTCTCAAGCCACGCGCTGAGTTTTGAAAAGGTTTGTCCCATTACGTTCGATATCGGAATATTTACCAACCTCTCACACGAGCATTTGGACTTCCATATCACGATGGAAGAATACTATAAATCAAAGCTGAAGCTTTTCGGGCGGTGCAAGCTCGGCATTTTCAATATAGACGACGAATACGGAAGACGGGCTTATACGGAGGCTCCTTGCAAAAAGGAAAGCGTTGGCGTTTTATGGGATGCAGACGCCGTCGCAAAGGAACCGAAGCTGAAAGGTTTTTCGGGTTCAAGCTATCTCTACCGAGAAAAAGATTTTATTTTCAAAATGAATTTACCGCTCGTGGGGGCGCATAATATATATAATTCGCTTTGCGCGATAAAAGCAGCCGTCGCTTCAGGCTGCCGCCCCTGCGTTGCCAAGCGTACTCTTGAAAAGGTAGCGCCGCCCGACGGAAGATTCTTCGTGATAGACGACGAAATAAGCGTAATAATTGATTATGCCCACACGCCCGCCGCGATGGAAAACACTCTCAAAATCATAAATACGGCAAAAAAAGCAGAGCAGAAATTGATTTGCGTCTTTGGATGCGGAGGAGAGCGGGATAAAGCCAAGCGACCGCTTATGGGCAGTATCGGAGAGCGTCTTGCGGACTTCGTAATACTTACGGAAGATAACTCAAGGGGCGAAGACGCGATAAACATTTTAAACGAAATAGCGTCGGGAATCAGCGATAAGAGCAAAACGGCTACTATTCCGAAAAGAACGGACGCGATAGAAAACGCCGTACTGAACGCAGATAAAGGCACCGTCATAGCCATACTCGGTAAGGGTGCGGAAAAATACAATATAGATTCAAAAGGAATCCGCGCTTACAGTGACGAAGATACTGTGAGAAAAGCGCTTCTCAGGCGAAAGGAGTTGACCCGACGGAATGAAGGTTGATCTTAGTATTCCCCTGCTTTTGAGCGAGATAGCTGAAGCCACGGGCGGAGTCGTCGGAGCCGAAGATAAGTACGTGGATTTCATTTGCACGGATTCAAGAGAGCTTACTAAGGACGGGGTATTTTTCGCGTTAGATAAGGCGGAAATATACGTCAAAGAAGCACTATCGGCGGGCGCGGTCGTCAGCCGTGACCCCTTGGCGACCGTAGCGGTCGACGATGCGGGAGAAGCGCTCTTAAAGCTTGCCGCATATTACAAAACAAGGCTTCCGCATTTAAAGAAGACCGTAGCCGTAACGGGAAGCGTCGGAAAGACCTGCGTAAAAGATTATACGGCAGCTATACTGTCGGGAAAATACAATACTCACAAAACCTCCGAAAACCGCAATAACGACATCGGTCTTCCTCTCAGCATACTCTCAGCGCCGAGCGGCACCGAAATATTAGTGCTTGAAATGGGCACGAATCACCCGGGGGAGATCCGCCGTCTTTCTCTTTGCGCAAAACCCGATCTTGCGATAATAACGGGGATAGGCACCTCCCACATCGGGAATTTCGGGTCTAAAAAAATAATAGCAAAAGAAAAATCCGAAATACGGGAGGGTATGACCGATCCGAACGCTCTCATCATCCCCTGCGGCGAGCCTCTGCTTGACGGTCTTCCCTGCCTTTTCAAGGTGGGAAACGGCGGTGACGTTGACTTTTCCGTAATCAAAAGCAACGCCGACGAATGCGTTTTTGTTTGCACGACTCCGATAGGAAGCACGAAGGAAATAAGGTTTCCGTTCGGTGGCGAGCATTACGTAAGAAATCTGGCGTTTGCCGTGTCGGCAGCCGTAGTGCTCGGTATAGATATTGACGGTATCAACGAAAGGCTCTCCGAGTGCGAGCAATTTCTTCCGCGGCAAAAGAGGATCAGGGTCGGCAACGCCACGTTCATCGACGACAGCTACAACGCCTCTTTAGAAGCTTACGAATCGGCTCTTTCCGTCCTTTCCGAGTGTCAAGGCACGAGAAGCGCAGTCATAGGCGACGTATTGGAGCTCGGCGTATATTCGGAGAGAATACACAGAGCCATAGGCGAGCTTTGCGTAAAATCAAAAGCGGATAAGATCTATCCCTTCGGCAAGTATGCCCACGACGTCGCGGAGGGCGCTGTAAGAGCGGGCTTCAATCAAAAAAATGTTTTTATTAACGATGACCCCTGCGACCACGCGCGTACAGCCGCGCTTATTCTTGAAAACCTCGTGTCGGGCGAAACGGTTCTCGTCAAAGGCTCACACGCTCTACATACAGAAAAAATAATAGACTGCGTAAAAGAAATGCAAGGAGCGAAAAACGATGTTTGAATCCCCACTCATCTACATTTTAATATTTATTTTCACGTTTACGGTATCTGCCTTCACCGTATCCAAGCTGATACCCCTTTTCGCAAAAGGCGCGACGCAGCCGATCTACGAGGAAGGTCCTTCGTGGCATATAAAGAAAGCAGGAACGCCTACTATGGGTGGCTTGGGATTTATCATTCCTTTCACAGCGGCAACGCTCATTCTTTGTCTTCCGCTCCACAAATTCGTCGGTGAGAAAGAGGCGATATCGCTTTTTATCACCGTCATATTCGTTCTTTTAAATGCGGTCATAGGGATAATCGATGACGCTACAAAGCTGAGTCACAAGGAAAACAAGGGGCTGAAAGCGGGAGAAAAGTTCTTCTTGCAACTTACCGCAGTTATAATCTTTCTTGCCGCAAGAGCGCTTTTATTAGATCAAAAAACAAGCGTATCATTCTCGTTCGGAACGGTAGATCTCGGTATTTTTTACTACTTTATAACTGCCTTTATCCTTCTCGGAATAATAAATTCCGCCAATCTTACGGACGGTATCGACGGTCTTGCGAGTGTGGTCGCTTTTGCCGCCGCGGTATCGCTCTTCTACGTATCTTACAAAACGAGCGCGGAATGCTCCGTTATTTCCGCGTCGCTCATAGGCGTATCGGTCGGATTTATGATCTTCAACGTTCATCCCGCAAAAATTTTTATGGGCGATACGGGTTCGCTTTTTCTCGGTGCAGCAGTTGCCTCCTCAGCGCTCTCCTTGAATAACCCCTTCATTCTTCTCGGTGTGGGCGGCGTATACGTTCTGGAGGGCACGAGCGTGGTTATCCAAGTCCTCGTATACAAGCTTACGGGCAAGAGAGTTTTTAAAATGGCGCCCGTTCATCATCATCTTGAAAAAAGCGGCTGGAGCGAAAACAAGATCTGCATTACGGCGATTCTTTTGACCTTCTTGCTTTCCTTGCTCGTGTTCGCTGTATGTCCCGTATGAAAAAAAAGAATTTCTTTTTGAAAGCACCGAAGTCAAAGCTTTTCCAAATAAGTAAAAAATCATCGCACCCCGACGCGATCTATCTCGCACTTTCTCTTTTGCTGGCGGTGCTCGGCTCGCTCGCGGTCTTCACCGCGGGACGGGCGTACGCCGAATTCAGATACGACGACGGAACGTATTTTATAAAAAAACAAATAATATGGTTAGCGATGGGCGTCGCGGTAATGATAGCCGCCTCAAGGCTTCCCGTATCCTTTTACAAAAGCGTTACGCCTTTTCTCTACGTATTAACGATAGTTCTTCTGATAATGGTGCTTGCCATAGGATTCGTCGGAAACGGAGCGCAACGCTGGATCTCCATCGGACCTTTAACGATTCAGCCCTCCGAAATATGCAAGCTCGTCCTCGTTCTTGCGCTTGCGAAATATTTCTCGGACAATTCGGACAAAATATCCGACAGAAGCAATACGAAAAAGGTTCTCGTGTTCGGCACGCTTATCCCCTTCGCAATAATGCTCTTGCCCATAATACTCGTTATGCTCCAAAAGCATTTATCGTGCATCATAATACTCGGCACGATAGGAATTCTCGTTATTTTTATATCGGGAATTAACCCTAAATTCCTTTATATCTTTCTTCTTGTCGGCATTCTTGCGGTGGCGGCTCTCGCCCTCTTTACCGATTATACGAAGGAACGCATCACCGTTTGGCGCGACCCCGAAGCGTATAGCTTAACGGGAGGTTGGCAAACGCTCCAAGGACTTATGGCTATCGGAAGCGGCGGACTTTTCGGAGTCGGGATAGGAAAAAGCGTGCTGAAGCACTGTTACGTTTCCGAGCCTGCCAACGATATGATCTTTGCCATAGTGTGCGAGGAATGCGGATTCGTCGGAGCCGTTCTCATACTGTTGCTCTTCGCTGCGGTTTGTCAAAGAGGATTCTTGATAGGGCTACGCTCAAAGGATACATACTCAAGGATAGTCGCGTGCGGAATAAGCATAAAAACCGCCGTGCAAGTTCTTCTGAACGTAGGAGTAGTCACCAACACCATACCGAACACGGGCATCTCGCTGCCGTTTTTCAGCTACGGCGGCTCGTCGCTTCTTATGATGTTTCTTGAGGTGGGAATAATGCTTTCGATCTCACGGGATTCCAAAATAATAAAATAAATCAAAGCAATACGCGTTTTATAACGAAACGGAAAGGTCTATAAAATGAAGTTACTCTTGGCAGGCGGAGGCACGGGAGGTCACGTAAATCCCGCGATAGCTATCGCACAAGCAATGGAAAAACGGTATAAGGATTTTGAATGCGCCTTCGTCGGAAGACGCGGCGGCGAAGAAAACCAAGCGATAACGTCGCGCGGATATAAGCTTTACACTCTTGACGTAAAGGGGCTTGACCGAAAGCTCGGTCTTGATATGCTGAAAAGCGTTTACCTCGCCGTTCGCTCACTTAAGGAAGCGAGAGAAATCCTTCTTGACTTTGCCCCCGACGTAACTCTTGGCACGGGCGGATACGTTTGTTGGCCCATTATAAAAGAAAGCATTAAAGCAGGCATTCCGACTCTTATGCACGAATCAAATATATACCCGGGGCTCGTGACTCGCACGTTAGGTAAAAAATGCACCGCTCTTTTCTTGAATTCGGAGCAAACGAAAAAGTTTTTAAAGGACGGTAAAAATTGCATAGTGACGGGAAACCCTCTGAGAGGCGAGTTCTGTCAAAAAACGCGAAAAAGCGCAAGGGCTGCGCTTGGAATCAAGGAGAGCGATTTTTTCGTCGTTTCGTTCGGCGGAAGCTTAGGATCGAAAAAAATAAACGACACGGTGATCGAAATGATGGCGGATAAGAGCAGCCGTATACAGGGGCTCAGACACGTTCACGCGACGGGCACGCGCTATTTTGAAGAAATAAAGAACGAGCACGGTAGTCTTGCAGACGAGTCAGACTTAAGCTTTTCGATAAAGCCGTATATCGACGATATGCCCTCCGTCCTCACGGCGGCGGATCTTGTAATATGCCGAAGCGGAGCCATAACGCTCAGCGAAATTTCCAAAGCGGGAGTCGCTGCCATACTGATCCCCTCTCCAAACGTTGCGGACGACCATCAAAGAAAAAATGCCGAGGCGCTCGCGGATGCAAACGCCGCTGTGATGATCACAGAGGAAGAGCTAAACGCAAGGACCTTAAGAAAAAAAGTTTTTGAGCTTATGTCAGACGGCAGAAAACGTCGTAAGCTTCAAGAAAACATCAGAAAATTTCACGTTCCGAATTCCGAGGAGATCATATGCTCTCAGATCAGACGTTCAATTCGGTAAAAATCACATCTGCCTCAAAATAATTAGCGTTTTATAGCGATACGCTTAATTTTTGACGGGTATTTTAAAGCGAAAAAACAGGCAAAAAAGGCAAAAAGCGCGTTTTTAAGCAAAAAAACGCGTTTTTTCATTTGAAAACGGCGTATTCAAAGCAAGAATTTTGTGTTTCTGCTCTATATTATTATATGAATTTTACATATAATTGTAAACAAAAATATTTATCTTTAAAATCTATTGCTTTTAAATAAAAATAATGTATAATATTATTAGATGATATTTTCGATACTTATTCGAATTTTCAAAAAATTAAAAGTGAGGATTTTAAAATGGAATTTGATTTTGAGCCCGTATATGACAGTGGCGTGAACATTAAAGTTATCGGAGTAGGCGGTGGCGGAAATAACGCCGTAAACCGTATGATATCTACCAACATCCGCGGCGTTGAATTTATCGCGGTGAATACCGACAGCCAGATCCTTAAATCCTCTTGCGCGGCTACCAAGCTCGTTATCGGAGAAAAGATCACGAAGGGTCTTGGCGCAGGCGCTACCCCCGACGTAGGTAAAAGAAGTGCCGAAGAGTCCATCGACGCTATCAAGGATATGATTAAGGGCGCGGATATGGTATTCATTACTGCCGGAATGGGCGGCGGAACGGGTACCGGTGCAGCTCCCGTTATCGCAAAGGTTGCAAAGGAGCTTGACATACTCACCGTCGGTATCGTTACCAAGCCCTTCGCATTCGAAGGAAGAAAGCGTATGGCTCAGGCTGAGGACGGTATAGCAGAGCTTTCCAAGTACGTTGACTCGCTCATCGTTATCCCCAACGAAAGACTTAAGCAGATCGAGGATACCCACATCACCCTTACGAACGCATTTGAAATTGCCGACGACGTCCTTCGCCGCGGAGTTCAGTCCGTTTCCGAGCTTATCAACGTTCCCGGTCTTATCAACCTTGATTTCGCTGACGTTACTACGATTATGAAGAACGCAGGAAACGCTCATATGGGTGTTGGTATAGCAAAGGGCACCGACAAGGCTCAGCTCGCTGCTATGGCAGCTATCACCTCCCCCCTTCTTGAGACGAGCATCGCAGGTGCAACGGGCGTTCTCGTTTGCGTTACCGCATCTCAGGATATTCAGCTTGAAGAGGTCGAGGCGGCTTGCGCAATGATCCACGACGAGGTTCATCCCGACGCTCAGAACATCTTCGGTGTAAACCTTGATCCTACTATGGACGACGAGATCAGAGTAACGATCATAGCAACAGGTTTCGATAAAGTACATAAGGACGAAAGAGATTTGCGCGCAGAGCGCGCTGCTGAACGCACGCTCGAAAGACCCGCAAGAGCAGCAGCATACGCCGAGCCCGCTCCCGTAAGAGAACCCGCTTATACCGCGGCAGCTCAGCCTAAGCTCACGGACGCAGACCTCGACAGAATCCTCGCAGTTGACGCTCAGGAGCCCGCTCCCGCTCCTGTAGTACCCGAGGTTCGCGAAGCGGCTCCCGCTCCCGAAGCTCCCGCAACGGCAAAGGATATTTTCAACGATTACGATTCGGAATTCAAGACCATCAGAAGAGCACACAAGAAGTAATTCAACGTCTGAATTTTGATTTTTTCATCAGTCTTGACGAAGACGAAAAGCTGTTCCTTGGAGAACGGAATTTACAATCGAGCTCTCTCTGACAGCACGAAAAGCGCTTATTGCAACAAAGCAATAAGCGCTTTTTTATTCTCGTTTTATGCATAAAAATTCATACGAACTTTAAGGTACTCACAGACCGAATCGGAGCATCTCAAATTCAGAGGCGGTATTTATTTCAACGAAGCCGAACAAAAAAACTCACAGACTTGTCGCATTCAAAATAAAATAGCCCTCTCCGCTCAGCTCAAAATCATAAGTGTTTTTCAACCTACACAAAAGCTTTTGCAAAAGCGAGCGCATATATTAAGTCAACATTAAGTCAAAGCCCTTCGTCTTGGCTCTACACAATTCCGTTGTCAATATTTTTGTCGGTTTTTCACACGTATGTTTTTCCGTTATTACATTTTTACCATATTATGTCATTTTATAGCCTTTTTGGGGCACTTTTTGAACAAAATATCGGAATTATGTAGTATCGGACGGGTGGTTTTCGACACTGCGGATTTGTGTAATTCTCTTTTTGAACAGTTACAAACGCTTTTTTATGCCGAGAACGGATTTGTGTATTTTTGAAAAAACGCAAAAAAACCGCGCTTTTCGCAAGTTTTTAACTCCCTGCAAAAAGCGCAGCTTTTTTTATTCGAACGACTGTATAAAGTACATAACGGTTGCGATAACCGCACCAAGTACCATAGCTCCGAGGAGCACGAACGCAACGAGGCGCGTGGCAAGCCCGCTGTTTTTTTTGTTCTGTTTCATTTTATCTTCCTTCTTTTATTTATTTTTATCTGCATAATATTTCGCAAGCATTTCGGTTACGTTTTTATTCCCTGCCCTGACCTTTGCAGGAATAATATTATTAACTCGCGAAAGTCCCTTGGCAACGCAGTCGATGGCGTCAAGAGGCTTAGTGACGTTCACACCGAGAACCTTTTGCATCATGATCTCTATTCCGAAAAGCTCGGCTCCTCCGCCCGTCAGGACTATTCCGTTTTCAAAAATCTCTTTAACGGATTCGTATGGGATCTTTTTCACAACGTCGGCAATAGAGCTTAACACCGCGTGAAGCGGCTTCTCAAACACTCCCGCAATATCCTCGGTGGTAATAGTCATCCTGACCTTATTACCCGTCAAGGAAAGCGTGCCTTCAATATCAATACTTGAGTTCTCGCGCCCCGGCCAAACAGCGCCGAGCTTTTCTTTAATAGCCCTGGCAACCGACAAAGAAACCGTCACGTCACCCTGATCATATATGTACTGCTTAACAGCCTTATCAAAATCCTCGCCGCCGACCATTGAACGTCCGCAAAGAATGATCTCGCCGCCGTGAAGAACCGACACCTCCGTGCACGAAGCTCCTATATTTACGGAGATTGCGCTGATGCTCGGAGAATATCCCGCACCGATCAAAGCCGCAACCGAGCGGTTGACCGAGAAGCACTCGTGAACGCCGACGGACGTCAGAATAGCAAAGAGCTCGCGCTCTTGCTTCACGTGCAGATCGGACGGCACTCCGACAACGCAGCGAAGATGCTCAACGGGCAAAATACCGCCGATAGCATTTTCAACTATTCCCTGCGTGATCTTCGAATCGAAGAGCAGACCGTTTTTAAAAGGTCTTACAAGCATAGCGCCGGGGTTCTCTCCCCCCTCGCCTGCCGCGGCAGCATTTCCCACAGAAAGAACGGCACGCGTATTCTTATTTACAAGAGCAACCGACGGTTCGCGATAAACGCCTGCGGTGATATCGCTGAGAGTTATATTCGCATAGCCGAGATCCAAGCCGATTTTAGTTACCATGCCGCTTCCTTTCTTTTTATTGAAATATTACCCTTATATTACATTATACTATATTTATTGAAGAATTTCAAGTACATTTTGCAATTTATCTTAGCAATAATCAAAAATTCTGCTCTTTAAAGTAGTATATCTGAGTATTTCTCTGTTATTGCCGACCATTCTCGCAGGAATATCGCTCCGTCCGACGAGCACGACCATCTTTTTCGCCCTCGTTACGGCAGTGTAAAGAAGGTTTCTCGAAAGCAACATCGGCGCACACGAATACATTGGAATTATAACAACGGGATATTCACTACCTTGGCTTTTATGCACCGTTATCGCGTAAGCAAGATCAAGCTCGTCAAGTATATCGAAGCCGTACTTCGCGAGTCTGTCGTCAAACCTTACGTACAGCGCTGAGTTCTGGTTATCTATATGCTCAATAACGCCGATATCTCCGTTGAAAACTCCGATACCCACCTCGTCACCGCGCTCCCACTCGATCTCGTAATCGTTTGCGATCTGCATAACCTTATCTCCCTCTCGGAAGACGACGCCGTGACTCTGCTTTTCCTTTTTGAATTTTGCGGGTGGATTCATACAGCTCTGCAACACCGAGTTAAGAATCTCGACACCTCCCGCGCCTTTTTTCGAAGGGGTAATGACCTGGATCTTTTGCCTTATGTCCCGACCGTACGCCCTTGGAAGTCTTTCCATAACCAAGGATGCCACGGTATTCGCAATATCCCGCTCGTTTTCTCTTTTTACAAAGAAGAAATCGTTATCCGTGACGTTAAGAACGGGCGCCTCTCCCGCGTTTATCCTGTGCGCGTTCGTGACTATCAGACTCTCCTTTGCTTGCCTGAATATCTCGGTCAGGCGAACGGTCGCTATCGCCTCGGAAGCGATGAGATCCGAAAGCACGTTGCCCGCGCCGACGCTCGGAAGCTGATCGGAATCTCCTATAAGTATAAGATGCGCCCCCGGTCTTACGGCACGAAGAAGCGACGTCATAAGTGCAAGGTCCATCATAGACGCCTCGTCGATTATTATGACGTTTTCATCTATCGGATTTCTCTCGTTCCTTCCGTAGCGCATCTCGGACGAAGCCGTACCTCTTTCCGTTTCAAGAAGACGGTGCACGGTCCGCGCCTTTTCGCTCGTCGCCTCGCTCATTCTTTTCGCGGCTCTGCCCGTAGGTGCGGCAAGAGCCGTTTTCATACCGATACCCGAGAATATCGAAATAAGAGCCTTTACGACAGTCGTCTTTCCCGTGCCCGGTCCTCCCGTAAGAATAAAAACGCCGTGGTCAAGGGCTTCGAACAAGGCTTCCCTTTGCCGTCTTTCGTACGTTATTCCCGACTGAAGCTCAACCTTTTCTATAAGAGCGGCAATATCCATTCTCGTGAACTTAGCCGCCGTGTTTTCAAGAAGCCTCAGCTTCTTCGCGATGAAGTCCTCTGAATTTGCCGTTTCGTTCGTCATAATAAAGTCAACGCCGTCCGTACGGTAGAGTGAGAGCTCGCCGTTATCAAGCGCGTTTTCTATAAAATCGGAAACGACAGCAGAGTCGAGCGAAAGAGCCTCCGACGCCGCGAGGGTAAGCTTTTCTCTTGGCAGGCAGGTGTGACCGTTGACGGAAGCGTTATAGGAAAGAACGAAATCTATCCCCGCGAGAAGTCTGAACTCGGATTCGGGGTCAAAACCAAGTGAGCGTGCTATCTCATCCGCCTTTTCAAAGGGAATACCGAACTCGCCCGCGCAAAGAACGTAAGGATTCTCCTTTATCACGCCGACGGCGCCCGCGCCGAGCGATTTATATACTCTCGTTATCTCGGAAACGCTCATAAACTCCGAGCAAAACATCATAACGCCGCGTATTCCCGTCTGCTCCTTGAACGAAGCGGAAATAACGGCCGCCTTTTTCATAGTGATACCGGGAACGTCTGCAAGCCACTCGGGGTGATTTTCGATAACCTCAAAGGTGTCGGTGCCAAACCTGTTTACTATCTTTAGCGCGGTCACAGGACCGACGCCCTTTACGGTACGGGACGAGAGATACTGAAGTATTCCGTCAACCTCCTTCGGCAAGGTCTTCTCAAAGCTGTCGAAGCTGAACTGCTTTCCGAATTCCTTATGGAAGGTCCACCGCCCCTGAAGAACGACGCACTCTCCCTCAAACGCCATAGGTATCACTCCGACGGCGGTGATAAGCGAATTCTCGGAGTCGGAAATTTCCATTACGGTATAGTCGTTTTCTTCGTTTCTGTAAACTACGTTTTCAATAGTGCCCTTGACCGTGTCGGCAAGGCTATTCTTGTTTTCCATAACTCTCCTCCTTCGCTTTTTTATTATTTTATCACTTTTTCGCCGAAGATTCAATATATAAATTAAAAACAATGAAAAAACGGTCAAAACAGACCGTTTTTTCTAAAAAGCAAATCTTACTTGCAAAGAGCGCGAAGCTCATCGGCAATATCGCAGATCTCCCACTTAACGCCAAGCTCTTCTCTGCCCATATGTCCGTAAGCGGCAAGCTGCTTGTATATCGGCTTGCGAAGATCAAACTTTTTGATTATAGCGGCAGGACGAAGGTCAACGAGCTTATCGACCGCCGCCGCGATCTTCTCTTCTGCCACGGTTGCCGTGCCGAAGGTCTCTATCATTACCGAAACGGGCTTTGCCACGCCTATTGCGTAAGCTATCTGAACCTCGCATTTTTTAGCAAGTCCTGCTTTTACGATATTCTTCGCAACGTATCTTGCGGCGTAGGACGCGCTTCTGTCGACCTTGGTCGGGTCTTTACCGGAGAAGGCACCGCCGCCGTGACGGGAATAACCGCCGTAAGTATCAACTATTATCTTTCTTCCCGTAAGTCCCGTGTCACCCTGCGGACCGCCGATAACGAATCTGCCCGTGGGGTTTACGTGGATATTGACCTTTCCGTCCATAAGCTCTTTAGGAACGATGGGAAGAATGACCTCTTCTATAATATCCTTTCTGATAGTCGCGGCGTCTATCTCCGCGCTGTGCTGAGAGGATATAACTATCGTGTCGACTCTCTTGGGTGCTCCGTCAACGTACTCGACCGTTACCTGCGTCTTGCCGTCGGGGCGAAGGTATGAGAGCTTGCCCGATTTTCTGACCTCGGTGAGTCTTTTTGCAAGCTTGTGAGCCAAGGATATGGGGAGCGGCATAAGCTCAGGCGTTTCGTCACAAGCAAAGCCGAACATAAGCCCCTGGTCGCCCGCACCCGTATCAAACTCATCGGTGTCGGTTCCCTCTTTAGCTTCAAGGGACTTGTCAACGCCGAGAGCTATGTCCGCGCTCTGCTCGTGAATGGAGCTGAGAACGGCGCAGGTCGTAGCGTCAAAGCCGTACTTTGCTCTGTCGTATCCTATCTCCTTTACGGTATCTCTGACTATCTTCTGAACGTCGTACTTCGCGTTCGTCGTTATCTCACCCATAACGGTGATGATGCCCGTGGTGGCAAAGGTCTCGCAAGCAACGCGGCTCATAGGATCCTCTGCGATTATAGCGTCAAGGATGGCGTCGGAGATCTTGTCACAAATTTTGTCGGGATGTCCTTCCGTTACGGACTCGGATGTAAAGAGAAATTTATTCATTTAAGTATCCTTTCTTTTATCAAATCAAAGGCGGAAAGCCGCAAAAGCTCCCCGCCATTTAAGAAGATCTCATCTGTCGGGAATTAGCACCTTGTCACAAAAAAACAGGTTGCCGGGCTTCACAGGGCCAGTCCCTCCGCCACTCTTGATAAGTTGTATTTAATTTTACCTATAACAGTATAGCATACCGCGAGCGAAAAATCAAGTGCTTTTCGCCATTTTTCGAGAAAAATATAAAAAGGTATCGGTATAGCGCGGCTCCCCGTCGAAGAAAACTAAGATAGCAAGCCCACGCCCTACGGGAAAGTCTTAATATTGCTTATTTCACTGTTTTTTCTCTTTTTCAGCTTTGGCAACTTTCGTGCGAGCTTCCGCACAAAAAAACTTCCGCCCTATCGAGAGCGGAAGTTAAAGCAAAATTTTATATTTTTAAACCGTTTCTACTTTTATGAGATTGGTATTTCCCGTCGTGCCGTCGGTGACGCCGCCCGTGATGACCATTCTGTCGCCCGAGGACAGAGAGAAAGTGCTCTTCGCAAGCTTCGTCGCGGTGTAGAAGAGGACGTCAAGGGATTTAAAGGTCTCGCTCATCACGGGGGTGACGCCCCAGGAAAGAGCGAGCTTGCGCCACGTGTCCTCCGACGTTGTGACGCCGAGAATATCAATGGGACAGCGGAAGCGGGAGACCATTCGCGCGGTCATACCCGAGAGTGAGCAAACGGCAATTGCCTTTGCTTTTATATCTATCGCCATACCGCAGGTCGCGTGCGAGATAGCGTCAACGGTATTGCGGATAATGAAATCGGAATCGCGGAAGAATTTTGCGTAATCAATATTCTCCTCGGTCTTTTTGACGATCTTCGACATTGCCTTGACGGCAAGGACGGGATACTTGCCCGCTGCCGTTTCACCCGAGAGCATAACGGCGCTCGTGCCGTCGTAGACCGCGTTTGCAACGTCGGATATTTCTGCTCGCGTCGGTCTTGGGTTATGGATCATCGACTCAAGCATTTCCGTCGCGGTGATAACTCTTTTACCGAGAAGGCGGCAGGTGGTTATCAGGTGCTTTTGAATGGCGGGAAGCTCCTCGTATGGTATCTCGACGCCCATATCGCCTCTGCCAATCATAATTCCGTCGCATTCACGGCAGATGTCCTTGATATTGTCGACGCCCGCGCGGTTTTCGATCTTCGCGATAATATCAATATCGGCGCCACCGTGCTCTGCGAGAAAGGCTTTGACGTCGATGAGATCCTGCTTGACCGAAACGAAGGAGCAAGCGATAAAGTCAACGCCCTGCTCTATTCCGAAAAGAAGATCGGATTTATCGTAATCGCTGAGATAGACCTGCTTCAAGACCTTATCGGGGAAGCTCATACTCTTTCTGTTTGAAACCTCACCGCCCTCAAGGACGCGGCACTTGATCTCCGTGCCCTCGACCTCTTCGACCTCGAATATGACGAGCCCGTTATTGAGAAGTATCTTGTCCCCTGCCGACATCTCGGACGGAAGGTCTTTATAGTTTACGGAAACTCTGTGCTCATCCCCCTCGATATCCTCGGAGGTGAACGTAAAGACGTCGCCCGAGTTCAAGAATACTTTACCGTCGCGGAAGGTCTTTATTCTGTATTCGGGGCCCTTGGTGTCAAGGAGAATGGCGATGGGAAGCCCGAGTTTTTCTCTGACGCTTTTTATCAGATTTATATTTTTCAAATGGTCCTCGTGCGTTCCGTGGGAGAAGTTGAGCCTTGCGACGTTCATTCCCGCAAGGCAAAGCTCCGTGAGCGTCTTCTCGTCGTTACAGGCAGGACCTATGGTACATACGATTTTTGTTTTCCTCATCTTTTTCTCCGATATTTGCTGTTTGATATTTTGCCCGTATGTCCGCGTTTTAGTAGTTAAATAACGTAGTGCTTCGGCATTCCGTCCACGTAAATTTGAGAAATCTCGCCTTTAATCAAGGGCAGAAGATAATTTATGCCTTCTTTCGTTATTCCGTTGCCTTCTTCGTTTATGTACTCAGCAGGAACTTTCCTTATCTCGTTTGCGATGCCCTTTATTGACTCCGTGCGAACAGAAACGCCGTACTCTTCTCCGTCAGAGCGCTCGAATATCATCATAACGCCGCTTGAGCCCTCCGCGGCACTCTTGACAGCCGCGGCTCCTATCGTAAGCGATTCGGAAATATCCGTGCCCGACGCTATGTGCGCCGCGCATCTTTGAGTAAGGCTGAGCTCACAGGAGCGGACCTTGCATCCTATCCTGTTCTTCACCATCTCTTCAAGCACCTTTCCCGTGCCCGCAAGATACTTATGTCCGAAAACGTCGACCGCGCCCGATTGCGTTCCCTCACCTACGTATCTGCCGTCGGAGAAACGTATCCCCTCGGAAACCGCCACAAGCACCGCGGGATGGTCGTCAAGCGCCTTTTTCAAGGAAGATATGAACTCTTCCTCATCGAAGGTGCGTTCGGGAAGATATACGAGATCGGGGCCGTCTCCCGTTACGGACGGAAGAGCCGCGGCGGCGGTAAGCCAGCCCGCATCTCTGCCCATTATCTCAACGATGGTGACCGCCTTGACGGTATATACGGAGATATCGCGTTTGAACTCCTTGACGGTAGTGGCAACGAACTTCGCAGCCGAGCCGAAGCCCGGAGTGTGATCCGTGGCGGCAAGGTCGTTGTCGATAGTCTTGGGAACTCCGACGACGCGCATTTCATAATCCGCGCCCTTTGCATACTCGGAGAGCTTGAGGACGGTGTCCATCGAATCGTTTCCGCCTATATAGAAGAAATAGCGAATGTTGTATTTTTTGAAGATCTCAAAAAGCTTTTCGTAAGTTTCCCCGTCCTTATCGGGTGCACCGAGCTTTTTTCTGCACGAGCCGAGAGCTGCCGCAGGTGTCAGGGAAAGCGTTTCAAGATCCTCTTCCTTGCCTTCAAAAAGAGCCGTAAGATCGACGAGATCCTCTCTGAGAAGCCCCTCGACGCCGTTCTTCATTCCGTAAAGAACGTCGATATCGGAGCAGAAGAGCGCCCCCTTGATAACTCCCGCAAGCGTTGCGTTGATTGCCGCTGTGGGTCCTCCCGACTGACCTACGACCGCGTTTCCGTGTAAAATACCCATATTTTAGACCTCCATACGTCAAGGCAAAGCCTTGAAACATTTTTTCTCTATCAATTATACACCCAAAATCGCTAAAAGTCAACCGAATATAAGCCATCTTCTGTTAAATATAAAACTTTTATGTTAAATGTAAGTTTTATTTTTACCGTTTTCTTTAAGTTTTATTTTTACCGTTTTCCCTTTCGTTTATCCTTGAGAAGTCAAGATGGGCAAGTGCCGCTCTGACGTAAGCGTCTTTTTTAAAGCCGTAATCCCTGAAAAACGCGTGCTCAAAGAGGTCTATCGCAAGGTATATCTCCGCATCCCGAGAGAGCTCGCGCGAATCCGAAAAAGAGAGCCGCCCTCTTCCGTCCGACCAAACGCAAACGAAGCCGTCCGCCATTTTCTCCGCATAACGGGAAACAAGGTAAGCGAAATTGTTCTCCGAGCCGAAGCGCTCCTTTATTTTCGGACAAGGTATAAACGACCGCCCGAAGGACGAAAAATATATTTCGTGCATTTTTATATCGTGCAAGAGCTTTTCTATCTCAGAGCGCTCTTTACCGTCAAGAGGCACTCCGCAACGTCCGCCCCTCGCCGCCTTTTCAAGTTCAATACCGCTTTTCTTCAAAATGGACGCCTTATGCTTGAGCTCACAAAGATATTCCTTATGCTCTCTTATCGCGCCCTCCGACAAAAAAAGTTCCATACCGTTTTTCATAAAACCGCTCCCAAAAAAATAAAATCTCCCTACCATATTATTCGGCAGAGAGATTTTCGGTTTATGATTTATTTGGTAAGCTCTTCCTCCGAGAAGGTGTACTCGCTGTTGCAGAAGCGGCAAACGGCGGTGAGCTCGCGCGGCTTTCCTTCAGCCACTTGTTCATCGAGCATTTTGAGTATCTCGGATTTACCGAGGCTCTTGATCTTTTTGTTCATTCTTTCGCGTGAGCAATCGCACTTATACTCGACCTCAAGCTCATCAAAAAGATCGTAAGGAACGTCGCGGAGCGCTATTTCCGCTATCTCCTCATTGGTAAGCCCCTTCTCGAAATAACGCGAGATATTGGAAAGATCGGCGGCGTTTCGCTCTATAAGATCGACCGTCGCGTCGTCGGGAAAAGGCATAAGCTGGATCAGGACTCCTCCCGCAGCAAGGCAGGAATAATCACGGTCAACGAGCACGCCGAGCGAAAGCACGGTCGGGACCTGCTCACTTTTCGCAAAGTACGCCGCTATATCCTCGGCGATCTCGCCGCTGACTATCTCTGTCATTCCCATCTGAGGCTCCTTGCCGCCCATATCGCGGATGAACGAAAGCATACCCGCGCCGACAGCCGCACCGACGTCAAGCTTGCCGTTTGGCTTCTTTGGAGGATTCGCAAGAGGATTTTCAACGTATCCCTTTACGTTGCCGTAGTAATCGGCAACGGCTATAAGCTTTCCTATCGGTCCGTCGCCCGAGAAAGAAACGGTCACCCTGTCATCCTTTTCGGGGAGCATCGTTCCTATCATCGAAGCCGCGCTCACGAGCCTTCCGAGTGCCGCCGTCGCGGTAGGTGTCGTCCTATGCTTATCTATCATAGCATTTACGATTTCTCTCGAATTTATAACTAAAATTCGGGCAGAACCGTCTTTTGTCATTCCTCTTAAAATAGTAGACGTCTTTTTTTCCATTTCATTTTCCTCTCTTTCGGGTCAAGTATTTTTCTTGCAGCGCGCCACGATATAAATGCGCTCAGATGCGTCGGTGGCGGCGTTAAATTCAAAATCGGAATAAGCACCGACAAATTCAAATCCGCACTCCCCAAGTGCCCTTTTCAAGGACGCAAGCGTGTACATACGCTCCCTGCCCACGTCATCGAAGCGCTCGTATCTTCCGTCGTCGCACTCCGTCATAAGCGTTATATAAAAATCGCATATTTTCGTGCGCCCGTTATAATCGTTCTGCCAGATGCAAAGAGCTCCGTCCTCTTCCATAACGTACGAGCGATCGGCGTATATATTCTCAAACTTATATTTGCCGTTGACGTCAAATATAAACAATCCGTCGGGCGAAAGATAATTGTGAACGAGCGAGAAGCAACGCCCAAGATCGGAGCTGCTTACCAAATGGTTCACACAGTCAAGACAGCTGACCGTCACGTCCACGGTGCCGTAAAGCTCAAACTCCCGCATATCCTGACAAAGCCAGAGCATCCTGTCCGAAAGGCCCGCTCTCTCCGCCGCGTCCCTCGCCGCGTCAAGCATCTCGGGCGAGGAGTCAACCCCCGTCATATCGTATCCCCTCTTGGCAAGCTCAAGGGTCATTCTTCCCGTCCCGCATCCGAGATCGAGCCAAAGCTCAGGTGTGCCCGAATACTCTTTTTTCACTATTTTCTCAATAAAATCAGCCCACGCCGAATAGTCGAGCGATCCGTTTATCTCATCGTAAAACGGCGCGATCAAATCATAAAACATATATCCACCACCTAAGAATTATTCAAACCGTTCTATCACCTCGGACGCCGAAAGCCTGTCCTTGGCGTAAGCGAGCCGCAAAAGATTCGGAGGAATAAAGTCGTCAAACTTATCGAACAAAGGACACTCGCCGTCAAATACGAGCTTTTCGACGTCAAGGTCACCGCGCTCGATGATTGAACGTATTCCGTAAATAAGGTTTCTTCCCGCGTCTTCCTTTGCTTTGAAGGTAATATAATGGCAAAGCTCACTCTGAATATCGAATATACCAAGCTCTGCCGAATATTTTTGCATAGTGCGCTTTAGCGTTCTGAACGCCCTCGTTCCGAGCCACGGGAACAGTACGTAGCTCTGTCCGCCAAGATGCACGACCATATTGTCCTTCATCCCCGCGTTAGCGGCAACGCGTCTTGCGTTATCAAGGCGCTCTTTCGCATTCTCGCCAAGGAACTTATATTCCCTCGCTCCGAATAAAACGTCGTACATAGCAACGAGCAGACGCGTGTGTATCTCACCGCCGTCACCCGGCCACGAGACCTCCATTTTTCCTTCAACAGCCTTCACGAAGATGAGTCTTCTCGGAATGTCGATCTCCTTGACCTCCCATACCCTGCCCGCAAGAGCAAATCTGTCACCTACGGGCGGCGGTGTCGTTATCGTTCCGATCTCCTCGCTGTCACACCTTACGGTATAATCCTCGCTATCCTTGAACACAGCGTAAAACTTATACGAGTTTATCAGGCGCTCACCCTTTAATCCTATTATAAGCCCACGCTCTTCCGTCATTTCTATATAGTCGTTATTTATCATAGAAACCAGAAGCTCTCGGTATACGGTTTTGTCAAGCAATGCGAGCGGAGGCAGATCGAGCACTCTCGAAGCGAGAGCCTTCGGTGTAAGCTCGCCCGAAGAAGCAAGAATGCTGAGAGTCTGGTGGAAGGCAAGGCTCAGCGGCATAGTTTTCACCCTCGGCGGCTCTATAAAGCGCTCGCGCGAATAAAGGTCGATTATCGCGATGCCTCTTAAAAGCTCCCACGGAATGATCTCGTGAAGCGGCGCGTTCGGAAGTGCCGTTTCTTCCCTGTATACCATTATCATCTCGGGCGGATCGCCGCGTCTTCCCGAGCGCCCGAGCCTTTGAAGAAAGCCCGAAACGGTAGTCGGGGCGCCCATTTGCGCAACGCGAGAGAGCCGTCCTATATCTATACCGAGCTCCATCGTAACGGTAGCGCAGGTCACGGCTTCAAGAACCGTTTCGTCCTTCATCTTTTCCTCCGCGTCCTCACGCAGCGACGCCGAAAGATTTCCGTGATGGATAAGAAAGACGTCCTTGTCCGAGCGTTTCTTCGCGATCTGCCTGAGCGTTGCCGTAACGTACTCCGTTTCTTCCCTCGAATTTGAAAACACCAAGGATTTCGTACCGTAAACTGCGTCGTAAAGATACTCGTACCCGGGATCAAGCTCTGCCTGCCCGCCTCTGTCGCGCCTCTCTGACGTTGCGAGAGACGGATTTTTGGTCTGCGCCTCGTCCGCGTTCTGAATATAAAAATGCTCAAGCCCAAGCCGCCATTTGAGAGGTAGGTGCGGTGGGACGGGCGCTTCCGTTTCTCTGCCGCTGCCCGCTCCGAGCCAATCGGCAGCGATCTTCAGATCCCCTACCGTCGCGCTGAGTCCTATCCTCCTTGGAGAATGACCGATAAGGCGCGATATCCTTGACAAAAGACAGAGCACCTGACTGCCTCTGTCAGCGCCTATCATCGTGTGTATCTCGTCTATGACAACATAGCGAAGTCCCGAAAACAGGCGAGGTACGTCGTTTGAGCGATTCATAAGCATCGACTCAAGCGACTCAGGCGTTATCTGCAGTATTCCGTCGGGATCTTTTAAAAGCTTATCCTTATGTGACGCTCCTACGTCGCCGTGCCAATGAGTTACGGGAATGCCCGACGCGTCAAGGAGCTCGTCAAGTCTTGAAAACTGATCGTTTATAAGCGATTTCAGAGGCGCTATATAAAGAACGCTGACGGAGCGTTCGGCGGGCGGACGGTCAAAAATATCGGCAATGATGGGAAAGAAGGCGGCTTCGGTTTTCCCCGACGCGGTAGACGACGAGATCAAAAGATTAGACTCAGTCTCAAATATCACCCGTGCCGCCTCAAGCTGGACCTCGCGAAGCTCGGTCCAACCGCGAGAATAAATATATTCCTTTATAAAATCGGGAAAACGAGCAAAAACTCTATCCGCACTCGTCACTAAGATCTCACCTCCACGTTCGTTCTGCCCCGAATTAAATGTCAATATCGAACAATCCTACCTTAGGCTTGGCAGCAAGCGTCACGTCTTCCGCCGTGATCTCACGCTCTTCGGACTCCGGCACGGACAGCGTTATCTCGCCTATCAGCTTATCAAAGGTCGCATCGGGATTATCTCTGAGTATATTCATAAGCGCAAGAAGATCGCGCATTATCTCTCTCGGCGTTACCATCTCGGACGCTCCCGCTCTTGAGAGCTCCTTGGCAAGGAATTTTTCGGTCTGTGCGTCCGTTATTATCGGTTCGTCAAGCCCCTCCCTTTGAGCGTAGAGCTTTGAGAGGCGTCTGACAAGCGCTAAGAGCTCGTTATCCGACAAACGGCGTAATCTTATTACGGGCGATGACAGATTCTGATAGCCGAGCTCGGAATATTTAGAATCGGCAAGACGGCTTTTTAAAGCATCGTAGCTGAAAAGTCCGCGCCTCGTGTCCTCAAGGAATTGCGGCGTTCCTCCGAAAACGACACCGAGCCTGCGGGCCTTGCCCTGAAGGGTATCGTTGAATATCGCAAGTATTTTTTCATAGTTCGCTTCCCTTGAGATCCTGTTAGGTATTTTATAAAGATTAACACACTCGTCTATAAAAATAATGAGTCCCGAATAACCGAGCTTTTCGGAAAGAGCGGCGAACAGCTTTATGAAGTTATACCAATTATCGTCGTCTATAATAGCGCTGACTCTGAAGCCGAGAGCGGCTTTAGCCTCGGTCTTAGTCGAAAATTCACCGCGAAGCCACCTGAGACAAGCGGTCTTTTTCTCCGTGTCATCACGAAGCGACGCCATATAGTACTCACCGAGCACGCTCGCGAAGTCAAAGCCTCCAACGTCCCCTTCAAGCTCGGAGAGCGTAAGATACACTCTTCTTTTCAGCTCCGCCTCAAAATTCTCATCGGAAGGAAGTATTCCTTCCGAAACAAGGTCCGTTTTCAGCTTTGTAAAATGGCGGGAAAGGACCGTGGGCAAAGCTCCTCCGTCGGGGCTCGCCTTGCTCGACATATTTATCATAAGCTCCTTATACGTTGCAAGGCCTGCGCCGTTACCGCCCGTCAGCCTTCTTTCGGGAGAAAGGTCTGCGTCTGCGCAAATAAATCCGCGCTCAAGAGCGTAACCGCGAATAAGCTGAATAAGAAAGCTCTTACCGCTTCCGTATCTTCCGATAATAAATCTGCAAGCCGCGCCGCCCTCGGCAACGTCGTCAAGATTGTCAAGCAAGGAGTTTATCTCCTCGGCCCTGCCTATCGCTATATAAGGAGCTCCGCTTCTCGGCACGACGCCCGCGCTGACGGACGAAAGAAGCGCGCTGAGTATTCTTTTCGGAACTTTTACATCGTTATTTTCTTGAGCCATTCCTTTATTTCCTCCGTATAATCGTCGTATATCCCGTATTTTTCTCCGTCGTTATAAAGAACGACGTCGCCCATCGCATCGGAAAACGCTTCGTTAATGCGTTCTGCCGCGGAAAAAGCGTCGAATTCATCAATTTCCACTTGTTCGTCGTCGTTTACAAGCGCAGCTAAAAACGCTACGTCACCGTCCGAGAGCCCGTAGCGATCAACGCCGTCAGAGCGTGGTACTTCCACGTCCGAGAAGCCGACACGCGCGGGTGCTTCATCTCGTATCTCCGTTTTCTGACGCGCGTTCTCTTCCTTCGTTTCCTCTTCTTCCTCGACGACGAGCCTTTGCGTAACCTGCCAGGACGCGCGTTCTATCTCGTCAGCTCCCGCAAACGAAAGCTTTTCGTCGGGAGCGTCGTACAGCTTTTCGTATTCGGGGACGTCCGCCTTCACGCGAACGCGCTCTTCCCTCTTGCTTATGAGATCAAAATACGTGTCTATCAGCGATCTGTAAGAATCGGGAAGGTCTTTGACCGAAAGACGGCTCTTGATGCCCATCAGCGCTCGAAGCTTATTTTCGGTATAGCGAACAGCCGCCGTTATACCTGCGCGAAGCCTGTCCGCGTTCATAAGCGAAACGTACTCTATTTCTATTCTGCATTTAACGCTGTGCGTACAAAGCGAATTCGGAAAAGCGTTTCTCACCAAGGTCCGAGTGCCGCCCGACGTATCGTAAAGCTCTCCGCACTCGTCAAGGCTCAGGAAAAGTCCGCGCATAGCGGTATACATATGCTTTTTATAGGCATCCGTATCGGAACCCTCGATGAATTTTCCGCGCCGCCAATCGTAATCGGAGAGGAAGGCTATCATAGCGCCTATGCTCTCCCCGTCAGCCTCCTTTATATCGGCGAGATAATATTCCTTGAAGGAGGACGCGGCTATGACCTCGTGCATAAAACCGCGAAGCTCTGCCGTAGGACACGGAATGCGGTGTATCAGGCAATAATCCTGTATCCACACGGCAAAATTGGCACCTATCCTCGGCAGGTCATTTTTGTATTCCCGCCAAAGAGAAGCAAGTATCCGAGCCCCTTCCGAAGCGGGGATCTTATCGGGAAGATTCAGGATCTCATAAACGTAAAGATAAAGATAGGAATAATCGGTTTTTACAAATCTGCCTCGCCTTATCTCCCATCTCCAATAAAAATAGTAATTTTTCTGCTCGGTATTCATTTGAGAATACTGCGGCATATACGAGAAGAAAGGAACGTAATCGCACTTTTCGGTCTTGTGGTCGTAATAGACGAGTGCCGCCTTTCTGAAGTTGCCGTAAAAATCGTATTTATCATTCGTTCGCTTGACCGTAACGCGCTTGATAAGACGGTTTCCGTCGGGGACGTAAGATTCATCGGCAAGGGGCAAGTTTTCCACCTCTTCGCTCTTTTGAAACGTCAGCCTTCTGTCAGACGCCTCGCCGCTTACAGCGTCGGACGGCTTTTGCGAATCGGGCTCGTAAACCGTCGTTACAGGCTTTGTGGCAAAGGGGCGCAAGGTGCTTTTTTTCTTCGGTATCAGCTTTTCTATATCCCAAAAATCGTCCTTTTCGTCAAAAGAACCGCCACTCATTTCTGCCCCTCCATTTTATCATTTTCTGTAATAACTTATTATATCATAAAAACCGTTACTTGTCAAGAAAAAAACGCGAGCTAACTGTCAAAACCGAAGAAAAAAGATAAAAAAATATCACCGAGGTACTGCCTAAGCAACACCTCGGCGTTTTATTCGTTTACGCTCTATTATCAAACGGATAGCGCCAAAAACGCGCCGTATCCTTCTTTTTCAAGAGCGGCTCTTGCAGCCGTCGCCGTTTTTTCATCCGAGAAAACTCCGAAAACGGTAGGGCCGCTTCCGCTCATCATAGCACCGTCAGCCCCAAGGTCGAGCAAGCGCGTCTTTGCCTTTTCCGACTCGGGAACGAGAGGAAAAACAGCCGACTCAAACACGTTGTACATTTCTCCGACGGCAAGCTTTCCCGATTTCAACGACTCAAGCAAGCCGTCAAGCGAGCCCGCGTGTCCGTGCGGTGCTTTGAAATCTCCGTAGAGTCCGTCAAGCGCCGTGTATGCAACAGGCGTTGAAACGTGCGCGTTTACTTTAACTATAACAAAGCAAACGCCATCAAGGTCGTTGAGCCTCGTCATTATTTCTCCCCTGCCCGTGCAAAGCGCCGTCTTTCCTATAAGACAGTACGGCACGTCGCTGCCAAGCTCCGCAGCCATTGAAAGCATCACCTTTTCGCCAAACGGCCTTGAGAAAATACGGTTCATCGCCCGAAGAACCGCTGCCGCGTCGGACGATCCGCCCGCAAGCCCCGCCGCAACGGGAATGTTTTTCTTTAATTTTATATTGACGTTAGCTGACGTGCCAAGACGGGCGAGGAACGTCTGTGCCGCCCTAACCGCAAGATTACGTCCGTCCGTCGGAAGGAAATCAGCCCCGCCTACGGAGAGCCTGACCTGACCGCCCGAGCGCACGCACTCAGCGCTCACAGTTATCTCATCGGCAAGAGAGACCGTATGCATCACCGTTTCTATCTCGTGAAATCCGTCATCGCGTTTTTTCGTTACGTCAAGATATAAATTTATCTTAGCGTAAGCCTTTTCCTTTACCGAGTTCATAATTTCGACCCCGTGACTTGTATTACTGCTTCGTTGCCTCTTCGCACATACTTATATCTTCCATACTCTTCTCGTTTTCATCGCCGAGGATTATATCAAAGATCTTCTCGGCAAAGAGCTTGTGCATTTCCCTGTTGGGATGATTGATCCTGTTTGCAAGCAGCATAGTGGTATCAACGCCCGATTCGTAAAGCTTTTTCCATTCCGAATAACAGTCAGCTACGGGAACACCCATCGAGCTTGCCACTTCCTTTGCCGCATTCATATACTTATCCACGAGTCCGCTTTTTTGCATTTCTACGGTTTTCGCGGCGTACTCTCTTAATCCTTCGGGAGTGTCATCGGCAACGTAAGTATTAAACATATTTTCCGTCATAAAAACGACTTCTGCGCCTATGGATTGGCATTTTTCAAAAATCTCTCTAAGTGAGGCACAGTATGCGTCCGTGCCCTTGTTTTTGCTTATGTCATTGAGTGCGAACGCCACTATTACAAGATCGGGCGAGTGCGACAAGACCTGGGACTCGAGCCTCGCAAGAGAGTTGGTTGCGTTCGTTCCACCGATGCCCGAGTTTATCACGTTCACGGGGATCGCGGGATTTACACCGTTTATCATTTTCCTGAGCACGTTCCAATAGACGTTTTCGAAATCTACAGCCCCGTGCTCAAAAGCTCCGTACGTAAGACTGTCACCGAATGCAACTATGGTTATCGCACCGTTTTCGATGAACGCTTTTAGGTTCATTTTAATTTTTTCTCTGATTTTCATTGTAACCCACCTCGCAGTTAAAGCAGATTTGCATTTGCACAAGCATAATTTGCTTTAAAAATTATATCATAAATGCTGACGCTTGTCAAGTTTTTTGCCAAGTTTTAAGGATAGGAGCATTCCGTGCGCTTATCGTTTTAAAAGCTTAATACCCGCTCGAATTTTAAGAGCCGCGGCTTTTCGTCTTGCTTCTAAAAACGTTTTTGATAACGCTTGGAAATATTTTGCTAAAAGGTATTGACATTTAAGAAAAGCTGTGATATAATACTTTAGTGCCCGAGTTATGAGGACTCGGCTCCTTGCCACCGGGAAACGGCGGCCATAATGACCATAAGGAGGTAAATTCAGATGGAGAAGAAGATTTGTTCTTACGAGACTCTCTTTGCTGTGAACGGCAATCTTCCCGAGGAAGAGTTCAAGGCTATCGAAGAGAAGTTCGTTAATCTCATTAACGAGAACGCTGAAGACGTTTCTGTTAACGAGTGGGGCAAGAGAAGATTCGCGTATCCTATCAACTACGTAACCGAAGGATACTACGTTCTTGTCACCTTTAAGAGCGAAAGCAGCTTCCCCCTCGAGCTTGAGCGTGTGTTCGGCATCACCGAAAGTGTGCTTCGTTTCATCACGACTACCAAGATCGAGAAAGCTGCAAAGGCTGAAGCTGTAGCAGAAGCTACGGAAGAAGCTGTCGAAGCCGCAGAAACAACTGAGGCGTAAATTTTTGAGGAGGCGAAAAAATGGCAAGTTTCAACAAGGTTATTCTTATAGGTAATATGACGGCAGATCCCGAGCTCAAGCAGACTACGGGCGGCATCTCGGTGTGCAGCTTTTCTATCGCTGTAAACCGCCGTTTTGCAAAAGCCGATCAGGGTCAGCAGAGCGTTGACTTCATCAATATCGTTACCTGGAGACAACAGGCTGAATTTGTTGCTCGCTACTTTAAAAAAGGAAATCCCATTCTCATCTGCGGACAGATACAGACGAGATCGTGGAGTGATAACCAAGGACAGAAGAGATACGCGACCGAGGTCGTTGCGGACGAGGTTTCCTTCGTTGCACCCGCATCGCAGAATGCTCAGGGCACAGGGACGGGTGGCAGCACCTACACGCCCGATGCTTACGCATCTCCTTCCTTTGGCAGCGCCGGCGGCGCAAGCTTTGAAGAAATACCTAACGACGAGAGCCTTCCCTTCTGATTTTCGGAAAGTGCGAAGCTCGTCCGCCCGAGCGTAAGACTCACTGCGTCGGGTGAAATACAGAAACCGTGAGTCGGAAAGGTTTTGGAACTATTCAAAATGGATAGAAACGATACTCAGCGTCCTGCATTCCGTCCTATGCACAGAAGAAAGAAGGTTTGCATCTTCTGCCAGGACAAGGTTGCAGAGATTGATTACAAGGACGTTGCAAAGCTCAGAAAGTTCATTTCCGAGAGAGCAAAGATCCTCCCTAGACGTGTTTCCGGCAACTGTGCTCTTCACCAGAGACAGCTCACCACCGCTGTTAAGGTAGCACGCCAGATGGCACTTCTTCCCTACGTATCCAACTAATAAGTTGATTTTGTTATAAGACAATATCAAATTAAACGAAAACGACAAAAGCTTTCGACTTGATATATATTGTCTTTAGCAACGAAAAAACAATTTAAAAGCATTAAAGCACTCTGCCTTAAACAGCAAAGTGCTTTTTTCTTTCCCCACAACTATTATTATAGGCTAACGCTCTCATCCCTTGCCTCTACACAAATCGCCAATTTACGCTTGATACGTATTTCAGAACAGTTTTATTACACACGGTTACCTGTATGCATTTGGTGTGCATCCCACTGTTTTTTTGAACTGATTGATAAAATGAGCGGTATCATAATATCCAAGCTTTTCCGCGATTTCCCCAACTGATAATTTGGAGTTTAGCAAAAGGATCTTTGCGTAATTGATTCGTGCGTTTAAGAGATAACCTGAAAAACTGATGCCAACATTTTTGTGAAACAGCTTTCCGAGATAGGTTGCCGAATACCCATATTCCGTTGCCAATTCCGAAAGGACGTGCTTGCCTTCCGGAGATGCGTTTATTCTGTCGCAGATCTCGGTAACGTATTTTTGATGTGCCGCGCTATCCGGTGTTTGTTTGGTATTGGCGGCATCGGGAGAGGAGAAGAATTCGTTTAAAAGAACCTCAAGATATGAATTTACGAGGGCTATTCTGTTCATATTGTAAAAAAGGATCACTCGGGAGAAAAGTTCTTTGAAAAAAGACACGTTTGATATTCGTTTGTGATCAATTTCAAAAGAGCTGCCGTCTGCACTAAAGTGTACTGCATAGACGAAAAGGCGATTATCGTGGTTGTGAGTACCGTACGTAAGTGTTTTTGGTGGAATCAGAAAACAAGAGCCGATCTTTACACTGTACTGCACGCTGTCGAGCGAAAGCGATCCTTCGCCACGGAAAACCGCCCACAGGGTATAATCCTTGCTCCCACCCGTTTTCCAGCTCCAATCGGCGTCGCAATCGTAAATTCCGCAAGAGTTTACCGTGTATTTAGTTGACATCTTCGAATTACACCTCCTTTTAGATCTTTTTTATTATATAACATTTTTATATACAAATCAATAGATATGTCGTAATTTTACAATTACAGGTCGAAAAAACACATTGTAACAGGACGTTATTTTTGATAAAATGAATAAGGTAAAATCATATTTCAAAATTTGAGGTGATGAGAATGAAGTGGGATAGAGAAAGATACATTGCGCACTCCCTCTTTGAAGATACCGGGCGCGAAATGTTTTGTGAACTGTTTGGACCTCTTCACGTATTGGAAAAGGAATGGCGGATGCAGGGGGCTTCCGAAAAAGAGATAGGAATGTCTGCTTTTGATTGGGACTACGTTCCCTCCGCTTTTCTGGCAGGCGAAACACGTGCTAAAACCGATATCGCGGTGCAGATCCTTGAAGACACACCGGAAATGACGCTGGCAATCGATACAATGGGACGGCACACCAAGCTTATCAAAAAAACAGCTACTATTCCTCTGCCCCTTGATTATCCGGTTGCTACGCCTGACGACTGGGAAAAAGTTAAGCATTGGTACACCTTCACGGAAGACCGAGTAAACCGTGAAAAACTTCTCGAACAAAAAAAGAGATGGGAAAACGGAGAACTGACGATGATCGGAATTCTCGGCGCGTTTGACGAGCCGCGTCAGCTTCTTGGCGAGGCGGAAGTATGTCTGGCTTGCTATGAATATCCGGAAATGCTGCACGATATGCTAGACACTTTTGCGGATACGGCAATAAAAGTGATCGAAAGGGTTGGAGAAACCGTGCCCATCGACTGTCTGGTCGTACACGAAGATATGGCAGGAAAATCAGGGCCGTTATTTGGGCCTGCCCAGATTCGCGAATTTTTCAAGCCCTATTACAGCCGCGTATGGGAAGCCGCAAAGGCATACGGAGCCAAGCTTTTTTCTATGGACAGTGACGGGGATATGTCACCCATTTACGGTGAACTTATTGAATGCGGATTGAACTGCATCCACCCGGTTGAACCCGTTGGGGGCAATGATATGGTTGAATTGCGAAAAAAATACGGAAAATCGCTTTGCTTTAAGGGAGGCATCGACAAGCACGCGCTCATTAAGGGAAAAGAAGCTGTCCGACGGGAGTTGGAATACCGTCTTTCTTCCAATTTAATGGGAGGCGGAACGATTTTCGGATTAGATCACCGTATTCCCAACGGCGTACATATTGATACGTACCGCTATTACGTTGATCTCGGGCGTGAAATGCTTGGTTTGGAACCGATTTGTGCCGAAGGTTGGGCAAGAATGGCTTTTTGATCTTTTTTCATAAGGCGAATGCAAGCAAAGTTTGCAGCATAATTACAAAAGCAGCCTTCGTTAAAACAAAAATCCGCGTCGATTGCAGTATAACAAATATCAGTCAAAGAAGGAGAAAAATGAGAATGTATGAACGTGTATTACTCGCTTTAGATCTCGAGGGCGTTAACAACGTGGCGGGAGAACCCTATAGCGGACTTGCTCGTGATACGGAAGGGTGGTTTGTTGCAAAGGAACAGGCGGTACTTGAGATCAACGCAGCGGCAAAAGCGATCTTCGAAGCAGGGGCGCGGAAAGTTGGTCTTTGGGATAATCACGGAGGCGGAAATAATATTGACAAGACCGCTTTAGATCCTCGAATCACGTTGATTCCTTATGATTTCGGGTTGTCTGAACGTATGAGCTTTGCAGATGGAGAATACGACTGCATTTGCTTCTTTGGATATCACGCAATGGAAGGAACGCTCGGCGGTGTTTTGGCGCACACTATAAACAGCAAGATCGTGCAATATTATAAATTAAACGGTCGTTATATTGGTGAGGTTGATATGGATGCGTATATTGCCGCTTCGAAAGGTATGCCCTCGCGTTTCTTTGCCGGAGGCAATATTGCTTGTGAGCAGGCAAAACGCGCAGTTGGGCAAATTGTAACGGTAGAAACAAAAAAAGAGATTTCGCGTAATGAAGCAATTTTTCGTAACAACGAAGAGCTTTTGGCGGAAATAGGTAAAAAAATCGTAGAGGCGGTTGAAACCGAGGCTTCTCCCTTCCCTTTACAATTTCCGTCCGTTTGGGAAAAATCCTTCAAGCGTACGGAGGATGCGGCTAAATATTTGTTAAAATTACGTTCTTTGGGAATGGATTCCAAGCATCCTGATGATGAGGTTCTCGGCAAGGATGCTCATACCGTAGTGTCAACGATTTATAATATTGATGATTTGATAAAGTGTATTTAATTCATAGATATTATTTAGATAGCTAAACGTTCCTTAACAGCATCAAAGTACTTTGATAATTGATATGCACCCCAAAAGTTAAACACTTTTTTGGGGTGCATTTTTTTATTTTAACAAAACGGAAACAAAAGTTAAAAGAGGCTAAAACAAGAATTACGTATAATTAAGCCAGAGGCTTAATTTTTAAAAAGGAGGCTTTTCGGGACGTGAAAAGAACACTCGAATACAAAGCGGGAGATAAGACTGTCACAAGACAGATAAACTACATTCCCGTCAGGTATATTATAGCGATAATCATAACGGTTCTTGAGGTGCTCGCGGTAATTTCGGCGGTCGTCGTTTGCTGTTATTTCATTCCTTATTTTTATATAGCGGCGTGGCTTACGGAAATTTTCTGCGTCGTCAAGATCGCCTCGTCGGACGATCCGCCCGAATATAAGGTGCCGTGGATGCTCGTCGTGCTGATTATTCCGATTGCGGGCTTTATGCTCTACTTTATGTTCTACTCAAGAAAGCTTAAGGGAAAGTTTGTAAAACGCCTCGGTGAGCTTGAAAGATATAATTACGGTATTGACACAAAAAGCGCGGAGGAACAGCTTTACAAAGAAGACCCGCTCGCCGCGTCTTCTGCGAAAATGCTCACGGACATCTCGGGCTCAAAGCTTTTCGAAAACACTGCCCTTACCTACTTTCCAAACGGTGCTTCGTATTTTGAGAGTGTAAAAAAAGACCTTGAGTGTGCTGAAAAATTCATCTTTCTTGAATACTTTATAATAGAAAAAGGAAGGTTTTGGGACGGAATACTCGAAATACTTGAAAGAAAAGCAAAGGCAGGCGTAAAAGTCCGCGTGCTCTACGACGACATCGGCTGTATGTCAACTCTGCCGGGCAATTATTCAAAGGAGCTCGGAAGGCTCGGAATAGACGCACTTCCCTTCTCTAAGCTTCGCGGAAACGCCGATTCCGAGTTCAACAACAGAAGCCACAGAAAGATACTCGTCATCGACGGCAAGATCGGATATACGGGCGGCATAAATATTGCCGATGAATATATCGGAGAGGTCCTGCGCTTCGGAGAATGGAAGGACACGGGAATCAGGCTCTCGGGCGACGGTGTCAAGGAGCTTACGAGACTCTTCCTTAACGATTACGGTATAAACGCGAAGAAGCTTCCCGATGATGGGTTTGATTACTACCCCGAGTGCCGTGCCGAGGGCGGCGGTTACGTTATTCCCTTCGGTGACGGGCCGCGACCGATATACGAAAAGCGCGTTGGAAAAAGCGCGATAAAGAATATGCTGAGCTCCGCCACACGGTACGTTTATATAAGCACGCCCTATCTGATTATCGACAACGACCTTTGCGTGAGCATTGAGAGTGCCGCTTTGAGGGGCGTCGACGTGCGCATCATCGTCCCGCACGTTCCCGACAAAAAGATGGTATTCGGAATAACGAGAAGCTTCTACAAGCGCCTTATCGATTCGGGTGTTAAAATTTACGAGTTCACCCCCGGATTTATCCACGCAAAAAATTACGTGGCAGACGACAAATACGCTATAACGGGAACGGTAAATCTTGATTACCGCAGTCTTGTGCACCATTTTGAAAACGGAATATGGATGTACGGCTGCGGCGCCGTTGCCGATATAAAGCGCGATCTTGACGAAACGATAGCACGCTCCGAAAAGATAGAAGCGAGTAGCTTGAAAACAAATATCATCACTCGCGTGCTCCGCTCGGTTATAAGAATTTTTTCGCCTATGCTTTGATTTTCAAGGATTAACAAAACGCAAACAATTCTAAAAAAACTCAAAAACACCGCTATGTTATAATGTGCTCACAAACAAAGAAACAAGGAGATACGTTATGAACAGAAACGACCAAGAGTTTATAGCACAAAAAATACGCACGCAGTACGTAGAAGAAGAGCAAAACGAGCTTTCCGAGCTCAGAAGGCTTGACAAAGAGGTAAAGCGCCCTGCAAAGCTTTTCGCTTACATCTTTGGCACGGCAGGTGCGCTCGTTCTCGGTACCGGAATGTCGCTTGCAATGAAGATCATAGGTAACGCTATGATACCGGGCATCGTAATCGGTCTTCTCGGCATCGCAATGGTAAGTGTTAATTACAAGCTTTACAGCGTGATACTTGCAAAGCGCCGTGCAAAATATGCGGATAGAATTATCAGACTCAGTGATAAAATAATCAATAATTAAAAGTAGGAGATAAACGAAATGGGACTTATCAATTTCTTTAAAAAATCGTTCAGCGATATGAAGGAGAGCGCAAAGGCGCAGCACGAGGTCGACAAGGCTAATTTCAGCGCGGCAAAGGCCGAGTCTCACGCCGGATGGGAAGAGGCAAAGGCTATGGGCGATCCCAAAAGACGCGGCGCTGTAATGCAGGCGAAGAGAGATGAACAGATAGCCGAGGCAAACGAGAGAAAGGCAGCCGCCGAAGCTCGCATCGACGCCGTCCGCGGTAATGAATGATAAAGCTTACGATAACTATGCGAGGCGGTTCGATCACCGCCTCGTCATTATTTATGATAAAACTTCGATTTTTTCATAAAAGCATCTCGGCGCAAACAAAATATTAACATTTATGTGTTATAATTAAAGAAAACGTATTATTTATCCGAGAGAGGTTGCCATATGTTTAAGATCTTGGTAGTTGAAGACGACAGGGATTTGAATCGCAGCGTGTGCTCATTTTTAAACAACAGCGGATACGAAGCAACGGGCTGTCTTAACGCTGAGGGAGCGTACGACGAGATGTACAAAACCACCTTCGACCTGATCGTTTCCGATATTATGATGCCGGGGATCGACGGCTTTGAATTTGCGAGAACGGTCAGAGAACTGAATAAAGATATACCCATTCTTTTTATGAGCGCGAGAGACGACTTTGCCTCAAAGCAAAGAGGCTTCAGGGTCGGTATTGACGACTATATGGTAAAGCCCATAGATCTCGACGAGCTGTTCTTGAGAATAGGCGCCCTGCTCCGTCGGGCAAAAATAGCTTCCAGCCGCAGAATAGAGATAGGAAGCTTCATAATGGACGCGGACGAGCGCACCGCATATCTTTCCGAAGAGGAGATAGCTCTTACCGCGCGCGAGTTCGATATACTTTATAAGCTTCTGTCATATCCTAAAAAAACGTTCACGAGAACTCAGCTTATGGATGAGTTCTGGGACGTCGATACGCAAACGGGCACTCGCTCCGTCGACGTTTATATGACCAAGTTAAGAGCAAAGCTTGCCGATTGCGACGATTTTGAGATACTGACCGTACACGGTCTTGGATATAAGGCGGTAATAAAATGAAGAGCGACAGACGTACAAAAAGGCTCCTTGCCGCTATAAATCACTACGTGATTTTCTTTCTTCTGATAGCCTTCGTCGTTACTTGCTGTACTATGCTGTTCGTTACGACGCTTTCAAAGAGCCTTGGGGTAACCTTGACGAGCGAGAATATAAGCACCGCGGCAAAACTGACCTTCGGAAACGTGGTGCTGGTAAGTATTCTCTTCACCGTTATCGACGCCCTTCGCAGAAAATGGACGCTTGAGCGCCCCGCAAAAGAGATAGCCGCCGCAACGGAAAAGATGATCAGAGGCGATTTCAACGTAAGGATCCCCGAGACCTCAAAGCTTGCCACGGATGAGAATTTCGGGAACATAATAGACTGCATAAATAAAATGGCGGAGGAGCTGTCAGGCGTTGAAACTCTGCGCACGGATTTCATAGCAAACGTTTCGCACGAGATGAAAACGCCGCTTTCCGTAATACAAAATTACGGAAAGCTCTTGCAGGACCCCGCACTTGACGAAGAAAAGCGTATTGAATACGCAAAGGCGCTTACCGACTCGTCAAAAAAGCTCTCGGATATGGTAACGAATATACTAAGACTCAGTCGCCTTGAAAATCAAAAGATTTATACAGCCAAAGACTCTTACGATCTCGGCGAGCAGCTTTGCGAATGCCTTTTGCAATTTGAGAGCGTTTGGGAAAAACGGAGAATCGAGATAAAAACCGATATACAGGAAAACGTTGAGATCACTGCGGACTCGGAGCTTCTTTCCCTTATCTGGAACAACCTTCTTTCAAACGCGTTCAAATTTACGAACGACGGCGGAGAGGTTTCCATATCCTTAAGCGCCGACACGCGCTTTGCCACCGTAAAGATCGGGGATACAGGCTGCGGAATGTCACCGAAAATAGGCGAGCATATTTTCGAAAAATTCTATCAAGGAGACACCTCGCACGCATCTGAAGGAAACGGACTCGGACTTGCGCTCGTTAAGCGCGTCGCGGACATTACGGGCAGCGAGATAGGTGTCGAAAGCGCTATGGGGGTTGGAACGACGTTTACGGTAAAGATCAGGAGAAATCTCAATGAAACAGAAAAATAGCAAGCTGATCAACCATTTGCTTTTCCCTCCGATCGGGATTCTGCTAATATTTATCCCCTCTTCTTTCACTTTTTTGATATACGCGCTTATCTTCATCGGCACGAAATCACCACTCAGCTACACTTCCTACGTCCTCGCTTTTTATTCACTTTTACTCATATCCCTCCGAGTTCCCGGAATAATACGATCTTTTAAATTTCTTAAATCCAACAACAAGCACGTTAAGAGATTTATAGAGGACTCTCGATTCAGAATAAACGTATCTCTCTACTGCGCTCTTATTCTCAACACGGCATACGCGCTTTTTCAACTTGGGCTCGGCTTTCGTCATATGAGCGCGTGGTACTATTCCACGTCGGTATATTACATCCTTCTTGCTTTGATACGTTTCTTTATTCTCAGACACACGCGGGCTCACGAGCCAAAAGCGCAGCTTCGCGCAGAGCTTGTGCGTTACGGGCTTACGGGCGGATTTATGCTCGTTATGAACCTGACGCTTACTGCGATAATTCTGCTCCTTCTTTTCAGAAAGACGAGCTTTGCGCATCACGAGATAACCACGATAACTATGGCGGCGTACACATTCGCGGCGCTCAGCGTTTCAATAATAGGTTACGTAAAATACAGGCGGCACGGGAGTCCCTTGTTTTCAGCATCAAGCATTCTTTCTTTAAACGCCGCACTCGTTTCAATGCTGACTCTTGAAGCGTCTATGCTCGATACGTTCGGAACGGCGTCGGGTGCGGCATTCAGACTCACGATGCTCACCCTGAGCGGAGGCGCGGTCTTTGTTTTTAACACAGCCATAGCGATTTTTATGATAATAAAGGCGTTTAAAGAATTAAAAAAACTGAAAAATGCGCAGAACGACTAAAATTAACAGCGCACACGGTCGATCTTACAAAACATAGAACCATATATAACGCAGAACGGAGACGGATATGCAAAATCACAGAGAAAGCTTTAAATATACCTATTCGGCAAACGAGCAGGATGAGATAAAAAAGATACGCAGCAAATATACCTGCGGCGAAGAGAGCAAGATCGAAAGACTTCGCCGTCTTGATAAAAAGGTTAGCCAAAAAAGCACCGCCTATTCCTTGATAATAGGTATTATCGGAGCCTTGCTTCTCGGGTGTGGAATGAGCCTTGTTATGACGGAAATCGGAGCGTTTTTGGCGCTCGGAAAAACAGCCGCCGTAATTCTCGGCATTATAGTCGGTTTGATAGGCGCGATCCTCGTCGCGCTTGCATATCCCGTTTATAATACCGTTACGCGCAAAGAACGCGAAAAGGTCGCACCCGAAATAATAAAGCTCACGGACGAGCTTCTGAAATAACAAGCTTTTATCAGCGCAAATAATAAAAAAGACCGCTCTTCCCCGTTTTGCCGAGGTGAGCGATCTTTTTTATTCAAACGCCGTGCGGATATAACTCGCTGTTAAGCTTCCGAAAGCTTGATAAGCAATTCCTGCTTCAAACCGTTAAAGTCCTCCCAAGAGTGGGTGTGAGCTCCTCTGAGAGTCGAATACGAGATCTTATAATACTCTTTGAGGTCGCACGTTTCAAGAAGCGACGAGGCAAGGACTTTAGCTTCATCCTCCGCTCCCGTGTCGGCAAGCGCGCGAAGAAGCTCGTAATCGGTAATACCGCGTCGGAGATTCTTATAACGCAGCGAGAGCAATACGTCGCCGTTATAAGCGGGATAAACGAGTGCGGTATCGCCGCTTTCGAATCTTGAGTAACGAATATCCTTTCTCGGATCCTCAGGCCAGATCGTGTAAGACCAACGGAGGAATCCGTCAAAGCCGAGGCGGTAATTCATCGGCCCTATCATACGGCTCTCGGTCAGATGCTGTCTTATCTGAGTGTTCGGTCTCCCCTCGCCGCAGCATACGTACCAAAGGAATCTCTTGCCCGCAAGCTTCTTCTGATATTCCTTGAGAACGTCGTATTTCTCGCAAACGCAATAAAGATAAGGAACGAAATCGTCTATCGCATCACCGAACTCGTCAATAAATTCCGCGTGATTTATAGCTGTCTTATAACGGAAGGCGGGAGCGATGGATCTTATGGTATTAAGACTCTTTCTGTACTTCTCTATATCCGCAGGCTCGTCAGCCGCGATACGCACACGGGAGAGCTGATCGGTATCGATAAAGTACTTCTCAAGCGATCTTATATAATCTTCAACGACCTTAGCGTCGCTTACGTACTTGCACGCTCCGCAAGACTCATCAAAATATCTGAGACGAATCGGTTCAACGTAATCTATCGACGGGGTGCCGAGGTCACTCTTGACCCAAAGATTCACAAGACCGAATACCTCAATATCACCCGAAATGCCCGCTTCGGTACAAATATCTATGTATCTTTGCATTTTTGAATAATCAAAAACGAATACGCCGCTCTTCTTCTTGGTGATCCCAACCATCGAATACTCAAACATATTCCCGCCGAAAAGAGGTCTTTCGGTGCAAGCCTGTCCCGACCACGGAATTTCCGAAACACAGACGGTTATAGATTTCTGCCCGAGTTTAGCAAGGCTTTTTACAACTTTTTTAATCACTGCGAAGTGCTCGTCACTCCAGAGCTTAACGTCGTAATGGCGGGCGATATTCGAGTTATGCTGCCAAAGATCGAGATGGAATTTCCAATCCTTATAATCCGGAAGGACGTAAGGATATACGACGATGCGAAGCACCTCTTCGCCTACGAGCTTTTCATCCTCTGCGTAAAGCGAAGAGTAAAGCCCTACCTTGACGTCGTAAACGCCGGGCACCGCGTCCTTGGGTATTTCAAGCTCGGCAAATACTGCGGACGGCACGTTTTGCATACTGTCACGCGTGTCGGAGGCGAGAAGTATGTCAGCCTTCCGAACTCCATCGTCATCCGTTACGAACTCTTCTATCGAAAGCTCCGACTTAAAAGGCGCTTCGAGCGCAACGCGCAGCCTTTCGTGAGGAAGACGGGTTATAGGAAAATTGCTCGCGCTGAACCATTCCGAGGTGCTGACGCTGACGCTGTAAGGATTCTCGGAATTAAGTATTATCTGAAACGCAGCGGTATCCGCGCGTGCGCTGATAAGCTTTGTGGGAGCTACAGGCTCTTTTTCCCCGTAATTTAAAACGAGCTTATACGCCTCGTTTGCAAGCTTCATTGTTGCCATAATATTTTCATTTTCCTTTTTCTTTTTTGCATTATGCAGTTATTCCAAATATAAAGAGCACGACGGGTATAGTATTTCATATAATGCCGTCATTTAAGCCTCTATTCTGCCGCGATTTATCGCAGTAAATCTTCAAAATATCCGTGATAGTTTATATCAAGCTTACTGTCAGGATAAAGGAAGTGGTAAAGTTCGGTGCAGTAATCGTCGGTCATAGAAGCCATATAGTCAACGACTATCTGGTTCGGCTCCGTTTCTATATACGGCATCTTTGCGGCATAGTGGTTATTGCTTACGAAATCAACGTGATGCTTGAAAACGGGCGATTCCTTATTCCCCTCCTTCAAGTCACGAAGGAGCTTATAATACATTTTTTGCATCATCGGCTTTACCGTTTCGTCAAGCACCTTTGCTACCTTATCAGCCTTATATATCATATCGTAATTCGTCTTTTTTGCCGCCTTCATTCCCTGATAGTGATCGGCATCCATCATAATATACGGCTTTCCGTAGCTGTTTTCTATTATGTTTACCTCAAGGTTATTGATTATTTCGGCGTTTATCGTGCCTATTCCCGCGTCGCCGAGAGAAAGGTCGGAGTCCACGAGCTTTGCCCGAGTGGCATCCTGTCTGTCCTTTCCGAGGTACGCTATAATATCGCAAACGCGGACTACGCAGCCTTCGAGAGTTGACGGAACGATCTTGCGGATATTGGACTCGTCGACGTAGCAGCTCTCCACCATAGCGTCAAACGCCGAAAAATCGGGCATAACGGACGGATAATACTCGTGCATCTCAAACTCACCGTTGTGGGTTATAATTCCGTCGAGGGTGTCAAGCGTTATATTTAAAGGAAAGATTCCGTCAAGGACCCTCACGCTGTGCACGTTATGATTAAAGTATCTGCACGTTTCCGCGTGATAGACCTCGCTTATGTAACGCTCGCCCGCGTGACCGAAGGGGGTATGCCCTATATCGTGTCCGAGCGCGATAGCTTCGATAAGATCAAGATTCAAATTAAGAACCGAGCCGATAGAACGTGCGATACGGGAAACGAGCTGAACGTGAAGCGCTCTTCTCGTAATATCGTCATTTTTATAGAACGAGAAGACCTGCGTCTTGTCCGTGTAACGGTTATAATACGGGCTGTGCATAATCTTGTCTACGTCTCGCACGTACGCAGGGCGCCAGATAGATTCGCGGTCAAAGCTCGGGTTTCGTCTTACCGCCACGCTTCCCTTCGCTCCGAAATCGGGGCGAGTTCCGTTCTCTATATCATATTTTATTCGCTCCGAGAGCTCATCGGAGAGCTTTTCGTAATTAGGCATCTATTACTCCTTAAATTATATATTATATAAATTATAACACGATAAGAAAAGCAAGTCAAGGGCTTTAGATAATAAAAATCCCGTCCGTGGGTTAATCGGACGGGATTTAAATTATGCCATTTTGTTGAACTTGAGAGTAAACTGAGACTTCTTGTGAGCTGCGTTGTTCTTATGAAGAATTCCGTGAGCAACTGCCTGGTCAAGCTTCTTAACGACAAGCTTGTAAAGCTCGGATGCCGTAGCCTTATCGCCTGCCTCAACAGCAGCGTTGAACTTCTTGATGTTAGTCTTAAGATTAGACTTGATCATCTGGTTCTGAAGTGCCTTAGTCTGGTTTACAAGAATACGCTTCTTTGCGGACTTAATGTTAGCCATTTTTATTCTCCTTAAAATTTTCAAGGCAACCCGAAGCGTCATCCTCACATCACGGCTGAGAGGGTCCGAAAACGGAAAGATCCGCTAAGCGGCTGTCATTTTTATTCATACTGCATTATTGTATCATAAAAGTTGAAAAAAATCAAGGGGTTTTTAAAATATTTTTTGTTTTTTTCAAAAAACTCTTGACAATCGACGAGAAATCTGTTATACTTGTAAAGTAATTTGCTTTACACCACTATGAAAGCATAAAAAAATCACGTAGACGGGAGCTTTTTAATATGTTCGCTAAGAACTTAAGAATGGCATATCTGCTTGATTTTTACGGAGCCGTGCTCGACGAGCACACGAGGCTCGTGATGGAAGCTTATTACGACGATGATCTGTCGCTTGCCGAGATCGCATCCGACGAGGGAATATCAAGGCAAGGTATCAGGCACATAATCAAGCGCGGAGAGGAGCAGCTGGTTTTTCTTGAAGAAAAGCTCGGTCTTGCTCAAGAGCACGAAAAGCTTGGAAGTTATACTGAAAAGCTTACCGTTTTTAAAGAACGCCTCGCCTCCTCGGGTGACACCGATGGTGCCGATCTCATCGGTGAGATCATCGAACAAATAACGAACAAAGGATTCTGATATGTTCCAAAGCCTTACAGAAAAGCTTTCAAACGCCTTCAAGAAATTCAGAAGCAAGGGAAAGCTCACCGAGGCGGACGTTAAGGAAGGTATGCGCGAGGTCAAGCTCGCACTGCTCGAAGCGGACGTAAACTTCAAGGTTGTCAAGGACTTTACGAAGGCTGTCACCGAAAGAGCAGTCGGCACAGAGGTGCTCGAAAGCCTTCTGCCCGCACAGCAGATAGTCAAAATAGTAAACGAAGAGCTCATAAAGCTGATGGGCTCCGAAACACCCAAGATCAACATAAGCCCGAAGCCCCCGACGGTAATAATGATGGTGGGTCTTCAGGGCGCAGGTAAAACGACTCACGCGGCAAAGATCGCGAATATGTATAAGACTAAGGGCAAGCGCCCCTTGCTCGTGGCTTGTGACGTATACCGCCCTGCCGCAATAGACCAGTTAAAGATCGTCGGTGAATCCGTCGGCGTTCCCGTTTTTTCGATGGGCGCGAAGATCTCCCCTGTCGATATAGCTCGCGCAGGAATCGAACACGCGAAGAAAAACGGCAACGATATGGTCCTTATCGACACAGCGGGCCGTCTTCATATAGACGAGGAGCTTATGGCGGAGCTCGTTAAGATCAAGAGTACCGTCGAGCCCTCCGAAATACTGCTCGTCGTTGACGCGATGACGGGTCAGGATGCAGTCAACGTCGCAAAGACGTTTAACGAGCTGCTCGACATCACGGGCGTCGTTCTTACTAAAATGGATGGCGACACCCGAGGCGGCGCGGCACTTTCGGTAAAATACATCACAGGAAAGCCCATCAAATTCATCGGAACGGGTGAAAAGATGGACGCGCTTGAGCTCTTCCACCCTGACAGAATGGCGTCAAGGATCCTCGGAATGGGCGACGTGCTTTCACTTATTGAAAAAGCGGAAGCGGCCTTTGACGAGAAGAACGCAAAAGAGCTTGAGAAAAAGATGCGCGAGCAGACCTTTACGCTTGACGACTTCCTCGTACAAATGCGCCAGCTTAAGAAAATGGGCAACCTTGACCAGCTCATCGGTATGATCCCGGGGGCTAACGCAGGAGCTCTCAAAAACGCGCAGATCGACGAGTCGCAGATGGCAAGGACCGAAGCTATGATCTTATCTATGACTATGCAAGAGCGCGTGCATCCCGAAATCATCAACGGTTCCCGCAGAAAAAGGATAGCTCAGGGCTCGGGCACTACGGTCGAAGACCTCAACAAGCTTCTTCGTCAATTTGATCAGATGAAGAAAATGATGAAGCAATTCACGGGCGGCGGTAAAAAACGCGGCTTTGGCGGAATGAAGCTTCCCTTTTAATCAGTTTGCATTTCTATAAAATAAAAATAAAAAATTTTGGAGGACAAAGAAATGGCAGTAAAAATCAGACTTACGAGAATGGGTAAAAAGAAGACCCCCTTCTACCGCATCGTCGTTGCAGACGAGAGAGCGAGAAGAGACGGCGCTCCTATCGACACTATCGGTTACTACAATCCTATGACCGATCCCGCCGACATCAAGATCGACGCAGAAAAGGCAACTAAGTGGCTCGATAACGGCGCTCAGCCCACCGAGACCGTAAGATCGCTTCTCAAGAAGAACGAGATCATTAAGTAATTGGAAAGCCCAAAAGAATTCGAAAGGATTGTTTCCGACAGAAACAGGTAAATCAATGGATCTGAAAGAGGTACTCGCGGGTATCGCCCGCGCAATCGTTGACAATCCCGATGATGTAAATGTTGAAGAGGTCGTGAACGGCGATGACGTTGAGCTCACCCTCACCGTTGCGGAAAGCGACACAGGCATGGTTATTGGGCGCCACGGCAGAATTGCAAAGGCTATACGCCAGGTAATGAAGGCTGCGGCAAACACGTGCGGAAAGCACGTCACGGTTGAAATCAAATAAAGATTTTCCGAGCAATCACAGTTGCTCGGATCTCTTTTTTTATAAAAGCTATTTACTTTCTTTTCGTTATATGATAAAATAAATTATATCAAAATAAGGAGATCCTGCGAGTGAAAAGAAAAAAGCTGGTAATAGGTATTCTTGCGCACGTTGACGCGGGAAAGACCACACTTTCCGAAGCCTTGCTTTACAAATGCGGCGCGGTGAGAGGGATCGGACGCGTTGATAAAGGAACCGCATATCTTGACACGCACTCGCTTGAAAGAGAGCGAGGCATTACTATTTTTTCAAAGCAAGCGACGCTCGAGCTGCCCGATGCCGACATTACCCTGCTCGACACACCGGGACACGTAGATTTCTCCTGCGAAACCGAGCGCGCTCTCTGCGTTCAGGATTACGCAATACTCGTAGTGAGCGCGTCCGAAGGAATAGAGGCGCACACGAAAACGCTGTGGAATCTTCTTCTTGCAAGGAAGATCCCGACGTTTATCTTCGTAAACAAAACGGATATAGCAAAGAAAAACCGCGATGAAATTATCGCGTCCCTCCGAGCATCTCTCTCGAAAGAATGCGTGGATTTTTCTATTTCCGACAAAGATACGTTCTTCGAAGGCGTTGCCTCCGCCGACGCAGGCTTGATGGAAGAATACTTCGATAGCGGAGAAATTTCAAGGCAGAACATCATAAACTCGATCAAATCAAGAAAAATATTTCCGTGTTGCTTTGGGTCTGCTCTGAAGCTTGAGGGGATCGAAAAATTTATAAGCGTCATAAACGACTATACGGAGTCACCAAGCTATCAGGACCGTATCTTCGGTGCGAAGGTATATAAAATATCGAGGGACGAAAAGAACAGACGGCTTACTTTCGTTAAGATCACGGGCGGCACGCTCTCTCCCAAGGACGTCATTTCCCATTCCGATAAAAACGGGGATGTAATAGAAGAAAAGGTCGAAGAGATCAGAGTATACTCGTCGGAAAAATACAAGCCGTTAAAATCGGCGGCCCCGGGAACGGTATGTGCCCTGCTCGGCCCCGAGCAAACGAGAATCGGAGAGGGGCTTGGCTCCGAGGCTTCCGACGAAACGTCGCTGACGCCCGTTCTTGATTACAGAATGCTCCTGCCCAAGGAAACAAACCCCTATGAATTTTATTTAAAGCTATTAACTCTGACAGAGGAAGATCCCACGCTCGGGATCAGCTTTGAAGAACGCTCAAGAGAGATAAAGATCCGACTGATGGGAGAAATACAGACCGAAGTGCAAAAGCGCGTAATAAAAGAGCGCTTCGGAGTCGACGTGGATTTCGATGAAGGTACGATTCTTTATAAAGAAACGATAGCCGCTCCCGTTTACGGCGCGGGACATTTCGAACCTTTGCGGCACTATGCGGAGGCTCATCTTTTATTAGAGCCCCTTCCCGAAGGCAGCGGTATAATTTCCGACACCGCTTGTTCCCCCGACGAGCTTTCCTCGCATTGGCAACGTCTGATACTTTCTCACATAGGTGAAAAAGTCCACCGCGGCGTGCTCATTGGCTCCCCTCTCACAGACGTCCGCGTTACCCTCGTGGCAGGGAGAGGGCATCTGAAGCATACGGAGGGCGGAGATTTCAGACAAGCTACGTACAGGGCGATACGTCAAGGACTTATGAAAGCCGAGTCGATCATACTTGAGCCCACCTTTGATTTTGAGATAACGCTTCCAAGAGAAAATCTCGGACGGGCTATGACTGACCTTACGAGTATGCACGGATCTGCGGAGGCTCCCGAATTTTACGGCGACACCGCCGTTCTTACGGGAAACTGCCCCGTTTTAACTATGAGAAAATACGCAACGGAGCTGAGAGCGTATACGAAAGGAGAAGGCAAGATCACCCTGCGAATAGGTCCGTACAAGCCTTGCCACAACACGGAAGAAGTAATCGCCGAGAGAGCGTACGACGCCGAGCTTGACGAGCGAAACACACCGAACTCGGTCTTTTGCAAAAACGGCTCTGGTTACGTCGTTCCTTGGAACGAGGCGGACGCGCTGATGCACGTGTCCGCAGGTGAAAGAGCTCCGAGCGAAGAAGAGATCTTTGAAGCCAAAGCGAGAAAGATAAGCAAGTACTCCGGGTCCGCCGCCGATGACAAAGAGCTGATGCGCATATTCGAAGCGACGTACGGAAAGATCAAGCCTCGAAAAATATCGGAAAAGACAGAAAATTCCGCGGCAGAAGCTTCAAAAGTACCAAAACCGAAAAAGCCGAAGCCGAGAGGAGAAGAAATAATACTGATCGACGGATACAACCTTATTTTCGCTTGGGACGAGCTTCGGAAAAGCGCCGAGCGCGATTTTTCTCTCGCGCGCGACATTCTTATCCGCCTTATGTGCAACTATTCTTCCTTCAAAAAATGCAAGATCGTTATCGTCTTTGACGCTTATAAACGAAAGGGCGGCGAAGGCAGCCGCGAAGAGATAGGAAACGTCAGCGTCGTTTACACGAAGGAGTCGGAGACTGCCGATTCGTATATTGAAAAAACCGCGCACGAAATGGCGGAAGACCATTTTCTGAGAGTCGTCACCTCCGATATGCAAGAGCAATACATCATTCTCGGAGTGGGCGGATTCAGAGTCGGCACCGCAGAATTTAAAAAAGAGGTAGAGGCGGTTTCGCTTGAAATAAAAGAAGCGATAGAGCTCTATTCAAAATAAAGATGAAAAGGGCCAAGACTTGTCAAAAGCAGTCTTGGTCCTTTTGCTTATTTATACAGACTCGGTGCATCTGCGGCGAGAGACTTTTTCAAGAATTTCATCGTAAGGCTCGTTGCAGTTCCAAAGGATTTGCGCGGTAACAGCCTCGTTAAGCCATATTCCGCCGGCAAACTGTCCCGCCATTCCGATAGCGACGTCATCTCGCCCGAGTTCGGCGACGTGTCTTATCATATCGTAAGCATACCGCCCTGCTCCGTTTTTATGCCACTGCGCCTGAAGGGTACGCCAAATAGGTCGCATAATCGCCTTATCGTGTTCTATTACGCTCGGTGCGCTTTTCCCTATAACGTAATTCCCCGCCTGATGAGCAAAGCTGATCCACGACATAGTAGCGACGCCTCTTATCAAAAGAGAGATCGGAGCTTTTCCGCGAAGTGAAATTATTTCATCGGTAAAGTCAAGCGTCGACTTAAACTCCTCATCGCTCGGCGCTTCGGGCACGTAAGCATAAGGGAAAGCTCCGCAATCCTCCCACATGATCTCTATGCGAGGATCCACGTTTTTAAGAAATCGCAGATTTTCTCTTACGGACTTGGCGTGAAGTCCAAAAATAATATAAAGATCGGGATACTTATTAAGCAGCTTCTCGGCAGTGTCGTTTACGAAATCGGTCACTATCTGTGCAACGAGCCTTCCTTTCAAGAGTGCGCCCGTGTTTTCGGTAAAGGACTGAAAATATATTCCGTCAACTCCAAGAGGCGCATATTGGCTCTCGAAGATCTCTATCGCCCGTCTTTGCACGTTCGGAATGTCGTCGGGGTCAAACGTCCAGCACTTCGTTATCCACCCCCACGAATATCCCCATATCACGCGAATACCGTATTCGTGCGCGTAATCAATGATATCCTTTGCATTGATCGGAACGAAATCGTTCCAAAGAACGAGCTGGTTGAGTCTTAACCTCGCCATATTTTCAATATACCGTCTGTAATCGTTTATCGGATGACCCCACGCCCAAACGGTTCTTGTTTTCACGGAAGGCGACGAGGCGCTGTAATAATCAGGAAAAGGACCGAGGCTTGGATCTACAAGACGGTTCATAAGCATAATTCCCGAATCGATCATCGCCGTGCTTACCGTGTAGTCGTCAACAAAATCCACGGCTCCGTAAAAAACCTCGATCGGATGCCTTGCGGTTATTACAGCGACCTTGAGTCCGTCGTCCGCACCGCTGTCACATACCTTTACCACGTACCCTCCTTCGGGAATTTCGTCCTCTTTTACATATTTTTGCACGAGTGAATTTTCTTCGTACACACCGATTATAACAGAGTTCTTATCAATTTTTGCCACCTCGACACTCTCGCACGGCAAAACGTAAATCGCATACTGACCGTAATCTCTCAGAATATAACTGCCGAGCTCGGAATAAACAAGATCTACTGCCTTTTTGACCATTCCCTCGTAGCCCGAATAAATTATTTTCCAATTTCTCTTGTCCGAATTTTCCATTTTCATCTCTCCCTTATTGACTTTAAAGAGTATTGCTGTTATAATTATATCATACAGTTTTGGAATATTCTATAATAATTTTGGCTTGTTTTATAACTCGTTTGACCACAGGGGGCCGTTTTTATGTTTAACGACAGCTTTAAGCAAAGATATACCACCATTCCCTTTGCTCACTATTCCGCCACGTCGGATGAAAAGGACGATATATACATAGGAACCGAAATTTCCCACAATCACAGAGAATTTGAGATAATAATAGTTAAGAACGGAAGAGTGCGGGTCAGCATAAACGGAAAGAAACACCGTGTTGCCAAAAAAGGTGATATCATATTCGTCAATCCGTACGAATACCACAGCTATTCAAAATTCAAAAAGGAGGCGTTTACTCACTCCTGCATATGCTTTGACGCAGGTCTTCTATACGACAAGACGTTCGTCAGCGACCTTGAAGAAGGAAAAGTGTGCGTGTCTTCTCTCATCGAGAGCGAGTGCCCCTTTGCAAGTACGATTTTTGAAACCGTTGATGCGAGCGTTGAGCTTTGCAAAAATGCCTCGCTCGGCTGGGAGTTAAAGGTCGTAGGGTGCTTAAGTACGATTTTCGGTATTCTCACGGAACACCGACAAATACGTAAAAACGACGCTGCTTTCGGTGACGATTTTTGCAAACGCATACTTACAATAATCGAAAAAGAGTTTGAAACAGAGCTCTCAAGCGGCGCTTTATCAAAAAGACTTCATATGACGCACTCCTATTTTTGCAGAAAATTCAAATCCGTTTTCGGGTATTCTTTTTCGGAATATCTGAGTATGTACAGAATAGAAAAATCAAAAGAGCTTTTAAAGAGCACGAGCCTCCCCATATCGGAGATAGCTTCAAAAACAGGATTTTTGAGCTTCAGCTATTACAGCAAAACCTTTAAATCTTATATAAAGCTCACTCCCACACAATACCGAAGCACTCACAAATCGACCAAGAGTATCTAATGAAAACACGGCAGAAAAGCTTTCTGCCGTGTTTTTTATCCTCGTTTTTTTAAATTAAATCTCACGTTTAAATCTGACAAGATCGCGGCTCTGTGAATCCGTTTCTTCAAAAAACTTTCTCATCATTTTGACGGAATGAGTATTTTCTCTCATCACGTCACAAAAAAGAACCTTGATTCCGAGACGAGCGGCGAGTATGATCGCAGCTTCCATAGCGCGAGAGCCGAGCCCTCTTGACTGATACCGCCTTGCAATTCTTACCGCCACCTCGCACTCGCCCCTGCCGTTAAAGGCGAAATACTGAACCTCACCGACGAGCGTGTCTTTTTCTCTTACCGCAAGACTCATCGACGTCCCTGCGGTCCGCCCTTCTTTCTGAGCGGTATAAAAATATTCGTCCGACGCATTCGGAGCGTCCTCTTTGTAATCGTAGCCCCAAAATTTATTTAGCTCTTCGTCACGGCAAATATCGGCGTAATCGGCAATATCCTCTTCCGTAAATTCGTCAAGAAGAACGTCATTATGGAAAAAAGAAAGCTTTTGCGAAGCAAGCTCGCATTCGGTCTTGATTTTTACTCTATACGAGCTCTCATCCTCCTTGTCTATCTCTAAATGCATAAAACCGAGTTCAAGAAGTCTTGATACCTCCGCTGTCGGAACGTCTAAAAGAACGAACGGCAGCTCCTCGCGTCTGACGTACTCCGAGAGCTTAAGCACCGCCGCATCCGAGTCCGCGTCGTCAAAAAGCTCTATGGGATAAAGAAACATATATCTCCCGAAATCAAAAACTCTGATGATCATACAGCCGTCCGAGCAAGTCACCGCGTAGCATACGTCAGGGTCTGAGCAGTCAAGGCTTTCAAGTATTTCCAATGCATAATCATCGGAGGAAAAGAGCTGTGCCGCAATCTTTTCCGCGTTTTTATTTTCAATCTCCGTAAATTTAAGCATCCGTTTCCTCAGTTAACGCCGTTTTCAAAGCGTTTTCCACCTCCGTAAGAGTTGTAGCCCTGTTAATACGTGCTCTGATCGCCGCGGCTCCTCGGAAAGAGTGAAGATACAGAGCGATCTGTTTTCTTGCTTCGGTGACTGCCCTGCATTCTCCCTTTTCCTCTATCGCGAGCTTAAGCTGCAAGATCGCGCACTCTATGCGTTCGGATAAACTCGGAACAACGTATTCCGCATTCGTTAAAGCGGCTTTTATCTCTTCAAACAAAAACGGATTGCCGACCGCACCCCTGCCAATCATTATTCCGTCGGCTTGCGTTACGCGCAGCATTTCAAGCGCCGAGTGCTTATCGGTTATATCACCGTTTGCAAAAACGGGAATTTTCACAGCGGATTTAACCGAGGCTATAATTCCTTTATCGACGTTTCCCGAATACATTTGCGCCCTCGTTCTTCCGTGAACCGTTATCATATCGGCACCGCCCGCCTCAGCCGCAAGCGCGCACTCGACCGCGTTTATACGTTCCGCATCCACGCCGCTCCGAAGCTTGACCGTGCAGGGGATGTCTATTGCCGATCTTACCTCAGCAACTATCCGCTCTATGAGCTCGGGGCTCTTCATAAGGGCGCTTCCCTCTCCGTTTTTGAAAACCTTATTAACGGGGCAACCCATATTTATATCTATTGCAACGGGCGCTGCGCCGCCATCCAAAGGCTCGGAGAGCTTTCTTGCCGCATACGCCATAACCTCGGGCTCCGAGCCGAAAATCTGAACGGCGGTGGGGCCTTCATCGGGTGTTATCCGCGCAAGGTCAAAGGTCTTTTTATCTCCAAACGCAACTGCCTTTGCGCTTACCATTTCCGTAACGGAATACTCCGAGCCGTGCATATGTGAAACCACTCTCATCGCGTGATCGGTAAATCCCGCCATCGGAGCCAGAGCCACACCGTATTCGATTCCGAGCGTTTTGAACAACTGTTTTTTATCCATAAGCGTCACTTCTTAAATTCGTCCGGTATATCGGGAAAGGGCTCAAGCGAACGGGCAAGTATGCCGTGCGTGTGCGCTATCACTATACCGTAATTTGAAAACGGAACACCGAAGTCCTCAGCAAGAGAGGCGCGATACTGCACCTCCCTTTCGGTAAGCATACAGCCGCCGCAGTGGACCACCAAAGCGTATTCCGATACATCCTCGGGAAAATCCTTGCCCGAGGTAAACTCGAAGCTTATTTTTTTGCCCGTGTACTCGCTTATCCAACGCGGGAGCTTTTGCGTTCCGATGTCGCCGCACTGCCTGTGATGAGTACAGCCCTCGGAAATAAGGACCTTATCTCCGTCGGAGAGCTTATCGAGCGCCGATGCGCCCTTTACTGCGCCGAGGAGCTTGCCCTTATATCTCGCAAAGAGGATCGAAAACGACGTCAGAGGGATGTCGCGCGGTATCAGCTTTGAAACCTTGCCAAAGGCTTGAGAATCGGTTATGACCAATTTCGGCTTGACCGAGAGCTTTGAAAGCGCCGCCCTAAGCTCGGTATCACGGCATACCACGGGAATCGCTCCCGAATCAAGGACGTCCCTTATCGTCTGCTGTTGCGGAAGAATGAGCCTGCCCTTTGGGGCGGCGGCGTCAATAGGCGTTACGAGAACGACGACGTCCCCCTCCGATAAAAGGTCACCTACTATCCTTCGGCCGTCATCCTTCGGAGCGGCGTCGGATATAGCTTTTTTAAGAGCCTCTATACCCTCTCCCGTTTTCGAGCTGACGTAGAGCTCGTTTTGCGAAAGGGGCAGCCTTTCTTTTAAAAGCTCGCACTTGTTGAATACTTTTAAGAGCGGTATCTTTTTCTTCTCTATAACAGCGATGAGCTCGTCGTCCTGCGCCGTTATGCCTACCGAAGAATCTATGACGAGAACGGCGATGTCAGCGTAATTCAGGACCCTTCTTGCTCGGCTCACGCGCTTTTGACCGAGCTCCCCCTCGTCGTCAAGCCCCGGCGTGTCTATTATGACGACGGGACCGAGCGGCAAGAGCTCCATAGCCTTGCTGACGGGGTCGGTCGTAGTTCCCTTTACGTCCGAAACGACGGAGAGCTCTTGGTTTGTCAAAGCGTTTACAAGGCTCGATTTGCCGGCGTTGCGCATTCCGAAAAATCCAATGTGTATTCTGTCAGCACTTGCGGTATCGTTTAGTGCCATAGGAACCTCCAAATTTAGAATCTGAAATCTCTTCTGTTAGAATTCTTTATGTCATTTACGTTTTCTGCCGCGATTTTTCTTGCCTTTTCGTTAGGAATCTTCTGAAGCTCGCGTTCTATAAGCTCAAAGCCGATTTTCTTAGTTTCCTCACTCGCGTAGTCGGTGAGATACTCGGCAAGCGTCATAAGAGCGTTGGGATGGCAGCAGTTCTGGATCTGTCCCGTTTTGCAAAGCGACATAAATCTGTCACCCGTTCTGCCCTCGCGATAGCACGCCGTGCAGAAGGACGGAATATGACCGCATTCCATAAGCCAACGAACGACCTCGTCAAGCGTTCTCTGGTCCGAAACGTCGAACTGCTCGGAATCGTGGGGACGCTCCTCCTCCGTATATCCGCCGACGGACGTGCGCGACGCGCCGCTGATCTGGGAAATACCGCAGTTAAGCACCTTTCCGCGAACCTCCTCGGACTCTCTTGTGGAAATTATCATTCCCGTATACGGAACGGCAATTCTGATGCAGGCTATGATCTTCTCGAACATTTCATCCGAGATGGAATTGTCAAAGACGTTAGGATCAATATCGTCAGCCCTCTTGATTCTCGGAACGCTGATCGTATGAGGACCTACGCCGTGAACGGCTTCAAGATGCTCCGCGTGCATCATAAGTCCGACGAACTCGTACATATAAAGCTCAAGACCGAAGAGAACTCCAAGACCGACGTCGTCTATGCCGCCCTCCATCGCTCTGTCCATAGCCTCGGTGTGATAATCGTAATCGTGCTTGGGACCCGTGGGATGGAGCTTGAGATAGCTCTCCTTGTGATAAGTTTCCTGGAAGAGTATGTAAGTGCCGATGCCCGCTTCTTTGAGCTTGCGGTAGTTTTCAACCGTAGTCGCAGCGATATTTACGTTCACGCGGCGGATAGCACCGTTCTTGTGCTTGACGGAATAAATGGTCTTTATGCATTCAAGGATATACTCGATAGGATTGTTCACGGGATCCTCGCCCGACTCTATCGCAAGGCGCTTATGTCCCATATCCTGAAGAGCTATGACCTCGCGCTCCACCTCCTCTTGAGTGAGCTTCTTTCTGCATATATGCTTATTTTTAAGATGATAAGGACAGTAAACGCAGCCGTTTACGCAGTAGTTTGAAAGGTAGAGCGGCGCAAACATAACTATTCTGTTTCCGTAAAACGCGAGCTTTATCTCCTCGGCAAGCTTAAAGAGCTTCTCGGTCATATCGGGAAGATCGCAGGCAAGGAGCACTGCCGCCTCGCGGTGAGAAAGTCCCGCGCAAGTGATGCCCGCCTCGGTCTTTTTCGGACGCGCCTTTTCAAGGATCTCGTCTATCAGAGCCTTGTTACTCTTGTTCGCCTCGGCGTACTCAATGGTCGCGAGGATCTCGGCGTCGTTGATGAATTCTTCCGCTTTTAATGATTTGGGATTGTAAACTGCCATTTTTTATATACCTTCTTTTCTAAAAAAATCTTTTTGATCGCCTCTTGAATACTCGATATGATAACCGATCTTCGAAAGGCGGGATTCAAGCTCCGCGAGCGCCTCAGCGGATTCCGAGCCCGAGTGGAGCTTATTGTTATAAAGCTCGTATTTCGTTCTGACCGAGTGCGGTGAGAGGTTGGGCATTACGACGTTTGCGCCCGAAAGTATTCCCCGCTCTCTGCCGTCCCCCGCTAAAGTTCCAAGCGCCGTGGTAGCGGGGAGAAGTACGGTCGGAAGTATAAGTCTTATTATCGAAAGCAGATAGCAGGTAAGCTCGACGCTCCCCGCCGCGTGCTCGGCAAAGACGCTCTTTTTATGCGGAATGAACGGTCCTATACCGCACATATTAGGCGAAAACTCTTCGATGAATTTCAAATCCTTGGCAAGCTCGTCCTCCGTTTGATACGGTGAGCCGACCATAAATCCGCATCCGACCTGATAGCCTATATCTTTTAAATCGCGGAGGCATCGCATTCGCCCGTCGTAGCTCATATCCGTCGGATGAAGCCGTGCGTAATGAACGGGACAGGCGGTTTCGTGCCTCAAAAGGTATCTGTCCGCCCCTGCCGTGAAAAGGCGGGAATAGCTATCGTGACTGCGCTCACCGAGAGAGAGCGTCACCGCGCACTCGGGGTATCGCCCCTTTATTTCGAAGAGGATCTCACACAGCACGTCATCCGTGTAATAAGGGTCCTCGCCGCCTTGAAGAACGAAGGTGCGAAAACCGAGAGAATAGCCCTCGTCACAGCACTCAAGTATCTCTTCTTTTGTGAGTCGATAGCGTTCTGCCTCGGAATTTCCCCGTCTTATTCCACAATAAAGGCAATCGTTCTTGCAAATATTGCTGATCTCGATAAGTCCTCTTACGTACACGCCCGTGCCGTAATGACGCTGTCTTACCTCTCTTGCGCGCTCGGCTAAGAGTGCCGCCACCTCGTCATCCCTTGCAAGAATGAGCTCTTTGTATTCCGAAAGCTCAAGCGAATGCTCGGAGCACAGTTTTTCTATAAGAAATTTTGCTCTTTCCGTCAAACGGCGCCACCTCCCGAATTTTCCGCGGCGGTCTTTACGTTTGAATACGCCGTCTTTACGCTGATACCCGAAAGTCCGCCGACCTTCCCCGCAAGAGATGAAATAACGTCCTGCGGCGCGTCTATCGCTATCGAAACGATGCTGACCCCGCGCTCTCTGTACGGTATTCCCATTCTGCCTATTATATATTTTCCATAGTCGTGAAGAAGCGCGTTGAGTGCCTCTACGGAATCCGTGTCCTCAACTATTATTCCCATTACCGCTATACGAGTTTCCATCTTTACTTCTCCTAAAAAATCGTGCCGCACCTTACAAAACGGTGCGGCACAAGTGAGCCGTTTTAAAATATAAAAACGGCAAAGATAATATTCTCACGTGCGCCTTTCCGTCAGGAGATTCTCCTTCTTGTCAGGTTCGTTATTATTTTAACATATTTTAATCGCTTTGTCAATAGAAAACGTGATTTGCAATTAAGAATTTTCAAGACGTTCCATTACATAATCACAGTTTATGACCTTTTCCATAAGCATTCCCTTATTGAAGTAATAGTGATTTGCCGCTTCATAACCGAAGAGTGCGCACTGCTTCATAAGCTTATACATCGAAAGCGCATTTGTGCGCTCCTCTTGTGCTATCTTGACCATCAATGCTTTATCGCCATCTTCTCTCACCTTAACGAAAAGTGACTGTAAATAAGAAGACCTAAACAAAAGATACGCGCCCTCTGCACACATTTTAAAAAGATCGTCACAAGGCATATCTTTTATGATTTCGAGTCCCACCAGCCATTTTTCGGATAGCTTTTTTAGCTGATCTATATATACATCCCTTGGATATATTGAACGCCAAGAATCAAGATCGTCATAGGAATAGCACGTCATAGTTGATGCAAAACCGCTCGGAGAGGGATAAAGAAGATTTGAAGGTCCCGGATTTTGCGGACCGCGATAGAGCGTGTTTATATGGAACGGAAACTCTCGGAATGCAAGAGAAAATGCGCTTGCCGCCCGTTTGACCGTTTTGGCGTTGCTCCTGAATAGCTCTGAAAGAAGCGCATCATAGTGCTCATCCGAAGGGTCTAAAAGGCATTCCGTTGCCACACGCAAATTGACGGAAGGATAACCGCCGAGCGTCCAACTTAACATCAAATGATCGACCCCCTCGGACTTAAGCCCCGTCATATGTTCTCTTATAAGATCAAAAACAGGAAGATACGGAAGTGTACTGCACTCCCACGTGACGTTTACTTGAACCTTTGCCATAGCGTCATGTCCATTTTCCTTGGCACATTTCCATACCGATCTTGCAAGATCACCGGGGCCCGGCAATGACATACTGTAATCTCTGACTGTACCCTTCACTCCCGCTATCTCGTAAGGCATCTGCGCCTCACTGTTGCACTGAATTATCACATCTTTAGGAAGGCTTTTTATGCACTCGGATATCTCCTCTTCATTCATCAAGGAATCCCACGCCCAAGTCCACGCAATTATTTTCAAATCGGGATCGACCGACCACGCCGCACTCGCTATCACGTTTATTACGCCCGAGATAAGTTTTGACGGCGGTATGTCCTTGCACCTTTCGCAGTGACAAACTGTCCCCTCTTTAAATTTAGATTTGCAGTGGGTCAGGTTTTCCGATGCGGTGATAAGAAAAATACCGCCAAGACCGCGTACAGAGCCGCAAAGCTCTTTTACAGCGCAATCAAGATAATCCAAAGTTCTCTTATCGCTCGTGCAAAGCGCGCCGTTATACGTCGTTGTCGCACCGAGAAGGTCCTTATGCTCTTCAAAGAATCCAAGCGGCATACATCTCGGCTCATTTAAGTATAAGTAGACCTTTATTCCAAAGCGCGCCGCGTGTTCGATAAGAGCACAAAGACGCTCCCGCCTCTTTTCATATCCTGCGGAATAGCTCTCGTCGAAAGGAAAAGGAACAAGCTGATAAAGCACCGCCGGTATCCATATCGCGTTGACACCCGATTCTGCATATCTTGAGAGAAGCTCATCGGGATAAGAAACAGATACGTCCCTTTCAAGAGCCGATGCATAAAGTCCGCAGTACGAGTATATGAGCTTAATGCCGTCATCGCCGCTTGCCTTTAGCTTACCACCGAGAGAGGATTCGGAGAAGAAGGCGAAGGGCTCATCACCAAGGAAAAGATCGGAGAAATTCGTCCTTACGGCTTCTTTGATTTTCCCGAGCTTACGTCTTCCCTCCCCGTCAAGTTCTTCTTTTGTGATGGGCGGACAGTAAGGCTTAAAGCCTCCGAGCTTCCATTCAAGGAAATCATCCTCCTTCAAAACAGTGGCAAACTCGTCCTCACTCATATCAAGAAGGCGCAAGAGGTTTTCATAGGGCAAAAGATGCCACGCGTTTCGAATAGTGGTTATATATCCGCGCGTGCGCCAATTTTCGTTATACTTTTGTGACGGAAGCCCCATATCGGATGCGGCTGATACAACATCCTCTTCGGGAATACCGAGTGCGAAAGCTATACGTGATGCGGGCACTGTTTCCCAAAGGCGAAAGACCGCTGCGTGAAATCTTGTGGGAAAATGCGGAAGATCTAAAACCTGCTCTTTTACTTTTGGAAGCTTTGGATAATCCATAGATGCGCCTCTCTTTCCTTCTGTGATTTTATTATACTAAAAAAGCAAGCTTAAGTCAATAGAGAAAAAGCAAACACCGAGCGGATTTTACACCGCTCGGCTCGATTTTGCTTTGTTTCGATTTTTTTCTTTGAAATTTAATCACCGTCGTAATTGTAGGTTATCGTATAATTGCCTGTGTTATAATTCCAATCATACCCCTTCGATATAGCGCTCCACTCATCTTCCGTGCCTCTGTACTTTATGCTCGTAAGGCTTGTGCACCAATAGAACGCAGAAGAACCGATAGTCGTTACGCTGTCGGGGATTACAACGCTCGTAAGGCTGGTGCAAGAAGAGAACGCGGAAAAACCGATAGTCGTTACGCTGTCGGGGATTACAACGCTCGTAAGGCTGGTGCAAGAAGAGAACGCAACTGAACCGATTGTCGTTACGCTGTCGGGGATCACTACGCTCGTAAGGCTGGTGCAACCAAAGAACGCAACTGAACCGATTGTCGTTACGCTGTTTCCTATCGTCACGCTCGTAAGGCTGGAGCAACCGATGAACGCCTCTTCACCAATAGTCGTTACGCTGTCGCCGATTGTCACGCTCGTAAGGCTGGTGCAAGAAGAGAACGCAGAATCACCGATGGTCGTTACGCTGTCAGAGATTGTCACGCTCGTAAGGCTGTCGCAACCAGAAAACGCATATTTGTTGATCTGATATTTTTCACCGCCATAGCTTTCGGGAAGTGTGAGATCTGTTTCATTACCTACGTAAGCAATTAAATAGTTAATACCTCCCGAGGTAATGAAAAGATAATCATCAACGTTAACGATCTTACGCTCTCCCGAGTGGATCTCAAGAGCATAGTAGCCTAAATGACCGTAACTTGAAGAACCTTTTGTGATATTCAAAGAGGACTTGTTTATTACTTCGACAAGTTTATAGCAATTTACAAACGCACTCTCACCGATACTCGTTACGCTGTTTCCAACCGTCACGCTCGTAAGGCTGTCGCAAAATTCGAACGCCCGATCACCGATAGTCGTTACGCTATCGGGGATCACTACACTCGTAAGGCTGTCGCAATCATAGAACGCTTCAGAACCGATTGTCGTTACGCTGTCGGGGATCACTACACTCGTAAGACTGTCGCAATCATAGAACGCTTCAGAACCGATTGTCGTTACGCTGTCGGGGATCACTACACTCGTAAGACTGTCGCAATCATAGAACGCTTCAGAACCGATAGTCGTTACGCTGTTTCCTATCGTCACGCTCGTAAGGTTGAAGCAATTATAGAACGCACTATCACCGATAGTCGTTACGCTGTTTCCTATCGTCACTCTCGTAAGGCTGTCGCAATAAGCGAACGCATAAGAACCGATAGTCGTTACGCTGTTTCCCATCGTCACGCTCGTAAGGCTGGTGCAACCAAAGAACGCATAAGAACCGATAGTCGTTACGCTGTTTCCTATCGTCACGCTCGTAAGGCTGGTGCAACCAAAGAACACATCTTCACCGATAGTAGTTACGCCCTCGGGAATAGTAAAGCTTGTATCGGTCTTTCCTATAGTATACTGAACTAAAGTTTTTCCGTCCTTTGAGTAAAGGTTTCCGTCTATAGATTTGTATGCTGTATTATTCTCATCTACAGTAATGCTCGTAAGGCTGGAGCAAGAAGAGAACGCACATTCACCGATAGTCGTTACGCTGTCGGGGATTACCACGCTCGTAAGGCTGGAGCAAGAAGAGAACGCACATTCACCGATAGTCGTTACGCTGTCGGGGATTACCACGCTCGTAAGGCTGGAGCAATACCAGAACGCATAATCACCGATAGTCGTTACGCTCAAACCTTTATAAACACCGATCACTATATCAGTGCTCTCGCACGAGCCTAATCCTGTAACGGTATAGGACTTTCCATCAGAATTTAGTGAAAACTCTAATCCTGCACTACTCTCGGGAAGGTCACAAACAGAGCATTTACCACCAGACATTGTATGCGATTGGTTGCGCGCTATTTTAATTTTTGACCTTGATAGCTCGTCACCGCAAACCTTGCAATACACCACGCTGTCGTAACTACCGTTTTCCGCACAAGTAGCCGCTACTCTATTTTCTTCTACCGCGCTCTTCGGTGTATGTCCGAGAGGGTCGCTGACGGTGAATTTATTTCTTTCAAGCTCCGCACCGCAATCAGCACAGTAGACGACGCTGTCGTAATGTGCACCCTCGGTGCAGGTTGCGCTTGTGTAATTTTCTTGAACGGGAGATTTAGGGGCGTGAACGTGGGTACTGTTATCCGCGTTTCCCGCGCCGCCGTCGGGCGTTTCACTCTCGCTGCCACAGGCGACAAGGAAAAGAAGCGTCAGAATTGCAAGCAATGCCGAAAATATTTTGACCTTTCTCATAAGATCTCTCCTTTATTTTGAAAAATAATTTGATACAAGAATTTTAACATATATTAAAGAAAATGTCAATATTTTCGCGCGATAAAATTATTTTGTTTACGTTTTTTACAAAAGAAACGAGGACCCTGTTTAGAGAGTCCCCGTTTTGGTTTTAATCAAGCTCTTTCATTCCCGTGTAGAGCTCGTAGTATCTGCCCTTCATTGCAAGAAGGTCGTCGTGGTCGCCGCGCTCGATTATCTCGCCCTTTTCAAGGACCATAATGGCGTTGGCGTTTCTGACTGTTGAGAGTCTGTGAGCTATGACGAACGTAGTTCTGTTCTTCATAAGTCTGTCCATACCGTGCTCGATATGACGCTCCGTTCTCGTGTCGACCGAGGAGGTGGCTTCATCAAGGACGAGTATGGGCGCTTTTGAAAGCGCGGCTCTTGCGATATTGAGAAGCTGGCGCTGACCCTGCGAAAGGTTTGCTCCGTCACCTTCAAGGACCGTGTTATAGCCGTCCTTCAAGCGCATAATGAAGCTGTGCGCGCTTGCGGTCTTTGCCGCCGCTATTACCTCGTCGTCGGTTGCGTCGAGTCTGCCGTAACGGATGTTCTCCATAACCGTGCCCGTGAAGAGGTGAGTGTCCTGAAGGACCATTGCGATATTCTCGCGCAAGAATTCGCGCTTATAGGATTTAAGAGGCTTTCCGTCTATCGTTATCTCGCCCGATTCTATATCGTAGAAGCGGTTCAAGAGGTTTGTGACAGTGGTCTTTCCCGCGCCCGTCGAGCCGACGAAGGCGATCTTCTGCCCGGGCTTTGCGTAAAGGGAGATGTTCTTAAGAACCGTTTTCTCCTGAACGTAGCCGAAGGTTACGTCCTTCATTATTACGTGACCTTCTATCTTCTCTTCGCTTGCGTCACGGGGATCGGGCTCCTCGGGCGTCTCGTCGATGACCTTAAAGACACGCTCAGCTCCCGCGAGTGCCGCAAAGAGCGCCGAGAACTGCATTGAGAGCTGGCTTATGGGCATAGAGAATTGCTTCGAATAATTGGCGAAGGCTGTAAGCTCACCAGGCGTGAAGCCCGTCGTTACGATGAGAATACCGCCGACACCGAGGGTCACAGCGTAGGAAATAAGGCTGATATTGTGCATTATCGGGCCCGTTACACCGCCCCAGAACTGCGCCTTTTCCTGCTTTTGGCGAAGGTCCTCGTTGATGAGATGGAACTCCTCTACGCATTCATCCTCGTGATTGAATACCTTTACGACCTTCTGTCCGCTTACCGTTTCCTCGATATAGCCGTTGACGGCACCGAGGGCGGCCTGCTGTGCTCCGTAATACTTGGATGAATTCTTGGCTATAACACCGACGGCAAATATCAGTATCGGAATAAACACGATAGTAACAACGGTGAGCCACACGTTGGTCGTGAGCATAAAGATGAACGTTCCTACAAGGCTGATAACGCCGCTGACGATGGAGGTCAAGGAGTTATTGAGCATAACG
>JAFVTS010000037.1 GCA_017503105.1 Clostridia bacterium
AAGGCTTGGAGCGCGTAAACAAATATCCCAAGAGCAGTAAATACGGCAGACAGAATCCCATATCCGAGCAATGGAATAGCGAAGAACAGCTTTTGCATTGGAGAAAGATGTGGGCGCGTTACGTCAACCGCGAGCTTGAGGGATGTGAGCTTGAAGAACGTATCGATCACCGAAGTCATAAGGATAGAGGGCTTCTTGAACAGCCGACCATTCACGAGGGTGTTATTGCCATCGCGATGGAGCGTAAGGGATATATTTCCGAGCGTTGCGAGATCAACCGACAGATACGGAAGGACAACAGCTTCTTGCGTAATATTATGGAGGCTATCAAGTATCTCGTCAAGAGTATATTTGCCATCGTTGACCGCATTGCCGACGAAATGGAGGAGGTGCGTGTCAATATGCTCGCTCTTGAATATGACCGTTTCAAAGGCTATCCCGACGAGAACGCTATTCAGAAGCAGATGCAGACCTACCGCGCACTTGAGGCAAAAGCGGCAGACCTCGACCAAGAAAAGCTGAACGAAAAGCGTATGAGCATCCGACCTAAGAAAGAGGAAAGCGCAAAGGCGCGTATATCCGATATGTACGGCTCTTGCCAAGAGAGTACGTTCAATCTCAGCAAAGCCACCGTTGCCAAGCGACTTGGAGAAGAACCTGCGGGGCAAGAAGCCGCTATTCCAAAGCCGAGTTGGGCGAAAGGGCGAAGCAAGAAAAAGAAAGATGATCGCGAGGATCGATGATTTTTAAGGTGGAAGGTGTTCAGCCTTTCACCTTAAAAATTCACACTTCAATTTCTCTGCACATCTTGAAAAACGTGAGCAAATATGTTATAATATGACAAAGAATGATTAACTGTGCAAGCGAGGTACGCAAATGAATATAAGAGAAATGAAGTTTGGCGATGCGGTCAAGTTCGTCCGTATGAAGCTCGGGCTTTCACAAACCGAGCTTGCAAACGCTATCGGAGTGTCTTTGCCTACGATCAGCCGTTGGGAAAACGAAGGGCGAGAGCCTCAGATGAAGACGCTTGGAAGATTCTATGAATTTTGCCGTGAAAAAGGCATTGACTTCGGGGAGGTAGATTCGATATGAAACGAAGAAATATAACGCGCTTATTTACTGCACTTCTGATCGTGAGCCTTATTCTTTCGGTACTGTCTATGACGGTGTTCGCACAGGAAAATGAGCTGATTACTACGAGAGCAGAGTTTGAAAAAGCATTGAATAGCGCAAAGGACGGCGATACCATTCTCGTCGGTGATATTGATTTTAACCTTAACTCTACCGGCGCTGTTAATACGGTTGAAAGAATTACCATTGATAAGAACATTACGATAAAAAGCGGAAAGACGGATGGTAACGCCGTTTTTACGGGCGCGAGCTTCATACTGAACGGTACGAAGATCGGCGGCAAAAGCTCGTCGTTTGTATTTGAGGGTATCGTCTTTGACGAAGGGCTTGACACAAGCACGCTGACGGATGAGGACTGGCAGCTTTCCTATGATAGCCAAGGCGAGGAATTATCTCCGTATCCGTTAAAAAATCAGTATGCTATACAATGCAAAGGCAATGCAAGCGCAAGCTTCAAAAATTGTGAATTCAAAAATTATATGCATACGTACGGTCCCGCGATCCGCGCATTTTATGGAGATTACACGCTGACTCCCTCGCTTGAAGCGGAGCATGGCGACAACGTGCCGTATAAATTAGAGCTTAATTTGGAGGGGTGCAGCTTTTCCTCCAACGCATCGTTGTATGGCGGCGGTGCGGTCTACGTAGAGGCAGCCGACAAGAACGTTACGCTGAATGTTAAGGATTGCATCTTTAAGGAAAACAAATCGGGCTTTGTTCAGAATGCGGTCGGCGGCGGTGCGGTATTCGTAAAGAATACCGTTGCAACCTTTGAGGGGTGCGTTTTCGAGAAGAACGACGCGAATTATTATTACGGCGGCGAAAGATTTTGGGCGGATAAGCTGTGCGGCGGTGCAATCGGATGTGACGATGGCTCCTCTCTTACCGTTCGCAATTGCAAGATCATCGGAAACAAGGCATCGTTTGGCGGTGGAATCGGAGTTCTTATATCAAGCGCGAATATTGAGGACTGCTATATAAGCGAAAACAAAGCAATTCCCGAAACCGAGAGTGCATCCGGCAATCTCGGATTATGCAGTGAGCGGGGACTTGGCGGCGCAATCTATCTCAACGGCGCAACGAATGTAACCGTAAGCAATACCGAGATTCGTAAAAATTATGCTGAGAACGCAATGGGCGTGATCTACACGGATTATGCTCCTTCTTTGGATTACAGCACTCGCTCGGTAGAGCTTCTGTTCTGCACGATAGAGGGTAATACCTGCAAAATGGATATGTCCGACTATAGGGGTTACGGCGAGGACAGATGGTTGTGGTTTTCGTGGTATACCGATTTCTTTGATATAAGCTATCTTGAATACTACGGAAATTTGGTGGTTGACGATACATACGAAGCGCATCTGCCGAAAACAGAACAGCCCACCGAGGAAAACGGATACAACTACTTCGGCAGCACAGCCCCGACAGAATGGTACAACGAGGAAGGACATCTCGTACACGCCCCCACGGTTTCCACCGATTTTATTAAGGAAAAGCTCGGTGACAAAAATTACTACGGCACGTTTACCGTTGGCGCAAACAATCACGACGTAACCTTCCGATTCTTTGCGGACGGCGAGTGCAAGCATACGGCAACCATTCCTTCGGGCGTAATACCTACACTCCCGGAGTTGATAAAAACAGGAAACACGCTGACCTCTTGGACACTTGATGAGGAAACGGAATATGACCCAAGCAGTCCTTTAGTGGTTGGCAACGAAACCGAAAGCGTAGATGTTTATGCAGTATATACTCCCAATACATATACCGTAACCTTCGACTTTGGCTATAATCAGACCGAGGTCGAGCAGACCTTTGGTAAGGCACTTGCTCTCCCCGAGGTCATTGAACGAACGGGATATACCTTTGCCGGTTGGTTTACGCTTGCGGATGGTGAAGGAGAAAAACTTACCAATGGTACGGACTTTATGACCGCCGAGAACGTAACCTACTACGCTTTCTACGAGCCTATCGTGGTCACGCCTCCCTCCGAGTTTCCCACCGTTCCCGTGATCATAATCTCTGTTGTTGTCCTTCTGCTTGCGGGTGGCGCGGTTTGCTTCATCATTCTCCGCAAAAAGAAATTACAGCAGGCGGCGCAAGAAGCAGCGCAAGCTCCGGCGGCAGAGGTTGCTCCCATCACTTCCGCTGAACCGAAGATCGTCAAGACGAGATACACCGATGAGGAAATTGATCGTATCATTGAGGGTACGAAGGAAGCTCGGCTTCTGACCGACCGAGAGCTTGAAGTGTTCCGTGAATTGCTCAAGGGCAAAAAGCAGAGCGAGATCGGATACTACCTCGGCATCACCGTACCCACCGTAAAGGATAACGCCGGACGAATTTATGCCAAATTCGGAGTCTCAAATAAGAACGCTTTGTTTGAACTCATTGACTCAAAACTAAGCAAAAAAGAATAAAAAACGCAAAACTGAGGGCAGTCGAGAAATCGGCTGCTCTCTTGTCATATTTTGGTAAAAATTAGCCGATACCTACCACTTTACCTACCTTTTTACCTACTTTTTTTGAAAAAAACTTCGGAATACCTACCACTTTACCTACCACAAGTAGGTATTCAAATCGAAAAAAATCGTGTATAATGAGGGCACGAAAGCAAAAAAGAACAGAATCAAGAAAGGAGGCAA
>JAFVTS010000009.1 GCA_017503105.1 Clostridia bacterium
TAAGGGAGTAAGGTCACTTGTAGACTACGAGTTTGATAGGTCGGAGATGTAAGTGCAGTAATGTATTCAGTTGACCGATACTAATAGACCGAGGGCTTGAACAACTGTTTTGTATACCGAAACATTTTTCAAGCATCTAAACTTTGAGCTTTTCGTTTCTCCTTATTCGGTTTTCAATCGGCATTTGCTAAAACGAATGCTTTAATATATTCGGAGTCCTGCAAGACGCAGGGCTTTTTGTTTTATATAAGGAAAGGGAACGATTGATAAGTTCGCGCCTTTGTGAAAAAAAGAAATAAGTTCACGCCTTTATGAAAAAAATAAGTTCGCGCCTTTATGAAGATTTGAACACGTTCGTTTATGAATGCAAGCATTCAGCACTACCGCATTCAAATCTTCCGCGCTCCTGAAGGAGCGTGTCGGCGGGGAGCTGAGTTCCGAAAACGGCAAGAAAAAGCGGAGCAGAGAGCTGTTCCGCGTTTATTTTTTATTTGGATGTTAAGCCGTCCGCTTCACCGAACCCCCCATTTTCGCGCGGACGGCTTATATACGCTTGCCGCGCTTTTCGCTCTCGCTCCGTGACGCTTACGCGCCACCCGTGCCGCATAACTGCGCCACCCGTGCCGCATAACTGCGCCACTCGCGCGCCTGCGGTATGGACAAACGCCTTAAACGGGCACTTCGCGAAAACGCGAAATTTGCATAAGAAAATTAGATAACGATGCGGAGCAGAAAGATAGATGACGGTATGGAGCAAAAAGTTAGATGACGATGCGGAACAACATAAGAACGAAAGAAAAACGGAATATAAAAAACACACCCCAAAAGTGTTTAACTTTTGGGGTGTAGTCAATGCAGTGCGCGTATATAATTTGCCGTCAATAATTGAAAAGCTCTTCGAAGAAGCTGTCTATTTCTTCGTCCGATAAATCATGCGGTATGTAAACGAATTTATAATTTATCTCGTAGCAGGTTTCTTCACCTGAAGGAGTCGTATAAGTTCTTTTTATCAAGTTTCCGTTTTCGTCATACGTATAAACAGTGGTGTGTAAACCGTCAGAATTTTGTGAAGTTGAAGTCTCTTTAACGATATTATTACGGTCGTCGTACGTATAAACTGTTGAGGATGTATAACCTGAAGCGGCTGTGTATTCCTTTTTTATAAGATTGTTTTTGCTATCATATACGTATACGGTTGAATTCAATTCACCGTCCTGATCTGAAAGAGTCTGCCTTATAAGATTGTTGTTATTATCATACGTATACACGCTCGAGGTAGTATAGCCGCCCTCTGCTGTGGAAACTTTTTTGATGAGATTGCTATCATCATATGTATATATTACCGAGCTAATCCCGCTCAAAGAAGAGCAAATCTCTTTTATGAGTTCCCCTTTTTCGTTGTAAAAATAATCATATTCTTTTTTTGTCGGTTCAGTGTTTTCAGTGGAACGAGTGAAAATCATTTTGGTCACATTGCCACTCTCGTCATATGTATAACAGGTCGTTTCGGTTTCGTCGTAACCAACGAGAACGGCTTTGATAATTCTGTTGTTTTCATCGTACGTTAGTGTTTTTGAAATTTCAAGCTCGACCCCGACGGGAATTATGGCACTCGGCAAATTGCTTTCATTAAAAAGAAATTCTCCGCGTTCATAAACGATTATGGATTCGTCAAAATAAACGGTTTGAGTAAAAAATGCGGGGATGTAATGAAATTTATTTAACCGCTCGTTCGAATCCTCGTAGTCGCCAAGAGATTTAAATATCTCATAAGCTCTGTTGTAATCGCCTATATCAATTAACTTAAGAGCTTCTTGGTAATTTTTCTCTTTTCCCGCATAAATTTGATCTTTTTCCGTATAATTTTGATCTTCATTCGCTGCGTCTTCCTCGTTGGCACAGGATGTAAAAACGAATAAAGACGTAGAAATCAAGAGAAACAGTAAAAGGATTTTACGCAAATTGTTCACCTCTTTTTTAGATCGTTACTTTATACCGATGGCCGCTATTTTTTTGAATCTGATCGTGTTAGTATAACTTTTTCGCACCGGTGAGACTTGATGTGCGGTATGTAAAATTATTTCTGGCTCTTTTCGATATCGGTCATCATACCGACTCTTATCGCGTGTCTGCCGCCCTCGTATTCGTTGGCAAGGAAGCTCTCCACTATATCCTCGGCAAGGCACACACCCGTGACTCTCGCTCCGATGCAAAGGACGTTTGCGTCGTTGTGCTGTCTTGTCATTTTTGCGGAATACGTGTCACCGCAGACGGCTGCTCTGATTCCGTTGTATTTATTTGCGCACATAGACATTCCAATGCCTGTGCCGCAGATGAGTATTCCGTAAGCAGCATCGCCCTCGGAAAGCACGCCCTCGCACACCTTGGAGGCAAAGACGGGGTAGTGGCACGATGCCTCGGAATCCGTTCCGCAGTCGATGACCTTGAGTCCCTTTGCTTCAAGGATGCCCTTGACGTGCTCCTTGAGCGTGTAGCCTGCGCTGTCAGCGCCGATGTAAATAATGTTTCTCATTTTTATATCTCCTGTTTTTATTTTATCCGTTTTGCTTTTCGCGCTCAAGTCTTTCACGCTCGGCTTGAGGCATTCTGAGATACGTGGGCGCGATTTCAAGATCGGTGGTGCATTCGCCGCGCTCATATTTTCTAAGTGCGATCTTTCCGACGGATGCCGCGTTCTCAAGCACGAGCAGCTCGGGTGTGGATTCGGTATTTATACCGAGCTCCGAGAGCCCGCGCTTCGCGACCTCGTAGCCGTCACCGACGAGATAGATGGGCATACCCGAAAAATCTCTGAGCATATCGGCAAGCTCGCTGATGGCAAAAGCTCCGTCGGGCACGAGGCAATTAAGCCCGTTTTCCGACGATTCGTATATCGCGCCGTAGACCTGTCCCCGTCTTGCGTCCATCACGGGAACTATCAAGCCTTTTAATCCGTTTAAGTTTTCTGCCAAAGCCTCAAGCGTTGAAACCGCGGCGCAAGGCACGTTTCTGCCAAAGGCGAGTCCTTTGACGAGCGAAACGCCGATGCGTACACCCGTGAATGAGCCCGGCCCCACCGAGCAGGCGAAGAGTCCGACGTCGGAAAACTTTAATTTAAGTGATTTAAGAATATCCTCCGCCATAGGCAAAAGAAGCTCGCTTTGCGTAAGACCGTTATCTACGTTATAGACCGCCAGCACCCGCTCACCGTCAAGGACGGAAACGCTTGCCGACTTTGCGGTCGAGTCAAAAGCCATAATTATCATTTTGAAAAGATCTCCGGAATGTTCATTTTTATAGTCCTTGAATCGGCACTGTTCGCGACTCTTCCTATAGTAACGTCTATCCTGTCCTCGGGGAGAAGCTCTGCGATATTCTCGGACCACTCACAGAGCACGAAGGCGTCGCGGTTAACGTAGTCCTCGTAGCCGATGGACAAAAGGTCGTCCTCGTCCTCAAGACGGTACATATCGAAGTGATATATCGTAACTCTTGCAGAGTATTCGTTGACAACGGTGTACGTCGGGCTCTTTACCCCCTTAGCACCGAAATAAGCGGAAAAGCCTCTGACAAACGCCGTTTTTCCGACGCCCATCTCACCCCAAAGAGCAATAAAAGCTCTTTTGGTGCCACCCGTGTCGAGTTTTTTCGCAAGCTCGGAGGCGATGCGCTCGGTTTCTTCTGTGGAATTTGCTAAATATTCAAGCTGCATTTTTGTAAACCTTTATTTACATATTTCACTAAGATAAGACTCTTTTTTGTCGCCGAGAACGAACTCAAGTATTTTTTCATACTCTTCGCGCGCCTTGTCGGTGTTGACGCCTTTCGACCTCACCGCGCGAAGAAGGGTGTTCTTAGGCGTGTCGTCGGGGTCGGTCAGCTCAAGCGCCGCTACCTTGTATCCGAAGGAGCGGAGCCTTGCAAGACGGATGGCGTCCGTGATAACCTCGCACAGCTTTCCCTTAAGATGCGGGTGCTCCGTGACGAATGACAGACTTTCGGCATTTATCTTGTCGTTTAAATATCTGTGGCAGCAGGGCGTCGAAAGGATCACGTCTGCCCCGAGTGCTGCCGCCGAATCGAGAACGATGTCCGTAGCTATATCGCAGGCGTGGAGCGAAAGCACGAGATTCGGCTTTTCGTCCTTCGGAAGCTCTCTTATATCGCCCGAGATGAAATTCATACCCGTAAAATTAAGCTCCCTTGCCAGAAGCTCACAGCGCTTTACCGTTTCGCCCTTAAGGTCGACGCCGAGCATACGAACGCGGCGTCCGCGTATTGCCGTCAGATAGTGGTATACGGCAAAGCCGAGGTAGCTCTTGCCGCAGCAAAGGTCAAAGACCGTTATCTCGCCGTCCTTCGGCAGCTTTTCGTATATATCCGATATATGCTCGAGGAATCGGCAGATCTGCCTGAATTTTCCTTGCTTTTTATCGTGTACTCTTCCACTTTTATCGCTGATGCTGAGGGCGAAGAGAAACGGCTCATCCCCGTCGAGAAGACGCTCTTTTTTGTTATCGAGAGCCTCTATCGCTCGCTCAAACTCGGGTCTCTTTGCGCTCAGCTTTCTTTCAAGCTTGTCAGCACCGAGGAGAACCTCTTTGCCGTCCTTTGAGAATTTTCTTTCCGCATCTCCGAGAGTAGTGATGAGATTCACCTGCTTGTAAGCGTCAAGAACGCTGTCAAGGTATTCCGAGAGCTCGCCCTCGCCAACGTTCCTCTGTGCGACCGTATCGTCGGGCAGGGAATATTCAAGCGCGAGTATGCGGCGTCCTCTGTGGGCGCAAAGCCTGCCCGAGATCTTTTTTGCCGCGTCTGGTGAGGCGGGTCTTGAAAAAACGAGCTTTTTGAGCACCTCGCTGCCGAACGCCCTTACGATAAGAGCTTTTATATCACTCGTCATCTTCTCCGTCCTTCTTCGCCGTGCTTTCGGACTCCGCTTTTTTCTTAAACGAGAACTTTCTCTCGGTTCTGTCGTTTATCCTCTTGAGATTCTCACGGTGCAGCCAAACTATGAAAATAGCGAGCAAAATCGTGGAGAATACGGTCGTCCAGAACGGCGGACGGTCAAGGAGGACCTCTGAGTACGCGTTAAGAAAAACGGGATAGAGCACCGCAACTGACACGGAGCCTAAGGAGATGTATCTGGAAAGTCTTACTATGAGTACGAAAATTACCAAAAGCACGGCAAAAATGATGGGGGAGACTACCAACGCCATAGTAGCTGTTGCAAGCACGCCCTTGCCGCCCTTGAAGCCGTAATAAACGGGAAAGGCGTGACCGATTACCGCAAAGACTCCCGCAATATACGCAAGGGGGTTTGTGCACAGCGCAAGGCTGTATCTGAATCCGAACAAAACAAGAGGGAGAAGGATCGCAAAAACCGTCTTCAGCACGTCTCCAAGGAGCGTAAAGCCTGCCGCTTTGAGCCCAAAGGTGCGGTGCATATTGGTGAGGCCCGCGTTTCCGCTTCCGTATTTTCTTATATCGTCGCGGTAAAGCGTTTTTGACACGATTATAGCGGAATTTATACTTCCGAGAAGATAGGCGGCGATAACTACCGCGCTCATTCCTATCCAAAGCAGATATTGTTTATCCGAGCCGTCAAAGAAATAGGGCAAAAGACCCTGTGTAAACATTTTAACCTCCCGTGCGCGAAGAAAAAATTAACGGAGAATGCCGCCCAAACGCGCGCGCTTTAATAAAAATATTATACAATACTTTAATAAAAAAGTCAAGAAATATATTGAAATAACCGACTCCGTGTGTTAAAATATATATAACGAACGAACAGCGAGGTTTTACGTCGGTGAAAAGGAACGAGCATCTCAGCTCACGCTTTCGAGAGACGGGGATAGAATATTGGGCAGCGCTCCCGCTCTGTGAGCTTAAAATAACGAAGCAATATCTTATAGACAGACTTGACTTCGTTCCAACGTGTGCGATAATATTTCTCGTGCCGTACTACGTGGGTGATGCGGAAAATCTTTCCGAATACGCGGCGGCTCGCGATTACCACGCATTCATCTCCGAGGCGGGCGGACGTATTTGCGACACGCTTAAAGAAAAGCTTGGGGCAAACGGCGCGTTTTTCGGCGACCACAGTCCGATAGACGAGCGTGACGCTGCGGCAAGAGCTGCCCTCGGAATCATCGGCGACAACGGGCTTCTGATAAACGAAAAATACGGCACCTACGTTTTTATAGGCGAGGTATTGACCGACCTGCCGCCCGAGAGTATTCCTTGCTCGGAGGCTACGCCCGTCGAGTTTTGCGAGCACTGCGGTGAGTGTATGCGCGCCTGCCCGATTTCCGAGATAGGTGAGTGCCTCTCCGCTCTTACGCAAAAGAAAGGCGCACTTTCCGACGGGGAGCGGCAATATATAAAAAAATACGGCAGCGCGTGGGGGTGTGATATATGCCAGAGCGCCTGTCCGCACAACAGACACCCAAAACCTACGCCGATAGAATATTTCAAGGAGAAGAGAACGCCCCACCTTACCTCCGAGGTCATAGAGTCTATGGGGGAGTGCGAATTTTCGGAAAGAGCGTATGCCTGGCGCGGAAAGGACGTGCTTTTGCGCAATCTTGAAATTTTCGAAAAAGACTGAATGTGCCTACCCGTGTTGAATTTTATTGAGTAAAAAACATCAAAAGTAAACTAAAGTATACAGACTCGCAGGTTTTCGACCTCGGCTTTGCCGAAAAACGTATTTAATAATTTAACATAAAAGAGGTACTGCGTTTTGTCCCACAGTACCTTCTGTTTTTTTGTTCGTTTATGCCAGAATGCGAAAGCCCAATGCTTTTATTTTGCAAGCTCTCTCATAAATTCAAATATTATATCGGAATTGCCCTTGAGGTCTTCGTGACCGTAATCGGGGTATACGAGCATCTTCTTCTCCGATGTGATCTTGTTATAAGCGGCAAACTGAGTTGACGGAGGGCAGGTAGTGTCCATAAGACCCGTACACATCAGGAGCTTTGCTTTTATTCTCGGTGCAAGGAATTGCAGGTCTATGTATCCAAGCTTCGTAAAGAATTCATCTATGCGCTCGTGCCTGGGATCAAAATGACGAAGATAATATCTGATGCCTTCGTACGCGCCCTTGTCAAGATCCATTTCCCAAACGCGCTTATAGTCGCAAAGATAGGGATAAACGGGTGCGGCAAGCTTGATTTCGGGCACAAGCGCCGCGCACGCAAGTGTGAGAGCACCGCCCTGCGAGCCGCCCGTCGCACCGACGCGTGTTTCGTCAACGTAATCAAGCTCCATTATTACTCTTGCCAGCTGTGCTGTGTCGAGGAACATATCGCGGCAGAGAAGATCCTCGGGCGCCCCGTCAAATCCTCTCATAAAAGGTGTGGTATACGTCGTGCCGGGGACGCCGCCGACATCCTCGGAATAACCGCCCTGACCTCTTGCATCCATAAAAGCAACGACAAATCCCTCGGATGCGTAAGCAAGCATTGTATTCCAATCGCTCGCCGAGCCCGAAAGACCGTGAAAACGCAAGAGCGCAGGTGCTTTTTCCGTGATATTTTTCGGCTTAACGAATCTTGCGTGGATCTTAGCGCCCTTTGCCGAGGTGAAGGTGAGGTCAAAAGCCTCGGCGATCTTCGATTTGAACGAGGCAGGCTTGAAAACGGGAGAAGGGTCGATGCTCCCGAGCTCCTCAAGGGACCTGTCCCAAAAATCGTCGAAATCGGCGGGACGCGGATTTCTTCCCTGATATTCTTTCAGTTTTTCGAGCGACATATCTACTATTGGCATAAATTCAGTCTCCTTTAATGATATACTTCATTTGTTATTTTACATCATTTTCTTTGAAATTTCAAGTCTTAAATCAAACAAAGCTTAAAAATAAATTGATGCAAAAAGTTGAATTTTGAGCAACTGATCTCGGTATCTTTTTGGGGACGGAAAGCAAAAACCGAAGCACTGCTTCGACTCTTTTTGAGAAGCGGAGCTTTTCCGAATTTAACATAACTCAAAATTACGGCTTTTGGTATTGACTTTTAAATTAAAAAAAGGTATAATAATAAAAGAATATTTTTCCCGAAAGGACTTGTAAAAATGGAAAGAACTTATATCGGGGGCATAACACCCGGCACGCACCGCATCAGCGGATTCGTAGAAAACTTCCGTAATAAAAAGAATATGGCGTTCATCGTCGTAAAGGACATCACGGGCAAGCTTCAGGTCACGGTTATTAAAGAAGAGCACCCCGAGATGTGTGAGATGCTTGACAAGCTCACCCTCCACTCCGTCGTCACCTTTGAAGGCGAGGTCGTGGCAAGCGAGTACGTTAAGCTCGGCGGCAAGGAGATGTATCCGACGTCTATGAAGATCGAGTCTGTCGCAGACGCCCTTCCTATTAAGGATGACTCCGACATCGACTGCCGAATGGATTACAGATGGATCGACCTTAGGCGCGACAAAAACCACCTTATGCTCCGCCTTCAGACCACTCTCACCGCGGCAATGCGTGAGTTCCTTACCGAGCGCAATTTCGTTGAAATTCACACCCCGAAGCTCATTGCTGCGGCAAGCGAGTCGGGCTCTGACGTTTTTGAGGTCAAGTATTTCGACACCAAGGCGTACCTTGCGCAGTCCCCTCAGTTCTATAAGCAGATGGCTATGGCGTCGGGGCTTGAGCGCATTTTTGAAACGGGACCCGTATTCAGAGCGGAGAAGTCCTATACCAACAAGCACGCGACGGAGTTCACGGGCTTTGACCTTGAGTTTTCTTATATCGACTCGTTCGAGGACGTTATGAAAATGGAGGAGGAGCTTCTTGCCTACGCGATAGCAAAGGTCAAGGAGGCTCACGGAGAGGAGCTCAAGGAGCTCTACGGCGAGGAACTCACCGTTCCCACTCTTCCGTTCCCGAGAATGAAGCTTGCGGACGTTTACGCCGAGCTTGAGAAGAGATACGGCTACACCGTTCCCGACGAGCTCAAGGGCGACCTTACCACCGAGGCTGAGAGAATGACGAAGCAGATGTGCGCCGATATGTTCGGTCACGAGTTCCTCTTCATCACCGATTACGACGCCAAGGAGCGCGCTTTCTATCATATGAGGGATGAAAACGGCGTTCCTCAGGGCTACGACCTTATCTGGCGCGGTGTTGAGATAACCACGGGCGCTCAGCGTGAGCACAGATATGACGTTCTTAAGGCTCAGGCAGAAGAGAAGGGGCTTGCCGATGACGTCAAATTCTATCTTGAATTCTTCAAGTACGGCTGTCCTCCCCACGGCGGCTTCGGCATTGGTATCGACAGAATCACGATGCTCTTCCTCGGCCTTTCCATAAAAGAGGTGCAATTCCTCTTCCGCGGTCCTAACCGCCTGACGCCGTAATTTTGTGTAATACATCGGGGCTCGTCGACTCGCAGGACTCGCCGTAGCTGACTACGCCGTCGCCCCACTCGCTCCTCACTTCCTCGTCTTACGCAAAATTCCAATCGTCAGGGACGCCGTGTTCTGTGTAATACGTCGGGGCTCGTCGACTCGCAGGACTCGCCGTAGCTGACTACGCCGTCGTCCCACTCGCTCCTCACTTCATTGTCTTACGCAAAATTCCAATCGTCAGGGACGCCGTGTTTTGTGTAATACGTCGGGGCTCGTCGACTCGCAGGACTCGCCGTAGGTGACTACGCCATCGTCCCACTCGCTCCTCACTTCCTCGTCTTACGCAAAATTCAAATTGTAATACGTCGGTGCTCGTAGACTCGTAGGATTTACCGTAGGTGACTGGGGAATTGCCCCGTTCCAACTAAACAGCATAATAATATTAAGGAGATAAAACTATGAAAATCGCACTTATCAATGAAAACAGCCAAGCGGCTAAGAACGCGCTTATCTGTGACACTCTCAAGAAGGTCGTTGAGCCTCTTGGACACGAGGTTTACAACTACGGTATGTATTCCGCGGAGGACGAGGAGCAGCTTACTTACGTTCAGATCGGAATTCTCGCGGCAACGCTTCTTAATTCGGGCGCTTGCGATCTCGTGATCACGGGATGCGGTACGGGTGAGGGTGCAATGCTTGCTTGTAACTCGTTCCCCGGTGTGCTTTGCGGTCACGTCGTAGATCCTACGGACGCATATCAGTTCACCCAGGTAAACAACGGAAACGCTATCGCAATGCCCTTTGCAAAGGGCTGGGGCTGGGGCTGTGAGCTCAATCTTCAGTACGTCTTTGAAAAGCTCTTCGTTTCCGAGTGGGGTCTTGGTTATCCCCGTGAAAGAGCCGTTCCCGAGCAGAGAAACAAGAAGATCCTCGACGAGGTTAAGAAGGTAACTCATACCGACATCGTTTACATACTTGAGAACCTTGACCGCGAGCTCGTTAAGGGAGCTCTCGGCGGAAAGAAATTCAAGGAGTATTTCTTCGCTAATTGCAAGTGCGACAGAATAGCGGCTTGCGTAAAAGCTATCCTTGACTAATAATCGGCTAAAGCGGCGCACCGTGTTTTTTACGGTGTGCCGCTTAAAAACAGGAGTTTTGTTGATTTTTGGAGCGAAAGAAAGATGGCGGACAAAGTTAAAGTAAAAAACGGAAGAACCGTTAATATGACTGACGGCCCTATACTTTCGACGGTTTTGAGATTTTGTATACCGTTGATCCTCGGCGGGCTTTTGCAGTGTACGTACAGTGCGGCCGATCTTATGGTCGTCGGAAAATTTGCAAGTGCTGACGAGCTTGCCGCCGTAGGCGCTACGACCCCCGTGACGGGGCTTACGATCAACTTATTTATTGCGCTTTCCGTCGGTTCAAGCATACTTCTTGCCAGAGCCTTCGGCGCAAAGGATGAAGTGAAGATCAGAAGACTCGTTTCCACGTCATATACCTTCAGCTTGCTTCTCGGCGTTTTCATCGCCCTTATCGGTCAGGCTCTTGCCGTACCGTTGCTCAATCTTTCAGGCTGTCCTGCCGAAATAATGGACGGAGCGGTGCTTTACCTCCGTATAATTTTCCTCGGCGCTCCGGCACAGCTTTTCTATAATTTTATGTGCAACGTGATACGCTCCGACGGTGACTCGAAAAGACCGCTTTTCTATCTTGCCGTATCGGGACTTCTTAACGTCGCGCTAAACCTCGTATTCGTTCTTGCTTTTGAAATGGGCGCGGGCGGTGTCGCGGCGGCGACGGTTGCATCGCAGTACGCCTCGGCTGCGCTTCTTTTCATCAGACTCGTAAGGCTTGACGGCGCAAAGCACCTTTTCCCATTCAAGTTCAATATCAACCTGAAGCAACTCGGACGCATACTGCGCCTCGGCGTCCCGTCCGCGGTATCAAGCTCGATGTATTCCATAGCAAACTTCCAGATAATGAGTGCCATCAACGCCTACGGAGCGTACGCGACGGCGGGAAATGCCGCAGCCACGAACATTGAGAGCTTCTTTACCACGATGACGGCAACGCTTACCACCGCGACTTCCGCTTTCGTCGGGCAAAATATCGGTGCGGGCAACCGTGAACGCGTTTCCAAGTCCATAACGACGCTTTATCTGTTTTCCATTCCGTTCTTTGGACTCATAGGGCTTCTCGCACCGCTTTTCGGAAAAGAGCTGCTTTCGTTATATCTTTCGGAGGGATCTTCGGCCGCGGCGGAGTTCGGAATGGTTCGTCTTTGGTGTGTCTCGGCGTTTCTTTTTCTAAGCGCGTCGATGAGCATAAATGCAGGTGCACTTCAAGCATTCGGGTACACGACGTACAGTATGCTCATCTCTTTGATATGCGTTTGCGGATTCAGAACGCTATGGCTTATGCTCGTTTATCCTCACTTTATGACCCCGCTCGGGCTTTATATATGCTTCACGGTATCCTGGGTCATAACGTGCGCCGTCGGAACGACTACGGTCTGCGTATTGCAAAAAAGGTTCAGGAAAGGAACTCTTCGGATCGGATGACGGGAAGGGAATACGCTTCGCTGAATTAAATACGATTCTTCAAAATTTCAAGCCTTCCGTTCGTGACGGCTTGAAATTTTTTTGCCGTTTTGGGGTACAATAACTAAAAATGACCAAACGGAGAAAAAATAATGCATATTTCGAAAAGCCTTCGCCGTGAAGTGCGCCTTATGCGAAAAGACCTACGCGGAACGTACAGGGCGGAAAAGGCGCGCTTACGTCAAAAATATGAAAGCGAATTGTACGGTTTTTACAGACTCTGCGGCATTCCATTGCCGAAGGACCCTCCGAGGCGCTCCGCGCTCGTCGAAGCGGGAAACGCTGTGTCTCACGGAGTAGGGGCACTTCTTTCTTTCGTCGCGCTCGGAATAATGCTTGCTTATTCGGAAACGAGAGGGGAGCGCATCGGGGCTGCCGTTTATTTTTTCGGGCTTTTCGTGGTTTTTTCAAGCAGCTGCCTTTATCACGCTATGAGGCAAGGAAGCGCGGCAAAAAGGCTTTTCAGACGGTTTGATTACGCGTCTGTTTACGTTCTTATCGGTGCAACGTTTTGCCCGATACTTTTGAATTTTTCCTTGCCGTCGTCGGGCGTTTCTTACCTCCTTTTTATACAGTGGACTGTAATAACGCTCGGAGTCGCGGCGGCACTTGTGATAGGGCCTGAGCGCTTTATATATCCGCATATATCGCTTTATCTCGTCCTCGGGTGGAGTGCTCTTTTGATTTTGCCCTCCATCGGAGAGGAAAACAAGGATTTTTTCTTTACCGTGCTCGTCGGCGGTATATTTTACACGCTCGGTGTAATTCCTTGCGCCATAGAAAGACGCGCGGCGCATTTTATATGGCATCTTTTCGTTCTTGCGGGCGCGGGAGTTCAGTGCTTCGGTGTTCTTAAATATATTTATATTGACTAAGCTTTTAGCGGCGAAATCAGCATATCACGGTAAAAAGCGGCAAAAAAGTAAACTAAAATTGACATAAATGGAATAATTCTACTCGGAGTAGAGGACGGTAGCTTTAAATTCTACGTGAACTTGCTGCAAGTAGCGTGACAAAACGCCCGCTTTGTTGTATAATAAAAGGCGTGAGAAAGGGAATCAAGTCCGACACATCAGTCGGCTGCCGAGCAGTTCTTTGGCGAAAGGACTCAGCCGCGCCTGCACTTTTAGCTTCGTAAGCGTCGCTATCTTTACGGTGCTTGCGAAGAATACGAAACGGTAAGAAACGGTTTTATGAAAGTAAAGAAAGGATAGTTTTATGCATAACGATAGTACCGCACATATTTTCTACGCCTGTGACGAGGCGTTCCTTAAATATACTATGGTCTCTCTGCGTTCAATGATGGATAACGCTTCCGCCTCCTATAAGTATCATATACACGTGCTTCATAACGGGGCGTCCGAAGAGGCAAAGAGTGCCTTTGACGTAATGAATAATATGAATTTCAAGATCACCTTCGACGACGTCAGCTCTTACCTTGACGGAATATGCGAAAAGCTGCCAATAAGAGATTATTATTCGAACACTACTTATTACAGAATGTTTATCGCGGAAATGTATCCCGAGATTGACAAGGCGCTCTACATAGACAGCGATACCGTCGTAACGGGTGACGTTTCCGAGCTTTTTGAAACGGATATAAGTGGGTATGACCTCGCCGCGTGCCACGAGCAGGCAATGGAGCAGGTTGACGTTTACGGAACGTATGCCGAGGTGTGTCTCGGTATCAACAGGCACGCGTACTTCAACGCGGGTATCATTCTCATTAACTGTAAGCGCTTCAGAGAAAAAAAGGTGCTCGAAAGGTTCGTTAAGCTGCTTGAAATTTATGATTTCCGCGTTACGCAGGATGAGGATTATCTTAACGTAATATGCAAGGATCACGTGCTCTTCTTGCCTCAGTATTGGAACGCCGAGGTCTTTGGCGAGATGGAATATCCGCCCGAGGAGTGCAAAATCCTCCACTATATTATGGTATCAAAGCCCTGGCACTATAAGGATTGCCGCCTTGGGGACGTGTTCTGGAAATACGCGGAGAGGACGTCCGCTTACGAAGAGATAAAGTCCGTTCTTGAAAATTATACCGATGAAGAGCGCGCAAGGGACGCCGAGAGCCTTGACAATCTTGCCGCGCTCGCAAAGAGTGAAACGGAGCGCCCCGACACCTACGTCGCAAGAGTAGCTGAGCGCCGCGACGCGGGCAGAAACGCCGTGCTCGCGAAGATAGAAGAGCTTGAGAGGACGGGAAAGTTCGACGTCGACGCCGAGGAGGACCCGCCGACGCGCCCGATCAAAGCGGGCGAGGTCGACTTCTTTTCAAAAAAGCTCTCAAGCAAAATAGCAAGAAGAATAGCCTATTTTTCCGCAAGACGCTTCGCTTACCGCAAAATGCGTGAAAACAAACTAATAGTTACCGACGTAAAGGGCGTGGAAAACTTAAAGGATCTCAAGGGCGGCGCCGTTATTACCTGCAACCATTTCAACGCCTTTGACTCCTTTGCCGTTCAGATCGCCTACGAGCGTGCGGGCTACAACGACACGAAGCCGAGGCTTTACAGAGTGATAAGAGAGGGAAATTATACCTCATTCCCCGGCTTCTACGGCTACCTTATGCGCCACTGTAACACTTTGCCGCTCGCGTCATCTCATACAGCGCTCAAGGAATTTATGAACGCTACGGAAACGCTCCTTAAGGACGGCAATTTCGTCCTCGTATATCCCGAGCAGAGTATGTGGTGGAATTACAGAAAGCCGAAGCCCCTGAAGCCGGGAGCCTTCCGCTTTGCCGCAAAGTGCGGCGTTCCCGTCGTTCCTTGCTTCATAACTATGCGTGACTCTAAGTTCACCGATGACGACGGCTTCCCCGTGCAGGAATATACCGTCCACATCGCCGAACCCATATACCCCGACGAAGGGCTTTCAGTCAGAGAGGCGTCCGAGAAAATGGCGGAGGAAAACTTCGCCGTCTGGAAGAAAATATACGAGCGTGAGTACGCAGTACCGCTTGAATATCTGACCGAAGCACCGGTTGGCGAAGGCACGGAAGAATAATAAAATGATGACCGCCCGTCACTTGACGGGCGGTCGCGTTTTAATACGGGATGAAAATTTGAGAAATGCCGTTTTGCTTTGATGAGTTCTGTATTATTTGTTCACCATTTTTGCGTATGCACCGGGCGACAAGGTGGGCTTTCAGTACGTGGATTTTGAGTTCGACGGCGATGACGTCATCTTCCTTTGCCGTACCGCAATAAACGGCGCGGCGAGTTACCACGATTCAAACTGTCAGACCTTCCATAGGATCAAGGATTTCCGAAAAAGAGCAGCTCTTGAATAAAAGCCGGTCTCGGCTTGAAGCTGAAGGAAACGCAGCCTTTGGCTGATGATATGCACCTTCTGTGATTCCATACACGCTTGCGCGTGATGATATACCATTGCTTTCGCAATGGATAAAAAAACGACAAGCCGAAGCTTGCCGTTTTTTTGTGAAGGGGCGATAAAAAAGATATTTTTGTGAGTTTTCGTATGGGCTTAAACCCGTGTATTTAATTACGACGTTCAACCAAACGTTTTCAGATCACCTAACGGTATATTCCAATCCAGTACAACAGGTTGGCTTGGCGTGCTTTCAAGAATGATTGTTTTGCCCTCTTTTGAACTTTTGATTATGCTTTCCATTATCTCAAGAACGTGAAGAGCTAGTAGACCGGAAGCATTGTTTGCTCTTCCTTCGCTTATTGCGAGTACCATCTCTGATAGACCTATCCCTCTTGAATTGTCATAATAAGGAGAACACAGTTCAACGTCTTCAAATTTCTTTTTATCTGTTAAGGTCGCACGAACCACACCGCCGAACGTGTTTGGATCGGGAATACTGAGGCTACCGTCTGTACCATATATTTCCAAATTCGGCATATTATTTCCCCAAACATCGAAACTTGTAACCAAAGTAACAATCGTACCGCTTTCAAATTTAATTATTGCCGCATTATGCGTATCTACCTTAACATCTATTTTTTTGCCGTATTTGTCTTTGCTAGTGATAATTCGCTCTTGAAACGCTTTGCCACAACAAGCGGTAACGCTTTCAGCTCTACCAAGCAATCTTACCAATGCCGTTATGTAATACGGCCCCATATCAAAGAGTGGTCCTCCGCCAATATCGTAATAAAATTCCGGAGAGGGATGCCATGTTTCGTGACCGTGACAAAGCATATATGCTCCCGCAGCAACAGGTTTCCCGATCTTTCCCTCATTAATCAGTTTCTCGCAAGTTTGTATGCCGGCGCCGAGAAAAGTATCCGGCGCGCAACCGAGATATAATACTTTTTCCGCGGCAAGTTCTACCAACTCTTTCCCCTCGGAATAATGAAGCGCAAGCGGTTTTTCAACGTATACGTGTTTGCCCGCCATTAGCGCTTTTTTCGTTATGGAGTAATGACTTTGAGGCGTAGTTATATTCAAAATAAGGTCGATATCCTTGCACTCAAGCATCTCGTCCAAAGTCATAACATAGGGAATTGCATATTTTTCTTTTTTTGCCAAAGCCTTTTGTTCATCAAGATCAGCACAGGCTAAAACCTCTGTGTTGTTAAAAACAGAAGTAAGGTTTTTAAAATAAATATCACTGATGTTTCCACAGCCAACAACACCGATTTTCATAACAGCCTCCTTTATCGTGCCGCAAAAAGAAATCCTCGACGCATAAGCTCCTTCGCCTCAGGGATATTCCTGAAGATTTCGCTAGTGTGTCCAAGGGAATTATAGAAAACACGTCCCTTTCCCCATTGCTTTGTGTAAACAACCGGAACCGTTACCTCACCGTTCGCCCCATATGGCTCGTCGTTTGCGAAAAATTTAGTGTTTGCAAGTATGTTTACTGCAGGATCTACATGGATATAATATTGCTCGCTTGTTACTTCAAAATCTTTTATTCCGTCGATAATAGAACTTTTTTCCGAATCGATGATGTGTACCGTATACGTTACGTTATTATTCCCGGGATGTGCAACCCATTGAGAACCCGTCATAAACTGCCATTCCGTATTCTCTCTAAATGCATCGCACATTCCCCCGTGGCATCCGGCAATTCCTGTGCCTGCGGAGACTGCATTACAGACATTCTTTTCCGCTTGACTGCTTAATTTTCCCATAGTCCAAACGGGAACTATCAGGTCATAAGAAGTAAGCTCTTCAAGAAAAGAATCTAAGGAATCGGACATTCTCACCTCAAATCCTTCCTCCTTCAACATCTCGGAAAACAAATTCGCTACTCCTTTAGGATCGTGTCCATCCCAGCCGCCATACACAATTAATGCTTTTTTCATAATGTAATCTCCTTTATTAATATTTAAAGGACTTCGTCCTTATACATTTGATCATATCACTTTTCAGCTTGACAAGCAATGTGATTTTTGGTATAATATAAGAAAAAATTAGTCTTTTTGACGGAGAACTGAAATGTTTTTTGAATCGATACATTCCGAAAAGCAATCTGAATTCCATTATCATTTCGGGGATAGCTTAGATTTTCCGCTTCATATACACAGATCATTTGAATTTTTTTCACAGCTTCAAGGAAAAACCTTAGTTGTAATTGATGGGAAAGAATATGAATTGAAAGAAGGAGAGGCGGTGCTTATCTTTCCATTCCAAACTCATTCCTATAAAACAATAACCAAAGGGAAACACGCAATTAGCATCTTTTCAAGTGATATGGTTATGGAATATTCAAAAAGCAAAGTCAATCTACTTCCCGTGAGCAACTTGTTTTTATACAACGCTCCCGAAACAGTTTCGGACAACCCCTATCTTCAAAAGGCGTTGACATATGACATCTGTGGAAATTTTGACATAGGAAGGTCTTATAAAAATCGCGAAAAAGATGTTTTTCATAAGTGCATTATGCGCATTTTAATCTATGCGGAGGAAAATTATAAAAGCTCTTGCTTATTAGAAGATGCTGCCTCCGCAATAGGATACGATTATGCTTATATATCGAAGAAATTCAAGAGTGCCATCGGAATTTCATTTCGAAAATACGTAAATACACTTCGTATTATCTTAGCCAAGCAACTTTTACTAAATGAAACAAAAACCATAACTGAAATTGCGAGTGAGTGTGGATTTAATTCTTTACGGGTTTTTAATATTGAATTTAAAAAGGCAGAGGGAATCACACCGACGGAATATAAACGAAAATCGTAAATCAAAAGGGTATAGCCGGGCGCAGTTGGATTTATCCCGTCCCAAAGGACGGATTTAGTTAAAAAAGCGATAAAATTCGGCAGAATTTTATCGCTTTTCTTGTAAAGGTGAGATAAAAAAGATATTCTACCCTTTTAACCGATGGATTTGAACCCACACATATAATTAAGTGTTTTTCGACCATTGGGAGAAAAGCTTCTCTAACACCTTTTCACTCTTCACTTTTACCTATTACCTAATCGACAAGTTTCGTAAGAGAAGAGTGAAGAGTGAAGAGTGAAGAGGTAATAGTGAAGAAGTAAAAATCGACAAGCTTCTGTCGAAACTTGTCGATTTTTGGCCTACCCGTAAGGAGCGGAGCGACGGAATAGCGAGCTATGCGAGCGTCTAAGATTCGAACCTTAATCGCAACTTGTTACGGAATGGAAATTCGTTTGTGTTAAGTTTAATGAAATCCTGTGTTGCAGGATGAAATCCAATTTACCTATTACCTAATCGACAAGTTTCGTAAGAGAAGAGTGAAAAGTGAAGAGTGAAAAGTGAAAAGTGAAGAGTGAAGAGGTAATAGTGAAGAAGTAAAAATCGACAAGCTTCTGTCGAAACTTGTCGATTTTTGGCCTACCCGATAGGATTCGAACCTACGGCCTCAAGAGTCGGAGTCTTGCGCGCTATCCAGCTGTGCCACGGGTAGTTATAACACCATATATTTTACCACTAAGAAGCGCTTTTGTCAAGAGCGAAGCGTGTCAAAAAACGTGTTCACCGTAAAAATAATCAAGCGAGCGTAAGCAGGGTGGCAATTAAGCCGTCTGCCTATGCTCGCTTATCGTTTAAAGACGCATTTCCGCAATAGTAAGAATGAGATAGATTATGAGAAATATAGCCGTTATTCCCCCAAGGGTCACGAGCATCGGAAAGAACATCATCCTGACGCTCTGTTTGTACGTTCCAAACTGTTCTTTTATCGTGGAGCGCCTTTTTTGCCCCTGAGAGTCCGTTTTCTTCCTTCCGCCGCCGACGGCTGACATATCGTAGACGGTAGAGCCGTCGTCGACGTAGGTGATTTTTTCACGTTGCTTTTTCTTTTTGCTCATCTTAAGCTTCCTCTTCTACGAGGTGGCACGCCGCAAAGTGTCCCTTTTCATACTCGCGGTATTCGGGCACCTCGGTGCGGCACCTTTCGGTCGCGTAAGGACAGCGCGTGTGGAATTTGCATCCGCTCGGCGGATTTGCGGGGGAGGGAATATCGCCCGCAAGCACTATTCTGTTCATCTTAACGTCGGGGTTGGGATTCGGAATAGCGGAGAAGAGCGCCTTGGTGTAGGGATGGAGCGGATTTTCAAAAATATCCTTTTTCGTTCCGAATTCCATCATTGAGCCGAGGTACATAACGCCTATCTTATCCGAAATGAACTTAACGACCGACAGGTCGTGAGATATGAACAGATACGTGAGCTTCATCGAATCCTGAAGCTCCTTCAGAAGGTTGATTATCTGCGCTTGGATCGAAACGTCGAGCGCCGAAACGGGCTCGTCGCAGATGACGAGCTTCGGATTTACCGAAAGAGCTCTTGCAATACAGATTCGCTGTCTTTGACCACCCGAGAACTCGTGCGGATAACGCTCGTAATAATAGTCGCGAAGACCGCATTTGTCCATCAGCTCAAGAACGTAATCCTTGACCTCATCCTTCGGAACTATCCCGTGAACCTTTACGGGCTCTGAGAGAATATCTCCGACCGTGCTTCTCGGAGGAAGGGAAGAGTAGGGGTCTTGGAATATGATCTGCAGCTTCGTTCTGTGGCGGCGCATCTGACTCGGCTTATAGTGAGTAATGTCCTCGCCGTCGAAGATTATCTGACCGTCCGTCGGCTCGTGGAGCTTGAGTATCGTTCTTCCGAGGGTCGTTTTACCGCAACCCGATTCTCCGACTATTCCTATCGTTTCGCCTCTTCCGAGCTTGAAGGAAACGTCGTTCACCGCGATGAGCTCCTGCTCCGTGGCTCCGAGGAGCGATTTCTTTATGGGGAAGGTCTTGTAAAGGTGTCTGACCTCAAGTATTGCCTCGGGGTCGAAGGGCTCGCTTTTATACGCGTCGGGATCGATGAAATTTATGTTTTTCAGCATATCATTTTTCATTTTCGTTCACCTCGCTGTATAAATGGCACGCGACGTAGTGCGTCGGGCTGACCTTTACGAATCCCGGGTACTCGCCGGAGCATTTCTCCGTGCAGCGCGTGCATCTTTCCTTGAAATAGCAGTGTGAGGGCATATTTATGGGGTTCGGAACGTTTCCCGGGATAGTGAAGAGCTTATCCGAATCGGAGTCCATAGTGGGCTTCGATTTTTGCAGTCCTATCGTATAAGGATGCATCGGATTATGGAATATCTCACTGACCGTGCCCTGCTCGATAACTCTGCCCGCGTACATAACGACGACGTAATCCGCCATCTCGGCAATGATTCCGAGGTCGTGGGTTATAAGCATTATAGAGCCGTCCATCTTCGTCTTGATCTCACGGAGAAGGTCGAGTATCTGCGCCTGTATCGTAACGTCAAGAGCGGTCGTCGGCTCGTCTGCTATTATGAGCCTCGGGTTGCAGGCAAGAGCCATAGCTATCATAACTCTCTGTCGCATACCGCCCGAGAGCTCGTGAGGGTACGATGCGTACACACGCTCGGGCATAGCAATGCCGACGAGCTTCAGCATTTCAAGCGATCTGTTTTTCGCAAGCTCCTTCGTAGCGCCCGCGGTATGGATGAACACGACCTCGTCAAGCTGATTTCCTATCGTGAAAACGGGGTTCAGCGAGGTCATAGGCTCTTGGAATATCATCGCTATCTGCCTGCCTCTTATGCGGTGTATCTCGTGAATTGGCATTTTTGCGATGTCATAGACCTTTTCTTCCATCTGATAAAGCGGCGCGCCCGTTTCGTCTGTCGCCTGCTTTTTGACGGTGATCTCTTTTCCTCTGTTTGTAGTTACGGTTTCCGTTACCGGTGTTCCGTCGGGGTTCGTTTCGTAAACGGGAATCGGCTTTCCGTCCGAGAGCTTGTAATCCTTTGCTCTGAAGCGGATGCTTCCCGAAACTATCTGACCCGCAGGCCCTTGAATAAGACGCATAACGGACATACTCGTGACGGATTTTCCGCATCCCGACTCGCCGACGATGCCTACCGTCGCGTTTTTCGGAATGTTGAGAGAAACGCCGTTTACCGCCTTTACCGTACCCTGCTCGGTGAAGAAATAGGTGTGGAGATCCTCTATCTCAAGAATGTTTCCGTCGTCCTTCAGCTCTGTCGTGAATTCACTCTCGGGAGCTTTTCTGTACTTTTGCTTTTCGAGCGCGCGGGTGATCCTTGCGTTATCCTTTACTATCTTTCTTATCTCTTTACCTGTGAGGTAATTTTTTTGGGATTTCTTTTCTGCCATATTATTACCTCCTTGCCTTCGGGTCGAGCGCGTCACGCAAGCCGTCGCCGATGAAGTTGAAGCCGAGAACCGCCGTGATTATACAAAGTCCCGGAGGAACCCAAATGTTCATATAGTCCAAGAAGAGCTCGGGCTTTGCGCCTGAGTTTATCATAGTGCCCCAAGCGGCGTACTTCTCGGGCGCTCCGAGTCCGAGGAAGGAGAGGGACGCCTCGTAAAGTATCATACTGCCAAGGCTGAGCGTCATCGAAACGATGAGCTGCGGCATTACGTTGGGAACGAGATGCTTGAAAATCTTTCTTCCCGTGGAGTAACCCATAGCTTCCGCTGCTACCATATATTCCTGCTCGCGAAGAGTGAGTATCTGACCGCGCACGAGTCTTGCCGTTCCCGCCCAGGAGATGAGCGTTAAGAAGCCCATTAAGAAGTATATTCTGTACTGCCCCGAAAGATAGCCCTTTTCCTCCCACGCCATAAGCGCCGTTCCGACTATAAGAAGTATGGGGAAGCCGGGAAGACAGGTGAGAATATCGCACACACGCATTATGACGTTGTCGACTATTCCGCCGAAATAACCCGCAAGGCCGCCGAACACAACGCCGAATATGGTTATCATAAAGACGGAGAGAAAGCTTATTACAAGCGAGATCTTTCCACCTTGCATAAGTCTTGCAAGGTTATCGTAGCCGTTGTTATCCGTGCCGAGGGGGTGGTTTGAATCGGGGGGCGCGAGGTTGTTTAACATTACGGGTCTTTCGGTAACGGTGTAAAACGTGTGCGTTTCATCACCGTCCGTGTAGGTCTGCTCGTAGGTCTTGTAGACCATTCTGTCAGTCGTGGTGTCCATCTCACCCGCCTCCCACTGCGTGTAGATCAGCGGACCTATCCAGCAAAAGACGAACAGAGCTACTATCATTACGAGCCCCACGATGCTGAGCTTGGAGCGGAAGAAGCGGCGCATTACCATACGCCCGGGGGACATCAGGCGCACGTTTTTGTCGAGCGCCTCCTCCATAGCCTCGGAGGACAAATCTTTATTATCAGTATTTTCCATATGCCGTACCTCCGAAGTTAGTTAAGAAAGCTTGACGCGCGGGTCAACTATGGCGTACATAATATCAGAGAAGAGTACGCCGAGTATACTTAAGAGCGCCAAGAACATATTGTATCCCATAATGAAGGGGATGTCGCCGCTCAGCGTTGCCGCAAGAGCGATGTTACCTATACCGGGAAGACCGAAGATCTGCTCGGTGATTATAGCACCCGAGAAGAGCGTGGGCAAAAGACCCGCAAGTGACGTAACGAGAGGGATAAGGGTGTTTCTGAACGCGTGCTTGTAGATTACCTTTCGCTCGCTAAGACCCTTCGCGCGTGCGGTCCTTATGTAATCCGAGTTCATGACCTCAAGCATATTCGTTCTCGTCATTCGCATTCTTCCGCCGATACTGAGAACGACGACGAGGAATATGGGAAGCAAAAGATACGGCACGTATTCAATAAGCTTCGCAAATCCCGTGTTCGACGTCGACGCGTTTCCAAAGCCCGCCGTCGGAAGACCGAGGGCGGGGGCTATGGACTGAAGTACCTGACCGAAGAAGAACGACGGCAGTGAAATACCTATCATTACGAAAACGGTCACCACGTAATCTCTTATCGAGTACTGATGCGTTGCCGCCGTTATTCCGAGCGGTATCGCTATCATAAATTCGAATACAGTCGCAATAAACGCGATTATAAACGAAATTCCCATATGGTCCTTGATCTCCGAAACGACGGGGCGGTTGTTGGAGAAACGGTTTCCGAGGTCGAATTTGCACAGCTTTCCGAGCCAATTCATATAACCGTCGATGATACCGTCGTTAAGACCGTAGCTTTCGTATATCTGCTCCTTCATCTCCTCCGAGACCGCCTGATTCTGGTTCATCGAGGCGATCTTCTGCTCGGCGTAATCCGTTGGCATACATCTTATGAGAACGTATACCAGGAAGGAGACGCCGATCAGTATCAAAGCGGAGAGGAGCAAGCGCTTGATGATGTATTTTAGCATAAGCTACCTCTTAGTTAGCAAATTCTACATCCCAGATTCTGTCAAGAGGCGTGGAATAGGGGTTGATCGTAGAAGGAAGAGAGGACGACTTGATGACCGTCGAATCGTAAGCGTAAAGAACGGAACGCTGATATACGGGAAGCTCTATCGCAAGCTCAAGAATGAGCTCAAGCGCCTGCTTATAGAGGGTCTTTCTGAGGTCCTGGTTGTTCGTTTCGCGAGCGTCGTCGATGATCTTTGAGAGCTCTGTAAGTATACCGTATTCCTCGGAGGAGGGATCTCTCTTTATAGCGTCGTAGCCCCAAGCCTTGGTGCTCGTCGCAGCGGAATCCTTGTGATATACCTGGTAAAGATCGGGGTCGACCGTGGAGCCCCAAGCTGCTGCCCAGACGGAAAGCGCACCGGTCGAGAGCTTCTTGAGCGCGTTTGCGTCGGCGGTAACGGTTATATCCCAGCCCATAGATTCAAGGATCTGCTCGGCAAGGAGGAAGGTCTGGTAGGTGGGGTGATCCTGTGCGTTTGAGCCCGCAATGGTGAAGGTCACTCTGAGCGAGGGATCTCCTGCGGAAACGCCTGCGGCATTCATATAAGTTCTGATGAGATCCTTGGCATACTCTTCGTCGAATTTAGCTATCGGATAATCGAAGTCGGTCTCACGGTCGGGGTTGCCGTTTGCATCCTTCGGGTAAGCCCAGCTTACCGTCGACATAGGATAAAAGATGGTCTGCGCGGTTCCTGCCGTGTAGTAGCCGAGCGAAAGGGCGGTGTTCATCGCGCACATAATAGCTTTGCGGAGATTGATGTCGGGTATCTTTTCAGCGCTTACGCCTATATAACCGTAACCGAGCTGAAGAGCGTTCATTCTCTTAACGCCTTCGCTGATAAGCGCGTCAAGCTCTTTTACGTTATTGTCCGTGTACTGAGGAGAGATGAAGTGAACGCTTCCGTCCTTGAGCATTCCAACGGCGTTGCTTGCGCTTACTACCTGGTATCTGATCTTGTCGATCTTGGGAGTAGCGAAGAAGAAGCCCTTGTTTGCCTTGAAGTAAACTACGTTGTTCTTGAAGAACTCCGAGCCCTCGGGATTTGTGTTGTTATTGATATCGGTCGCCATATAAGCGCCGGCGCCCATAGGAACGCTGTTGTTTCTTACGGACTGAACGGTCTTTGACATAAAGTCCGCGTCAGACCAGCTGACTCCGAACTTGTTCTTCGCGATGTCGACGGGATATTTCTCGCTGTTTCCGTAGTAGTGCTGAGGCGCTACGGAGAAGGCGAAGTTCCAGATCGCCTTGGGGTCCTGCTTGTTTATGGTGATCTCGAGCACGTCGTACTCGTTAGCGTTTTTGGGAGAACCGTCAGCGTTGTGCTCTCTTGCTACGTTGTACGTTTTTCCGTTAACTCTGACCGTGGTCCTATCGGTGTTATGTCCGACGGAAACGATACCCTTGATGTTCGGGATAGTAAGCGAGCCGTCTTCGTTCTTGTTTGCTTCAAGAATGACGGACTTTGCCACAGCGAGATATTCGTTCATTATTTCGGCAGCGGTAGCGGAGCTCGTAAGAATATCTATAAAGTACGAAGAAACAAAGGTGTCAAAAATGTATTCGATAGCCTTTTCCTTGGTGTTTATAACGTTCTTGTCGTAGTTTCTGACGATGCTTTCAATTTTGGTAAGGTCGACCTTGCCGCCCTCGCCCTTTACGTACTTGATCTCGGGAATGCCGTAAGCGCACATAAAGCGGAAGATGGGGTCGGAGAAGTACTCGTCCCACCAGCTCTTGTAGGGCTCGGTGTTGGGGTCGTACGCGCTTTGAGCGGTGTTGTAATCGCGCTCAAGCTCGGCGCGGAAGAGGGTGAGGACCTTTTCGTAATCCTCAAGGAGCTTTGCGTTCGTAACGCTGTCGGGCTTTGAGCTTACAGCCTGCTTATAGCCGTAAGAAAGTCCCCAGCTGTTAAGTATCGCGTCCTTCATCTCTTCGACGGTTATATCGTACTGACCGTTTCCGTCGGGATCGGCGACTCTCTTGTAGACGTTTATAAGCTCCGCCAAGCGGTTGCTCGCGTAGGTGTACGCCGTTTCGTTTATCTGAGCGTCCTCGGAGGTGTCACCGTCGAGGTGCTTCTGAGCTCTGTACTCGGCAAGACCGACGATGTCGGTGGAGTACATCGTGGACGAGCCCGTGTAAACGGGGTCGAGGTAAACGTAAAGGTTGAAGAGCACGTCCTCGATGGTAAGAGCGTGTCCGTCGGAGAACTTGATTCCGTTTTTAAGAACGAAGGTATAGGTCGTCTTGTCGTCAAAATCGTCGTAAACAGCTTCAAAATCAAGCGTAACGACGGGCTCCTCGGGGCCGTAAGCGAGAACTACCTCGTCGTTCACGTAATTCATAGTGAGCATAGAGGTCTGCGTCATAGAAACGATGTTTCCGTCTGCCGCGGTGGTGGAGAAGAAGGGGTTGAACAAGCCGTCAAGCTCCTCCGACATAATTACCAGAGCGTCGGGATTTTTAACGGTGCTGCCGCCGCCTCCCGTTCCCGTGCCTGTGCCCGAGCCCGAGCCCGGAGCTGTGGGTGCGGATGGGTTTTGGTTGCTTGCCGCACCGCCGTCACCTCCGCAGGACGCGAGCGGAAGCATCGCGCCAAAGCAGATGGAAAGACAGAGAAGCAAGGATAAGATCTTCTTTTTCATTGTGGTTTCTCCCTGTTTTTATAAAAATTATTATTTCTCGTTGAAAATTATCTGCCCGCTTACGGGATCTATGGTGGCTTCAAGCCACTCGGGACAGTTTACGGTAACGCCCGACGCATCCAAGCCGTCGATGGGTCTTTCGGTTGCGACGAATACTTTGGTCTCGCCGCTTATCAGCTTCATTGCCTGCTCTTCGGTAACGTCAACGTCAAGCGTGCAGTTTACGAACCTGACGTTTTCTATCACCGCGCCGTCGGCAACGTCGTCCGCGAGCATAGCGAAGCTGTCGGTGCCGCTATACTTTACGTGCGCGCCCTCTACGGTGAGATTTTTAACGGTGGCACTGCCCGAAAGCTTGCCAAAGATACTGCCCGTGAGCAGGTCGCTCTCGGGGAGCTTTATGCTGTATCCGTTTCCGTCTATGTAGAAGTCAAAGCCTTCAAAGCTTGAAATATCGAAGCCCGCCGAGGCAAAGCTTGCGGGATCGTCAAATAGCCATCCTCGCTTTGACTCGGAAAAATCGAGGTCGTCTATCAGCTTGATCTTTACGTCCTCAAACCCCGCGGTTTTGTTAAATATGTTTTTGCAAAGCGCGGAAAGCTTGTCGGGGCTGCTGATAAGGAACCAATTTCCTTTTTCTATCTTTGTGTATATTTTTACGGGATCTTTGTGGAAATCGAGTTCGGGACGCTCTTCGTAATACGCTTCTCCGTCAAACACGTTGGCGGTGTCAAACGAGGTGAGAGGTATTTTCGAGTCTTCCGTGCACTCGGGCGAGAGATAAAGTCCCATCAGGGTATATCCGCTCGGGAATTGATCGGAGCCCCTGGGGTCGAAGTCGCCGTAGAAGTCCCAGTTACCCCAACCGCCAAAGCGGTTTGAGATCTCGCTTGAGATGCTCGGCAGCTCGGGCGTAAGCCCCTTGTAAATGAGCTTTTCCGTCACACCTTCCTTGTTTTTCTTCGTGAAGTTTATCCAATTTCCGTTTTCGTCCTCAACGTAAAACTCAAAGGTGTAATGAGGCTCCCATTTCGCGCAAAGCGTTATTGCGGGCACATCGCGCGAGTAGGTCTTGCTCTTGTCAAGCTTGAAGCGCTGCTCTTCAAAGTCCCACGCCTCTTGCGAGGTGAATTTCGGCTCCTTGCCCGAGACGGAAACGGGGTTGCCGTCTTCGTCCACGACCTCGCCCTTGTCGTTCACCTCGGCAGGGAACCAGCCGACGAATTTATACGACGACATCGAAAGCTGTACGTCGTATCTGAGCTCCGCAGGTTGCCTTATCGGCGAATCGGGCGGAAAGAGCTTGATGGAGTCCTGTGAGCTGTGGTACACGTCTACGACGGAAATGTACGTTCCGTTGCAGGCGAAGTCACCGCCGTTCGCATCGTATCTGACGCAAACGGTGTAGCCGTCCTCGGCAAGCTCCCCGTAGGGGGAGCTGTCACCGCAGGCGGTGAGGAGAAGCAGGGTGGCGAGCATTAAAGCCGCTCCTGTGAGGATCAGAATTTTCTTTTTCATATTTTGGTATTCCTATCTCCTCTTGATTATTTTCTGTAGCTGTTCTTTCTGCTGACGGTGATCACCGCGGCGGAGATCACTACCGCGCCGAGAGTAAGAACTACTATAACGATGATCACTATGGCAAGCGTGGAAATGCCGTCGTTTTCACCCGCGTTGGTGTCATCGGCGGGCTTGGTGCTCGTGCTCGGCTGAGAGGGAACTTGAGTCGGGGGAGTGACGGGAGTGTCGGGCTCGTCGGGGGTGACGGGCTCATCGGGAGTGATGGGCTCATCGGGGGTGACGGGCTCGTCGGGCTTTTCAAGCACGGCTATCCTTTTCTCAGCTTTTTCAAGTATGCTGAGGTACTCGGTGGCGTATGCTATCTGATCGACGCCGACTATCTTGTCGTAAGCCGCTCTTGCCGCCTCTATGACGGATTTATCGTCAAGGGTAACACGCTCGGGGATCTTGTTGATCGCTTCTATCGCTTCAAGCGTTACGTCGCTTGCCGCGAGAGCTCCGTCTATGACGAGATCGAAGTACTGACCGAAGATGAAGGTGTCGTAGTTCTTTCCGTTTATGGGTCTTATCATAGTGAGCTTGTTTTCAATATGACCGATGTAATCCTTGAAATTCGCTCCGAAGAAGAAGTTCGATGCGAAGAGGGAAAGGTGACGGTAGTCGCGGATTCCGAGACCGAAGACCTCGTTCGCGCTGTAATCGAAGTAGAAGGGAATGTTCTCCCACGTCACGTAATCGGGATCGAATTCCTCTTCAAGGATCGGAGCTATATAGCTCTTGAAGATGACTGTCGCGAGAGCGTCACAGTCAAAGAACGCCTTGTGTCCGATAGCCTTGAGGCTTGCGGGAAGGACGACGTTGCGAAGCTTGTCGGCGCCTCTGAATGCGCCGGCAGCTATTCTTACCGTTCCGTCGGCAACTATGACCGTGCTGTCGGAGCCGAAATACGACACGAGCTCAAGTCCGCGAGGAACGACGCGGTAGATGGAGCCGTCGATTATTCTTACGTTTTCACCAAGCTCAAAGGTGTATACCGTGACCTTGCTTACCGTCGAGCCGAGGGTCACATCCTCTTCCTTCGAGAGGGGAGCTATAACGCAGTACGTGAAGGGGTTATCGCCAAGCTCCTTTAAGCTCGTTCCGAGGATCAGGGTGAATTCGGTCGGCTGATTCTTGATGAACGCGTAGCTTCCCACGTATTCCGCACTCGTAAGATCGGCGCTCGTAAGAGCGGTGTAGGCAAATGCGGTATCGCCGATATAACGCGCCGAGCCGAGTCTTGAAGTGCTTGCAAGCTTCGTGCAGTATGCAAACGCACCGTTGCCTATTCTTTCAATAGCCGTGCCGAAGGTGACGCTCTTAAGTTCTCCGCAGAATGCAAAAGCGTCTTCGCCGACGGTCTTTACGAAGTAAAGGCTGAGGTTTGTTACGGCGGTGTTGTAGAATGCGTAATTTCCGATCTCGGTAACTGAGCCGAAGCTTATACTGTTCAGTTTCTCACAGTACGCGAAAGCACCGTCGGAGATCTTATCGGTCTTCGAGCCGAACGTAACGCTCGTAAGTCCGCCGCCCTCGCCTCTGTCAAGCTCGCCAACGTAGCCGCAGTACGTAAATGCCTCGGCACCGACGTGCTTGGCTGAGGAGAGATTAACGGACGTGAAGTTCGGCGTATAGAAGATGTAAAGGTAATCGGTTCCCGCGCTGTTGACGGCGTTGCCTGTAAGGTTGCCGTTCAGGTCGTGTCCCGTGTAGTAGGTGTCGTAAGCTCCCGTAAACGCCCAATTGCCGATATAGACGGCACCCGAGAGGTCGATGGAGCTTAATTTGTCCGCGTGATAGAATGCGAAATCTCCGATCCACGCGCCGTTTCCGAGGGTGACCTGCTCAAGCATCGAAGCGCCGTAGAAGGCACCTTCAAGGAGCGTCGCGTTTTCTCCTATATAAAGGAAGGTGATGGGAGATTTGTAGGTGTAGTAATAATAAGTCTTGCCGTCCTTGGTGATACTTGCTTCTTCTCTGTTGTCAGGATCGAAGATGTCGGTATAGAATGCGTATTTTCCAACGGTGACGCCAATTCCTATCTGAATAGACGTAAGGTTTTTACAGTAAGCAAACGCATAGTCGCCGACGGTAACGTCGTTGGGAATGAGCACCGTGCTTATCTGTGTGCCCGCAAAGGCGTAATCGCCGATGCGCTTGTTATCAAGAACGAAGAAGGGAAGCGTGTCAAGCTTCGTGTTCGTGAACGCGTAGTCGCCGATCTCGTAAAGAGTGCGGTTGAGCTTGATTTCACTAAGGGACGTGCATCCGTCAAAGGCGTAGCTGCCGACCCTCTTCACGCTCGGAATGTTGACGCTTCTGAGCGTGGTGTTGCCCATAAACGCGCCGTTACCTATTCTCGTTATCTTCTTGTTCGCGGAGAGGTCGAGCTCCTCTACGGTGGGAGAAACGAGCAGAAGCTCGGTCTCGTCAGCCGAGAGCACGTAGGGAACGCTCGTGGCGGGTGCGAAGGCGGTGTTGCCGTTTTCAACGCTGAAGGTCGAGATATTCGTTCCCGTAAACGCGTGGGCTCCGATGAGCTCAACGTCCTTGCCTATAACGACGTTCGCAAGCTTCGAGCAGCCGTAGAACGCGCCCTCGGGAATAACGGCGGCGTTTATTCTCGTAGATGTGAGATTTTTACAGTTCGCGAATGCGTATTCGCCGAGCTTGACCTTGCTCGCTCCGATATAAATATCCTTGAGGCTCTCGTTGCCCGAGAATGCGAATGCGGCGATAGACTGCGTGTCAGGACCGAAGGTTACCTTGGTCAGAAGCTGCTTTTCGCAGGCGATGACGGAATTCTTGTATTCCTCGGATTCGGGATCCGTGCCTCTTACGAATTTCGCAAACGCGCGGTCCGAGATAGCAACGGCGTTTTTAAGATTAAGCTCGCCCGAAAGACTGCAGTTCGCAAACGCCTCTTGGTTTATGAACTTGACGTTTTCTATTCCCTCTACGGTGGTAAGGTTGATACAGCCGTAGAACGCACCGTTGCTGATGCTCTTGAGGGTGGAGGGAAGGGTGACCTTTTTAAGGGCGGTGAGATTAGCAAACGCGTACATTCCTATTCTCTCGACACCCTCGGGTATCACTATCTCCTCGATAGTATCGTCACCGATGTACCAGATCTTTGATGCCTCGGGCATCTCCTCGGATATTTCATCCTCGGGACCCTTCGGGACGTAATCGTAATTTGAGAAGGCAAACTGACCGATCTCCACGAGGCAAAGCTCGTCGGGGATCACGACTTTTCCGCCGTTTCCGTAATAATTCATAAGCAAAGGACCGTTTGAAACGTAAGGATCCTTGACCTCTATGGAAACGTTCTTTGAGTAGTACGTGCTCTTGCCGTCCATAACTATTCTGACCGTGACGGATGCAAAGCCCTCGGCGATCGCCGTTATTTTGCCGTTTTGATCAATGGAAACGATGTCCTCGTTACTTGATTCGAAGACTACCGACGTCGTGTCGGGGAAGTAGGGAAGGTAGCTCCACTGAAGCGTTACCGACTCGGAGGGATACATCGAGAGGGAAAGGTTCGTGCCGACGAACTTCCTCTGATCGCCCGTCTTTCCTATATCTCTGTCCTCTGTGTCAAGGAAGTAATAAGCCTTATTGGTAAGATAACCCGAAAGGACGAAATCCTTTACGACGGGCTTGTCGTACTTCCTGTATCCGTCGTCGCCCTCGCCGAGGATGAGCACGGGTATCTCGGCGCGTTTCTTGTTGTCGGCGGTGGTCGCTCTTACGTTAGCGACGCCCTTGCCTACGGCGAGAATCTCACGCCCGACTATTTTTGCAACGGATGCCTTGGAGGAGCTGTAATTCAAGAGCTCGCTCCATTCTGTCGTGGGGTAGACCTTCGGTTCGAGCTTATACGTCTGATTCGGGCTCAGAACGAGCATCTTCGTCGGTGAGAGGTTCTCCGATTTTTGAGAGCATCTCACGTAAAGCGTACGCGACGAGCCGTTTTTGAGCCGTAGCGTCAGCGTTGCGACGCGCTCGTCCTTGACGCCGTCGGTCTTAAGAGTTACCGTAAAGCCGTTTTCGGAGTCGCCCGTTATTTCAAACACGTCGGACGAGCCCGAGATGCTTGCTACGGTTCCTGCCGTAAGGTCATCGTAAATGTCGGAAACGGCGTAAGACGAGCCGAGCTTCAGCTGCACGACGTCCTTGCAGTCTGCCGTTTCAAAATAAAGATCGGTGTACTCTGCGGGAAGCGCGATCTCATACATCGAGGTGTTGAGCGCGTAGTCGTAAAGCGCGATGGCAAAGGTGTTTTTGTTGGTCGCGCCGCTCTTTATCTCGTCGATGTGATCCGTGAGCTCGTAAATGAGATACGAGGTAGAATTGTAATCGGAATAGATCTGATTGAAGTACTGATCGAAGTTGAAGAAGGTTGCTTGTGCGTTTCCTGCGCCATCGGTGCCCATACCCGCGTAACCGAGGCAAGCCGCCATCGAGTAATGGTTGTCGTATATCGCGATCTTGGCGTAAAGGCGGTTCTTCTTTGCAGACCTGTCGTATTCCGTGTAGAACTCGCATCCCGAAACTATCGGGGCGGAGAAGTCCGTTACGAGCGGGAAGGAAAAGGTGTTGTTGAGGTTCGTTTCCTCGCCGCCGTCACCGTAATCGAGATAGCCTTTAAGTGTTACCGTGTAGGACGTGTTGTTTTTCAGGTTGTGCTCTACGGCGCTGAAATCAATATCTATGTTAGCGGGATAGATCGACATACCGCCGTCGCTGTAAGATTTTCTTACGTAATCGTCGGTGGTCTTGTACACGACGAGTCCCGTCGAATCCTCAGTTATCGTTATATCGATCTTTTTAGCGCCACGTAAAAGACCCGCCCAGACGAATCTCAAGGAGTTTATAGCATCCTCTTGATTTGAAAGGGAGACGTATTTTCTGTCAGCGGCGATCTTTTTAGAGCCGGGCTCCTGCTCGTAGTAGTACGAGCCGAGATATCCGACGTAGTCGCCCGAGATCCCACCGATGGGTCTTGTTGCGTAAGCGTCGGGAAGAGTCTTATCCACAGGGTCAAGGGCGTCGTTGAGCTCGTCTTTGTTCGTCTGATAATAATCAATATCAAAGAGCGGAGCCTTCGTCCAATCGCCGTAGAATGCAAGGTAGGGGACGGAGAGGTCGACAGTTTCCTCGTCCTTCGCGTCAAGGGTGACGAAGCCCTCAACGTACATACCGTTCTTGAACGATTCGTCAAGATACTTCTTGTTCTCGTCGGTAAGCGTTATTTTAATGCTTACCGTTGCGCACTCGCCCGCCGCTACCGTCAGGGTGTTTCCGTTAAGCGAGCCGCCGCCGAGCGAGGTGATAACGATTCCCGCGCCCTCAAGGAGATAGCCCTCTTGCGACACCGTCGTTTCGCCCCTGTCGGTCTTTGTCGTGCTGACACCTTCCGTCATAATATAGGTGGAGACGTCGTAGCTCAAAGCCTTGTCGCCGAAATTGTCGACGGAGAATTTGAGAGTGTATACACCCGTTTTTGACGGGTCGTCACCAAGCTCGATCTTGCTCTTATCCATAACGGAGCCGTCAAGCCTGTCGTAAGTAAGTATGTACGCGCCCGTGTTTGCCGCGTTTTTAAGGTTGGTAAGTCCCGCGCCTTGCTTTCTCGGAGAGTACGCAAGACCGTTCTTGCTGTAAAGCACGTCAGCGGTAGACATAAGAAGTCTGTTGATCCTTGCGGTAAGCTCCGTCGGATCGTCCGCAAGCTCGGGGCTTCTGTTTATAAGATACTGACGAAGAAGTGCAACGAGTCCCGAAACGTTCGGCGTTGCCATCGACGTTCCCGAAATTCTGTCGTAATCCTGACCGGGAACGGAGGAGAGTATAGAGCCTCCGTGCGCCGTTACCTCGGGCTTGAGCTCAAGGCTCGGAGACGGACCCCACGAGGAGAATTCTGAGATGAACGGACCTGCCGCCTGCTTAACGTCTATCCTTATAACGCCGCTGCTGCTTGCCGCAAGCATTTCACCGTCGTCCTGCGAGATCGAGCAAGCCGGAATGGAAACCGTTCCGACGTTCATAACTATCTCACCGGATACATTATTATATATGATGATTCCTGCAGCACCCATCTTTTCGGCGATGTTTGCTTTTTCTTCAAAGGTGTTGGAGCCTCGTCTTACGAGAGCTATCTTGCCCTTTACGTCGACGGACTTGTAATCGGCGGAGCGTCCGACGCCCGGCACGGTTACGTATTCCATTTCAACAAAGGTCTTGCCATCACCGTGGGAGAGAAGAAATTCATCGACGAAATCCTTCTTCTCACCTCTTCTGTCGGAGGATTCGTTGAAATAAACTATCTTTCCGTTATGAAGAAGGTAAGCGGTCTTTTCTCCCTCTACGGACGCAACGCTGAGAGCGCCCGCGTAAGTTGCGGGAGAGCCGATCGTTCCCGAGTCGGGGTTGGAGGTAAGTCCGAGGTTTCCGTTCTTTTCCGAGCCGTATGCGGAACTGTACGAGTTGGACGCTGCGACGATCAGGCTGATGCCCGCATCTCTTATAGCGTCGTACACGCCTGACATTTGCTCCTTCTCGGATTCCGTGGAGAAGCCGCAGGACGTTCCGATGGACAGGTTGATAACGTCAACGCCGAGCTTTACGCAATCCTCAAGCGCGGAAAGTATCCAGGACGATCTTGCCGTATCCATAACGTCGGAGAATATCTTCATCTCGACGAGCTGCGCGCTCGGCGCAACGCCCGTGATGGTATCGTCCTTGCCCGCGATTATTCCCGAAACGTGAGTTCCGTGATCGCTTCTCAAGGGGTAAACGTCCGAATCGTAATCAGCGTAGTCGAAGGCGAAGGGGACCTTGTTACTGACGAAAACGTCGTTTGCGCTAAGACCTGCCTTGATCCTCTCAGCCGCCATATCGGACGAGCTCATAAGGTTCTTTATATCGTCAAAGGTAAGACCGAGCTTGCTCTCTTCGACCTTAAAGTTCGAAAACGCGGAGTGGTAGTAGTCAAGACCCGTGTCAAGAACCGCTATTACCATACCCGTTCCGTCGCAAGGAAACTCGGAGCTGTTGAAAATGCCCGTTTCGTAAACGTCCACCTTGTTTTCAACGTACTTGGTTTCGGAAACGTTGTAAACGTCGCCGAGAATGAGCTTGGCGTCAGCTCCGAGCGCGTCTTTGATCTTGTCAAAGAACTTTGCCTTTGCGGTGATCTCAAAGCCCGCAAGCAAAGAGTCGTAGCTGTCACCCTCGTCGTAAATTACGCAAGCGTCGTCAAGGCGCTCAAGCAGAGCTTCCTTTTGCTCTTCGAGCTCGAGCCTGACGGCCGCTGCTTCTTCCGTTGCAAGGAACTCTCCGAACGTCGTATCGCGCTCTTTTGAGTTGAATGCATCAAGAAGCGTTTTCGATTCGGTTCTGATTATCAAGGACACGGTTTCGTCATCGCTTATCCCCTCGGGCAGCTTTTGTACTGCCGAAGACGCGAAGAAGTCCGCCTCGTTGATGTCGAGCCCTTCCACAAGATTGATGTACGGAGCATCGCCAAGACCGTGTACGGCGCTGTCCACCGCCGATATCGTAGGCGCCCCCACCGACGAGAAGAGAAGCGTCAGTGCCAGGAGCATAGCTATCGGCAAAATCATTTTTTTGGTTTTTTGCATAAATGATTCCTTTCATTTTATATATTTTATTTTTTTATATTTCGCAAACTATATTATACAATAAAAAATATATAATTACAAGACGTATTTGTAAAATTTGTCGAAACTGTAGTATTTTAATTTGTTAAATCGCTGAAAAATGTCGCAAATACCTATTGACTAAAATAAAATAATATGATATTATATACTCGTGGTTTTATACACTTTTGCGCCTTTTGGTGCAAAACAACAACATATCAAGGAGAACTAAAATGAAGAAAAGCAAATTTTTATCCCTTTGCGGACTGCTTCTTTTCGTTTGCGCGTCGCTTTTATTCGTGTCGTGCGGTGAAGAAGAAAATAACGGAGGCAATCCCGCCGAGACACCGAGCTGCACTCACGAGTTTGGCGCTTGGACGGAAGTAAGCCCCGCATCCTGCACCGAGAGCGGTGTAAAAAAGGCGGTTTGCACCAAATGCGGCGCTGAGAAGACGGAGGCGCTGGCGGCTCTCGGTCATAGCGAAGTGACAGTCGAAGGCACGGCGCCGAGCTGCACCGCGAGCGGTCTTACCTCGGGCAAAAAGTGCTCCGTTTGCGGCGAGATAACCGAGGCGCAAGTCTCTATTCCCGCTTCGGCTCACAGTTATGAAAACGGCTCTTGCTCCGTTTGCGGCGCAAAAGACCCGAATTACGAGACTCCCGTTGCCAGAGAAGATTATACGGTAACTGTAAAAACAGTCGGTCAAAGACCGCTTAAGACCATAGTAATTATGGTAAGAGATAAGGAGAACAGAAACGTTCTTTACGGCGGCGGAGTCACCAATGAAAACGGCGTTTTCACGGTATCTCTTGAGGTCGGCAAGGAGTACGTATTGGAGCTCTCGGGAGTACCTAAGGGATATACCGTAGACCCCGACGGCTACGACCTTTACGCAAAAGAGATCGAAATAATACTCGATTCCTTCGTTATCCCATCCGATTCCGAGAGCGATTACGCGAACGCTGCGTATAAGCGCGGCGACATTATGTACGACTTCACCTTCAAGACGATAGACGGAAGGACCGTAAAGCTTTCCGAGCTTCTCACGACGGGCGGAAAGAAGGGCGTGCTTCTCAACTTCTGGTTCTCTACCTGCGGTCCTTGTCAGATGGAGTTCCCGCACATTCAGGCTGTTTACGAGAGATATAAGGATGAGATAGCCATAGTGGCTATCGACCCGATAGATACCGACGCGCTCAAGGTTTCAACCTTCGTCAGCGATATGGGTCTTACCTTCGATATAGTTCACGGCGGCCGCACTCTTACGAATGCGTTCGGAATAAACAATTACCCCACGTCCGTATTTATTGACAGATACGGAACGATAACCTTCTTTGAAGTGGGCTCTCTTCCGAGCGAGCGTCCTTTTGAGGCTCTGTTCTCGAAGGCTGTGGCTGATGATTATACTCAGGTAATCTACGGCAGCGTAGACGAACTTTTGCCTGCTGAAAAGGTCGATATTGAGATGGAATCCTCCGAGAAGGTGGGGGGCGTGTTAAATTACGGCGACATTGACGTCACTTATTATCCCGAAAAGGGAACTGCCGACGCGGAGTTCGCCTGGCCCTTTATAATCACGGAAAAGGACGGCGTTTCGTGCCTTAAGCCTTCCAATGCGGGAAAATACGATTCTTACGCAATAATGCACGCTGACGTAAACTTCGACCTGTCAAAGGGCGACGCTCTCGTTTTCGACTATTGGGCGTCTACCGAGTACGGCGCGGATCTTCTTTACGTCCTTGTAAACGGCGATGACATTATCGCCATCTCCGGACCTAAGAACGAGTGGCGCACCTGCTGCGCGTACGTTGCGAAAGAGTCTGGTGTTCACACGGTCACGTTCATTTTCATCAAGGACAGCACGGATGTTTTTGATAAGGGCGTCGAGTACGACGACACGGTTTACATTAAGGATCTTCGCATCGAAAAGAGCGAAAAACTCAACACGCCTACCTACATCCCACGCGAATGCGCTACGAATGAGAATGAATTTGGCGACGGCTATGAGAACTATGCAGAGATATTCCTCGGCTCCGACGGATACTATCACGTTGGAAGCGCTGACGGTCCGCTCCTTCTTGCCGACCTTATGAATTATACGCTCTTCAGCGGTGAAAATTCCGTTTGGGGCTACGTTCTTGACGGTGCCGTCGTTATAGACGGAAAGAATTATTACGACGAGCTCGTTGAATACTGTAATTACGCGGCTCACTCGGATATTTCGGGACTTTGCCCCGTAAACGAGGAGCTTATGGCGCTTCTCAAAATAGTTGCTATGGCTGTCGGTGACGGTTATTACAACGAAAACGATTGGCTTGAAATGTGCAAATACTACGAGGCATACGGAACGGCAGGCGTTCAGCTCGGGGACCCCATAAAGGGTCTTGCCCCCCACAGCGCCTTTGACACGGTCGTAAATACCGATTCCGATCCCGACGACTACTATCCCAACACGGTGGTTTACGAAAAGCTCATAATGCCTCGCGGACTTCTCTATAAGTTCGTTCCTACGCTCTCCGGAGTTTATCGCATTCAGTCAAACAGCTCTATTGAGCTCAATGCCTGGATTTTTGACGAATTCAAAAATCTCCTTGCGGAATATGACCGCATAGAGCGTTTCCCGACGGTAGATCTTAAAAATATTTGTATGTATATGTACTTCGAGGCAGGCGTGGAGTATTACATCGATATTGCCTTCTATGAAGTAACGCAGATGGGCACGTTTACGTTTAAGGTAGAGTACGTTGATGAGAGCTACACGATCTTCGCATCGGCTTCTGCAGGCTTCTTCACTTATGAGCTTGATGAAAACGGCGAGCTTACCGAAAAACTTATTGCAGGCGGAATCGACGTCGCGCTTGGCGAGGACGGATACTATCATCACGTTCTTCCCGACGGGACGCTCGGAAGCATCGTTTACGCTGATTTCTCACTTTACACGAACATCTTCACGTCAAGCTCTATATACAACCCCGACCCCTCCGTAAAAACGCTTTTGAGTTCGGGCGCGTTTGATTTTTCCAAGAGCGAAAACGACCAGCACGCTATTGCGAAGGGCTGGGATAAAATGACGGACGAGGAGCTGCTTGCCGAGTGGGGCGCCGACCTCTTCGATGAAAATTATGAGCTCTATCAGATAGAGGATCTCAGACGCTCCGTATATCACGGCTCGGGTGAAGATTATACCGAAAGAGTCAGGTGGTATGCCGAGAACAGGATGATCGGCAGTGACAGCACTGATGCCGAAGAGCTGTACGGCTGCGTTGCCGTAGACGCGGAGCTTGGAGAGATACTTCAGAAGCTTATGGACAAGATGACGTTTAAGGGCGTCGAAAATTCTTGGACTAAGATTTGCTATTATTATCTTACCTACGCCGCTCAGATCTGATCTGCGTAAAATCTACAAAAATGTAATTTATCAAAGAAAATACCGCGACGCGCCCGATCTTTTCGGTCACGTCGCGGTATAAAAGCCAAAACAGGAGAAAAATAATGAAGAAGATCTTTACACTGCTCTTTACTTTAATAGGATGCGCGCTTCTTTGCTTCGGGTTTTCGTCCTGCTCCGACGATGGGGAAGAAAACACTCCCCCCGCACACACTCACGCCTTTGGCGAATGGACGGTAACGAAAAACGCCGATTGCAAGAATAACGGCGAGAAAAAGCAGACGTGCTCTTGCGGCGCAGAAAACGTTTCTCCGATTGAAAAAACTGGACATACGCCCGCCGCTCCCACCGAAGAAAACAAACTTCCCGCAACTTGCACCGCGGACGGACAGGTGGACGAGGTCATATACTGCTCTGCTTGCGGCGACGAGCTTTCGAGAACTGCTAAAACAATAACGAAGCTTGGACACGACTTTAAGGACGGGGTATGCGAGCGTTGCTCCGCAGGGGAGGAAACTTCTTATTCCATCACCGTCGTTTCTGAAAACAAACCGATGAAGGACGTTTTTATCACGGTTTATAAAAACGGAGAACAAAAGGGCTTTTACGTGACTGACGAAAGCGGAGTGGCGTCTTTCTCTCTCCCCGCAGACGAATATACGTTTACCGTGATCTCTTATACGGCGGAGATTGAGTACGACGAGTCCGAGTGCGTGCTTACTCCCGAGAATACCTCCGTTACTTTGACTCTTTATTCAAAGCTGACCGAAAGCACCGAGATATTCGGAAACGTTGAAAGGGATAATACGCACGCGTATCACATCTCATCGGGCAAGCACTATAACGTCAGCTTTTCGCCTGCTGTAAAAACGTATTTCATATTCAGAGCCGAGCGCACGGGTATATATAAAATACACGTTTCCGCAGACACCGAGGTGTTCTTGGGATATTACGGCGGACCGTATTATGTTTTGCCTGACGACATCACCGACCCCGATTGTCGAGTTGACGGCGCTACCATCCTTATCGACATAGCTCCGTCGAATATTGCGACAGACGGCGGAGAAGCTTCTCCTTACGTAATAGCAATAAAGGGCGTTTCTTCCTCGGGCAGCGGTGTTTTGCAGGTCGAGCGCATAGGAGAGCACGAGACCGAGCTTACCGACCTTCCGTGGGAAACTTACGGAGCGGACGTTTTCCCTGAGCTTTATTGTCCCGAGGAATCCAAGCTCCTCGGATATACTCTCGTTGATTTTGACGTAACTCAGACGGGGCTTAAGATAGTCTTTAACGAAGACGACGGTCTTTACCACTTTATGACAGCGGACGGCCCCGTAGTCCTTATGAAGATCGACATAGCAACCAAGTATCTTGACGCTATCAGCGTGATGTGCGGTCCTCAGCACTTTGGGTGCTATATATTCGACGAGGACGGTGCCTTCGTATCCAAAACTACCTATCACGAGATGATGCTGAGATATATAGAAGCGTCGAAGATAGAGGAGGGCGGTATAGGCGTTTATCCTCTTGACAAGCATCTTTACACAGCCCTGACCTCCCTTGGAAAGGCTTGGGGTTGGTGGGATCTTTCCGCATCGAGCGCCACGCATATATTCGGCGACGATAAGGAGCTTATAGCTCCCGAGAGCGCGTGGATGTTTGCGTTTTGCTATGCCGAGATTCGTCCGACGGAGCATAAGATCACTCTCGTTTCCGAGGGCGGAGATCCTATAATAGGCGCGGCTCTCTCGGTAACGGATGACGAGGGCTTTGAGGTAGCCCGCGGCACGACCGACGGTAAAGGCGAGATAACGCTTTCGTTCCTTCATATGAACGTCGATTATTACGTCGTGCTCGACGAGTCCCTTCTTGAAAATTATATAGCGCCCGAGGAAGACGTTCGTCTTTCGGGCGACAAACTAACGATAACGCTCACCGCCGTCACCTCTGACGGCGGTGACGATGATTTATACGACCCCGAGGCAAAGTATGCGCTATATAATTGGAAAAACACGACCGTGACGGTGCAAATTAACGAAAACTCAAATTTTGGTGAGTACTGCTCCTTGAACAGAAGGTTCCTTGCGGGTAACGTCGCACAGGCAGCTGACGTTGATACGCTGATTGCAAGACGGAACAAAAATATGACGGACGCTGTCAATGTGAGCGTAACGTATATTTACGTCAGCGATGCGGACGCCTCGTATATCCTCGGCTCTTCCGCCTCCCGTATTTTGGGAAGCGTGTTCTTGAACGGCGCCTCGGCTCCGGACGTGTTTTGCGACAGTATTTACGACCTTGTTTCCGCATCCCTGAACGGATGCTTTTTTAATCTTATCTCAAACGGCAGCGATAACAATTTTTCCTTCAACGAGCTTGCATACAAAGAGCAGGACGAGTCGTTCGGATATGATGAAGAGCTGATGTCGGCTCTTTCGTTCTCGCCGAAGAAGAGGTACGTTCTCGCGTCCGATTATTTCATAGATACCGTGGCAGGACTCAGCGTTATGCCGATGAACGTCAGCTTGTTTGAAGCCTGTGCGGACTTCGGGATAATTCCCGATTCCGACGGCAACGGAGTGACGGACGTTTCGGATTTCCACGCACTCGTTATGGCGGGAGATTGGGATCATTACGTGCTGATGCGCCTGTCGTCGGTCGCTGAGGAAAGAAGCGGTTTGGCCTCGGGCTTAGTGCTTGACTCTTCCTCTCGAAGCTGTGCATCCGCGCTGCTTTATTCATCGGGCGTAAAGATGTTTGAGCGCGTGAGTGGCACCGACGAATACAATTGCGTATTTCCCGCTGTAAACCCGGATTTTAAAGGCTTGCTTGAAGCTCTTTCCGAGCTTTCCGCTTATCGCGGCGTGACGGTGCAGGACACGGACGCCTCTTCTCTGAGAGCGCGCTTCGTATCCGACGATTTGCTCTTCGGCGGCGTCGTAACGCTCGGTTCTCTCTCACACCTTGATTATTCCGCTAAAGCGGCTGATATCTACGTGGCGCCTTTGCCCAAGGCTTCTTCCTCCGATTCTTATTCGAGCGTGCTCGACGCGCACTCGCGTCTTGGCGCGATAAACAAAAAGAGCGTGCATATACCGCAGGTAACGGCGTTCCTTGATTATCAATCTACTCATTCTGCGGGAATAAAAAAGGCTTATTGCACGTACGAGCTTATCTTCGGTCTTCTGGGTGCGGGAAAAGAGAACGAAGAGGCTCTGGAGCTTATAAAAAATTCGTTTTTGCCGTCCTGCGACGCTATATATGACGACGCTGTTTACGCAAATGCGGAAAGCGGCGACGCCGCGGGCGAGTTCTCGTGGGTCGATATCCTTTTGAAAAACGGCTTCTCGCTCTCATACTCCGACGCTCTGTGGAATGAAAATTCGTCGAAATACTTAGGTTGTTTGAAAAAATTGCTTAGCCGCGCTCAAGAGCTTTCGTGAAAATAAAACGAAAAATATCTTGAAAAAAACTTTGTGATATGATATAATAATTAGGCAAATAAAAAATGATATGAAGAAAGGAATATTTAAATGAAATTTTTTAAGAAAATCTTGCCGTTTTTCGCCACCGCCGTTTTGGCTCTGTGCCTGGCGTTTTCTCTCGCGGCGTGCGGTGAAGAAGAGTCGAGTACGGATAATCCCCCCGAAACGCCCGTCTGCGATCACACGTTTGGAGAGTATACGATGACGAGTAAGCCGAGCTGCACAGTCGACGGCTCGCAAAAAGCAGTCTGCTCAAAATGCGGCACGGAGAAGACCGAGCCCATAAAAGCCTCAGGACACCGCTATGCCAATGACGGCGTTTGCGTAATTTGCGGAGAGGGCGAAAGCGGCTCTTTGCCCGACGAGCCGAGTGAGAATTATTTCACGGTAACCGTAAAGGATAAGGACGGAGCTCCGATTTCGGGCGCGACCGTCAGCGTGTACGTAAATTGGGTACTTTCTACTTACACTACCGACGGGGACGGAAAGATTTCTCTTCCCGAGAATACCGCTGTTAATATGGTAACTCTTGACAAGCTCCCCGACGGATATTCTTCGTTTACGGCAGAGGATCCCATTATGCCTACGGAAGAGAAGAGCGTGGTCTTTGATACGGATGCGGAAAAGATGGTCAGATTCACCGTCACCCTTAAATCCGAGGACGGCTCCGCTATGGCAGACGTAAACGCGCAGATCTGTTTTAGCGAAGTCTGCAAGCCCGGTCAGACCGATGAAAATGGCAATTTGTCGGTTTATTTCACAAAGACCGAAGCTGAATCGGGACAAATCAAGGCAAAGGTTAATGACGACGCGTATGAGTATGAGTGCGATGCCGACGGCTACGTATACTTCGGTGATGCAACCGAGCTCGTTATAATCCTTAAAAATAAGTAATTGCGTTTAATATCAAAAATGCTCACGGAATTTACGCCGTGAGCATTTTTGTATAATTTTAAGGTAACGAAACCGACGCGATAGCGCCGTCAATTGCGGACGTCAACTCTTGCTTTGAGATCTTTTGCTCAAATTTCTTGTAAATAACTCCTCTTGAGTCAATTACGAGCGTTGACGGCCACGCCGTTCCGAATTTTAATTTACCTTGGTAATACGCCTCGTCCGCACCGTCCGCGGCAAAGATAATATCGGAATCAAGCCAGCCCTTGCTCTCAAAATACTCGCGGGTAGCTAAGCTCTTCGTCGCGTACTGATGTACCGCGATGACGACCACGTCTTTGTTCTTATATTCCGAGGCGACCTCGTCAAAGTGAGGCAGCTCCTCAACGCACGGGCCGCATTCCGTATACCAGAAGTTGAGGACGACGGTCTTTCCTTTAAGCTCCGATATGCTGACCGTGCCTTCGGAAAGAAGCCTCTCAAGGGCGTACGACGGGCAAAGGTCGCCCTCGTTCGTTCCCTCGCGGGCGTCGGTGTTTGCATTTGCCGCCGAATTCTTTATATCTTCATATGATGCGTTTGCGTCAAGGACCGATGAAAGAAGCTTGCTCTTCGATGCAATGAATATTCCGTCGCCGTTGCCAAGGTCGGTGAGCTTTTTGTGATAAGATCCATCCTTGTCGGACGCTATCACAAGACTCGGATTTTGTAAGACCTGCGCAAGCGTCATTGGAACGTCGCGGTTCGCAAACGCTTCTTCGACCGTGCAGCCCGTGAACAGCAGGATGACTCTGCACCACGCGTCCTCGGAAGCGGACGGATTTACGGATTTTACCAAGCTTGTAAGCTCTGAAAGGCGGTCGATCGAGCTCGGAATATCTTCTTTGTCTATGAACGTAATTACGTTAACTCCGTGGAAGCCGTGTACCGTAAACTGCTTGCCGCCAAGAGCGGTGAACGTAGCGTCGGGAACGGTTTTCAGGGTAGGAGCCTCGTCTGTGACGGGCGGCTCGTAAATGAAATTATAGTAAACGAGAGCGCCGCCAAGGAGCGAGAGCGCCAGAACTCCCGCGATTATCTTCACGGTAAGCGATTTTCTTTTACGCTTTTTTTCGTAAAGCGCCTTTTCCTCGTCGCTCGGGTTCTCGGGAAGGTCGTTCTTCGGCAGAAGTATCTTTCCGCCGCGCCACTGTATGGCACCCGTCGGGCACTCCGAAACGCATTCACCGCAGTTTATGCACTCGCAGTCGCCGACTCTCGATATGTCCATTTTGCACTTTTTGATGCATTTTCCGCATTCCGTGCACGAGGGCTTGTCAAGCTTTATTCCGAGTATAGCAAAGCGGTTGAAAAGACCGTAAAGCGCGCCGAGGGGGCAGAAGAAACGGCAAAACATACGGTAGATGAACACGCATCCTACGATGAAGGAAACGAGAAGCGCAAACTTCCAGGTAAAGAGCGGACCGAGTCTTGCGAACATACCCGAGTTTGCGGGATGAATGAGCAGGGATATAGCTCCGCCGAGCGTTCCCGCGGGGCATATGTATTTGCAAAATCCGGGGAGAGGGAAGTCGCGGAACATATAAAGAAGCGGAATGATGAACACGAAGAAGACTAATATTACGTACTTCAGGTACGAGAGCGCTTTGGTGAAGCGGTTCTTCTTGATTTTCGGCGTGGGTATCTTGTGCAAAAGATCCTGGATAAGCCCAAAGGGGCAGAGAAATCCGCAAATAAATCTACCGAAGATTATGCCGTAGAGCAGAATTATGCCGAAAATATAGTAAGGCACCGTCTTTCCGCTTGAAGAAAGCGCGTTTTGAAGCGAGCCGAGCGGACAAGCGCCCGAAGCTCCCGGGCAGGAATAACAGTTGAGTCCCGGGGTGCATACGGTCTTTAGTTTCCCTTGATATATCGTTCCGCTCGCAAAGCCCTTGACGTTCGCGTTGACGAGCAGAGCGGCGTACAGCTGTATCAGCCTTCTTTTTGAGGGGATCAGCCTTTTTAATTTAGATAAAAATTTTTTCATATCAACCGAGTCCTATACATTCCGTGCATATTGCGACAGCCTTTGCATATACGTCGTAAGCTCCGCCGTTCATAGCACCGAGTACTATAAAAATCACAGCGACGGTGACAATGAAGACGCGTATCCAAAGCAGCGCTCGCGGCTTTTCAAATACGGCTTCGCCGCCCTCGCCGAGGGTCTTTGCTTCGGGATCAAGCTTCAAAGCATCTTTCATAATAAGATATTCGCGCATCTCGGAAACGGAGCAGAGAAGCAAAGACGCGAATATGCCCGCGATGGATATGACCGTAGCGGGGGTAATGATAAGTATTGCCGAAAAAACGTGCGAGTTAAAGCCCTCCACCGTATGCTCGGGAATAAGAACGGCAAGGACAAACGATAAAACGAGCAAAAATACCGAAGCCGACGCGGTTATAACGTATATAAGACGTCTTATGTCACGCTCCTTTTGCACTTTTTCACAAGCGGCACACTCTCTGTTCATCGCGAATACACGCGCGAGCGCTCGCCTTCCGAGAGAGTAGCTGACGCCTCCCACTTTTCTTTTTTCGCTTACGCCGAGGAAGAGCGAAAAAACTCCGCCGCAAACGCTTGCCACGACCGTCAGGGCGATCGGGATGACTATTGCCCGTAAGTATTCGCCCACGCGCTCTCTCGTATACGGCTCATCGCCTCCCGTAAAGTAAAGATGACATACCGCAACGACGAAGCACACGCCCGTTATGACTATCAGAGCTGAGAGGCATATAGCGTATATTAAGTTGAATTTCCGAAGAGCCGCAACGCTCTTTTCACCGTTTTTTTCACTCACGTCGGATATTTCTCCTCTGAAGCTTTATAATAAACATTTACCATATTATTTTATCATATTTTTTTATAAAAGTCAAGCGGAAGTCGCTCGGACGAAAAAAGATAGCTCCAAGATAAGCAAAAACGCGACAAGGTGGCACCCGTGTCGCGTTTTTTAATATAATACGTCAACTAAAGTTTACTTAATTAAATCTCCGACTGCTCGGTGAGGGCTATTCCCGCAGCGGTGAGAGCCGCAGCGGCCGCATCGTCGTCGCTTGATTTTAATACCATAAGAGCGCGTCCTGCCTCTCTTCCGAGGAAGGCGTACATATACTCTATGAAAATTCCCGAATCGGAAAGCGTGTCAAGTACCGATGCAAGCCCGCCGGTCTTGTCGTCTATCTTGACGGCGATAACGTCAGTGATCTTTGAAATGACGCCGATCTCCGAGAGCACCGCCTTAGCAGCGTCCGAATCGTCAACGATGACCCTGAGAATGCCGAAATCCGTCGTGTCGGCGATGGAAAGAGCGCGAAGATTTACGTTTGCCTTGCTGAGGGCGTCGATGATGGAATGAAGTCTGCCTGTTTTGTTTTCAACGAAAATCGAAAGCTGTTTGATACGCATCTTTTTTCTCCTTATTACTTGAGTTTTCTGTTGTCGATTACTCTCTTCGCCTTGCCCTCGCTTCTTGTGATGGACTTGGGGTTGACGAGATTGACCTTCGGAGCTATACCGAGAGTGCTCTTGAGAGCTTCGGTGATCCTTCTTTCGACCGCTTCGATGCCGCGCACGCCGTCAGAGAACATCTGCTCGCTCATCTCGACGTTGACGTCGAAGGTATCGGTGTTGTTCTTTCTGTCGACTACTATCTGGTAGTTGGGGGTAATATCTCCTCCGATCTTGAGAAGGACCTCTTCGATCTGCGAGGGGAAGACGTTGACTCCTCTTATGATGAGCATATCGTCGGTTCTGCCCTGAGGCTTGTTCATTCTTACGTGCGTTCTGCCGCATTTACACTTTTCGTAATTAAGAGAGCAAATATCTCTCGTGCGGTATCTGATAAGCGGGAAGCCTTCTTTTGTGATGGTCGTAAAGACGAGCTCACCCTGCGCGCCTGCGGGAAGGACCTCGCAAGTGTCGGGATCTATTATCTCGGGAATGAAGTGATCCTCGCACACGTGCATTCCGCACTGATATTCACATTCGTAAGAAACACCGGGACCCATAATCTCGGAAAGACCGTAGATGTCGTAGGCCTTGAGCCTTAACTTTTCTTCTATCTGACGTCTCATCTCCTCGGTCCACGGCTCGGCGCCGAATATGCCGGCCTTCAGGCTGAGCTTGTCGGTGAGGCCTTGCTCCTCGATGCTCTCTCCGAGATACATAGCGTAAGAGGGAGTACAGCAAAGGACGGTTGAACCGAAATCTATCATAGTCTGTATCTGACGCTGGGTGTTGCCCGCCGAGATCGGAATCGCGGTAGCTCCCATTTTCACAGCGCCGTCGTGCGCTCCGAAGCCACCCGTGAAAAGACCGAGACCGTAGCCGACGTGGACGAACGAGTTTTCATCGGCGCCCGTCGCGGCAAGCGCTCTTGCAAAGCAGTTAGCCCACATATCAAGGTCGGCGTCCGTATATCCTACGACGATCTGCTTTCCCGTCGTGCCCGATGATGCGTGGACTCTTTTTATATCCTTCATCGGAACCGCGAAAAGTCCGTAGGGGTAATAATCGCGAAGGTCCTGCTTGTAGGAGAAGGGAAGCTTGTGAAGATCCTCGACTCCGTGGATATCCTCGGGCTTGAGACCTGCCTCGTCCATTCTCTTTCTGAAAAGCTCAACCTTTTCATACATTCTCTTGACTTGCGCGACGAGGCGTTCGCTTTGAAGCTTCGTGAGCTCCTCGCGCGGCATAGTTTCTTCTTTGGGTTGCCAGATTGACATTTTTTTCACTCTCCTTTGCTGAATAACGGTAAATAGCAGATTTTAGGAATTATAACCGAGATCGAACGCCCTGAGGTTCACTTCAAGGAATTTCTCAGGAACGGTGGTCTTTACGGTTTCCACCCATTTCTCGTAAGGAATATCGGACTCTCTTGCCATAAGACCGATGAGAACTACGTTGACGGCCTTCGTGGTTCCCGCCTTCTTCGCAAGCATAAGCGCGTCAATGACGGTGGCGTTTGCAACTGCGGAGATCTTATCCTCAATATTTTCGGGATATATAGCCGCACCCGTGATAACGGGCATAGGATCCATCTTCTGGTTGTTTATGAGTATCTTGCCGCCCTCTTTGAGATAGGGGAGGGCTCTGTAAGCCTCAAGCAGCTCGAAGGCGAGTATGATATCTGCATCGCCCTTGTCGATTATAGGTGAGTAGACCTTATCGCCGTATCTTACGTATGTAACAACGCTTCCTCCGCGCTGGCTCATACCGTGCACCTCGGACACCTTTACGTCGAAGCCTTCTCTTATGAGGGTGTTTCCGAGTATTCTTGAAGCAAGGAGCGTGCCCTGACCTCCGACTCCGACTATCATAATATTCTTCGTCATACCGTCTCCTCCTTTTCAATAGCGCCAAACGGACATACGTTTACGCAAAGACCGCATCCGTTGCACTGAGTCGCGTCTATTACGACCTTGTCATTCTTTACCGATATCGCGGGGCAGCCGAGCTTCATACATACCTTGCAGTTTCTGCACTTATCGGTTATTCCGCACCTTCCAGAATACTTCACGGTCTTAAGAAGCGCGCAGGGTCTTTGAGCGATTATAACGGAAGGCTCATCGCGCTCGACCTCGGTCTTCACTACCTTTTCAAAATTCTTAACGTCGAAGGGATCGGCGACGGTAATATGTTCTATTCCGACAGCCTGGCAAAGCTTGATGAGATCGACCTGCTTCGTAGCCTCGCCTCTTATGGTTCTTCCTGTCGTGGGGTTGTCCTGATGACCCGTCATACCCGTGATGGAGTTGTCGAGAATAATAACGGTGTTGTTTCCCTTATTGTAAACGATGTCGACAAGACCCGTAATTCCCGAGTGCATAAACGTGGAATCTCCGATGACGGAAACGAGCTTCTTATTGAACTGCGCGCCCCTCGCCTTTGCCATTCCGAGAGCTGCGGAAACGGAGGCACCCATACAGATGGTGGTGTCTACCGAAGCAAGAGGAGCGACAGCTCCGAGGGTGTAGCAGCCTATATCGCCCGAAACGACGAGCCCGAGCTTTTTGAGCACGTAGAAGGTACCTCTGTGAGGGCATCCTGCGCACATAACGGGCGGACGGACGGGGATGGGCTCGCTTGCCGAAACGGATCTCGGCGCTGCCTCACCGAGCACCGCGGCCTTTATCATATTTGGGGTATACTCGCCGAGGAGGGTGAATATATCCTTGCCGATGACGTCGGCGCCAACGCTCTTGCAGAAGGTTTCGATAACGGGATCGAGCTCCTCGATGACGTAGACCTTTTTGTGTGCCTTTACGAAATCAAGTATCTTCTTTTCGGGAAGAGGATAGACCATACCGAGCTTTAAGAAGTCCGCTCTTTCTCCGAGAGCCTCCTTTGCGTACTCGTAAGCTATTCCCGCCGTAATAACGCCGATCTCCGAGCCGTTGTTCTCAAGCGCGTTTATATCAGAGCTCTCCGCAAATTCGCGAAGCGCGTTCATTCTTTCCTCAACGAAGACGTGACGCTTTACCGCGTTTGCGGGCATCATAACGTATTTGGGGATATTCTTTTCGTAATCTTTAAGAGGAGCATCCTCTCTCTCGCAGAGCTCAACGAGGCTCTGTGAGTGAGAAACTCGCGTTGAAAGCCTGATGAAGAAGGGTGTATCGAATTTTTCCGAAAGGGCGAACGCCATCTTCGTAAATTCCTTGCATTCCGATGAATCGGAGGGCTCAAGCATAGGTATCTTCGCCGCCTCGGCATAGTGGCGGGAATCCTGCTCGTTTTGCGAGGAGTGCATTCCGGGGTCGTCCGCAACGCAGAAGACGAGACCGCCGCCCACGCCTGTGTAGCTCACGGTGAAAACGGGGTCAGCCATTACGTTAAGGCCGACGTGCTTCATACACGACATAGCTCTCGCTCCTCCGATCGACGCGCCGATGGCGACCTCGGCGGCAACCTTTTCATTAGGCGACCATTCCGCGTATATTTCATCAAATTTAACTATTTCTTCGGTTATCTCCGTACTTGGTGTTCCGGGGTAGGAGGCTACGACTCTGACGCCCGCCTCGTATGCGCCTCTTGCAACGGCTGCATTTCCGAGTAACAATTTTTTCATATCGGTATCTTTCCTTTAATTTATTTCGTTCTGTTTTGCGACGACGTCCGCAGCGCCGAACATTTCTCTGAGCTTCGGCTTTTCTATCTTGCCCGTCGGGTTTCTCGGCACGTCGGCAAAGATTATCTTCCTCGGACGCTTGTATCTCGGAAGATCAAGGCAGAAGTCGTTGACCTCTTCCTCCGTGAGGGTCATACCCTCTTTGACCTCGATTATTGCCGCTGCTATCTCGCCGAGTCTTGCGTCGGCAAGTCCTATTACCGCAACGTCCGCGATCTTCGTGTTGGTGCGTAAGAAGTCCTCTATCTGAACGGGGTAGAGGTTCTCACCGCCGGAAATAATGACGTCCTTCTTTCTGTCAACGAGGTAGATGAATCCGTCCTCGTCCTCCATCGCCATATCGCCCGTAAAGAGCCAACCGTCCTTAAGAACGTCTGCGGTCGCTTTTTCGTCCTTATAGTACGCCGTCATAACGCCGGGGCCCTTGACCGCAAGCTCTCCGACCTCGCCGCGAGTTACGGGCTTGCCCGCCTCGTCACAGATCTTCGTCTGCCAGCCGAAGCCTGCCTTGCCTATCGCGCCGACCTTGTGCTCGTTTTCAACACCGAGATGCACGCATCCGGGGCCGATAGATTCGGAAAGACCGTAGTTCGTGTCGTAAGCGTGATTCGGGAAGTATTCCTTCCATCGCTTGATAAGGCTCGGGGGAACGGGCTGTGCGCCGATGTGCATAAGTCTCCACTGTGAGAGCTCGTATTTCGACGGGTCAATATCTCCGCGCTCGATAGCGTCAAGGATGTCCTGCGCCCACGGCACGAGGAGCCATACTATCGTGCATTTTTCCTCGGATACCGCCTTGAGTATCCACTCGGGAGCGATGCCCTTGAGGATAACGGCCTTTCCGCCGACGAGGAAGCTTCCGAACCAGTGCATTTTAGCACCCGTGTGGTAAAGCGGAGGAATGCAAAGGAAGCAGTCGTCCTTGGTCTGAGAGTGGTGATTTTGCTCGGTCATCGCCGCGTGCATAAGGCTTCTGTGCTTATGTATGATAGCCTTCGGGAAGCCCGTCGTTCCCGACGAGAAGTATATGGCCGCAAGATCGTCGTCGGTGAGCTTTACGGTCGGGCTTTTTGACGAGCAATATTCAATGAGCTTATCGTAGCTCTCGGCAAACGTAGGGCAATCCTCGCCGACGTAAAGCCACGTTTTGACACGCTTTACCCTCTGACAGATCTCTTCAACACGGCCCGTAAATTCAGGACCGAATATAAGGAAGTCGGCGTCTGCGAGCTCAAGACAGTAACGTATCTCCGAGCCCGTGTAGCGGTAATTCAGGGGAACTGCCATAGCGCCCGTCTTGAGTATTCCGAAATAAACGGGAAGCCACTCGATGCAGTTCATAAGAAGAATGGCAACCTTGTCGCCTTTCTTTATTCCCCTCGTAAGAAGAAGATTGGCAAATTTGTTGGCTTGCTTGTTGAATTCACCCCAACTGAGCGTTTTTCTGTACGCCTCGCCCGAGGTGGATTCTATGAGCGAGTATTCGCGCCACGTCATACGCGCTTGATTTTCAAGCTTCGGATTTATTTCGACGAGGCTCACGTCATTTGGGTAAAAATCCGCGTTTTTTTGTAAGATTTCAGTGATTGGCATAGCGTTGTATCCTTTATATTTACTGTTCGTTTTCTTCGTTGGAGGAGCCGAGCGAGGTCTTTGCTTTAACAAGAACCATTCCCTCGTAGCAGGAGAACATACCGTCCACCTTTTCTTTTTCGGGCTTAGGTGTAAGAAGGCTGACTATGGGAACTATAACGAGTCCGCCGAGCATAGCTATAACGCCCGCGTTGATGGGGGATTGAAGAAGAGCGGGGAAGTGGGGGCGCAATAACATATTGAGCACCATAAGGCCCGCGCCGAAGATGAAGCTTGCCCAAACGGCAGCCTTGGTCGTGCGCTTCCAATAAAGACCGTAGAGGAAGGGGGCGAGGAACGCGCCCGCCAGAGCGCCCCAGGATATACCCATCATATCCGCAATGTACCCGAGCTTGTCCTTGTTAAGCGCTATTACTGCGGAAATAACGATGAATACGACGATGAATATTCTCATAATGAGGACCTGACGTTTTTCGGGCATTTTCTTGACCACGTGACCCTTTACAAGGTCGAGAGTCAGCGTTGACGAAGACGTGAGGACGAGAGAGGAAAGAGTCGACATCGATGCGGAAAGCACGAGTACGATAACTACCGCGATGATAATATCGGGAAGCCCTGAGAGCATAGTTGGAATGATAGCGTCCCAACCGCCCGAGGGAGCGCCGTTCACTACGTCGAGCTTGTCGGAGAAGAGTCTTCCGAAGCCGCCGAGGAAATAGCATCCGCCGGCGACTACGAGCGCGAAGACCGTCGATATTATAGTTCCTTTATTTATATCCTGTTCGCTCTTTATAGCGTAGAACTTCTGTACCATCTGAGGAAGACCCCAAGTACCGAGGGACGTAAGGATAACTACGAAGAGAAGTCCGAGCGGGTCGGGACCGAAGAAGGAGTTGAACTCACCGTTTGAACCGATCTCGGAAAGCCCCTTCAAGGATTCGGTGAAGCCTCCGTGAGTCGAAAGCACCGCCGAGATCACCGCAACTATACCGATGAGCATTATGACACCCTGGATAAAGTCGTTGATAGCGGTAGCCATATAACCGCCCGCGATAACGTAAACGCCCGTGAGCACTGCCATAATTATAACGCAGATGGTATACCCCTCTTGCTCTGTAAGACCGCCGATGGGGAACGCCATAGCGAAGAGTCTGGAAAGACCGTTGTAAAGGGAAGCGGTGTAGGGAATAAGGAAGATAAATACGAGCACGGACGCCGCGATTTTAAGCGCGGGGCTCATAAACCTTTTGCCGAAGAACTCGGGCATCGTAGCGCTCTCAAGGTGTTGTGACATAAGGCGCGTTCTTCTTCCGAGAACGACCCACGCGAGGAGCGATCCGAGAATGGCGTTTCCTATACCTATCCAAGTAGAGGCTATACCGAATTTCCAGCCGAACTGACCTGCGTAGCCGACGAATATTACTGCCGAAAAATATGAGGTGCCATAGGCGAATGCCGTCAGCCACGGACCGACGGAGCGACCTCCCAAAACGAATCCTGAAACATCGGTGGAATTCCGTCTGCAATAAAGACCTATTGCTATCATAACACCGAAGAACAGCACGAGCAAAATGATTTTTAGTGCCATATTAAATGTCCTCCGAAAATAAAGATACAAATATTTTATCACACTAAAGTAAAAATTGCAATACTTTTTTTCACATTTAATAAAAATATTTAAAGGCGCCGAATTTTTGTGTTACTTAGATGAAAACGTGACGCTTGATACTTGATTTTTCCCGTCGGTTAGTGTAAAATAATTATAAAACGCATCTTGGAGGAAATTATGGGAAACGAAGCGTACGAGTATACTGTTGATAAAAAGCGGGAGGGGTGGTATTTGCTTGCCCGCTGTCTTATGATAACTTTGTATTTACTGTTTTTGGTGGCGTTTTTCGTTGCCGCGTATCTTACGGCGATACAGATATTCGCGCTCGCGCCCATTTTTCTTTGGATGCTGGTGTTCTTTACCTGGAGATTCGTCAGCATCGAGTATAAATACACGGTCGAGGCGGGCTTTTTGACCCTGATCACCGTTTACGGTGGCAAAAAGAGCAAGGTCAAGGCTCGTATTCATATCAAGGACGCGACGGCGTTCGTTCCGCTTGACGAAGCTCGCGCTGCCATTCGCTCGTTCTCTCCAAGCGTGACGTACAGCCTTTTGTCTTCTTCAAAGTCGCCGAAGGATGCATTTGCGCTTTTTACCGAGCAGGACGCGAAAAAAGTGCTTGTCCTTATCGAGGCACCCGCTCCGTCGGTGAAGGCTATCCTTTATTACGCGAACTCGGACGTGAAATCGGCAAAAAGCAGCCAAGTCTGACCCGTGTTAAGTATTTTCTCAAAAAAAGTAAACGATACTTTACAAAAATAATATACATATAAACGCACTCTGCCGCATATATATTACGTGGAGGTGCGTTTTTTGTATGAATATTCTTTTGCTGATACCGATATTTGTCATAACCGTCGGAGCGTATATGCTCTTCAGACTTCGCTTCTTTATATTTCGACCGAAAGCCCTTTTCCGAGACGTTCGCGGGCTTTTAAAAAAGAGCGGAGCGTTTAAGAATCTGTGCCTCGCCCTTTCGGGCACTCTCGGCGTCGGAAATATAGTCGGCGTTGCGGTAGGGCTTAAAATAGGCGGTGCGGGGAGCGTTTTCTGGCTTATGATCTCCGCTATTCCCGCCGCAGTCATAAAGTATTCCGAGAGCGCTCTTGCCGCCTCGGGGGGCGGAGAGGGAATGATGTGCGTCATAGAGTCCTCGTTTAAAAAAACGGGCAGGGGTGCTGCGCGTGTATACGCCCTCTTTGCCGTTTTGCTCGCCCTTTTAATGGGGGCGGGGCTGCAATGCGCAAGCTTTTCGGAGACCTTCGCCTCTCTTTTCGGCATATCCGATTTCTTTCCGCTTTTAATAATTTTCATACCTGCCGCTTTGGTGATGCTCTTCGGCGCCTCGAAAATAAAAGACCTTACGGCTCTGTCTGTGAGCACCGCGAGCGTCGTGTACGTTTTCAGCGCGCTTTATCTCATTTTTCTCGGAAGAGTAAATCTTCCGAGCGCGATAGGTTCGATATTTTCCTGCGCTTTTACTTCGCGCGCAGCGGTTGGCGGTGCAGGCGCCGCTCTGGTGACCCACGCGTTGCGGGAAGGCTTTTGCCGAGGAATACTTTCCAACGAGGCGGGGCTCGGCACCTCTGCAATGGCACACGCTACTGACGCTCGGTATACTTCGCACGAGGCGGGGCTCATCGGCGTGCTTGAGGTGATATTCGATACGGCTATCCTTTGCCCTCTCAGCGCGCTGATGCTTCTTACGTCGGGCGATGGTCGCATTCACGACCCGATAGGCTACGTTCTCTCCGCCGTATCGAAGGGCGGAGACGCCGTCGAATATCTTTTTGCGGTGTCTATATTCTGCTTTGCTTTTTCTACGGTTATCTGCTGGATATCTTACGGCTCGCTTGCTTTTTCGTATCTTTTCGGCAAAAGACGCGGAATATTCGCCTTTTTGTTTCTGTTAGCTTTACCGACGGGCTCTCTTGTCGGCGCAGGTACGCTTGTTCTTATGATAGATTACGTTATGCTGCCGCTTGCCGTTATCTGTATGCTGACGCTTATAAAAAACTCCGACAGAGCGGTCTTGCTCTATCGGAGTAAAAAATGATTTAAAGTATTCTAATTTTTGATATGATGGAAGCGCCGCTTTCGGTGAGCTTTTTCACAGATTCGGAAAGCTCCGCGTCCGTCAGGTAAGGCGTGACGAACGCCGTTTCAAGGGGCGCGTCTATCTCAGCGATCTTTCCGAACGCCGCCTCTGCACACTTGGCGCAGGCGTTCTTTGCCGCTATATAATACTGTGCTTTAAGGACCTTTGAAAAATCGCTCGTTTGACGGCATTTTTCAAACACGGGTGCCGCGGTATTGATGCCCGAGCACATAATTTGCATAAGATCGCCGACGACGGCCGACGCGGTCGAGCCCGCTCCTGCGCCGGGACCGTAGAACATTACCTCTCCGATAGGATCGCCGACAACCTCTATTGCGTTGAACACGCCGCTCACCGAGGCAAGAAGCTTGTCCGACGGGATGAGCGTCGGAGCGACCGAAACTGCGATCTCGCCGTCCTCGGAGATGACGCATCTTCCAAGGAGCTTTATCTTACAGCCTATCTTTTCCGCCGCCGACACGTCTTCGGGGCGAATACCCGTGATTCCCTCGGTGGGAATAGTATCCGTTTCGGGAAGCTTGCCCGTTGCGAGAGCTGTAAGTATGGCTATTTTTCTGCACGCGTCCGTACCGAGGACGTCGGCGTCGGGATTTCTCTCGGCGTAGCCCTTGCTCTGAGCATCGGACAGTGCGTTTTCAAAATTATCTCCGTAGGAGAACATCTTCGTCAGAATATAGTTGGTCGTGCCGTTGAGTATTCCTCTGATCTCGGAGAGCTTGTTCTGCTTTACGCAGGATATGATGGGCGAGAGCGCGGGAATGCCTCCGCCTACCGCGGCTTCAAATCTGTAAGAAACGCCGTTTTCCTTCGCGAGGGCGAGAAATTCGTCACCGAAATTCGCGACGACCTCCTTGTTGGACGTTATCACGTTTTTGCCGCGTGAAAGGGAACGCACCGTGTATTCGTAAGCAGGGTGTGAGCCGCCCATTACCTCGATAACCGTGTCGACCTCTTCGTCGTTTTCGATCACGGAGAAGTCGTGTATTACCCTGTCGGCAAATTCCGAATCGGGAAAATCGCGAAGGTCGAGTATATATTTTACGTTGATTTCGTCGCCGCCGAGTGCCGTGACTTCGTTTTTGTTATCCGTCAGAAGCTTGGCAACACCGCCACCGACGACACCGAAGCCGAGTATAGCTACATTAGTCATTTGTTCTTCCTTAATAAAAAAATGTGTAATGAAGGCCGTCCGAGACCTTCCCGTGATCGCCTGCGATACAAGCAATTATAAGTTATTATATCACAGAAAGCGCGAAAATGCAATACCAAAGAAAGAAAAACACGGCGTGTTTGCAAAAAAAATTGCTCGTCACCGTGTTTTTTGCTTTTATGCCGCGTTACCCGTGCCTATGCCGAGTGAAGCTTTTTTGGAGTCCTCCGAAATGTGCGAGAGCGGATCTACGAATTCGTCGTTAGCCTTCATTTCGAAATGAAGATGAGGCTCGTCCGCTATCTCGAATATCGCGGTGTAGCCAACGGTTCCTATCCTGTCACCCGAGCTTACCTTGTCGCCAACGCTGACGAACGCGGCATCCTCCTTCGCGAGGTTTGAATATATCGTCTTGTAATTCATAGAGTGCGTGACCTCGACCGTTCTTCCGTGGAACGGGTCGTCGTAGATGGCTGAGATCACTCCGCTCTCAGCTGCAAAGACGGCGCAGTTTTCCTCAGTCGCGATGTCAATACCCTTGTGCGTGCGCCATTCGCCGAGCGTTTCCGAGAACACCGTTTCCGTCATACTGTGGTTCTTGCTGACCGTTCCCACGACGGGGGAAACGAACACGAGCTTTGTTTCTGCAGGCTTTTCGGGCTCTTTGGAGTTCTCGTCCTCCTTCGGCTCTTCCGTCTGCGCGCCGTCATCCTTCGGCGTGGTTAAGGGGGCTTTTACTTCAGGTGTTTCATCCTTGCTTGATGCGATAGATACGATTGCGACCACCACCGCGCAGATAACGAGGATGGCAAGAGTTGCGATATAAACTATCTTTACTGAAAGCGGTTTGTCGCTGAATTTTACTTTTTTGTCCATTTTTATTTCCTTTCTTGTGAAATCCGAGTATATTTTCCGCCGAAAGGAAGCTTTTTATTCATCTTTGACAATAAAAAATCTACGCGTCCTTCCAAAACGGAAAAACGCGCAGAAAAAACGTTTATTTGCTGAAAAATCCGAAAAGCTTGAGCCAACTCACGAGCAGCGGTGCCCACGACTTTACGTGCGGCGTAGCCGCTATGCGTCCGTTGCTTAAAAACTCGGGGTGAGTTCCCAAGAACGGATCCGTCCTGTCAGCAAGTCCAAGACCGTGTCCGCCTACGGGATATATGTGCATCTCTACCGGAATTCCGAGCTCTTTCAAACGGGCGGCGTAACGGTAGGTGTTACATACGTTAACGCCGGAATCGGAGGCGGTGTGCCACATATAAGCGGGGGGCGTGTCCTTCGACGCAAGGAAGATGGGCGTTACGGACTCTCTGAGTGCCTCATCCTCCACGCGTTCACCGAGCAGATTTTTATAAGATCCCGCGTGACCCTCGTAATCGAGAACGGGGTAGCAGAGGATCTGGGCATTCGGAACATAGCTGACGGAGTCTACGGCGTCGCCCACCTCCTCTTCAAGAGTGCCGAGGTAGGTTGCGGCGTGTGCGGCAAGGTGGCCGCCCGCCGATGAGCCCATGATCGCTATTTTATTTGGGTCGATATCAAATTTGTCAGCGTTGTACCTTATAAATCTGATCGCGCGCCTCGCGTCGGCAAGAGCCGCGGGATAAGTGTTCGGCTTTACTCGGTAATTAAGAACGAAGGCGTCAAGCCCCTCGGACATAAGGAAGTCTGCGTAGCCGTGGCCCTCGTGCGGTGCCCGTCCTGAATATCCTCCGCCCGGGCAGATGATGACCGTGCCGCGACCCTTTTTGGCAGTCGTTTTGTAATAAGTCACCGACGGCTCCTCGCCGCCTATGTAATATGGGATCTTGTCTTCCCAAAGCTTAAAGGTTTCAAACATCTTTAGCTACCTCTCAATGAAAAAATCCGTAGAGCTCAAGCCACTTAGTCATAAGCTCAGACCAGGGCATAACGTGCGGAGCTGCGGAATTTGGGGTGTTTGCGAGCCCAAGACCGTGCCTTCCAAAGGGGAAGACGTGCAATTCCGTCGGTATCGAAAGCTCACGCAGACGTGTAACGTAACGGTAAGTGTTACGCACGTCAACGACGCTGTCATCAGCCGTGTGCCAGATAAAAGCGGGCGGAGTTTTATCGCTTGCGAGATTCGTCGGAGTTACGGACGCCGCAAGCTCGTCGGCTCTGTCGCCAAGCAGGTTTTTATATGAGCCAAGATGCCCGTCCTTGTCGATTACGGGGTAGCAAAGTATCTGACCGTTAGGAATATAGCTCTCACGGTCGATCTCGTCCATACATTCTTCTTCAAGCTCGCCTACGTACGTTGCCGCGTGAGCCGCGAGATGACCGCCCGCCGATGAGCCCATAATCGCTATCTTATCGGGATCTATACCGAACTTTTCCGCGTTATGCCTTACAAAGCGTATCGCGCGCCTCGCGTCTGACAGCGCTGCGGGGTATCTGTTGGGCGCTACTCTGTAGTCGAGCACGAAGGCGTCAAGACCCTTGCAGTTCAAAAACTCGGCGTAGCCCCGTCCCTCGTGCGGTGCCCGTCCCGAATATCCTCCGCCCGGGCAGATGATGACCGTGCCGCGTCCAAGCTTGACGCTTGTTTTGTAATAAGTCAAGACGGGGATCTCCCCCTCGGTATAATAAGGGATTTTACCTTCCCAAAGGTTGAATACTTCTGCCATAGCTTTTCTCCTTGATCGGTTTTTGAAAACTGTAATCGGCCTTTATAAAATCAAGAGGCTTTAACGTTCGTATACTTTTAAATATTTCTTTTCCCTCGGAAAATATTTTATTCCGAAGCTCTTTCCACAACTCTTTTTTCCGTTAATACGTTTTTTATTTTATAAACGGCGACGTATGTGACGAAAAGCTCAAGCGCTAAAAACAGATAGGAAAGAACTACCGTGATAAGCTCGGAGGTCATATACGTTCCCTCGTTATCGATAATGTAATTCACGGTCGATACGGTTTCTCTGATAAACGACAGTAAAAACTGCACGAGCACCGCAAAGAAGAGCCCTTTGGCAAGAGGCTTTGAAAAATCGAAGGGGTCCCTCTCAAGAATAGGAAGGAGCGTTTTCTTTTCAAAACGGTTGACCTTCGGCATCTTGAAGAAGAAGCACATAATTCCGAAAAGTGCCAGTATTTGCGCGCTTACTGCCAATACGATGAGCAGGGTAATAATGACGGAGAAGAACAACGCTCCGGCGGAGTCGAAATACGCGAGATAAGCGAGGTAGTTTTCGGGCAAGGCACCGATTATATACGGGAGAGAAAAAGCAAATACTCTCGGCAGGGCGTGCCAAAATCCGTTATACGCATAGCTCAAGAACAAGACGAGCGCCGCAAAAACGGGAAGGGCAAACGCCGCGATATCCGAAAGCGCGGCGGTAAGCGCGCCTATTATGACGGCTAACGTCGCGGGGAGACTCAGCATTCCGCCCGTGTAAGTGATATGAATGGGAATATAGAGAATAAGCTGTATCAAGCAAAAAGCAAGACTGATTTTTAAGAATAATCGTTTTTCCGTAAATATCATTGTACGTCTCCGTTGTGTTGATATTAACATTCTATCACAAAACGCGGCGTATTTCAAGTGGAAATCATAATAAATCCAAGAAACCGCCTTCTCGTATTTGTTAATAAAATGTAAATTATTCACACGTACTTGCAAAACGATGAAAAAAGGTCTTGACAATCTAATATATTTATGATATTATATTTAGGCTGTCCGCGCGGCAGTAAAATTATATCTCACATAGCGAGTCGGAGTCTTGCTGGTGCTTTTCCCACGTCGGAGAGTCGCAATACTATGTCGCTATGGCGGAAAAAACCAAAAGGAGGAACATTAAAATGTTCGAAATCACAATCAAGCAGTTGCTTGAAGCAGGCGTACACTTCGGTCACCCGACCAAGAAGTGGAATCCGAAGATGGCAGAGTACATCTTCACTCAGAGAAACGGTATTCACATCGTAGACCTTCAGAAGACCGTTAAGAAGTTTGAGGAGGCTTACAACTACGTAGCTTCTATGGCTCAAGAGGGTGGCACTATCCTCTTCGTCGGAACTAAGAAGCAGGCAGCCGAGACCGTAAAGGAAGAGGCTCAGAGATGCGGAATGTACTACACGAACGTTCGTTGGCCCGGCGGAATGCTCACCAACTTCAACACCATCCGCAAGTCTATCAGACGTCTTAAGGAGCTTGAGAAGATGCAGGCTGACGGCACCTTCGATCTTCTCCCCAAGAAGGAAGTTGCAAAGAAGCAGAAGGAGATCGACGACCTTGAGAAGTCCTACGGCGGTATCAAGGATATGGACCGTCTTCCTTCCTGCGTATTCATCGTTGACACCCGCAAGGAAAGAAATGCCGTTCTTGAGGCTAAGAAGCTTGGCATTCCCGTTGTCGCAATAGTTGACACCAACTGCGATCCCGACGACGCTGATTGCATCATCCCCGGTAACGACGACGCTATCCGCGCTATAAAGCTTATCGCAGGCGCTCTTGCCGACGCGGTTATCGAGGCTCGTGGCGGCGTTCAGGACGAGGAGACCGTAGCACTTCCCGAGGAGGCAGTTGTTGAGGTTCCCAACGATTCCGCTATCGCAGAGGCTCTTTCCGAGTAATTTCGGTCTGACGCCTACCTAAAATTAAATTTAAGGAGAATAAAACAATGGCATTTACAGCTAAAGACGTAGCCGAGCTCAGAAAGCAGACCGGCTGCGGTATGATGGACTGCAAAAAGGCTCTCACCGAGTCGAACGGCGATTTCGAGGCTGCCGTTAAGTATCTTCGTGAGAAGGGTATGGCTGCAACTGCAAAGAAGGCTGACCGTATCGCTGCAGAGGGTATCGTTGATATTATGACTATCGGCTCTACCACCGCTATCGTCGAGGTAAACTCCGAGACCGACTTCGTTGCAAAGAACGCAACCTTCAAGGAGTTCGTTAAGGATATTCTTAAGACTATCATTCAGAACAAGCCCTGTGACGTTGAGGCGCTTCTTGCATCCGCGTACGTTAACGGCGGCACCGTTTCCGAGGCTCTCGCAGAGCAGATCTACAAGATCGGTGAGAAGATCTCTATCCGCCGCTTCACCATCGTTGAGGGCGTCGTTTCCTCTTACATTCACGGTATGGGCGCTACCGGTGTCGTAGTAAGCTTCGAGACCGACCTTGCTGACAAGGCTGAGTTTGCTGAGTGCGCAAAGAACGTCGCACTTCAGACCGCAGCTATGGAAGTAAAGTATCTTGACAAGGACTCCGTTCCCGCTTCCGTTCTTGCAGAGGAAGAGGCTATCCTTATCAATCAGATGAAGGAAGATCCCAAGATGGCAAACAAGCCCGACAACATCCTTCAGAACATCGTTAAGGGCAGACTTGGTAAGTTCTATGAGAACAACTGCCTCCTTGAGCAGGCATACGTAAAGGACGACTCTATGTCCGTTGCTAAGTACGTTGCATCCGTTGCAAAGGAACTTGGCGGCAGCATCAAGGTCACCGGTTACGTTCGCTTTGACAAGGGCGAGGGTCTTCAGAAGAGAGAAGAGGACTTCGCTGCCGAGATCGCAAAGATGGTCAACGGCTAATAATTCTTTGATATCAAGACCCACGAAGCGTTTTTCTTCGCTTCGTGGGCTTTTTTTCGCTTTTCCTTCATATAAATAAATGAAAGGAATTTGTGAAAATGACAAACAGAGCAAAATTTTTCTATAACGGCATTCTTTTGACTGCCGTAGGACTTTCCGTGCGCACCGTGGGACTTATTTTCGGAGCCTTCGTTTCAAGAGCCGTGGGGGCAGAGGGAACGGGGCTTTATACCCTTATAATGACGGTCTATTCCTTCGCCGTTACCTTCGCCACCTCTGGTATCAGTCTGACTGTCACTCGCCTTGTCGCCGCCGCGATAGGAGAGGGCCGAGGGGGGAGCGTCGGCGGGATCTTAAGGGGCGCGATGCTTTACGCACTCGTTTTCTCGTTTTCGGCAAGCGCGGTGCTGTTTTTCGGAGCGGGAATATTTGCCGAAAGGATCATCTTTGATTCGCGCTCGGTAATATCGCTCCGAATACTTTCCTTCTCCCTCGTCCCTGCCGCGATGTCCGCAGTTTTCTCGGGATATTTCGTCGGAATAAAAAAGATAAGCTGTAACGCCGCCGTCCAGGTCGTAACGCAGTTTGTGAAAATAAGCCTCACCGTGCTTCTCGTTGTAAAAGCCGCCGAGAGAGGAACGGAAGCGGCTGTCGCGGCGCTTTGCATCGGAATAAGCATTGCCGAGGCTGCAGCGTTCTTGCTTATGCTTCTTCAGTTTTTAACGGACCGCCTGAGGCGTGAGCGCTCGGTTGGGTCCCTTGAGATGAAGCCCGTCCTCGGAATGGCGCTTCCGCTCGCCTTTTCCGCATATATCCGCTCGGGGCTTCTGACGCTTGAGCACATTCTCATACCAAAACGCCTCTCCGACGGAGGCTCGGATTCATCCGAGGCGCTTTCATCTTACGGCACCCTCCACGGAATGGCTTTGCCACTCGTACTCTATCCTATGTCGCCGCTGTCGTCGTTTTCGGGGCTTCTCGTTCCCGAATTTGCCGAAAACGGCGGAGGCGAATCAAGAATGAGGCGCATAACCTCCGAGGTAATGAATAATACCCTTGCGTACGCCACGGCGATTGCGGTTTTTCTCTACGTATTTTCGGAGGAGCTCGGATATATAATCTATAATTCTTATGAGGCGGGCATCTATATCGCGCTCATCGCACCGATAGTTCCGATAATGTACCTCGACCACGTCACCGACTCGATGCTCAAAGGCATAGGCGAGCACGTTTATTCTATGTGGGTCAACATCTCCGACTCGTTTTTGTCGATAATACTCGTCTGGTTCCTTATCCCGAAGCTCGGTATCGGCGGTTACGCTCTCGTTATAATAATAATGGAAGCTTATAATTTCGCCCTTTCGCTCATCAGACTCAGGAAAAGGATCAGCTTCTCCCTGTCGAGTGTGCGCGCCTTGATACTGCCTGCCGTATCCGCCTTTTTTGCCACCCATCTTTCCAAAAAGCTGTTCGTTATGAACGGCACCGTAACGACCCCGATCTGGCTCGTTTTGAAGATCGTATTTGCCGCAAGTATTTTCCTCGGAAGCTTTATGATACTCACCAAGGTCCATACCCGTGTTAAAAAAACGCGTGTCAAGACCGACGGTTGAGAGGCTTTTCGCAATAAAAAAACAAGGACTGCCGCCGTCCTTGTTTTTTTATTAAATCGGAATATTATTCGCCTTTTTTCGCCTCTCGGCGCTCAGCGAGATACTTTCGTCTGACTACCGTCAAAAAGTCCTGAACTCTCTTCGACTGATAATCGCGGTAGGTCCAAGGGAGCTTTTGCCAATTGCCTTTCGCAAAGAAGAGCGTCATCTCCGTATATATCCCGTCGGCAAGCGGTATTCTGAAGCCCGCTTTTTTCGTCGTGGCAAGCATAAGTCTGCCGTGATTTATAAAGCCGGGATCAAGATTTATCTTTCTGTTTCCGCCATCCGAGAGCTTCTTTTCCATCTCGTTGGTTTTCGTCTTTATTTCGGCTTGCCGCGATGGGTCGACGAGTCTTTTGAAGCTGTATATCCGCCTTAAGCCCTCGCCCCCGATCTCATCGTCGTAATACTCGGAAAATTCCTTTGAAAAAGAAAATTCCTCGCACATATCCTCTGTTTCGCCGAATTCCTCCGTGAGCATACGTAAGCCCTCTTCAAGTACTGCTTTTTCGTGATATATCACGCCGACTATCAGCTTTTCATATTCAAAATCGTAAAGCGCGCCCATAGCTCTTACGAGAACATTTCAGACGAAAGATATCTCTCGCCCGTGTCGGGGAGAAGAACTACCACCGTCTTGCCCTCGTTTTCCTTTCTTTTTGCTACCTCAACAGCCGCAGAAAGCGCGGCACCCGAGGAAATTCCAACGAGCAGACCCTCGCACCTTCCGAGCTCCTTTCCAAAGCGGTAAGCGCTTTCCGTATCTACCTTGATTATCTCGTCGATAATATCGGTGTTCAGTATCTCGGGAACAAAATTCGCGCCAATGCCTTGCAACTTGTGCGCCCCCGCGCGTCCCTCGGAGAGAAGGGGGGAGTCCAAGGGCTCGACCGCTACCGCCTTGATGTCGGGATCCTTGCTTTTCAAAAATTCCGCGGTGCCTGTGAGCGTGCCGCCCGTGCCGACGCCCGCGACGAAAACGTCGACCACCCCGTCGGTGTCGCTGTATATCTCGGGACCTGTCGTTTCGCGGTGCGCTTTCGGGTTTGCGGGGTTTGTAAACTGCCCCGCTATGACCGCGTGGGGAATACTGCTTCTTATCTCCTCCGCCTTTGCGATGGCTCCGCTCATTCCGAGCGCCCCGTCGGTGAGCACGAGCTCCGCGCCGTACGCGCTTATAAGGAGTTGGCGCTCGCGCGACATCGTGTCGGGCATAACTATGATCGCCCGACAGCCGTATACTGCCGCAAGTGCCGCGATGCCGATCCCCGTATTACCCGAGGTCGGCTCGATTATAACGCTGTCCTTCGTTAAAAGTCCTCTTTCTTTAAGATCGTTAAAAATGTATTTTGCAACTCTGTCCTTAGCGCTTCCCGCAGGATTGAACATCTCAAGCTTCGCAAGTAGTCTTGCTCCGAGCGAATATTTTTTCTCTATTGCCGAAAGACGGATCAGGGGAGTGTTCCCGACGAGCTCGTCTATTCCACCGTAAATTTTTGCCATAACCGTACCTCTCTTTTTAATTTCGCATATATTATATTTTAACATTCTTTAGCTTAAAAATCAATATTTTTTCGGAATTTAATTTAATAGGTGTCGAGACGACGATAGCGGTTAAAATAAAGTATGACGAAATTTTACACGCATAGGCACTTGCCTTGATAAATGTAAACTAAAGTTTGTAAAAAAGCAAAGCACGAAAATGAGATTGATCGAAAAAATAAGAAACAAAATAAGAAAAAACGGCGTATATACGTATTATCTATTGATGAAGCCCCTCGGCAGCAAGATGCGCCTCGCCGCAACGATCTTGGTGAACGCAGCCTTTATCGTGTGGAACACGGTCTTATCTGCGGTGTACCGTGACCCTCTGCTTTTTGCAGTATCCGTGTACTACCTCTTGCTTGCGTTTATGCGTTACACGCTTTTGCGTGCGGAAAAGAGAAGGGGAAAAGACAATGGACAGCGAGCCGCATTTTACGTCGGTATCCTTTTGCTTTTTGCCGACGTCGCGATGGGCGGAGCGATAGTATATTCGCTTACCGAGGGGGCAAAAAGACGTTATTCTCCCATAACGGCATTGCCGCAGCTGCTTTTCTCATTCTTCTGCCTTTTCACGGCTCTTGCCCGTATCATCCATCGATCATCCGCCCTGTCGGCGTCGGAGCTTTCGGGGGATGCGATAACGCTTGCCGCCGCATTTTTTTCCGTTTTTAATTTGGTTAATTATCTCTCTCATCTTCCGTCGGTTTTTATAAGCGTAAGGGCGACGGTAACACTTGGCGTTCTGGCATTTTTCAGCGTTTTCGCGACGGCGGTCTTCTTGCTCGTTAAAAACAAGAGTGACGGAGGTGGGCAACGATGATAACAGTTTTTGCCCGTCTATCATAAAATATTAACAGCGGTGAGTCGTTGTCATAACCTCTGTCAGACACCGACTTACACCGCAAAAACGGAAAAAGAATAGGATAGATTAAATGGAAAGAAACGAAAACGGCGTTCCCGTAACCCCGAGGAGCGACTCGGGCACTAACGCTCTTGACGGATTTTTCAAGGGGCAACGCGCGGGGAATGACGGGCGGGACGGTTGCGGAAAACCGAAAAACGGTGACACGGGTATGGACATCTGCTCGGATTCGCTCCCTCTTGCCTACGCTTACGTGCCTTGGCAGAAGTGGCGGCTTCTTTATTCGCCCGAGGCGGCGCTGGCAAACGGAACGCTCTTTGAGGAGCTGAATAAACCGCTCGGAGTGTACGGCAATGAATAACGGAATGAATATAAGCCGCGAAGCTCTCGGCGCTAAAATCAAATCTCTCGCCTTCGCAAAGACGGAAGCGGAGCTCTTCCTTGACACTCATCCCGACTCTCGCGCGGCACTCTCGTATTATCACGAAATAGTCGACAAGCTTGCGGAGCTCACGGAGCAGTATAACGATATGTACGGCCCGTTAACCGCAGACGCCTCATCTTCCGAATCGTGGAATTGGATCGAAGGTCCGTGGCCTTGGCAAAGAGACGGAGATAAAAACACGAAGGGGGATATGTAAGGTATGTGGATATATGAAAAGAAGCTTCAGTACCCCGTAAAAATAGCAATGCCCAACGCCCGTCTTGCGAGTATGATAATAGACGCCCTCGGCGGTCCTGACGGTGAGCTCGGGGCATCTATGCGCTATCTCAATCAGAGATACATTATGCCCTCGGATAAGGTCATAGGACTTCTCACCGATATCGGCTCGGAAGAGCTTGGGCATATGGAAATAGTTGCCGCGATAATTTATCAGCTGACGAGAAATCTTACCCCCGACGAGATAATCGCGGGCGGATTCGATAAATATTATATCGGTCACGGCGACGGCATCTATCCCGCCGCAGCGTCGGGCGAGCCCTTCAACGCCTTTGCCATCTCGTCAAAGGGCGACGCTATCTGCGACCTCAACGAGGACCTTGCAGCAGATGCTGCAATACTGCAAGAGCAATCTTTATCAAAAAATCGCCGAACCCCCTTGTAAAATAAGGATTTTTCGCACTTAGGCAAAACGCTCAAAAATCGCTATCCTGCTATCATATAAGAGCAACAATAGGTATTTTTAGCAAAAAATCAACTTAATTTATTAAAAAACCGATAAGGACAAGCTGTTTTCTCAAAGTACAAAAGTCACCGCCAAACAATGACGGTGACTTTCTTAATTCAGTTAAATGATGGCGCGTGAGTTTCGCTCGTCGCAAACGTATTCGGTCCGGGGTTCGACATGGAAAAATACATCTTTGCCGCTTTGGTCGTACCGAAATCGCGGTTGGAGCCGGTTTCCTGCACCTTGTTGAAAGCATCACGGAACATCTGGTTGTGCGCTTCCTCACGGTTGAGAAGAAAGTCTATGGTTTCGCGTACCTTCTTGTCCTCGATCTGACGGTAGAGATATTCGTAAACCACCTTGGCTCTCTGCTCGGACGCGATATTGGAAAGCAAGTCGGCGCATAGGTCGCCCGTGACGGTCACGTAATCCGCCGTCCAGGAATAGCCCGAAGCATTTATTAGTCCTGGATTCAGACCAAGCAGAACGTGCGTCTGCACCTCGCCCGCTTGCACCTTCGTCGCGTCCACGTCGTGACCGTTGAGCAGATTGATGGTCTGTGCCACCATTTCCATGTGTCCCAGCTCCTCCGCGGCAATATCGAGGAAAAGATCCTTGATCTCGGGATCCTTGATGCGAAAGCTCTGCGACATATACTGCATTGCCGCCTTCAATTCGCCGTTTCCGCCGCCAAGCTGCTCCTGAAGCAAAACCGCATATTGCGGATTCGGTCTCTCCACCTCTACGGGATGAAATAACACTTTTTCGTGTTTGAACATATATACCTCCGTTTTTTGTATTCACCGTTATTATTTCCCAAAACGACGGAAAATATATTGTCGAAGGTATAAAATTACGAAAACAATATCACTCTGAACCGTCTGTCCCTTACAAATAACTGTACCACGAGTTACCGACTTCCGAGTTTGTTTTATCGCAAACGCCTCAAATATCAAAATTTTTTCGGATTTTTTTCAAAATATTTTTAAGCGGCACGAAATTGGCACAGTATTGGCACGATATTGGTATTGCGTTAACAGTCCTTATATGTTATAATATGTATAGTGGTAAAGTATACCACGACCAAAGAAAGGAGATTTATGAAACTAACAAAAGAACAAACACAAGAAATTTTGAAAACAATTGATAAGGTGGAACGACAAACAGAAGATTTCACCTTAACACTCAGAAGGGCACGACGGGCAATCGAAATGAACGATCAATCTGCAACGAAGCTATTACTTACGGCATACGAGCAGAAAGAAAGGTCAACGTTGCTATGCCGTGCTCTTCCTATTTACTCCCCCGAACCTTTACTGCGGGAGAAAATAACGAAAGTATTGACCGATGCCGCCTCTGCCAAATGCGGTTACACAGAGGCAGGATGGTTCTGCGCGGTCATTCCCACCCTGCTCCCCAAAAAGAGAAAAGGCTCTACCGACTACATAAAAGAAATTATGTATGCTTCGTTAGAGCGTTTTTTTATGGACAAGCCGATACGGAAGGTTGGAAAATGCACGATCATCTTTCGTCACGTCTACAACAGAAACAATCCCAAAAGGGCTTGGCGAGATCACGACAATATCGAGATCAAAACGGTCATTGACGCGATTGCACTGTTCGTGATGGAGGATGATTCGCCTCACGTTTGTCAGCACTTCTATTGCAGTGCCGAGGGAGATTGCGACAAAACCGAGGTATACGTAGTTCCGCAAGAGGAGTTCCTGATGTGGTGTAAAATACAACACTCTATCCCCGATAACGGGCTGAAATTGTACGATTCACCACCTCAAAAACAGGTGTAAAAACAGCGCTTTTTTGCAAAAAAATTATTACACCTTTTTATAAAACCGAGAAGTCCTTGTAATACAAGACTTTTTCGCATATTTAAGAGAGAAAATCCGACGTTGTATCAAACTAAGACGTCGGATTTTTCATTTCAACATTTACTGTTCATTAAAGAAAGGAGATAAACAAATAATGACAAAAACAATGAGAAAAGATAGCCGGCTTTACCGACTTATCAGCCTATTATCCGTCTGTGGCGAATACCCTGTACGCTCTTTACACCTGCTCGGTAATAAACGTATGTATCGAAAATTGGTGGATGAGTGTATGCAGCCGATTACCGTTCGCAACCCCGAGACCGCGGAAGCGATCTCGCTTCCGCGGCTCTTCAATCTATGCGGCAAAGGCAGACTTAAATCGATTCGACTGTACAGTGCCGCCCTCCCAATCTTAAAATGGATCGACGAGGGTGAGTATTACGACATCATTTCAAACGGACATAATATGCCGATGAACGACCAACACCTTGACCGCAACCACCGAGTCGCCGAGGTCCTCGCCGTATGCAGAGATGCCGGCATCGAGATCTTCCCCCACAATCTTCCCAATTTCCAACGAGACGAGTTTGATACGATCATCCCCCTCCGTCAACCGTTCTTTATGACAAGTAGAATGTTAAAATGGTTTGGTGGAGACGATGCCGCCAACAAAACCAATTTCACACGTTTGGTCGGTACTTTGTTTATTGGCGAGACAGATTATTTTGTTTATAATACTCGGTACACGCCAATGAAGTGGTCGGGGGCTGGAGAAATTAAGGCCAATATCAATGTAAGAACTCTCTTACAAAAGCCGCCCTTTCATAGAGCCTTTTCAATGCTGTTTGCCAATTCGGGCGAAATTGCAATGGATGCATATTTAGCAACTCATAAAATAAAAAATTCCAACTATCATTTTGATCAAATATATGACAAAACTCACTTTATCCCGCTGAACGAATACGGTTCAAGATTTCTGCGCTTTTTTACAATACCTAACTGGCATGATATGTTGATTAAGAATATTTTTCAAACGGATACACTTACTCCATTTGTCGGAAATCACTTTGATAATTGTACTGATAATATCTACTCTTTAGTTTGGCTTAACGGCGATTTGCGTCGGTTATGGGCGGCTTATCCAACAGTACATAAAACACGAATATATTGTTTTTGTTGGCAGGAGAGTTTTGTGCGGAATTATGTAGGTGATGATGTTGAAGTATTGATTGTAAATTTTGACAAGGTAGAACGCTTATTGTTTGACGAGTATGAAGAAGATGATGAATACTAAAGATAGCTACAAGGTTCATCGGTTCAAATTTCGTCGAAAAAGGCAGAGGCGGTGGACAAATTTTGTCTGCCGCCTTTGCCGTATCATTATTATTATGAATCTGCTTTATGTTTGTTTAATTTTATCTTGCTCTTGGTTGCTTCAAAGCTCAAATTCGCAAGGAACTGTACCACGTCATTGGGAGCGTCGGGCAGAAGGACAGAAATCCAATGGAGCTTGTTCATGTGGTATGCGGGATAGACACCATCGGACGCACCGAATGAGCCGAACATCTCAGTCGGGAGTTTTAGGTTGACCACATCGATCACCTCGTCGCTGTCAAAGCCAAACTTGCGCCGTGACACTCTCATTACAATAGCATACCATTTGCGATTGTCCGCATACCTCAGTACCGCCGTCTCAAAATCCTCGTCAAACGGATAGTCTGGCGAGGTGCCGTATGTATGGAGGCAATACTCAAGGAATTGTCGTTTATCCATAATTCATTATGTCTTTAGGCGCTTAATAAGCTGTGCGGCAAATTTCAAAGCTATTTCATCACAGGTGTACTTGGAGGAATCCAAAGCCTGAATATCTGCTATAGCAGGATATCTCTCTTGTAATTGGGCTATAGAAATTTTATGTAGAATAGGCAAAATAATTTTTTGACCGTTTTGATTTTGACGGCTCAAAAAGTCTGACAATTCTTTTTCTGTCCATTCACGCCCGAAGAAGTTCTCAGATATCACAATAATAGCGAACTCTGCTTTCTTTACGCCTTCCAAGATCTTGTCCTTCCAATTATCTCCCCATTCAAGCGTATCTTTGTCATAAAAAACTTGAATATTGAGCTTGTCCAACGATTTTTTCAAATCGTCTACATAGGTAGCTTTATCTGCGTTTGCATGTGAAATAAACACATCATACATGGCAACTTCCGCATGAGATTGGCGTTTAGAAGCATCAAATTGTTCTTCTTCCATCGAATCCCAAAAAGCAAAATCATTATATACTTTTTCTAAATAATTGATTAGTGAACCGATGCGAAATGAACCGAATGTATTGTTAAGTGTATTATCTATTAGCGTATAAGCAAAATGATTTCTAAGGTACTGATAACTGAACACCTTAACATCCCTCTCCCATGTTTGTATATCTGTATTTGATGTATATACACTCGCCAACCGTGATGCCGAGTTGATAGTATTGATATCGTATTGGGGATTCTGCAGGGCTTGACCTCTTACAATTAATTCTTTTAAATATTCTCTTGCCGAATTCATAGTTCTCCCTTGACTTTTATCTCTATTTGAGGTTATATCAAACGCCTAATCTGCGCCTAATGTCGTTCAACCACTCGCCATTATATTTGAAATAGCGCGGTCCGGCTAAAGGACTTTTACCGCTCAACTCACATGCAAGAGCAGAGAGGGAGAGAATGCGTCCCTGATAGGTTATATGTTTTTCATCTGCCACGGTGCAAGTGATACCTGTTGCTTCTCGGGCATTCAAGTAAAATTCCAATGTTGCTCCTACAGGAATATTACACATAGTAAACGAGAACGGAGCCATTCTCTCGGTTCTTTCGGCAACGATTTCTTGTGCAGTATCCTCGGCTGCGATTTCATCTTCGCTTGGCTGAACAAGGGTAAGCTTGTCCGCGCAACCGTGAATTTCAGCTATTGCTTCAAGAATGGAATACGCATCCTCGGGTGACATAGCATAAAACTCGCGAACGCGCTTTTGACCATTAAAGTTGTCAATTGAGCGCAAATTTGGATTCAGCTTATCGATAATCGCATGAATTTTCAGATCCGACAAACGAGAGTTAACCTCATATGTAGCGTATACGCGGAACGCAAAAGGAATGCATTCGCTTCTATTCAGCTGATTTAAGCGCTTGTTGATATCGTCCGCATATCCGATTTTTACATATTCGGGAAAGGACGGATTCGTAAGAATATAAATCACACCATTACTCATTTTCTTCCTCCATATAATCGAGCTTCAAATCGTTCAATAGTTTCTTTGTTTCTCTCCAATACGGCATATACTGATCCATAATAGCAACAAAATCTTTGCTATGATTTCTGATTTTTAAATGTGCCAATTCGTGGAGAATTACGTATTCCAAGCACTCAATCGGTTTCTTCGCAAGTTGAAGATTCAGCCATATTTTACGGGTTTTTGTGTTGCACGTACCCCAACGGGTGGTCATATATTTAGTCTGCCAAGAATCACAATGTAATCCCGTGATATTCTCCCATTTAGGAAGATATATTTCAATCTTATCTTTGAGCAAAGTTCGATACCACTCATTCACGAAGGCTTCACGTTGGCTTGCCGTGCTTTCTTTCCTGACGGTGAGTATAGCTTCATTGCCGGAAAGGACAAGAGAATTGCCCTTGTAGCTATACTCAACACGAAGAAAATATTGCTGACCGAAAACATATAACGTTTCTCCCGAAACATATTCACGTTCCGATTGCCGTGGCTGCTTTTCAAACTTCTCCTGTTGCTTCTTTATCCAACCGAGTTTTGTACGCACGAACATTTTGATGCTATCATCGGACAAATGCATGGGCGCAGAAACTCTCACCCTACCATCGGGAGGAGCAACAACCAAATGCAAATTTTTAATATTCTTTTTTTGTACTTCTATCTCGATTCCTGAAATTTCAATTTGCATTAATATTCCTCTTGTTCTACAACGATCTTATACAAACGCTCTACCATATCTTCATCTTTCAGAATCTTATAAATTTCGCGTTTAATTCTATTCTCCTTAGTTGGATTGTTTCTGAAACCATCCATTTTTGATGTCATTACCGCTTTGTGCAAACGAATTGCTAACTGCTCATCCTCACCACAGTTATCATAGAACGCTCTCATCGCACCGCTCTTTCGAATAGATTTGGGATATTGTTCGTTTTCTTCAGGAGTGCTTACGTTCTTGGCAAGCTCCAGATATCGCTCAAGCAAGTGCTTATATGCGATAACACCGCGCTTACGGTCAAGAATCAGTTGCTCAAGCACCTCGGACATCTTGCTGTAATACGCAGGGTTGATAACGATTTTTTGAACAACTTTCTTGCGGATATTGTTTTCAATCGCTTCAGCTGCACTCTCTTGTTCTTTGCCGTCTTTATTCAGCTTATCTTCTTGCTCAATAATAAAATCAAGAAGCGTAAAGTCATCAAATATAGCAATTTTCTCTGCATCATCGGCGACAATATAATTGTCAATCAAATAACGCATACCGGGTTCAAACTGCTTGAAATCGAGGAAATCACCGCTTGCTCGCCCAATAACCTCACGAAGCTTAATATACGTATTTACTTTCTCGGCAAATTTAGCCTGATCATCGGAAGAAATACCGGCATCGTCCATTCTCGGCTTGAATTCGGCGTAGGCGCGAACCAAACGGGATACAAGCTTATAGAGCTTTTCTCGGCTACGTGCATAGGCTTCATCGTTATCAAGATCAACACCGTTCTCACCACAGAAGTAGTGAATGTAGTCAAGCTCAGCACGAGGCATAGCAACACCTTCACACAACTCGTCAAGCGCATCCAAGGTTTCAAGGAAGTATTTCTTTGCTTCCTCTGTACGGTCTTTGATAAGTCCTGCAACATCCTCGGCATCGTAATCTTCAAATGCTCCGGCTGTATAAGTATTGATTGCATCGGCAAGATCGCCAAACAATTGCTTATAGTCCACAATATAACCAAAATCCTTGCTTTCATCATCAAGGCGGTTAACACGGCAGATTGCTTGGAATAAACCGTGATCGTGCATTGCTTTGTCGATGTAAAGATAGGTACAAGGCGGGGCATCGAATCCAGTCAAAAGCTTATCGACGACAATCAAAAGTTTCATATTGGCAGGCTCTTCAATGAACTTGCGCTTTGCTTCTTTTTCAAAGTCCTCTGCGCTTTGACCATCCAGCATCTTTTGATATATTTCGTATTTTTCGAAAATCTCGGTTTCTTCCTCGTCGCTCACAGTTTCTGTACGAAGATCACTTGCCTGCGGTTCGTAGGAAGTAATGATAGCACACTTTTTGAGTCCTATTTGCTGGAATATTTCATAGTATTTGCACGCGGAGTATACCGAATCCGCTACGAGCATTGCGTTGCCGTTTCCATCCATCAAACGAGGCTGAGTTTGGAAATCAAAATGGATATCAAGCGCAATTTTCTCAAGACGCGAACGAGAAGAAAGCACTTTTTGCATCGTTGCCCACTTTGATTTGAGCTTTGCTTGAGCGTGAGGTGTCAAGCCCTTAGTATGAATATCAAACCACGCATCAATCTTGTCTTGCGACTTGATCTCCTGCGGAACATCACGGTATTCGTAACGCAGATCGAGAACGACTTTATCACGAACAGCTTCGTCGAATTTATAGGTGTGAATATATCCACCAAATGTTTCAAGGCTTGTCTTTTTATCCTTCTTCAAGAGAGGCGTACCTGTGAAACCGACGAAAATACCGTTCGGAATAATAGTTTTCATCGCGGCGTGGAGCTTGCCCGACTGCGTTCTGTGGCACTCATCAACGAACACCACGAAATCGCCCTTGGCAGAGTAGTCCTTGGGCAGAGCCTTCTTGATTTCCTCGATATATTTGTCAATATCTTTGTCGGTAGCTTCCCCGCCGTTTTTGCCGAACTTATGAATCAGCGAACAAATCAGCGGATTTTCATAGGAGTTAAGCTTATTAACAAGATCCTCGCCACTCTTGGTTCGAACGATATTCTCGTCAACACCTTTGTATGCCTTTTCGATCTGATCATCAAGTTCCTCTCTGTCGGTAACGATCAGCACGCGAGCATTAGGATTGTTGGCAAGAATCCACTTGGAAAGCCATATCATGGAAAGCGTTTTACCGCTTCCTTGGGTGTGCCAAATAATACCGCCGCGCTTTTCCTCGGTCAAACGGTGTTGGGCGCGCTTGAGGGCATAGTATTGGTTGTAACGGCAGACCTTCTTAATGCCTTTATCAAAGATAATAAAGTTATGAACGAGATCGAGGAAACGCTTCTTATAGAACATTGCAAAAATCTGCTTATCAAGCGGATTTTCAATGTCACGGCTCTTTTTCTCAATCAGCACATCAGTTTCGCTGCGTTCATGTGCAAACTCGGTAAAGCCATCGTCCTTCCACTCATAATAATGCTTTTCGGGCGTTAAAAGCGTGCCGTAGCGCAAACCCTCGCTGTCATTACCCGCCATACAGAACTGCATCGTAGTAAAAAACTTCTCGATAAAATGCGCCTTTTGATTGGTAAGATTCTGACGAATACCCTCGGCAACCGACACACTACTGCGCTTCAGCTCAATGACTGCCAGCGCAATGCCGTTAACGTAGATGACCAGGTCGGGACGCTTGGTATTTTCGCCAACAACGTTGACTTCCTCAGCAATGGCAAAGTCATTTTGCGCAATATCGGAAAAGTTGAGAAAGAACACGGTTTTCGGTGCTTCTCCCGCTTCTTCGGCTACCTTTGCACCGTATTTGAGCAAACGGTAGACCTCTTTATTGGCATCATAAAGACCGTGCTGGAGGTTGCCCGCAGTGCGTACAAGCTCATCAATCGCGCGACGAGCCAGTTTGTCCGAATATCCGCCCTTGCCTGTCAAATAGGCATAGAGATGATCCTGCATGATGTTGCTGTTTTCGCTATCGTGCAGATCGCCGAGATATGTATAATGGAGCTTGTCCACAAAGAATTTTATAACACGGTTTTGTGTTTTTCTCTCTATATCGTCAATTTTTGACAAATTATTTCACCTCACAGTTGGCAAATATATGCCATGGAAATATTTAATTTAAATTTTTTTGCCCATGGGGTTGACAAAACGAAACATTTGGCGTATAATATTAATAGCTCATCTACCAGTTGTAGAAGGAGTTCCTGAACGCGTCTTGATTATTCAAGGCGCGTTTTGCTTTATATAGGCATCATATTTTGCAAGCAATTTTCGCAATGAATGATCATAATCCAAATAATATGCCGTTATAAGCAGACAATATGTTTCTCTTCGTTCGATAATCACGATGTAGCGTTCTTCCTCTAACAGCAAATAAATCCTTTGATTTGTTTTATAATCTTCTTCCCACACCTTAATACCATCACATATACTACAATCGTCAAGGCAAAAATCATTTTCAATAAATTTTCTAACCCAAGCAATTCTTTCACATCTTCGAGGATCGGGACACCGCTCCTCGTTTTCTTTATAGTCTTTACTCGTTATATGAAAGAATGTTTGCTCTCTTTCATCTACAAGTGGATGCCGTCTTATCAAAACCTCTTTGTTTTCGAACATAGGCTTAGAATCAATGAAATCACGCTTGAAAATTTGATATAGAATATCATCGTAATTTTTAAATTCAGCCCAGTTATTACATATAACGAGTTCGGGCAGTTGTTCGCAGCTCATTTTCAGGTGGCCTCCCAAATGAAAATATTAAATTTTTCTTCTCGTAATAATGTGCTTTTTTTCAATGAATAGTTGCTCTTCTTCTTAATCAATTCAACTAGTTCTCTCTTTGTTTCACTCCTGTGTTCGGAGTCACCGAATTCACGATTTGCATATACGAGCGCGCCCAACAAAATATCAACCAACTGCATTGCCTGCACTTCATGTGAACGTATCGGTTGAATATTGCGTATAATTCTATGGGAAAAATCATACAAGCTGTTACAACATACATCCTCTAATTTTCTAGTTCTTATCGCAGAATTTGTGTCTTTAATATCGACATATACGCTATATTTCAGTGTTGGAGAAAATATGGTTTTCAACATTTCAAAGTACATCTTGTAATAAAAATCTTCGTGTGTTTGATTATACTTTTCGTGATTTAATGCAGACTTATCTGGAATAATTAGCCCTCTAAAATGAAGATCATCATCATCGAAGAAATAGTTTATTAGGTCAACATATAGTTGCCTTTTTGCTGGAGATACCTTCGTCCATTTCACCTCTGAATTGGGCGAGACACCATTCCTAACTTTAATATCTTTTATCCTTTGGTTTATTTCAGTAATTTTGTACTTGCTACACCATAGACCTCCCAATCCCATTACGTTAATACCGTCATTTTCTAAATGACAACTTTCATCACAATAAATGTTAATATAATCACTCATAGGTTTCTCCTTTACACAAGTCTAATTTTTTCGATCAGTAGTTGCTGCATCATACCTTGTTTGATCTGATATTTTTTTAAGTTCCTAATCTAAGAATAGATGTGTGTTACTCTGATTTCGAAATCTGAAGATACTTTTTGAATTTTCCATCAAAATCATCATTTCCTACTATAGCCATATATGTTTCAATATTCTTCTGAATACCATCGGTGTATGTATTCGAACACAGTTTTCTGAATTCGTTAGCCATAACACTGTCTTGCAACAGCGCATAATAATTTCCAGGCTGTATATTGGGGTGTGCTTGACAAAAAATACACCAAGCATTTTGTATTGTTCTTGTTGGAGCACCTGTGAAAATATAGCTTTTGACAGCTCCGTTCAATGCGGAAAATGCATCAAATCCATTTTTTAAGGTTTCAAGCAATTGTGGATCATTCAACATAAGTTTCGCTCTGTTGTAAGCATACATAACGGCCTTGCTTTTGTTATCAATGTCATTTGCCCACATATAATAACTTTGATCGGAAACAAAAATATCAGCAACATTTCCACTTGCCTGTCCGGTCAAATGAAACGCATCCAAATATGCATTATATATATCCAAAACACATTGTCTTGTCTGATTTACTGTATCGCGGTCGGCAATCGACTTTTGAAGTTTTTGATTCTGCTTGTCCATACGAACAGACAACACGATTGTAATAATGGTTAGCGCAATGGGAACAACTGCAAAAATGATGGATAAGCACGTTGTGAGAGCATCACCGTTTATTGCATCGGCAATATTATCAAGTGATTTAATAATTTCGTCCATAATAATTTCCTTTACAAAAGTCTAATTTTTCGGTAGGCATAATAATTGTTTTCAACAAATCACAAAACATTTGCAAAAATGCTCACAAGACTTGCAACTTCACAAATGATCGATACTATCAAAAACAACACTTTCCCGCCTTTGGCACCAAACCATATGCCAAATGCAGAACCAATCGCCATAATAACACCTACGATGAAATATGGAGATGTCAAGTAATCTTCAAGTGCCATTTTTCCAACTTCAAAGAAAAGCGGAAAGAACGCCACGATTACCTGCAATATAGCATCCCAAAACGACACCAAAGCTCCAAATCCACCACATAGTAAAATGATTATCGATATTACAATTATTTTTCTAAAATCTCTAGCCAATGGGTTCTCCTTTACACAAGTCTAATTTTTCCGGTCAGCAGTTGTTGCGTCATGCCTTGTTTGATCTGACGGGCTTTGGTGAGTTTCTGCTCCAAGGATTCGATTTCGTTATCCATATCGGAGAGGATCGAAGCAATAACATTCTGTTCGTCTATTTCAGGAATTAGAACAGTTAAACTGCTCAAATTTTCGGCATGAATATGGACAATGGCATCGCCCTGACCTTTTTCCGCACGTTGTTTTTGGACTTCGGGCATATTCAACACTGTCCCCATAAACAGAGGATTAAGATAATTGTGAGGTCTGAAGATTAGTATATCTCCACCCGCATAAGCCTTTTCGTTACTTGTTATTGCAGCACATTTACCAATCTCTTCTTTCGTTTCACCAGAAGCAGCAAATAGAATGTCTCCATAATATATACGCTTGGCATTGTTGGCCACTTCCTCAGAGATATGTGAATAGAATTTTGTAATATAGTTATTATGTTTAGTGTATAATTCGCCATATCTTACAGCCGATATCGTTCCCGAATTAGATTCGTCTCTACTGATACCGCTTCCTTTGGTAAACACACCCAGTTGGGATAAGTGATAATACTTCCACTCCCCTGCAAATCCGGGTAAGCGTTTTTTACCCGTCAAGAGTTCCTGCATTGCGCCTTGCTTGACGGATTTTTTCTTTGCAATCAGCTTTTCAAGCGAGGAGATCATACTGTCCACATCCGAAAGCGCCTCGGCAATGCGTTTTTGTTCTTCAAGGGGCGGCAATGCGATGTTTGTAGCATAGATAATTCCGTTGTATAATCTCGCAATTGTACTACCTTCGGAAGATGCCCATTTAGTAACTCGATAATAATGATTCAAGTATTCATTGCAAAGTACATTTTTGTCAATGTCAAGCCATACAATGTTTGAATCTTGAAAATATGCATCCTTTCCGTCGTATATAACAGTTCGCCCAAGAGTTCCGGCAGCGGATATCAACACATCACCTTTTTTGGGGAAGGAAAACTTGTTTCTATACTCGTTATATAACGCAACTGAAATATATGCATCAGCTTCTTTTCCGAATGTGCCAATTTTATAAAACGGAATATCTCCGTTTTCAGTTGTTTGATCCGCAAATATCCTTTTGCACATCGAAATAGTTGCAATATCCTCAATTTTTGCACAAAACCACTCTTCTGGAATCACACCTATTTCTGTCTGTTTATAACCTTGTGGTATCATTTATTTCTCCTTTATAGAGATATTGATTTAATCCCATATTGGGTCATCATCTTTTATTTCGCCCTCTGCAGCCATTCTGCCGAGGTTTCCAAGGGCATATCTGTCTTCGGGAGAGATCACTACATGTGTTTTTTCACCGCTGCAAAAATCGTAAAACAATATCCCTTCAATATGAAACAAATAAACGAAATCATATTTCATATCACTTGCAGATTGGGCTTCGGTTAACCATTTATCGCATTCTTGTAAAGTTTCATCAAATGGTGGCTTTTCGTGATAGATCAAAAGACCGATTTTTTCAAATCCGCGTTTATGATATTCGGGCAATTTTTTTAGCTTTTTAGAGAATGCTAATAATATCTCCCGTTGTTCTGTTTTGGGGTCTCGTATAGGCCACGTCATCATACCATTCATTAACATTTTTGCACCGTTTTTTTCTATTTTTTTACGGCGTTTTAACTTTTCTTCTTCTGTTTTTGCAAGACCTATTCTTGTGAAATCCCCCGCTGTTTGTGCATCTGTTGGCGTAACGGAGTCTGTCATTTCTATCGCGACAGTGTTTTTCAAATCTTGAAAATCCGGCGCTTCTGCTTTTATAAGATCCTTGTATTTTTCACCGTAGCAAAATTTTAAGGCTGCCAAAGCGGTATATTCGTTGCTTGTTTTCCAAAGATGCGTATCAAGAATATAATCAAAATGCTTGTTTCTAATAGCATCGGTCAATTCCACTTGAATCCCATCCTCTCAAGATGTGCCTTAACTTTGGCTTCGTAGGATTCCACATCACTTTCGAGGTTCGGCAGAGTATCCTCATAACGCTCCGCAAGTTCCGAAACACGTCCCGCAATTTCGTGAGACGTGGTAACGTAAAGTGCCTTGATGCCCTCAAAAATGGTATAATACCACTTGCGGTTCACGAGAAGCTCCTTGATCTCGTCAATGCTTAGCACGGCATATTTTGCCTTGCACACCTCATCAAGAGACGCATTCAAATCCTTAACGAGCTTGGTATACTCTTTTACCTTTGAGGAAAGGTCGATATATTCACAAAGAATGGAAAGTTCTTCGCTCTGTGGATCGGTCTTTTTCATTTCCTTGATCTTGGCATTTACCGCTTTGGCATCGACTGCATCCTTGTCGTTCAAATAATCTGCAAAAACGTCGCCCTCTGCGGTATGCTCCTCAACAAGCTCGTCCAATTTGCCCTGTGTTTCATCACAAATTGTCTGCGCTTCGTCAATTTTCGCACGTTCAGCCGCAAAAAATGCTGCTTCAATCAACGCCTTGGGAATGAGTTTGCCTTCCCAGCCCTTATATTTCTTCTTTTCCTTTTTGGTCTTCTTATCCTCGGTAATTTCGTAAATATCCTCGGTTTCACGGCCTGCCTCATATCCGTCTTGAACAAGCACGAACACATCGTCAGCCATGACTTCCTGCCAATAGGAAAGGAGAACCTGATAGACGTCATACTTGTCCACAAGCTCGATATCTGCATATTTTGCAATAAGGATTTCCGAAAGTTCAACAATATATTTTTTGATTTCAACAAATTCGTCGATATTGCGTAGTCCGTTATCTACATCGTTCATCCATGCATCAAATGCCATATCAATGCGCTCGGCATATGTTGAAAATTCTTCATCAGCATACACGATAGAACGCACATCGTCCTTATCAATATTAAGCTGATAATAGCCTTCACGCAAAGGTGAAAACAACTTTTCCTTGAGTTTCGGAAAGAGTGTCCAATATCTCTCCATAGAGTCCACATCAACGGCAGGAATGCCGCCGTGAAGATGCGCCTCGATATCCTGCAAATCTTCGGGTATGGAACTATCAATATATCGAGGAATATTGAGGTTATAATCGTTCTTTACCTTAATCTCATCATTGGGCACAAAACGGGCATATTTCGGGTCTGTGGTGATCTGCTCGTTGAAGGTGGTAACAATCTTATAAATATCCTGCTCGCGCAGACGGTTCTTGTTGCCGTCCTTCACGTAATCGTGACTTGCGTCGATCATAAAGATTCCGGTACGCTCGTCTGCATCGGATTTGTCGATAACAATAATACACGCAGGGATACCCGTACCATAGAACAGGTTTGCAGGCAGACCGATGATACCTTTGATATAACCCTTGTCAATAATGGATTTGCGGATCGTCGCCTCGGCGTTTCCTCTGAACAGCACGCCGTGAGGAAGAATGACCGCCGCTTTACCCGTGGATTTGAGAGATTTGAGAATATGCAAAAGCCAAGCAAAGTCGCCGTTCTTTTCGGGCGGTGTGTCACCGTAACCCGAGAAACGACCGTAATCTTTCAAGCCATCTGTCCAGTTCTTAAGCGAGAACGGCGGATTGGCGACTGCAAAATCAAAGCGGCGGAGAACAGAATCGTCCTTGTCATCCTTATAATGAGGATCGGAGAAGGTGTTGCCTGCATAAATCTCGCCCGTTGCCTTATTATGAAGAACAAGGTTCATCTTCGCAAGACCTGCGGTGGTAATTTCCTTTTCCTGACCGTAAATAGCAACCTCAATCGGTGCTTCGTCAGCCGCGCGAATCAACAGCGAACCCGAACCACACGCAGGATCATAGACCGACGTATTGGGATCGTCCACCTTGTCGATGCCGACAACCTTAGCAAGAATACGAGAAACCTCGGCAGGCGTATAGAACTGTCCTTTGCTCTTACCGCTTTCGGTTGCAAAGTTTCGCATCAGATACTCGTAAGCGTCGCCGAGAATATCGTCACCGCCTGCTTTGTTATTCTTAAAATCAAACTCGGGACGTTGAAAGATAGAGATCAAGCCTGTGAGCTTGTCCACCATTTCATCGCCTTTGCCGAGCTTTGCTTCATCATTGAAATGCGCGTTATCAATAACTCCGCGCAGATTGTTGTTTTCAGCATCGGCAAGCTTTGCGATGACCTTATCCATCTTCTCGCCGATATTTTTGTCGCCCTTGAGGGCAACAAGGTCGTCAAAACTACCGCCCTCGGGTACGGTGATGTCAGCGTACTTTACGCCCTTGAATTTGTCGGTTACATACTTGACGAACAAGAGTGTCAAGATATAATCCTTGTATTGCGAGGCATCCATACCTCCGCGCAGTTTGTCACAACTCGCCCATAGGGAGCTATATAATTCATTTTTCTTGATTGCCATTTTATTTTACTCCTTTATATCATCCAAACCGGCACGATCAAATTATCCCTATCAAACGCGCCGAACTGCTCTGCCATGCAGAGGACGGCGCCTGTGCCGACCTGCAAGGGTGCGCGGTCGATCACGCCGAATGTGCGGATGATGCGTTTATCGGGCGTTGCGGTCTTCTTGATCTCCAGAGGACACAGCTTGCCGTCGCCCTCCGTAATGACGTCGATCTCCTTCGCGTCCTTGTCACGGTAGAAATAGAGATACGGCTCAAGTCCCGCATTCTGATAGCCCTTCATGATCTCGGACACCGTAAAGTTCTCAAGCAGCGCGCCGCTCATAGCACCGCTCTCGGCGACCTCAGGGCTTGACCATTTCGTGAGATAGCACACAAGTCCCGTGTCATAGAAATAGACCTTGGGCGTCTTGATGGTGCGCTTCAGCACGTTGTTGGAATAGGGGTGAAGCAGGAATATAATACCAAGGGTTTGGAGAATATCCACCCACGCCTTTGCGGTGGGCATATCGATCTCGGCATCGTCCGCAATCGCCTTATAATTGAGCAGCTGCGATGTTCTCGCGGCAACAGCGGTAATAAAGCGGTTGAATTTCAGTGCGTCCACCGTACCCGAAAGCTCGCGCACGTCACGCTCCACGTAGGTAGAGATATAAGACGAGTAGTACATATTACGGTCGGAATAGAGCCCTGAAACGATGCCGGGCATGGAGCCGCGCCAGATGCGCTCAAAGAGCCTGGGCGTATCCACGGGGGCTATCTTTTTGCTTTCTGCGAGGAGCGTTTCCATATTCGTTGTGAACGGAACACAGTCCGCGCCAATGATCTCACGCTGGGACATGGGCGACATATGCAAAAGCGCAACGCGCCCCGCAAGCGACTCCTGTACGCCCTTCATCAAGCGGAAGATCTGCGAGCCCGTCATCCAGAAATCTCCCGGATTGTGATGCTCGTCGATGTGAATTTTGATATAGGTAAAAAGCTCCGGCGCGTACTGAACCTCGTCGATCAGCACGGGGGGCTTGTGTATCTGCAAAAAGAGCGCGGGGTCGTTCTTCGCCATATCGCGCGTGGAGAGGTCGTCCAGCGACACGTACTCGCGCCCCTTGTTCTCTTTCTCCGCAAGCGAGCGAAGCATCGTCGTTTTTCCCGCCTGACGCGGACCTGTCAAAAGGATCGCAGAGTACGACTGCGACAGCTCCATAATTCGATTTTCCATATGACGGTAGATGTAATTCATAATTTCCTCCGTGTACACCTATGGCATTTTAATACTATCCATATTATACTCCTATTTTGCCCGTTTGTCAATCATTTTTTCGGCTATTTTTAAGAATTTATATAAATTAGCCGAAGTTTTCTGCAATGGGTATTGATTCTTCCGAATTTGCAAAGACTAATTCTATTAAGATTCGGAGGACGTATATGGAATCGGTATGGGAGAAGACAGCGTCAAAGCCACGGTTTGACGCTCTTAACGGAAATAAAAAGACCGATGTTCTAATCATCGGCGGCGGTATCGCGGGGATTCTATGCGCATATAAGTTGAAAAATGCGGGTGTGGATTGTATACTGGTTGAGGCGAATGAGATCAGCGGTGGTATCACAAAAAACACCACGGCGAAGATCACTTTGGGGCACGGTTTGATCTACGATAAAATGACTCGCCGTTTTGGCGAGGACAAGGCACGGTTGTATGCGGAGGCGCAGAGCAAGGCAATTCAGGAGTACGCGCAACTTTGCGAGAATATCGACTGCGATTTTGAAACACGGGATAACTACGTTTATTCTCTCAATGACAGCAAGAAAATTGAAAAGGAAGTTACCACACTTAACAAAATCGGCGTGAAAGCTGAGTTTTCGGATGCAAAAGAGCTTCCGTTTCGAGTTGCGGGGGCTGTGCGCGTGAAGGATCAAGCGCAGTTCCACCCATTGAAATTTTTATATACAATCGCAAAAAATCTGCCCACTTACGAGCACACCAAAGTTGTGGAGCTAATGCCCAACAAGGCGAAAACCAATCGTGGCGAGATTGCTTTCAAAAAATTGATTATCGCAACCCATTTCCCGATGCTCAACAAGCACGGATTGTATTCCTTAAAGCTTTATCAGCACCGTTCCTACGTCATAGCCTTAAAGGGCGCGCAGAACGTCAGCGGAATGTACGTGGACGAATCCGACACAGGCTTATCTTTTCGAAGCTACGGCGACCTTTTACTTCTCGGCGGCGGTGGGCACCGCACGGGCAAACAGGGCGGTTGTTGGCAAGAGCTTGAAGATTTTGCACGCAAGCATTACAAAAACGCCGAGATCGTCGGCAAATGGGCAACGCAAGATTGCGTGACTTTGGACGATATTCCCTATATCGGGCAGTATTCAAAATCCACGCCCGACGTATTCGTTGCCACGGGCTTTAACAAGTGGGGTATGACAAACGCTATGGTAGCCGCCGATATTCTCTGCGACCTTGTGCAAGGCAAGTCAAACCCATATGCCGCTGTATTTGATCCTTCGCGCACCGTCCTGCGCCCACAGCTTGCCGTCAATGCTTTTGAATCGACGGTAGGTATTCTTACCCCCACCGCACCCCGATGCCCACACCTCGGCTGCGCCCTCAAATACAATAAAGCCGAACACACGTGGGATTGCCCCTGTCACGGCTCACGCTTTACTGAAGACGGTCAGCTTATCGACAACCCCGCAACCGATGACAAAAAGATGTAAATATACTCTCAAACGCACTCCGAAAGCGGATTTTCACCGCCAACAGAGTGCGTTTTTCAATTTCTCAAAAAAATTTTTAACTTTTTTGCAGAAAATCGCAATCTCGGCCGTGTTTCATAGGTAGAGGGACAAAATAGTCCGTCACCAATTGAATAGCCCCAGCCGAGAATGATACAGGCGTTATGGATAGTGCCGCCACGATATGAGCGCGCCCATAGCTGAAAGCGTACACAGTACCGCCTGACATACTTGGTCAAAAGGCGAGCAAAGGAAATGGCTCGGTGTGGCGGCGCTACGCTGTAATAGCGGACTTGCTATTTTTCATATATTTATTTCAAAAACGAAGGGAGGAATGCTATGACCAAAGAAAAAGGCGAGAATCATGACAAGCAAAACGAAAATTGTACAAGTGTTTTTAAGAACGGAATTTTGACGAAGGAGGAATACACAAAAATATGGATAGAATTGATCTCCGTATTAGAGCGCAGAAAAAGTGTAAATTTTTCTCCAAATCAATGACAAACAACCGTTTTTATGGTAAAATAAAGGCAAGAAAACAGCTTGTTCTTATCCGAGAGGAGATAAGAACATGAGAGAAAAAGTAGCAATCTATTGCAGACTGTCCGAGGAGGACAAAAACAAGCAGAACGCCACCGACGAGTCATGCAGTATTCAGAATCAGAAGGCGATGCTCCGCGACTACGCTGACCGCATGGGCTGGGAGCTTTACGGCATTTACAGCGACGACGATTATGCGGGTTCGGACCGTAACCGCCCCGAGTTCAAGCGGTTACTTGCCGATGCGCAAACAAAGAAATTTGACATTATCCTTTGTAAAACACAATCACGGTTCACCCGTGAGCTTGAATTGGTGGAGCGATACATACACGGTCTGTTTCCGATTTGGGGCATTCGATTTGTCAGCATCGTTGACAACGCCGACACTGCCAACAAGGGCAACAAAAAAAGCCGTCAGATCAACGGACTTGTCAACGAGTGGTATCTGGAGGATATGTCGGACAGCATCAAATCCGCACTTGACAGCCGCCGCAAAAACGGCTTTCATATCGGCTCGTTTGCGCTCTATGGGTATAAAAAGGATCCCGACCTGAAAGGTCATTTGATTATCGACGAGGAAGCCGCTGCCGTGGTACGAGAGGTTTTTACCCTCTTTTCACAAGGTTACGGCAAGACGGCAATCGCTCGAATGCTCAACGACCGAGGGATACCCAACCCCACCGAATACAAGCGGATGCAGGGACTTCGTTTCAGTCTGCCACCAAGCAAGAACAGCACGCTGTGGAAGTATTTTGCCATTTCGGATATGCTGACCAACGAGACATACATCGGCAATCTCGTGCAAGGCAAGTATGAGAGCATTTCGTATAAAACGAGCATCAACCGCCCACGCCCCAAGGAGCAATGGTTCAGAGTGGAAGGCACCCATGAGCCGATCATTGACCGTGCCCTATGGGATAGAGTGCAGAAAATGATTGCCGAACGAGCCAAGCCGTTCAAGGTCGGTACGATCGGACTATTTGCCAAAAAGGTACGGTGCGCATCCTGCGGATACGTGATGCGCTCGTCAAAATCGGGTGGCAGACACTTTCTGCAATGCCCCAACCGACACTATGCCAAGGGGGCTTGCGAGGGCGCGTTTATTTCGGTGGATAGGCTTGAACGGATGGTCATTGCGGAACTGCGGCGGCTCAATGCAGAATATCTTGTCATGGACGAATTGGAACGCAAGGTGCAATTTAACGCCGAACTCCTCACGCAAAAGCAAGAAATTGAAGCTGAAATCGCCACCTATCAAGGCAAGATCAATCAGTTTTCCAAAGGCGTACGTGACCTCTACCTTGACAAGGTAAAAGGGCTGATTTGCGAGGCGGACTTCATAGAACTGTCGAAAGACTTCACCACGCAAAAGGAACGCCTGGAAGCGCAGGTGTTGGAATGTCAAAAGCGAATTGCCGAGATTGAAGTCAAAATTGCCGTGGGTGACAACCGCCGAGAATTGATCGAAAAATACGTGGGCGTTGAGCATCTGACACGGGAAATGGTGGAGATTTTGATCGACAAAATCATGGTCGGGAAGCGCATTTCAGGCACCCGAAACGTGCCCATCGAAATTCATTGGAATTTCTGATTCCGCGTGTCATCTTGAGCGTAGCCCGCCCGAGATTCCGCTGACGCGCCTCCGCTACGCTACGGTTCGATTCCGCTTCGCTCCACTCAGAATGACACGGGCGGGCGCAGTCGAAACCCGAAGGGCAAACGGCTCTGCCGTTTGGATCTCGCGGAACACATTACCCCTTGTAAAACAAGGATTTTTCGCACTTTTACACACCACGATTTTGTTGCGAATACGTGATAGTAACAGAGCAAAAGGCGCGAGTGACGTACGATAATATCTTAAGGCTTTCGGATGACCCCGATGTCAACGACGTTATCAAGTTCCTCCGTCAGCGCGAGATAGTTCACTATCAGCGCTTCGGCGAAGCTCTTCGCATCGTTCAGGAGAAGTAGTTATCCGACGAAAGATACGACTGACCCCCTGTCAAAACGTGACAGGGGGTCTTATTATAAGTCTTGCAGTCAAGCCTCTTCAAATTCGTCAAGGCTGACAACTCTGCCTTCGAGCCTTGACTTTTCAGCCGCGAAGGCTATCATATGGTTCTTAACGGAGATCTCAATATTGCTGAGCTCGGGATCGACCTTGCCCGAGAGCATATCGTAAAAGGCGTACATAATTCCCGTATCTCCGCCGCCGTGACCGCCCGTTATGGTGTCGTTGCAGATCTGATCCTCTATGCTTATTTCCTGAGCTTCATCGGAAGCGAAGCTTTTGTACGTGAACGTGGGCTTGCCCGCGTTAGCAATGATCTCGCCCTTAGTTCCCATTATTCTGATCTCTCTGCCGCCCTTGTTGAAGGCGCTCATAGTGAACGAGCAAATTATACCGTCTTCAAATTCGAGATTGACGACCTGGTGGTCAACGACGTCGTTGTCGCACTTAAACACGCACTTTCCGTAATTCGTCGTTCTTATAGCGCGCTCAACGTCCTCGTCCGTGGGGTCGAATTTTTGAGTTGACGCGCATCTGAACCAATCGCTGTCACTTTTAAGATAGAGCTTTACGGCGTTGTAGGGGCAGCTGTCTGCGACGGGGCAACCGTCGATGCAGTATTCGGGAGCGCCCTCGGGTGCGTTTTCCTTCTTGAAATACGTAAGTGAACCGAAGCTTTGCACCTTTTTGCATTCCTTGCCGATGAGCCACTGAAGAATGTCCATATCGTGGCAGGATTTCTGCAGGAGCATAAACGAGCTGCGCTCGGAGTTGCCCCAGTTTCCGCGGACAAAGCTGTGGCTCTGGTGAACGTTACCAACGCCCTCGGTGTGCTGGATATTAACTACGTCGCCGACGTAGCCCTCCTTGATGACGTTCTTTAAAGCGCGGAAGAACGGTGTGTATCTGAGCACGTGGCAGATAAGGACCTTGACACCCTTTTTCTTTGCCGCCTCTTCAATGGCACGGCACTCCTCGGGAAGGGGAGAAACGGGCTTTTCAAGAAGTATGTCGTATCCCGCCTCAATAGCCGCCATAGTGGGAGCAAAGTGATCCCTGTCCATCGTCGCGATTATAGCCGCGTCAGCGATCTTTCCGCGTGCGATAAGCGGCTCCCAGCTCTCGTAGATATTTTCTTCTTTAATTCCGTGGCGCTTAACGACGAATTCACGCCTTGCCTTTATCGGCTCCGCGATAGCGACCGTGTCAAAGAGTTCTATCTGACCGCCGATCCTTGCGTACGCGTTTCCGCGGCTGCCTGCGCCTATGAGTATTACTTTTTTCTTTTGCTTATTTTCCATACCACAAATCTCCTTTTTGCTTTTGCCGCGCGCCTTCCCGCTTGACAAGCTTACGATTATATGATACAATTTACTTTAGAAAAAGTCAATTGACGAATTAACTAAAACGGTGTATTTTTTAACTGAATTAAGGAGAACGGACAGTGCAAAAACGAGTGATCAGAGATGAGAACGATAACGGCGGATTGAACTCTTACAGCAAGGACTCGACGGAGTTTCCTCTTGTCGTTAATTACGCAGGTAAAATAAATATCAGTCGTCCGTTTTTGACTCATAACAAAGTAGGACGGCTTGATTATTATTTGCTCTTTGTCACGGGCGGCAAGCTGAAGGTGAATATAGACGGAGAAACGAAGCTTATGAGCACGGGTGATTTCGTCATTTTTCCGCCGAAATATAAATATCGCTACGAGATTGGCGCTAACAGCGCGATCTCATACTTTTTCGTTCACTTCACGGGCTCTCACGTAACGGAGTATCTTGACGCTTTGAAAATGACGGAAAATCCCGTCGTCCGCCACGCGCGCTTCGGTGAGGAGATCGCGCTTGCCATATCGTCTTTCTTCATTGATTACGAAAGCTCCTCGGAGCTTAAGGACGTCGCATTGTCGGTGGAATTTTCGAGAATTTTGGTTATGCTATCTAAAGAGGTACATAACGCAAGCCGCGCGCGCCTGATCTCGAAAAGCTTGGCTTACATAAACGAAAATTATATGAAGGAAATAAGGATCCCAGAGCTTGCCGCGCTTGAAGGGCTCAGCGTTTCAAGATACAATTTTCTCTTCAAGGAGTGCGTCGGCACGTCCCCCGTCAAATATATGACGAATCTGCGAATGCGCCAAGCGTGCCTTCTTCTCGACAGCACGAGCCTTTCGGTAAAGCAGATAGGCGAGATGGTGGGCTATGAGGATAATCACTTTTTCTCAAAGCTCTTTAAAGCCTGCGTCGGCACGTCGCCCGTTTCATACCGCAAAAGCGGCAGGGAAGAGTGAGCCCTTTAAACCTTCTTTAAAAAATCTTTATTTAAACTGCGTTTACAAAATGCACTTGAATAGCAAGTCGTTTCCGTGCTAAAATGTCGTTAAATAAAGATAGGGTGAGGTTGGATGAATGGACGTAAGATCGGTTTCTTTATCTGATAAGATATTTGAAAAAATTGATGATGAGCCCGAACTTCGGCGTCTTGCCGAAGAGATGACGAAGCTTATGCTTTACCATAAATGCGCTCTTCGAGAGGTGGAGACCAAATTCCGCGTGCTTGATGATCAGCTTTCGATGAAGCGCGAGCGAAATCCGATTTCCACGATAAAGACGAGGCTTAAGTCGCCGATGAGCATAAAAGAAAAGCTTGAGCGGCTGGGATTGCCCGTTACGCTTTCTTCCGCAGAGGAAAATTTAAACGATATTGCGGGCATCAGGGTAATATGCGCCTTCACGGACGACGTGTATACGCTCGCCGATTGCCTTTTGAAGCAGGATGACGTAAAACTCATCGGCGTGAAGGATTACATAAAAGCTCCGAAGCCAAACGGATACAGGAGTTTGCATCTTATTATTGAAATACCCATATTCTTGATCGATCAAAAGAAAGCGGTGCGCGTCGAAGTGCAGCTTCGTACCATAGCTATGGAGAATTGGGCAAACCTTGAGCACAGACTTCGTTATAAAAAGAATATTCCCGAAGAAAAGCTTGCCGTGACCGCCGATATGCTTTCCGAGTGTGCGGAAATGAGCGGTATGCTTGATTTTAAGATGCAGGAGATAAGAAAAATAATAGAGGATGAATAATCAAAGAGGCTGAGTTAATGACTCAGCCCCTTTTTGTTGGCGCAGAGGGAGGGATTCGAACCCTCGTGTGCTTTTGGCACAAACTGATTTCGAGGGCTGTGAAAAACCCCAAAATCCCTTATTTTCCCGCATAAGCTCTTACTTAGTTTCCGCGTAAAAATCGCTTAAATCAAGCATTTTCCTTGTATCTTCATTTTTTGTCCGATTATTTTCTTACAAGGCGTTTTTGCACAAGCGGGCACCATTTAGGGCACCACGAATAGTTCTTTGTTTGTGTGAGAAAACAATCAGAAGCTTTTAGGTTACAATCATCATTCTATATGAGCGTTTCAACAATGTAATTTAGTGCGGGCATGCTATGTTCAAACATTGGTACTTTTAGAGCTTGACATTTTTGACGTATTTTATCTATTTCATAATCTACATTAATAAATTTTATCTCACAATCAATAGCGCCTTGCAAATATTCTTGGGTTGTATTATAAGAAAAATCATCTTCTTTCATACCAAGTCTGTCAAGTATATCACTATTAATACCCAAACCACTTGATACAACGCATGAGACATATTGATATGTACGATCTATAATTCGCAAGCATTCATCGATGGGAATTATATTGTTTGGAAAAACTGGTCGCAACATAAGCATTGGCATGAATGCTCTATCAGCCAGTTTTTTTATAAAATCAATACGCTCTTTGGGAGTAGGGACTTTTCTAACATCCTCACAAACACCTATTGAATCAATGGAATTCAAAGAAATGGCAATAAAAATCTGTTTGTTAGTATTGCGCATATCTAACCTTAGTTTTTCCAGTTCTTTAAATTCGTCGTCGTTAAATACATTGCGAGTAATAATAAAAAGATTACAGTTATACCTATCAAATAACATGCGGCATAAATTTAGCCCTTTTATCGGATTGGAAAAATTATCGTTTTTTTGTGAAACATAAATTATATCAAATCTATCGTTTGAAATGCTATCAACAATTTCTTCGGCTGTCCTAATTTTTTCACGTTTTATACCATAAGTATAACAGTGTTTACATTGATAAGGACATAACTCATCGAATGATACAAACACTCTTTGCGAAATTTTCATTAGAAATCATCTCCTTTTTTCTTAAAATATGCATTGAGTAAATTATTTGCGGTACGTCTTACATCTTTCATAACTCTAATGTTGTCTTGTTCTTTTTTTATCTTTATTTCTTTCGTATCAGTCTCTTGTATATTTTGGTATATTGTTTTCGCTCCAATTTGCATATCAAATGTAACACCTCCTAATAGCTTTCCGTTATACACGATTGGAATAGCTATCATAATATCTCTTGCTGTGCCCACCTCGGATAATTCTTTTATTTCTCCATCAACGGTTTTATAAATGTATGTATTACCATTTTTTTCAGTATCTAATTTAACAAATTTTTCGTAATCATACTGATATAATTCACCATTTTGAAAGTTGAACAATACTGATTTTTTTAGTGAATTAGCCACACCTAATACACCATAGTTGCGTGGTCTATAAGGACTAACGCCCATTGTATCTCCTCCGACCGTCGCAATAGTTCTTCTGATCTCTTCAAAAAACCTACACTCTCTTCCGCTTGTCCTTTTTTTCTTAATTTTGTAACATCTGCCCTTATATTCAACAAAAATTACTTTTGCGTTGTCAGGCAATTCTTCATTATAGTCTAATTTTAGTAAAGCTCGCAATCCTAGTTCCATGATGTTTTTTGCAACCATGATTTTTGTCTTGTTATAATATTGGCGAGTAGCATATCTTACAGTAAAATACGTAATGAGAGCAGTAATAACCCAATCTATACCATTCGCAATAAAGACAGAGATAATTCTATTTAGTATGTCCATAATGATATCCTTCATTGTATCAATCCCTTTTTACAGTAATTGTTTTTTGACAAACGGACAGTTAGGTTTGTTTCAAATGATATATTTCAAATAATTATATAACCATACAATTTTATTATATCACAAAAAGATATTTTTGTCAACGACAACATAGTATTTAAATTGCGGCAGATGTAGGAATATTTCAGCATCAATAATATTTCGCATAATAAGGAGGTTGAAAATTATGCAAAGAAAAAACGAAGCCCTTTTATCAAAGGGGATCACCACTCAATCGGGGGAAATCTGCAAGGATAAAATCAATCTTGTTGCAGGCGCGATTACACAGCTATTCGCAGAAATGGTATGGGTATCAACGGGCGGCGACAAGGAAACGATAAACCGCTTGACAGATATTTTCGTTTCAATGAACACCCCCACAGATCGCGGCAAGCTGTTCAAGATCATCAAAGCACTTTACGGGCTGATGGGCTTGCAGTTCTCCGCAGAAGCCGAGCCGATGGGCGCAGACCCCGCCGTGTTGGAATACTTCATATTTTCCTTTACGGCTGACTTTGGCGAGATCATCAAAGACTATATTGCCGAACAGAAAAGCGGCGTTTACTAATTCCCACGCGGGAAGATAGTAACACCGCTTTTTCTATTAATGCCTTTAGGCAGTTGAGCACGAAGTGCGAAACAGAGAACCCCGCGCTATGCGTGGGGGTAACAACAGGTTATACCAAAAAATCTCCTAATGTGGTACAATAAGATGCTCAAGTCTATTGCACAACGAAAGGAGAAAGAATGGCAAACCAAACAAATAGTTTATCCCATACTAAATGGGTTTGTAAGTACCACATAGTGTTCGTACCGAAGTACAGGAGGAAAATCATATACAATCAGTACCGCCGAGATTTGTAAGAGATAATCCGGACTCTGTGCAAATATAAAGGCGTAGAAATACTTGAGGGAAATATGATGCCCGACCATGTGCACCTACTAATAAGTATACCACCAAAAACGAGCGTGTCAAGTTTTATGGGGTATTTAAAAGGAAAAAGTGCGTTAATGATGTTCGACAAACATGCAAATTTGAAGTACAAGTTTGGAAACCGACACTTTTGGGCAGAGGGGTATTACGTTAGTACCGTAGGACTGAACGAAAGCACCATCCGAAAGTATATAGAGGATCAAGAAAAGCACGATATAGCACTTGACAAGATGAGTGTGAAAGAGTACGAAGACCCTTTTAAGGGTAGCAAGTAATACAAACGCCCTTTAAGGGGCGGCAAAAGAGGCAAAGGCAATAGGCTTGAGCATACGAAAGCCAGCGACTTGAGTCGCTGGCTGGTAGTATTGGGCTTTTAGCCCTTGTGCAAACCACCCGTTTGACGGGTGGTTATGATTGGCGCAGAGGGAGGGATTCGAACCCTCGTGTGCTTTTGGCACAAACTGATTTCGAGTCAGCCCCGTTATGACCGCTTCGATACCTCTGCATATTCTTTAGTGACAATTCTGTCACGACGATTATTATAGCATATTTTTTTGAAAAAAGCAATACCTCTTTGAGATATTTTTTATCAAATTTTAAAAATCGGAAAAATAATTGAGAAAATGTCGAAAATGTAGTGACAAACGGAGAAAAATATGTTATAATACTTCAGTAATGTTATTTATCTTGGAGGAATTATGAGAATTTTAAAGAAATTAACTACGGCGTTTCTCGCGCTTTCTCTCATAGCGGCGCTTATGCTCTCTCTTGCGTCTTGCCAGACGAGGCTTAACGGAACGTACGTAATGACCAGCACGACCGACACGGGCAGCTCGATAAACTCGAGCCTCAGCAGCCAGTCGGAAACTAAGTTCGTGTTTGACGGAAACACGGTAAAGAAGTCACAGACGCTTAAATACGGAGAAACGACGATGCCCGTGAGCGAGGAGCTTACAGGTACGTACGACATTTCCTATAAAGGCTGGAACGACGGCTACGAGATCACCATAATTTGGGATGACACGAGCAAAAAATACGCAGGTAAGAGCGAGGAAGAGCGTACGGAGGTCTTCCCGTTTATCAAGACCTCGTCTTACGTCAAGATCGGCGACGATTTTTACTATAAGCAGCAAACGACAGAAAGCGATCACGACCACGACCACGATCACGATCACGACCATTAAAAAAGAGGGGAGCACCCCTCTTTTTAATTTATGAAGGTTTTTTAATATTTTTTTCAAAAGACCTACCATTTTCGGAAAAAATATGTTACAATAGTATATATTATGTGTTTGTGAGGTTTTTATGAAGCGTATAATCAAGCTTTTGCTTATAACGGCGCTTATCGCCTTGTCCTTATGCTCGCTTCTGTCGTGCGGCGGTCCCGAGGGGACGTATACGGATGAGTTTGGCGAGTGCTCCTACGTTTTTGACGACGACACCGTTTTTATAGAATCGTTTGACGAGCGCATAGAATATCGCTACGAAATTAAAAAGTTAGACCAAATATACTATATGTATTTCTACGATAAGGAAACCGGAGAAGAGACGCTTGACCCCGTCGAGTACACCGAGGAGGACGGCTTTTTGCTCCTTGACGGTGTGAAATACGTTAAGAAATAACTATGAAAAAAACAACGGCAAACGTAAAATTCTTAACACGGGTGGCACTTAGCACCGCACTTATGAGCGTTTCGGCTATGATCGTCATTCCTTCCACCTTCGTTCCGTTCTCGCTGCAGGTCTTTGCGCTTTATTTCATACTTTTCGTCTTTGGAGGCGGGGTTGGAATTGCGGCGTCGGTAACGTACGCCGCATTAGGGTTCGTCGGACTTCCCATTTTTTCGGGCTTCAGCGGCGGTATAGGTAAGTTTTTTGAGCCGTCGGGCGCCTTTATAATAGGATTTATCGTCGCGGCGCTCGTATATTTTCTTTTTGAAAGATTCTTTTTGAAGGGCAAGCGTTCGAGTGTTTCAACCTTTTTATCGCTTCTTGCTCTTTACCTCACGGCTGCCGCTTGGATATACGTCATCCTCGGCGGAGGCGGATTAAAGGCTTTTTTGCTAATCTTCCCTTATTTCATCCTTTCGTTCGTTATTCCCGATTTGTTTAAGATAGCGTTTGCGGAAGTCCTTGCCGTAAGGCTGGGAAAGTATATAAATAAGCTATAACCCCCACCCCATGTTAAATTAACGGAGTATTATTATGAAATCTATTAAAGACGTTTACAAAATAGGAAAAGGTCCTTCAAGCTCGCACACTATGGGCCCTGCCGCCGCGATGCAGCTTTATTCCTCCGAGCATCCCGACGCGCTCTCCTACGAGGTAGTCCTCTACGGCTCTCTTGCCAGCACGGGGCGCGGACACGGAACAGACAAGGCTATCGTGAGCGTGTCGCCGCATCCCGTAAACATTATTTTTGATACCGAAACGGCAGACCTTCCGCACGAGAACACTATGGACGTATTCTCCATCGACGAAAAAGGCGCGCGATATGATAAAATGCGCGTTATGAGCATCGGCGGCGGCGATATAGAGGTTGAGGGCAGACCTTCCTCAAAGATCGAGGAGGTCTATCCCGAGAGGACGTTTGCCGAGATCGCGGAATACTGTATGAACGAGGGGTTGCGTCTTTCCGATTTCGTAGTAATGCGAGAGGGAGAGGAAATATACGATTTTCTTTACACCGTCTGGGAAACGATGAAGGCGTCCGTCCACGACGGGCTTACCGCGTCAGGTATCCTTCCCGGTGGTCTTGGTGTTGAAAGAAAGGCGCGGTATCTTTACAACCGCCGCCATATAGACGAGAGCCCTGTCACAAGAGAGAACAGAGTGGTCTGCTCCTACGCTTACGCCGTAAGTGAGCAAAACGCCGACAACGGCACGATAGTGACCGCTCCCACCTGTGGCGCTTGTGCGGTACTGCCGTCCGTCCTGAAATATATGCAGGAAAAGCACGGATTTGAAGATAAGCAGGTCCTTAAGGCTCTTGCCGTTGCGGGACTTATCGGCGCCCTTGTAAAAACGAATGCGTCTGTCAGCGGCGCCGAATGCGGCTGCCAGGCGGAGGTTGGAACCGCGTGCTCAATGGCGTCTGCGGCACTCGGTGAGCTTTTCGAGATGGGAATAGACCAAATAGAATACGCGGCGGAAATTGCTTTTGAGCACCACCTCGGTCTTACCTGCGATCCGATCTGCGGGCTCGTTCAGATACCTTGCATAGAAAGAAACGCCGTTGCGGCTATGCGCGCGATAAACGCGATGAGCCTTGCAAACTTTCTTTCGGGGTCGAGAAAAATTTCTCTTGACCTCGTTATAAAAACGATGTATGAAACGGGCAAGGATCTTTCAAGTCGTTACAGAGAGACCTCGCGAGGCGGACTTGCGAAGCTTTATATGGGAGAAAACGATGGAAAAAATTAAAGTTGACAGAATAAACGAGCTCGCCAGAATTTCGAAAACGCGAAAGCTCACGGACGCTGAGCTCCAAGAGCAAAAGACGCTTAGGGAAGAGTATTTAAAAGAATTCAGACGTGCCCTGCACGGTAAGGAGAACGATAAAAAATGACGGATGACAGAAAGAACAACTGTTCCATTTGCCTTGAAAAGCTTGAAAGAGAAGACGCCCCCGTGCTCACGATGGGTCACTACGGTTATCCGAGACTCATTTGCGCGGAGTGCGAGGCGCTCATTGAGACCGCTCTCAGATCCCGTGACACTGAGGCGGCAGAGGCGGCTATCGCTCGCCTTGGAGAAACGGTAGGAAACAACAGCGCAGACGACCACGCGGTGCTTGAGGCGATGGAGAATATCTTCGCTGAAGCGACGGCGAGGATAGATTCGATCAAAAGCGGCACTTACGATTTCTCTCGGGACGAGGTCGAGGAGGAAGTGCTTGAAGACATTCCCGAGGAGCTCCTTGAAACCGAAGAGGACAAGAAAGCGACCGAGGCAGAGGAAGCGGCAAACGTAAAATTCAACAAGGTTATGGATATCGTTACTGCCGCCGTGTTCGCCGCAGCTGCTGTGATATTCGTAATTTACTTTATAATGAGATGAAAAAATTGAGATTTGCCGTTGTCGGCACGAATTTTATAAGCGACAATTTCGCCCGTGCAGTATCGCTTTCAAAGAAGGCACAGATAAGCGCGGTCTATTCGCGAAAATTTGACACGGGTGCCGCCTTCGCTGAAAAATACGGAATAAAAAAGATATACACGGACTACGAAAAGATGCTTTCCGACGGGGATATCGACGCAGTCTACGTCGCCTCGCCGCATATTTGTCACGCGGAGCAAACCGCGAAGGCGCTTGATGCGGGAAAACACGTTCTTTGCGAAAAAATGATAGCCGCCGACCTTGACGGCTTTCTTTTGCAAAAGAGGGCGAGAGAAAGAAGCGGAAAGGTGCTTCTTGAGGCTATGCGTCCCGATTTTGACCCTGCGATAGATATGATCAAAGAGCATCTGCCAAGGCTTGGAAAGATCAGGCGCGCGGCGCTTGAATATTGCCAATATTCCTCGCGCTACGACAAATTCAAGCGCGGCGAGATAATGAACGCCTTCGACCCGAAAATGAAGAATACCGCCCTTGCCGACATCGGCATATATCCGCTTCACGTTGCCGTTTTGCTCTTCGGAGCGCCCGAGAAAATAAGTGCTGCGTCGGTGTTTTTGCATAACGGCTTTGAAGGTCAGGGAAACATCACTCTTTCGTATAGCGATATGTACGCGGATATTTCATATTCGAAGATCACCGACAGCGTGAATCCATCCGTAATAGAGGGCGAGTGCGGTTCGATAACGTTTGATAAATTGAACGCCCCGACCAAGATAACGCTTCATCTTCGTGGCAAGGAACCCGAGGTGCTTGATTATCACCCTGTCGAGAATAATATGCTCTACGAAATAGACGCTTTTTGCGATATGGTGGGGGGCGTGTCGAGTTTTAAGCCTTATTTAGAAGTATCCGAAGCGACAATGCGCATAGTAGACGAGGTGTATAAGAAAACGGGAGCTGACAAATATTTTTAGTCTTAAAAGAAAAAGATGGAGATTTTATTTTTCTCCATCTTTTTTAAAACCCTTTTTCTTCAAGATCTAAAACTAGTTTCTTGTAAAAAGCGAAAACTTTTTCTTTCTTTTTTGCAGGCGTCATAAAGTCTACTATTTGCGCGTGGGAGAGAGATTCTTTCGAAAAATCCCCCTTATAGTCTGCAAACGTCGCAGACTCAGGAGTGACCATTCCGTCGTTTTCTGCTTTCTTTAGAATCTTGTATACGGTGTTTGGGATGCACATAACAAAGCAATCGCTTGCTCTTTTCATTTTACCGGAATAACTTTGAGCGTATATTCCTTGCGGGAGTGAAAAATTGTCGCAAGCTATTTCTTCTCTTAGTTGATAACAGGCTTTTATTGCATCGGGGTGTTTGTCGCCCAACATTTTGTAAAAAGCGTTTATAAAAAAAGCGAGCGGTTTCTTTATAAATGTTGGAAAACGCCATATAAAGGATGCAAGCGCAGACCCTTTGTGCGGAGTTGAAAGAGTTGTGAATGACGCCACCCGTGTTGAAAAATCGGGGTCGGAAAGGGCGCACTTTACATCAAGACCTCCTTTTGAGTGAGCGATAATATTGACCTTTTGTGCGTTTGTTTTTGAAAGCACCGTAAGGACAAAGCTTTTAATTTGTTCGGCATTGGTTTCAATAGAGCCGAAGCCGTCGTGCGTTGATACGTACACGACGTTTCCTGCGTCTTCAAGTACGGGTGCTATATTTCCAAATGCTCGGTGACATCTGGAATGCCGTATCATTAGCCCGTGTACGAGAATTATCGGATATTTGCAAGCCACTTTTATTCACCTCAAGGGATTTGTTAATTCCTTTAAATAATAAACGGGCAGGGCGCTCCAGCCGTGGCAAAGGCTGCCCGCTTTGTTAAACGCGCTCTCTCCTTCGATCGTTTCCCAAAACGTCGTTGCGCCGCGGTCTAACATATATCCGTACTTTTTCCTTATATCCGCAAGAATAAATTCGGCGTTTTTCGGGTCGCTTTTGAGAAGCGCGTCGTAGACGAAGCCCGCCGCCGAGAGAGTTACGGGAATGAGGCCCTCCGACGTTAAAGCCGCCGCTGTCCTTTCGTCACCGAGTCCTATAAGCAGGGCAAACGCCTGCCCAAGCTCGGAATACTTTTCGGGGTCCGTGTCTGAGAGGTGGAAGAGCCCCGTTTCGGGATGGTAAAACTCGCTAAGTATAGCGTTTTTTATAGCGTCCGTATCAATTTCAAATTTGACACCGCGCATATCGCAAAGCTTTTTGAACCTCTCGTAAGCATAGACGAGCGCGCAGTTGAGAATAAGGTGGCATCTCGGGATCTTAACGGCTCCCGTGCTTCCCTCGGTCCATTCGTAGAAATTCCAATAAGGGACGGGGAACTCGCGGATCAGCCTGTCTTTTTCTATTCGGTTCTTGAAGCCCGTCATAATTCCAAGCGCGGTATCAAACACCTCGTCGAGTATCCCCGCGTCGCCCGTGTGCTCGATATATTCAAGCACCGTGACGGGATACATCAGTGAGAAGAAGGGGATAGCAGGTGTGCCTTTTGCGGGGAAGGTGAGCTCCAAAAATCCGTCATCCCGTACCCCGTGTGAAATTAAAACGAGATTTGCGCGTTGAAATTCGCTTTCTTCAAAGGCGTAATATCCCGTGAGCATCTGATTCTTTGAGTCAAGAACGTAGAGCGCCTGCTCGCGCCACGGACAGTCCTCGTAATGAGTGTTCATACAGAGCCTGAGCGTCCTGACGCAGGTCTCGTAAATATCCTTGTCAAGCCCCGTGAAGGAATGCGCGCGCTCCGTCAAAGGATAACGCACGGGGATAATTCCGATCTCGTTGACCGTAACCCCTTCGGGTGCGAATACCTCAAGGTATCTGCCCGCTATCCTTATGAATTTTTGACAAAGCTCGCCCGCGCCTTCGGTAACGTAGAAGTCAAGCGAGAAATTTCTCTTCGCGATAAGATATCTGACGCAGCCGTCCGCGATATGCTCGCCGTATGCGACCTTGATGCACGCCTCCTTGTCGCTTTTGTATTTTACGTAAAGATAGCCCGCATCCTCGCAGCCAAGGTCGTAAAGCCCCTCGCGTATTTCCCGTGCTGCCTTCCTTTCACCGAGAACGGTCTTTTTTACGGGTCTTTGCACGAGCTTGCAGCTTTTTTCTATAACGACCGACGGCATAAGCTCGGGAGCCTCGGCCACTCTCATATCCGCCGCGTATCCGAGCTGGACGGTGATGAAGCGCGGCTCTCCCGAAACGTAACGGGAGTCAAGTAGAGAGAGCGTTTTTTCAGAAGAGTGGGCAAGCACGCGATCGCCCGACTCCACCGCGTATATTACTCCCGCGCCGTCGTCAATGTGGGTCGACGAGTCTAAGCCCTCGTATCTTACGGTCAAGGAAAGCGTGTTTTCCCCCTCGCGGCAGTATTCGGAAATATCCGTCTCGTCGTAAAATTTCAAGTCGGGATAGCCCGCATACTGACCGAATGCAACCTCGCGCCCGTTGACGTACGCGATATAATCGGTCTCCGCGGCGATCTTCAAAAATGCTTTCCCACCGCAAAAATCGAAGCTGTCCTCAAAGCGTACGAACTCGTTTTTTGTGACGTTTCCTTTGCGCCATATCCATTTCGCTTTTTCGTTTATCATTTGTTGCGATCTCCCCTCAAAATCCGTTGCTTTTATTTTAATATAAACAAAGCCTTTTGTCAACCTTTTTCTTTGCTTAATTTTTAATGGAAATAATGGCCCATCTGTCCCGTGCGCTGTTAATACATTTGCCGCAGTCGTTGCGTTTTTTGAAACGGTAATTTAAAATCGTAAAAATACCTCTTCTCCGACGCTTTTCGGGATTGACTTTGCGGCGGCTTTGTGTTAAAATATTTTTGATAAAAATATTTTGGAGAGAGTTATGACGGAAAAAGAATTAAGAGAAATAAAAAGGCATTTAAGACCCGAAAAATGCAATATACCGAAGATCGTCGGATGCTTTGTAAACGAAAATAAAACGATAATATCAAGAATATCGCAGTCGATACTTCTTGAAGATACCGTCGTTGCCGAGAAGCTCCTCGGAGTTATGAGAAAGACCCTTTCGGGCACGCTCGGCACGAATCTTGTCGATATACCGTTCAGCACCAAGCAGGTGTCTGACAGCGCGGAGCACGCGCTTCTTATGAAGCTCGTAAAGACCGAGCTTGCCGACAAAGACGTTCTTGAGAGCTTTTACGAGAAGGTCATAGAAAGCGTGAAGATTGACGGCAATTACGTCATTTTGCTCGCAAACGACAGGTATGACGTTTTCTCTTACGGTAAGGACGGCGAGGAAGGCGAGTCCTGTGAGATGTTTTCCTACGTCATCTGCGCCGTTTGCCCCGTTAAGAACCCTGCTGAGGCACTTTCTTTCGGTGAGGCGGACAGCCTTTTCCACCTTCTGAGCCCGTCGTCCGTGCTGTCGGCTCCCGAGCTTGGCTTTATGTTCCCGAGCTTTGATGACAGACGCACTAATATATATAACGCGCTTTATTATACGAGAAGCACCTCGGAGAGCTATCCCGATTTCACGGAGCGCGTGTTTGCCGCCGCTCCGATAATGCCCCCGAAAATTCAAAAGGCGACCTTCAGCGAGTGCCTTTCGGGGGCGCTCTCGGAGGAATGCAGCCTTGACGTCGTAATGTCCGTCCGCGGAAAGCTTGAGGAAATGATAGAGGCACACAAAGAGTCTAAGGACCCAGAGCCCTTGACCGTGTCAAAGGCGACGGTCAATTCCGTCCTTGAGGATATTGGTGTAACTCCCGAAAAGATAGAAAAGCTCGGTGAGGTCTTTGACGAGGAGTTCGGAAAGAATGCGGAGCTCTCGCCCAAAAATATCGTTTCTTTGAAGAAGGTCGAGCTCACGACTCCCGAGGTCTCGATAAAGGTCGACCCCGAGCACAGAGACGTAATATCGACCGATGTTATAAACGGCGTAAAATACGTGATGATAAGAGTCACGGGCCCTGTTGAGGTCAACGGTATAAATATCAGCATTGAGGAATAAGAATAGTAAAAACGGAGCGGCAGAATGAAAGCCGCTCCGTTTCTTTGTCTTTATTTGCTTCCTCCCGAAAGGAAGGCTTTTGTTTTTTCACTCTTCGGATTTACAAAGACCTCCTCGGGCGTTCCTTCTTCTTCTATGACGCCGTCGGAGATGAATATGACCTTGTCGGACACACCTTTTGCAAATTCCATCTCGTGCGTAACTATTATCATAGTCCTCTCAGAGTCCTTGAGCGAGCGGATAACGCGAAGCACCTCGCCCGTAAGCTCGGGGTCGAGTGCCGACGTCGGCTCGTCAAAGCAAAGGATCTCGGGTGAGAGCATAAGCGCTCTTGCGATAGCAACTCTCTGTTGCTGACCGCCCGAAAGCTCGCACGGATAAGCGTTTGCCTTTTCCGAAAGACCGACGGTTTCAAGGAGCTCTCTCGCCTTCGCCTCTATCTCCTCGTTGCGGTCTTGCTTTTCTCGTTTTGCCTTGAGCTTTGGCGCGAGGCAGAGATTGTCGATTACGCTGTACTGAGGGAAAAGATTGAACTGCTGGAACACAAGACCGAAGGATGCTTGCGCCTCGGGGGTGAGCTCGGGCTTTTCTCCGTCCTCCGCGCGGTATACGGTCTTTCCGTTTACCACGATCTCGCCGCTGTTCGCCGTTTCAAGGAAGTTAAGACAGCGGAGCAGGGTGGTCTTGCCGCCGCCCGATGAGCCGATTATCGAAAGAACCTCGCCCTTTTTCAAGGTAAGGCTGACGCCCTTCAAGACCTCGTTCTGACCGAAGCGCTTGCGTAAGTTTTTGACTTCAAGCATATTTTCCATAATTCCGCCCCCTTACGATCTGAAATAACTTAACTTCTTTTCTATAAGTCCGAAGATTATAGTGAGAAGTCCGACGAACAGAAGGTAGAACGCGCCTGCCATAAAGAGCGGCCAGATGAGAGCATCTATGACCATAAATTCCTTGGCCTCGAAAATAAGCTCGTAAACCGCTATCGTGTTTGCAAGGGACGTGTCTTTTATAAGAGTGATGATCTCGTTGGACATCGGAGGGATGATACGCTTTATCACCTGAAGCAAAATGACCTTGAAGAACGCTTCTCTCTTCGACATACCGAGAACCTGACACGCCTCGTACTGACCTTGCGAAATGGATTGGATCCCGCCTCTGAATATTTCCGAAAAGTATGCCGCGTAGTTTATCGCGAATGCGACGAGCGCCGCTATAAATCTTGTTGAGAACGTGGTGTCAAACCACTCCCAACCGGTGTTCATCTGCGGCCAGATGAAGAGCCTGAGAATCCCCGGCAGGTAGAATATCGCAAAGATCTGCAACATCAACGGCGTTCCTCTCAGTATCCAAACGATGAGCTTTGAGAGCATACTTAAAGGGGCGAACTTGGACATCGTGCAGAATGACACAAGCAGCCCCAATGGTAATGCTAAAATCAGCGTAAGTATAAACAGAAGGAATGAAGTGACAAATCCACCTGCGAGCTGGGAAAGAACATCTAAAAACATTTCCATCTCGCTATTCCTTGATTCGAATTATTATTTTAAAGCGTCCTCGTTGAGAACTACCTGATACTTTTCAGCAAGCTTCGCCAAGGTTCCGTCAGCGTACTTTTCCTTGAGGAATGCGTCAAGCTCTGCCTTGAGGTCGCTGCCCTTTCTTAAGCCAACTGCAAAGATCTCTTCGCCGTAGCTTGCACCCGAAAGGATCTCAAGGTCTGCGTATTCGCCCTTGCCGACGATGCTCTCAGCCATAGTGAGGTCGATTATAGCAACCTCAGAAGTTCCGCCCTTGACCTCGTTGAGCGCGTCGTTCATAGCGGTAAGCTTCGCGATGTTGGTAGCACCGATGGTTTCTTCGGCAACGGTGTGACCTGCCGATCCGTCTTCAACCGCGATCTTTGCGTTCTTAATGCTGTCCTTCGTGAGGGAGGATCCCTTCTTCACGACTGCGACCTGAGCATTCTTCGCGTAGGGAACAGAGAAGTCGATGGACTCACCAAGCTCGTCAGACGCGGTCATACCGTTCCAAACGAGGTCGATCTGATTGGAATTGAGCTCCGCAACCTTGTTTGCCCAAGTGATGATAACTATCTGACACTTAACGCCAAGACGCTCGGCAAAAGCCTGAGCAAGCTCTGCGTCGAAGCCGGTCCACTCACCCGTTTCTTCATCAATGTAATCCATAGGCTTATATACGGTAACGCCGACTACAAGCTTTCCAGACTCTTGAATCTTTTCAAGGTCGTTGATTTCCTGACATCCGCAGGATGTGAACGATGCGCACGCCATTACGAGCGCAAGTAAAAGCACCAAAACTTTTTTCATTGTCTTTTTCTCCAATTTCTTTTTTTATTTTAGCGCTTTAGTTTACTAAAGCAATATAATAATATCACTTTAATTGCTTTTTGTCAATAGTTTTTTAAAAAATAGTATAAAAATAAAGCTCGGATGCCGCCGTTTTAAGCATCCGAGCTCGTTTATTTAAAGGCTTTGCCGCCCTTTAAGATTTTTTAATCATTACGATGTTGCCCGCCTCGGCAGAGAATACCGCAAGTCCCGAGGACTCTTCGACGGTAAGCTCCGCGATTTCTTTACCGTTCCGAAGAACGAGCCACAAGCCACCTTCAAGCCCCGAAACGAAGCATCTGACCGTGCCGCCGTCTGCGGTGAAGCGAAGCTCGCCACCGAAGCGCTTCTCACCCTTAGAGAAGAACGCCGCAACGCCGTCAAAACTCATACCTATAACGCTTTCGTTTTCAAATCTCACAGGGGCGTTTGCCGTTTCGACCTCTGCATCCGTCACACAGACGACGTTTAGCATATGGTCCGAGAGGCGCCCCGTGCTGTCCACCTGGACTCTGCCCCATATCGGACCGTCCGCGATGGTGTCGCTGTCGCCCTTGCGCGCCGCCGTGCCGTGACCGTCCTCCGCTACGTTGAGGCTGCCCTTTTCCTCGTTTATGAAGAACGCTTTTCCTTTGCCGCCGTATTTCGTCATAACGGCGCCATCCGTGAGGGTGGTGAGTATCATTTTGCCACCGCCGTTCGTGTACGTCGCTCGGTTTTCTTTGATTTCGGGCTCTGTGACCGTGTACATCAAGAATGATTTTTTGAACGCTTCGTCAGTCGATCTTACGTAGTCGTAAACGGTGAAGATCATCGGCATCTCGGCTTTGCCCGTATATACCGTGAGCATTCGCCTTTCGATAGCCTCGACCGTTTTCGGATTGTACGCTGCGGTGATATTTCCCGCAAGATATGCGTATTCGGTTGAGCCGTTTTCGTCAGATCCGAATGCGTGTCCCGTCACCGTGCCCGTCCTTTGCTTGTCGGTGTTCAGCCATTCATCAACGGTTTTAACGCCGCCGTGCCTTTCCTGACCGCCCGAATACCAGCCGCCGTTCGTGTCTGCGAGGGCAGGGTTATAAACGAGCAGGGAATTGTGGGCGACGGATGCTTGATGCCAATACTTGTGATGCGCCGTTCCGTAGCCCGCGCCCGCGCCGTAAGCACCCGATTCTGCTGTGAAGCAGCCCTTATAATATATTTGGAAGGTGCCCGCGTCCTCGTGATCGTGATTTCCGCCCGAAAGTTCCGACACGCGCATAAGCACAGCCGCCGCGTCGGGGCTCCAACCGTTTCTTGCCGTCATCTGCCCCATAGGGGAGCCGTAGTAATATACGAGGTCAAGACCGTCCGTTGAGTCCTTTGCTTCTTCGCCCTCGTAGCCGTTTGCAAGGAAGATGGCGTAAAGAGAGGGAGTCATCATACTGCCCTTGATATCCCAATCGTAGTAGGTGTAATCGTTTGTAAAAACTCTTGCGTGATATTTGAGAACAGCGGAGGGGAAGAGCGCCGCGGCAACGGCAAGATGCGTAACTCTGCCGCCTGCGCCGTCCGCGCTTATCGGACCGTCACCAAGCTGGAAATACCTTCCGTTCGGCATTTTCATTCCCATAAGACCGTAAACGACGTTTTCGATGCCCTTGTCGTAGGGAATATCACCCGACATACATTTTATAAGCCAAGCGGAGTGGAGCTGAGCGTAGAACTTGCCCCAAACGTAGTTGTTGGTGCCCTGCGGATTCATCCCCGCCTTGTAAAAGACGTTGTTGGCGGGAACGTATTCCTGATAGAATCTTCCGCCTATTAGCTCCCACCAATCGGGATATTCGTCATAAACCGCGATAGCGCATCCGAGATAGTCACGCTGGAGCGCGACGTTCGTGCCGTGACCCTGGATCGCGCTTTGCATTACGGGGGGATAGCCTATGGTCATCTTATCACCTTTTCCGCAGGTGCAGTCGCGGCAGAGCTTCCATTCGATTCCTCTTATGAACTGCTCCTTGTCCGTATCCGTCATAAGCGGGTAGCACCAGTCGTATACCTCGCTCACGACCGTCATTATTCTGCCCCATCCGCGGAATATATCGCTCGCAAGATTGTGCCTTATAACGATCGAGAGCATATAGTTTTTTGCCGCAAATATCGCCTCGTAGCCGTATTTTTCATCGCCCGTCAGAAGATATGCGAGCGCTTTTGCCTCTATTATCGCGTGATGCCTGCCGTTATAGTTGGACTTTCCCTCTTCGGGCGGGAGAATGAATCCGTCAAAGTCATCCGAAGCAAGCTCCCAGAAGTTCTTCGCAAGCTCGCTCGCGGTCTTGTCTTCAAGCACTTTTTTGATTTTCGGAAGCATCTGTGCGTTAAGATTAAGGCGCGGATGCTCACCCTTTTTCGGATGTATCGGCGGAGCCTTGTAAAGTCCCGATTCCATCGGCGTTCTCGTTCCGAAAAGCGAGTCGTCAAACGACGCTATTTTTTCCTTGAGTTCTGCAATCGACATAGCTGATCTCCCGTATTATTAAAATATTACAGATTTATGATACCATATCCGACGTGAAAAGTCAATGAACTTTTCGTGTGTTTTGCATAAAAAAACAGCCCTCGCCGAAGCGGCGAGGACCGTATGTTCATTTTACTTCTTCAAAGCGCCAACGAGGCCGATAAGACCGTCGATAGCAAGAAGGATACCGATGATGAGGATCATCACGTCAAGACCGTTACCGAAAGCAAGCATAACGCCAAGTACTATGGTAATGATCGGGAAGACGAGCTGAAGCGCATTCTTCAATCCTGCCTTGAATACTTCGATAAGCGCAACGGCACCCTTAACTGCAAGAAGGATACCGAGAACAAGGAGAACGATCTTTGTTGCAAGCCATCCGAGAAGGATGATAGCAAGACCGATTCCAAGGCTTACCGCACCGCCTGCCCAGTTCTTCTTGAAGAGGTCAAGAGCACCGGAAACGATGAAGAATATTCCCGCAATCGTCATAGCCCATTCAAGCGTTTCGGAACGGAAGATTGCGAGAAGCACACCGATAACGATGTACAGTATAGAAGAGAAGAGCTCGGAATTTTGTTTCTTTGCCATAATTGTGACTCCTTTCGTTTTTTTTCATTATAACACACTTTGTTAAGAAAATCAATCAAAATAGCAAAAAAATATGAGAAAAAATGAAAAAACGCAGTTTTTGCGGATAAAGCGAGGAGTTTCGGGGGGCGGTGCTGTTTACATAATATGCACTGCCTTCAAAAAGAGAACCCTTTTGCGGCTTGCATTATTTGCAAACCGTTTTTTAGCGTAAAGGCTCTCTTTAAATTTTTAGCTTGTAATAGCGAAGCAAGTCATATTGAAAAGTTCGCAAAAAAGTGATATAATAAATTCACCGATAAACTTGAATCTGCAGGTGAATGTATGAATAGTGTGAACAAGACGTTGTACATCCCTTTGTATGGGAAATCGTATGTGAGTAATAAAGGATTATTTCTTGATGATAAAAAAGCCGAAGAGATTTGGGAGGCAGAAGGATTTTCTCTCGGGGGGAAATCAAAATCTAAATGGCTTGCATATTATATGGGTATTCGTTCTGCCGTATTTGATGAATGGGTAAAGCAGAAAATATCAAATGCATCGAATGCCGTGATCATTCATATCGGGTGCGGAATGGATAGCCGCGTTATAAGAGTTGGAGCGAAAAATCACAAGTGGTACGACGTGGATCTTTCAGAGGTTATCGAAGAAAGAAAACGATATTATGCCGAAACGGCGAACTATCAGATGCTTGCAGCTGACGTAAGAGATTGTAAATGGCTGACAAACGTTAAAGAAAGCAAAACTGCCGTTGTTGTTATGGAAGGCGTGAGTATGTACTTGACCGCCAAGGAAATGCGAAGGCTTACAGACAGTCTGTGCGCGCATTTTGAAAATCTCTCTCTTTTGGTGGATTGCTACACTTCTTTTGCGGCAAAAATCTCAAAGCGAAGAAACCCTATAAACGATGTAGGCGTAACCGAGGTTTATGGCATAGACGATCCTCAAGCTTATCAAGGCGAGAAGCTTGCTTTTACAAAAGAACACACGATGATACCGAAGAAATACATTGACGAGTTAAAAGGATTTGAAAGACTCGTTTTTTCGAAGCTCTATGCAGGCAGCGTTTCAAAAAAACTCTATCGTTTGTACGAATATCAAAAGAAGTGATCGTCAAAATCCGCTTTGTCGGGATAGTGATAAAGTCTGAGGGGAACCCACGCTACCCTTCCGAAAATACAGTCGCCGCGCGTCGCTCGAAACGCTCGCTCCTTCGGCTCGTTATTTTCGTGACACGCTTCACAAAAACAGTTATCAACTGTTTTTGCAAAGCTCACCATCGGTCCCGAAATTGGTTCGGTCCCGAAGAAGCCGTGGGGAAAAGCAAAAAAGAGGCGCCGTGGCGTCTCTTTTTTTATGGTCGCAGTAAGTCAACCTTATTGCTCTTTAATTGAATTAATATTTAAAAAATTTTCAACTATATTTGTTTTTGTTTTGCAATCATTCAATTTTGAAAAAAGGTGATAGCATTTTTGCTCTAAAAGAAACGTTGAAATATCAGAAGAATGGCAATTATCTTTATATAATTTTTTTATTCTTATTAAAATATCCAAGTCGGAAAATATCCAAGTCGGTCATATTGCCTCCCGCTATTATTTTTCAAATGTTTTTATAAAACTCGAAATGTCATACAGTGCAACATTCGATCGACAAATTGTATCGCCATTGAATAGATCTTCTTTGTGAAAATTATCCGATATTCTGTTTGGATATTTATTTAAAATTAAATAAGTTTTCTGTGGCTTATCTGATTCATAATTTAAGTATTTTATCTTCTTTTTATCAACAAGTATAGTTTGTGTTGCTCCATAAGCATATTTTCCTCCTTCGCGGCTACGTCCGACTTGCGAAAATTCTGTGCGAGTAGTCTTGTATATTTCCAAATGATTAATATCATCGAAATGATGCGAAAACCTTTTGTTTTTTCTTGTCAAATACGAAATATTTATAACGGTTATATCGTTTTCAGCTATAATACTCCCGCTTTTCCAACATACTCTTTTTTTCTTTACATTGTATCCATTTGATTTTAATACTTTTTGTAATCTATTTAAATTTAGAATAGTACAAAGAAAAGCATACGATATAGATATAATGGCGCAACTAATTGTCACAATTATTAAAGGTAAGCTTACTTCAGCACCGCCTTTGACCCACGCAACCACAAAAACTATTATTAATGGAAACAAATATAATAATACTAACAGCTTGGATAGATTTTTCATATAAAACAATGCCCTTTTTAGCAAATAATATTTAACGATTAAATTATAACATACCATTGTTTAAAAGTCAATGTTTTTCTCATAACTAGATAATTATATACAAAAAACAAGGAATATAGCAATGCAACAATTTCCTTCGGCTCGTTATTTTCGTGACACGCTTCACAAAAACAGTTATCAACTGTTTTTGCTCGCTCACCCTTGGTCCCGAAATTGGTTCGGTCCCGAAGAAGCCGTGGGGGAAAAGCAAAAAAGAGGCGCTGTAGCGTCTCTTTTTTTATGGTCGAAGTGGCGGGATTTGAACCCACGGCCTCTTGGACCCGAACAAATACGCCATCGTTTTTTGACTACTTTTATTGACTTTTTGATGCTTTTTAGTCCGAAAACGATGCTTTCAGATGCTCTTGTAAGCACTGTTTCCACGTAGTCCGAAGCCGTAGATGGTCAAAGATGTGGTCAAGCCACAATTCGAGTCAACAAACCAAGCCGCGATTATAGCAAACTCATACCGTCAGGTGACTAAACGGTTCA
>JAFVTS010000001.1 GCA_017503105.1 Clostridia bacterium
ATGTATTCAGTTGACCGATACTAATAGACCGAGGGCTTGAACAACTGTTTTGTATACCGAAACAACTTCAAGCATCTAAACTTTGAGCTTTTCGTTTCTCCTTATTCGGTTTTCAATCGGCATTTGCTAAAACGAATGCTTTAATATATTTGGAGTCCTGCAAGACGCAGGGCTTTTTGTTTTATATAAGGAAAGGGAACGATTGATAAGTGCGCGCCTTTATGAAGATTTGAACACGTTCGTTTATGAATGCAAGCATCCAGCACTACCGTATTCAAATCTTCCGCGCTCCCGAAGGAGCGCGTCGGCGGGGAGCTGAGTTCCGAAAACGGCAAGAAAAAGCGGAGCAGAGAGCTGTTCCGCGTTTATTTTTTATTTGGATGTTAAGCCGTCCGCTTCACCGAACGCCCCATTTTCGCGCGGACGGCTTATATACGCTTGCCGCGCTCTTCGCTCTCGCTTCGTGACGCTTACGCGCCACCCGTGTCGCATAACTGCGCCACTCGCGCGCCTGCGGTATGGACAAACGCCTTAAACGGGATCATCGCAAAAACGCGAAATTTGCATAAGAAAATTAGATAACGATGTGGCAATAGATATGGATGAAAGTTTTGCAAAAACGCCGAGTCGGTTGCAGAAAGTTAGATGACGGTATGGAGCAAAAAGTTAGTCGAGGGAGAGGCGAAATTTGATCCTGAGAAGGTAAAAAAGCCACAGAAAATAATAACATTTAATGTAGTGCCTGATCAATATTTGAATATTCCCTTCAAAAGAGCAAAATCTCTTGACAAACGGAGTTTTTGTATGTATAATAATCTTGCAAATTTGCGACAGAGAGCGATGAAGGGGTTTTAATTATGAGCATCAAGGGCGCGATTTTTGATATGGACGGGACGCTTGTGGATTCTCTCGGCGTTTGGGAAGAAATCTGGTCGGGGCTTGGAGCAAGATATAAGGACGACCCTGCTTTCCATCCCGACGAAAGCATAGACAAAGCTTGCAGAACTATGACGCTATCCGAGGATATGCATCTTATACACAAAGAATTTGGCTTCGGTGAGTCGGCAGATGAGCTTTTTGATTTTGTGATGGAGCTTTGCGTAGATTATTATAAGGAGAAGGTAGAGCTCAAAGCGGGCGTGGAAGAGTTCCTTGAATATTTGAAAGTCTTGGGAGTTAAGATGTGCCTCGCGACGGCATCACCCATAGTTTTCGTCGATATAGCGCTTGACAAACTTGATATAAGGAAGTATTTTGACTCGATCTTAAGCTGCGAGGAGGTAGGGAAGAACAAGGCATTCCCCGACGTTTTTCTTGAAGGTATGCGCAGAATCGGATGCGAGCTTTCCAATACGTGGGTCTTCGAGGATTCGCTCACTTCAATAGAAACGGCGACGGCTGCGGGATTCAAGACTGTCGGCATTTATGACCGGAACAATTTCGGCGCGGAGCGTGTGGCGAAGATCGCGACCGAGTACGTCGGCGCGGACGGCTCTTTCCGAGAACTCATAGGGAAAATCAAATAATGCGGCACAAAGCGTGCAAAGCAGAGGAAGAACGGGGTTCTTTCTCTGTTTTTTATATGAGCTCTGCCGTGCTAAGCTTATAATATGAAAGAATGGAGCTTTTGTGAAGAATTTTAGATAAGAAATGTTTTAAAACTTTACGATTTATGTAATTCTTGCAAAAACGTTTACGATTTTGTATTGCCAAAAAGGTGTAAATATGTTATCATATAATACGGAGAAATTTTAGTTAATAAAAGAAAGGGTTTGTTATGAAAATGACGAAAAACGCTTTTAAACCGTTAGTTATATCATTAACGGCGGTGCTGCTATTGGTGCTTGCGCTTCTTTGCATTGATTCGAGCGCAGAGAAAAAAGCGATAACCGAGAATGAGCCGTGTATCGAGCTGCTCTCCGAAGAAGAGGTTACGCTTATCTCTAAAGGAGAGTCTAACAGATACAAGATAATCTACGTTTCCGATGCGGAAAACGGAGATAACGCGCTCGCCGTAGATCTCAGAAAGAAGATCTATTCCACCCTCAAAGTTAATCTTACGCTCAATTTTGACACAGACGCGCGAGAGAGTGAGCACGAGATCCTTCTCGGAAACACAAACAGAGCTATTTCCGCCGAGCTTTACGATATCGTAAGCGCTGCGGCGAACGCAGGTGAATATCTTGCGGCGGCTATTATGTATGCTGACGGCAAGCTCGCGTTCGTTGCTTCGAGCACGGAGGCTTACGAGTATTATTCGGATATGATCTTCGATTTCATATCGGAGGACGGCTTTACCGTTCCGAGTGATCTTTTCATTCTTAACACGAAGCTTTATTCCGAATATCTTGAAGATAAAAAGGCTGCCGAGGAGGCGGAAAAAGAGGCTGCAAGACAGAAGAGAATCGACGAGCTTCTTGCTATTCAAGCGGCGTTCACGCAGGAGCAGTTCGGTGAATATAAGCCTATGATCGGAGAGAACGGATATTACCAGACTAATCCTTACGAAGATCCGTGGGTTTATCCCGTGTACGGTCAGCATCCGCGTCTTTTCATTAACGAGTGGGACCTTGATACTATTCGCGAGATACTCGCTGATCCTGAATACGCAGGGCTTGCGGAGAATTTTTGGAGCCTTGCAAACGATGACATAAACAACGGCGTCCTTGAGGATACCGTTCATAAACCGTCGGGCAAAATTTACAGATATAACTACCATTATAACCACTGTATGGTTGCAAAAGCTCTTGCATACCTTCTGACGGGTGATGAGATTTACGCCCTTGAGGCTATCGTCGGCATCAAGAACAGTATGCTGACGTTCTTTATGATTCCCGAGGTCGATGCCGACACGTATGCGGGTGCATCCAACATACTTTATGCACTTTCTTTCGTATACGATTGGTGTCACGACTACCTCACCGATGCGGATAAGGCACAGATCATCGCGGGCGTTCCCAATCACATTTTCACCGAGCTTGAGTTCTCGTATCCTCCGACGAATATGAGCTACGTCAACGGACACGGCACAGGACCTCAGTTCCTTCGTGATTTTATGGTTATGGCAAACGCTTTTGCTGACGAGTGCCCCGATTGGTGGGATCTCATCGTGGGAAGATACTTCGAGCAGTATTTCCCTGTTGGTGATGCTACGTTCGGCAAAGGTTGGGTTTCACAGGGTACTGCAAACTATGCATACAACAAGCTTTCGACTCAGCTAAAATCCACGGTTTCGATCTACACCGCGACAGGTGAGATCTTCTTCGATTCCGAGGCGAACGAAAGCGCCTACTTCCTTATGAGCCACACTATGCCGAGAACGGGGCTCTTCTTCCCGACGGGTGACGGTGGAAGAACTCCGGATGGATCTTACCGCGCTTGGGAATATGGTCCGTATCTTTTAGCGGCGGCACTGTACAGAGACCCTACGATGTTTGCGTACGCGAAGGATCACAGTGAAGGATTCACGATTTACAGATCCACTTCTATCACGGCGCCTTCTCCGGCACTTATTCTCGCGTTGATGTCATTATATCTTCGTGACGCTGAGGATACAGGTGAGAACCCATACGATAAAATTGATACTATTCAGTATTTCGATTTTCCTGCAGGTCAGATGACCGCCCGCGACTCTTGGACGGATGATGCCGCCGTTGTTCTTATGAAGATCGGCAACCTCACGATGGCGAATCACGATAACCACGATTACGGCACATTCCAGATATATTATAAAGGTCTGCTCGCGTGTAGCTCTGGTGCTTATAAGCACTACGGCGGAAATACGCATATGTATTACCTTCAGGCGACCGTTTCATCAAACGGACTTCTGGTATTTAATCCGTCACTGTCAGGTGACGATCCCGCAAAACCACAGACGTATTTTTATTCCGGCGGACAAAGAACCAAAGTAGACCCAAAAAATCTTGATCAACTGCTTAACGGTGATTGCACGATGGGAACAACTATCGGAGCATCACTCGGCTATACAAACGATGGTAAGGCGGAGTACGGATACATAGCGGGTGATCTTACTAATGCTTATGCGGAGAACACGGTCAAATACTTAAGCAGAAGTATGCTTACACTCTACACGGGCGATGCAGACTTCCCGATGCTCTTCTTTACCTACGACACTATTACGCCCGTTGATCCCGAATTTGAGAGAACGTATCTTCTCCATACCGTTAAAGAACCCGAGATAGACGAGGCTACCCTTTCTGCTACGATAGTAGAGGGTGATGGAAAAATGCACGTGCAGTCGCTCTTCGGTGCTATGGAATTCGAGAAGATCGGCGGCCCCGGCAAGGCGTATTGGATCAACGGCAAAAACTGTGTAGACGAGTATAACGATGACGATTCTGCGGACGTAATCTGGGGCAGAATAGAGTACAGAGCCTCGGGCGAGGAAACCACGAGAATGCTCACGGCGATGTACGTTACAGACGCGGATAACGAGAAAACGCTTGATATAGACAAGTATGAATCGGATGATTTCCACGCCGCAGCGTTTAGTGACAAGATCGTTTTGTTCGCAAAGAGCGAAGAAGAACTTATTTACAAGGAATCTTCAATAAATATTGATAGGCAGGGGCTTTGTAAGTATTACGTTTCCGGCGTGGAATCGGGAACGTGGAACGTGTGTGTTGACGGCATTCGCGTGGCGCACGCTTACGCCTCGGAGGGTGAAGGCTTCATAACCTTTACTGCGCCTGCAGGTGAAATTGTTCTTACCCCCGGTACTGACGTTATAGGCGCAAACGGAGGAAAGATACAATATTCTACGGGCGGCGGTATTCTTCCCGCCGATGCACCCTTCTTCTATAACAACGATTACGAGGTATTTCTTCCCGAAACTCTTACCAAAGATGACGGCACGTTCTTAGGCTGGTATACATCTCCGACCTTCGAGCCCGAAACGCTTGTGACAAAGGTGCCGCAAGGCATTAAGGGTACCTTCAGAGTCTATGCAAAGTGGCTCAACATTTACATTGACGAAAACTTCGAGGGAAGGAGCCTCTATGCTTACGAAAAGAACGCGACCATAGGACGCATAACTACGGACGGCAGCAGCAAGCCCGGCTCGATCTATGAAATAAAGACGGATGAAAATAACGTAAGCTATCTTCATTGGACTAAAGGAACAAAGGATTCGTCTTTGGGTGTCAACGGAGGCACTAGCGGAATTCATACATCTGCCGCGGACGACCTTTGCATATCCTTTACATTGAAGCTCGGCAGAGATGCGGATAAGCCTGTTTCAAAATCTGTAATAAGACTTATCGCGAATACTGACGTAAACGGTGTGGCACTTTCGTCTACCTCTAAGTTGGAATTCTTTAATATAACAAACGACGGTGTCATCAACTGCAAGGGCTCTCAGGTTGCGACACTTGAGGCAGGGAAGATAACGACACTTCGCTTTGTAGTTGACTTCGCTAATCTCGAGATAAGAGTCCACGATGAGGATTATAACCACATAGTTACAAAGACGTTTACTCTTCCGAAGGCAAACGGTGCCACCACGGGTGCTGAATTTATGAAGTGCTTCCAGAGGAGAATCCTTCATATTTACGGCAATACCGACGCAGAGAATCCCGACAGCACGCTCAGAATATACGGTATCAGAGTCGAGGACACCGACGTTCTGACGCCTAATATCCCCGTTCTTGAAAAACCCATCGTTTATGATCTTGGCGGCGGCGTGCTTCCGTTTGATGCACCGAGATCATTCTCCGAAACAGAGTCGGTAAAGCTTCCGATACCTATGAAGGCTAATTCCCAATTCCTTGGTTGGTATACGACACCCACCTTCAAGGCTTCCTCGAAGATAGAGGAAATACCTCCCACATCTGCTGATGAATTCAAGGTCTACGCAAAGTGGTATACTGTGATCTATGAAGAGGATTATACCGAAACAGAGGTCGATGTAACCGAAGCGAGCAAAAGCGTAAGCGGTATAGGATACAATGCTTCGGGCAAGGCGGGCGCGACGTACGTCACGAAAACCGATGAAAAGGGCATCAAATATCTCTCGTGGATAAACGGAACGAACGACCCTGCGCTCAGCATTGTCGGAACGGGAAATAACCTGACGAATACGACCGCGTCGGAAATATCGTTTACGTTTACATTTGCCAAAGAACCCGGCAAAGAGATGCCGAATCTCGAAACACAATTCGTTGCCGGCGTGGATGTTTTAGGTAATAAACTTTCACCGACGGGGAAGGTAAACTTGTTTGCCACGAAAGACGGTAAAGTATATCTTAACGGTAAAACCGAGTTCGCTACCGTCACGGAAGAACCTACCGTCATTCGCATAGCGGTTGATTTCGAAAGACTTGAAATGCGTGCTTATGACGAGTCCGGAGAGGTGATTGCAAGCAATTCGTTCTCAATACCTGCAACTACTAAAGCAACTACGGGCAAGGAGCTTATGACTTGCTTCAACTCAAGAATCCTCAACGTTCGCGGAAACACTGCAAGTGATGAAAGGGCATTCCGTATCTACGGCGTAAAGATCACCGAGGGTGATGAATTCAAGGTAGTATACGAGAACTCGATAGAGTACGTAACGGACGGCGGAGAGCTTCCGACCGACGCTCCGAAGCAGTATTCGAAGACTGAAGAAACTCTTCTTCCTATCCCGACTAAGAACGGCTCTGTGTTTGCAGGCTGGTACACGTCACCAACCTTCGAGGAGTCCACTCGTATAAGTGCGATCCCCACGGACGCGAATGACGATCCGTTTATCGTCTACGCAAAATGGAATAACACCATCTTCTCCGAGGATTACACCGAATCCGAGATAGACGTAACGGAAACGAGCAAAAACGTAAGCGGTATAGGATACAATGCTTCGGGCAAGGCGGGCGCGTCTTTCGTCACTAAAACCGATGAAAAGGGCATCAAATATCTCTCGTGGATCAACGGAACGAACGACCCTGCGATCAGCATCGTCGGAACGGGTAGTAATCTGACGAATACGACCGCGTCGGAAATATCGTTTACGTTCGTATTTGCCAAGGAGCAGGGTAAAGAGATGCCCAATCTTGAAGCACTGTTCGTTGCGGGAATTGACGTTTCGGGCAATAAGCTTTCACCGACTTCAAAGATATCTTTGTTCGCCACGAGAGACGGTAAAGTATATCTTAACGGTAAAACCGAGTTCGCTACCGTCACGGAAGAACCTACCGTTATTCGCATAGCGGTTGATTTTGAAAGACTTGAAATGCGCGCTTATGACGAGGCAGGCGAGGTTATTGCAAGCAATTCCTTCTCCATACCCGCGGCAACGAATGCCGCAACGGGCAAGGAGCTTATGAAGTGCTTCAACTCAAGAATTCTCAATATTCGCGGAGTTAGCGCAGTCGATGAAAGAGCGTTCCGCGTCTACGGCATAAATATCACCGAGGGTGACGTATTCAAAAAATAAAATCTCAGTTTAAAGCACGGACTTCAGAGTGGAGTCCGTGTTTTTTGTATCAAGAGGTGTTTTTTCGTTATATGCGCTGTGCTTGGGCGTTTTTTAAACGTAAATAACGGTTTTGTGAAGAATTTCAGATGATAATTTTTTTGTAACTTTACGATTTATGTAATTCTTGCAAAAACGTTTACGATTTTATATTGCATAATAGATAAAAATATGATAGAATTATATTGCAAATTTATATTACTGTCATAATTATTCTCATAATGCTATGAGTTTGTAAGAAAGGGATGTTTGAAATGATTAAAGTCTTGAGATGGTGCGGGACGGTATTTTTTGCCGTACTCGCCGCTGCTTTGATGATCGCTATATTGCCCGAGAGCGGGAGTAGCGTGTCAGCAGATGACGGAAAGCTTGTTGCAGAGCTTTGCTCCGAGGAAAGGGTCGATATAGTCGTCGGCTCCGAGAGCGATTACACCATAGTATTTTCCACGGATTCTAAGACTCCCGGTAACGAAATTGCCGCAAAGGTCAGATCGACAGCGTCATCACTTCTCGGAGCGAGGCTGACGATGAAGGCAGATAATATGGCAAAGGAAACGGAGCACGAGATCATCGTCGGTTACGTTGACCGTGATATTATTACGGAGCTTCACGCAATCTTTGATTCGTACGACTCGTCCGATATCCTCGTTTGGGGCTGTATGTATAAGGACGGAAAGCTTGCGTATTCCGCAAATTCTCCCGAGGCGCTTGACTACGGTAAGTACGCGCTCCTTTCTCTTATAACCGAGGACGGCTTTTCGGTTGACTCGGATTATTTATCAATAGGCTCTATCACTCGAGCTGAGTACGAGCAGTATCTTAAAGATAAGGCTGAAGCTGAAGAGGCGGAAAGAAGAGAGAAGAAGTTCGCGGAGCTTAACGCTATGCAAAACGCCTTCACTCAGGATCAGTTCGGCGAATATAAGTCGATAATCGGTGAGGACGGATACTACGAGAAGAGTCCTTACGCATCGCCTTGGTTCTATCCCGTTTCGGGTGAGCACCCGCGTCTTATAGTAAATAAAGGCGATTTGAAGACCGTCAAGGCTCTTCTTGAAGACCCCGAATACGCGGATCTTGCGGAAAACTTCTGGAATATGGCAAACGCGTCTTGCGAGTACGGTATATTTCCACCCAAGCTCGGAGCGTCGGGCGAGTATTACAGATTTAATGCGAACTATCTCGGTATTATGACTACGAAAGCCTTCGCTTACCTTCTGACGGGCGATGAGCTTTACGCCCTTGAGGCAATAGTAAGTATAAAGAACGCTATGCTTACCTATAAGTATACCGCTGATATTCATTCGGACACATATCACGGCGGCTCGGAGGTCCTCTTCGCGGCATCACTGATATACGACTGGTGCTACGATTATATAACCGAAGAGGATACCTATCATTTCCTCGCGGGTATCGTCAATCTTTGTATATCAACGATGGAGATAGACTATCCTCCGTCAAATATGGGCTACGTTTCGGGTCACGGAACGGGACCGCAGTTCCTTCGCGATATGATGGTAATGGCTACCGCTTTCTCGGATGAAGCTCCTGACTGGTGGGAGTTCATCGCAGGAAGATACTTCCAATACTATCTCCCCGTCGGCAACCTTGCCTACGGCTCGGGTTGGATATCGCAGGGAACGGCAAACTACGCTTACAACAAAATGAACGTTATGCTCTGGGCGGCGGTTTGCGTCTACGGTGCTACGGGTGAGATCGTGCTTAACGAAGGCGCTAACGATTCGATGTACTTCCTCCTCAGCCATACGATGCCCGAAACGGGGAACTATTTCCAGACTGGTGACGGCGGACGTACCGCAAACGGTGCCTCGCGCAGCTGGGAGTACACGGCGTTCTTCTTAGCGGCGGCGCTTTACAGAGACCCGATAGTTTTCGCAAACGCTAAGTATTTGACGGAGAATTTCTCCCAATACAACACGAATTCCGTTTCCGTTCTTACTCCTGCAATGCAGCTTGGATTTATTTCCGTTTATATGCGTGACGGTGATGACACGGGCGATTGGCGCTATCAGGATATTCCGCTTATTCAGTACTGCGAGCCTCCTGCGGCGCAAATGACCGCGCGTAATTCCTGGACGGACCCTGACGCTGCTGCGGTGTTTATGAGAATAGGCACAAAGACGATGGCAAACCACGACTGCTTCGACCACGGCACCTTCCAGATATATTATAAGGGACTTCTTGCCTGCGCGTCGGGCTCTTACCACGATTACGGCGGATATATTCACAAGTACTATCTTCAGGCAACGATCTCGCACAACGGTCTTCTTGTCTTTAACCCCGCTTATGCTGACGAGGAGCCCGAATACGGAACGCTTCCCGACGGAAGCGTCGACAAGATGACGGTGCTCAACCACAAGCGCTATTTCTACTCGGGAAGCCAGGAAAGCCTCCGCGAGGCGGGTAGCTTTGAGGCGTGGGTCGGCGGAGATTACGATATGGCGGAGATGCTCGGAGTTTCCTCGGGGTATAATTCCGACGGTTCCGCTGATTACGGTTATATCGCGGGCGATATAACCAAAGCGTATGCCATAGACACAGTCGAGTTTATAAGCAGAAGAATGCTCACGGTATACACGGGCGACACCGAGTTCCCGATGCTCTTCTTTACTTATGACAACATTACCGCGATGGATGAGAGCTTTGCGAAGACGTATCTTCTTCACACCGTAAAAGAGCCCGAGGTGGATACGGAAAACTTCGTTGCTACCGTTACTCAGGACAGAGGAAAGATGTACGTCCACTCTCTCTTCGGCGCGGATGAGATCCGTAAGATAGGCGGAGAGGGCTACGCTTATTGGATAAACGGCAAGAACTGCTACGATTCGGGCAAGCAAAATGACAGCGCAAATACCATCTGGGGCAGAATAGAGTTTACCGCCGCAGGCGAAAAGAATACCAACTTCTTGACGGCTATGTACGTCACGGATGCGGAAAACACGAATACGCTTCCCACCGAAAAGTTTGAATCGGACACGGTTCAAGCCGCTGTAATAAAGAATAAGGTTGCCGTCTTTGTAAAGTCGGACGCTGCAGCGTTCAAGGAATTCTCCTTCACCACCGAAGGAGTAGGACTTTACGATTACTATATCTCGGGTGTTGAGAACGGCACTTGGAACGTCATAGTAGACGGCATTTCAACAGCTTACGCTTATGCGTCCGAGGGCGAGGGCTTCATAACCTTTACCGCTCCTTCGGGTAACGTGCGCCTTGTTCCGGGGAAGGACGTTATCGGTGCTAACGGCGGAAAAATCCAGTACAACGCTATGGGCGGAGTAGTTCCCGACGACGTGCCTTTGATATATAACAACGAAGAGGACACGCCTCTTCCGACGAACGTCACGAAAGAAAACTGCACGTTTATCGGTTGGTATACGAGTCCCACCTATGACCCCGAAACGCTCGTGACCTTTATCCCCGCAGGCACGCAGGGGACGTTCAAGGTCTATGCAAGATGGCTTAACGTCTACGTTAACGAGGATTACAGCGAGAATAGCGTAGACATCTTAGAGGGCAACGTGTCGGTTGGCGGAATTTCATATTCGGGTTCATCCAAGCCCGGTGCCGAATTTAAAACCGAGGTGGCAGAGGACGGCTCGCGTTACGTTGTCTGGATCAAGGGAACTAAGGATCCTGCGCTCTCGGTTCCCGCAGGAGCAAGCAACGTAAGTAATACGGGCGTTGATGATAAATGCATATCTTATACATTAAAGCTTTCTCGCCACGGCGACGCTCCCGTTATTCCTGCTACCATTCGTATGATAGCTTCTCACGACGTCGCGGGCGCAGAGCTTTCACCGACAACGAAGATAAACCTCTTCAGATTTGACGCATCGGGCTCTGTTACGCTCGAAAACCAGGTGATACACACCCTGAGGGCGGATAAGATCACCGAGCTCAGGTTCGTTCTTGACTTCAAGAACTGCGAGATAAGGGTATACGCCGACGACTATACGGTTCTCGCATCCGCGCCTATCCCGCTTCCTGTGGAAACGGGAGCGCAGAGCGGTGAGGAGCTTATGAAGTGCTTCCGCAAGCATATGATACACTTCTACGCGTCAAGCGGAGGCTCGGGTGATCAGGCTATACGCATCTTTGGAATAAGAATAGAGGACGGCGACGTATTCTCGCCTCTTACACCTAATTACGAGAATCCTATAAAATACGTGACCGACGGCGCGGACCTTCCCGCCGACGCTCCTCGCGAGTATTCCAAGGAAGTGCCTACGGTCCTTCCCACGAATATTACGCGTGAGAACGCTGTATTCGTCGGTTGGTATACGTCCGAGACCTTTGCCGAGGACACTCTTATAAAGGAAGTGCCCGTTGAAACCGAGGGTGAGATCACGCTCTATGCAAAATGGAAATGGCTGCTACTCGATGAGGATTATTCCGAAACGGAGATAGATTTCACAGAGGTAAACGGTGAAAAGAACGGAATGACGTACTCAAGCAACTCTAACGCCGGTGTTTCTTATAAAACCAAGACCGACGAGAGCGGCAAAAGATACCTTGAGTGGCAGAAGGGCGTGGGCGACCCCGCGCTTGCGATAGTAGGAACGGGCAGAAATCTTACCAACATATCTTCGGGGCAGGTTTCCTTAACCGTGAAGATAGCTAAGGACGGAGCGTCCGCCGTTCCGAATATGAACGTCAATTTCATAGCCAATCGCGATGCGTCGGGCACAAAGCTCTCGTCATCCGCGAAAATCCTTGCGTTTAATATAACGGGAGGTAAGATCCTTCTTGCGGGCAAGAGCGAGGTCGCGACGGTTACGGAAGAAATCACCATTCTCAGATTCGTCGTTGATTTTGACGAGCTTGAGATGCGCGCTTATGATGAGGCGGGCGAGGTTATAGCAACGGAGTCATTCGCTATTCCCGAAAAAACGGGAGCCGCAAACGGCAGAGAGCTTATGACCTGCTTCAATCAGCGTATATTGCACTTCCACGCTCAAAAGAGCACCGAGGAGCGTTCCGTCAGATTCTATGGCTTCAGAGCTGTCGAGGGTGACGAGTTCACCCCCGTCTATGAAAATCCGATAGACTATCAGCTCGCAGGCGGAGATCTTCCGAGCGGTGCGCCGAAAGAATACTCTAAGGATGAGCCCACCGTGCTTCCTATCCCTACGAAGGAAAAGGCGACGTTCTTGGGATGGTACACGTCGGCGGACTTCTCACCCGAGAGCCTTATAACGGAGATACCTACCGATTCGGACGGCGCGATCACGGTATATGCCAAGTGGCGCGGAATTCTCCTTGAGGAGGACTATTCCGAAACGAAGGTTTCCATAGAAGCCGCAAAGGACACTATAAATCTCGTGGGATACGTTGGTAACAGCAAGCTCGGTTCATCGTATATCACAAAGACCGATGAAAACGGAAGACCCTACCTTGAATGGGTAAAGGGTGAAAATGACCCGTCCATCTCTCTTTATCCCGGTGAGAACAACTTCACGAATTCCACCGCCGACGAAATTTCATTCACCTTCGAGCTTTCTGCCGAAGCGGGGAAGACGGTTCCAACGACGACCCTCCGTCTTATAGCAAATCACGATGTAAACGGCACAAAGCTCAGCTCAAGCGAGAAGACTACGCTTGCGTATATCACGACCGCGGGTGCCGTAAGCCTCGGAGGCACAGAGCCGATAGCCACGATTGAAGAGGGCGTGATAACAACTCTTCGCATAGTAGTGGACTTTGCGGACCTTGAGCTTCGCGCGTACGACGGGAACGGTGAGGTTCTGGCAAGAACGAAGCTTGCGATCCCCGAAAAAACTCTTGCGGAAAACGGCAAAGAGCTTATGAAGTGTTACACGGGCTACCTTGCTCAGTTCTGGATGTCGTCAAAGGGCGATGCGACGAATACTCTTCTTATCTACAGTATGAAGGTTGAAGAGGGCGACGCTTTCGCAAAGTAACCCGTTAAATAAAAACAAGCGGATGCGCTCCTATCAAAAAGAGCGTATCCGCTTTTGCCGCCCCCTCGCGAACTCCCAAAGAATCCGATTGAGTCCTTCGGAAACTCCGACGGGGAAGGGGGGCTGATTTACTGAACCAAAGCAGCCGTTTCGCAAACAAAAAAGCTTCCGTCACGTTGATTTGTGACAGAAGCTTTTTTGTTACCTCAAACACCGTAAGTGCGGAGGATCTTTTTCTCCACACAAGATGCTGCGGCAGTTTCGTTTTCTTGAGAATCAGAGGATGCTTATTTATAGAAATTATCACTGCGGGTGGTTGTAGCGGGCGGCGCGGGATCAAGTGCGCGGTCTGCAATACCCAAAATATTCTCGGGTCTGATCCACGGACGGTTTTGAATGGCGCTGGTCTCCTCGTGAGTAAGCTTGCCTTCATACGCGGTAAGGCTGCGTCTGATGAAGCCGTCCCGCACGCAAGCCTCGGTCAGTCCGTTGTTCATAATGTTTAAAAGCATAGGCAACGTCTCCGATGCCAGTGCCACAGACGTAGATTGCGCCACAGCTCCGGGAATATTGCTCACACAGTAATGCACAACTCCGTTGACTACGTAACGGGGATCGTTGTGATGAGTCTCGTGGCTGGATTCAATGGCACCCGGGTCGTCGTTGGAAATATCGACCAAGACGCTTCCGGGCTCCATAAGCTTAAGCATTTCCTTGTCGATGAGGAAATCCTTGCGTTGCTTCGGCCATTTCACGCAGTTGAGCACCATATCTGTTTGCGGCAGTACCGACGCTATGGTTTCCTTCGTGCAATACATAGTATTTATCTTGCTGTTGTAGCGGTCGGACAGCGTCCTGAGCAGACCTATGTTGATATCCATAACCGTAACGTTGGCGCCGAGAGCGTGTAACACGGACAATGCGCCTTGACCCACGAGCCCTCCGCCGAGAATCAATACGTTCATCCCGGGAGCGCCTGCAAATCCGCCGACGAATTTACCCTTTCCGCCGTTGATGGAGAGCATACTCTCAAGCCCGAACAACGCCCCTTGCTTACCGGCAGCCTCGCAGTTGGGCGAGCCGTATCTATGGCTGTCCTCTGCCGTGATCGCAATACAACCGGAATCGAGTAACGCCTGCACCTCGTCGGGATGTCCTGCGGGATGAATACAGCAATAGATCATCAGCCCCTTACGTAAATATTTAAACTCCGAGGGTTCAATTTCCTTTACCTTGGCAACAAAATCACAGGTCGACCAAAGCTCCTCCGCGGTATCACACAGCTGCGCTCCCGCCTTTTCATAAGCTTCATCGGCAAAGCCCGCTCCGACACCGGCTCTCCTTTGTACCAGAACTTTATGACCTGCGTTAACGATGGACTTGACCTCCACGGGAGTACAGATCACGCGGTTTTCTCCGTCTTTGATGTCCTTAAGTATTCCAAAAATCATAATTTTCTCCTGATATTCCCATATTGATATTTGTGAATTTGCGTAGATCCCTACTTATCTTTAATATTTTATCATAAAATAATGCAAAAGTAAATAGGTTTATGCAGAAAAGATGAAAACGAGTATTCTGTAATTTGCTCCTCTGCGGCTGCTCAAAAAATCAAACAGATTTTTATAAATTCCGAAAAAAGCATTGCAATAAACCGATTTCAATGTTATAATTTATAAAAAAGGAAGTCGAGAGGGATCGATATGAAAAAAATAATAGGAATAGTGCCTGCGTCCGCTATGGCAAATTCGGAAGAGAGCTCAATGAAGGATCACTACAGGCTATGTAATAACTATATCAAGAGAACCGTAGATGCCGGCGGCATACCCGTGGGACTTGCGCCCTGTAACGGTTGGCTCACGGAGGAAGCGTTAGATATTTGCGACGGATTTCTGGTGCAGGGCGGTGCTGAGTTTTATCCTTATCATTTCCAGGTCATGCACCACGCGATTACCCGTGGCAAACGCTACCTCGGTATTTGCCTTGGTGAGCAGCTTATTTACGTATACCTTAAGCTCCGCAGTATAGTTGAGGAGCGTGGCTACGAGGGGGATCTGATCAAGGCTATGTGTGATTACGTCGCCGAGCAATCGTCTGATTTCACGCTTCAAAGACGAATCGACGGGCACTGCTATGAAAAACCGCCGAGAGGAAAAGAGGACGATGGCAAGCATTGGATAAAAATAGTTCCGAAAACGCTTATGCATCGCGTGCTTGGCAAGGATCGCGTTTTCATATCCTCGTTCCACAGACTGTGTACGCCAACCGATCAGGATCTCGTTACAATAAACGCCTGGTCTGAGTTTGGAGACGGTGTCGTTGAAGGAACCGAGTACGGTGAAAATATCCTTGGAATACAGGGACACCCCGAGGTCGACGGTACGCTCCCCGAGCTTTTTGATTTCCTTTGTAAATAAAATATACAGTCTTTTGACTCAAAGCTATCGGGATTGTGTTTTGTTCCCATATAAAAAAACTCTTGCGGCAGATATTTCTATTCTATCGCAAGAGCCTTTTTATTCAATATCCGTTTCATAGAAGAGAGAGGGAGGACAGTGCGTTTTTCACAGTATATTATCCGCTTATGCCTGAATGCGATAGAACCGTTTTTCTCAGCGGTCAGTCCGCAAGCAGGCAGATAGCGAGTAAAGAAGCCGATAAAATTTTACGAGCGCTCCGTAAAGAATAACATCGTAGCCGAAATCGCGTCGCTAAGCTTAAAAAAGATGGTGCCGCATGGGCATAATGCAAAAAGCGTGAAAGCTTTTATGTAAAGCGTGCATATTGTAAGGGCGCTGCCTTAAAGGTGACTTAAGGGTACTTTATCTGTTTTTGCTTTTTTGGAAAACACAGCCTTCTGATATTTTTATGGAATAAAGTCGTATTTTCGCTCCAATATTGCTGTCCGACGGTTCGGCGTTCCAATAGATATTCTCCAGCATCAGATAGTTTTTCCACTCGGCAAGCGAGCGTATGCCCACCGTCAAAGCTTCTTTTGGCAAGGAGATTTTTTCTTCCGAAATCACGCGCTCGCTCTCGTCAAGATAACGTACTGTACCGCTTTCAAAATTTAAAACCAGACGGACGGTGCAAACGCTTTTGCTTCCAACCTCTGCAATTTTTTTGCCAAAGACCGCAGAAAGTATTTCGGCATCACCGTTATCAAGAGCTTCGTATTTGAACAGTTCGATTTTGCCGACGGAGTGATACGGATTCCAACCGTCACCCGTGCGGAGCATAGGATTTGAGAATTTTACGAGCGGAGTATCGCCGTCGCGACGTATTCTGAACTCAAAAGAGAACTCACTTTCCTCGGAATCCGAAATCGTTTTACCTCTGTTGAAGGTGCGGAAGTACATCTCGTTCTGCGTTCTTGTCCACTCAAGGTATATATCTCCGTTTTCGTCGCTTTTATAAGCAGCTCTCGGCATTACGGGCTTATACGATAAATCGGAGGTTCCTATATTCTTGCACGATTGGTTTTCGAATGAAATATTCGCGTAATTAAACAGCCACTTCGAGTATACTCTGATCTCGCCGTGCATCCCTTGAGGTATAAATTCAATTTTGCTGTCCTCGGAGAGCGTTCTTTTGGTGTGCCATCCGATAAAACGCTTGTACGGGTGCGTCAGAGTAGGTAGGAGAGTGTCCTCGTCTGAGTTGTACGTAAGCGGCGCGCCGACGGGCAATTCGGTTGTAAACGAGCCTGCGTCATAGCGAATTCTACCGCCGCGCTTGCCAAGCACGTCAAGAGCGGGAACGAGTCTGATCTTGCTTCCAACAGCTTTGAAAACCATAATAGCAGAACCCTTTGTGAGTGTTTGCTCGGCTATTTTGTTACCGTCGGCGTACGCGTACCAAGTACCGAATTCAAGCCCGCAAATATAGTATTCAAGTAAAGATTCTGCGTGCGTATCAAACTCAAATTCTTCGAATCTCGGAGTGTCGCTCTTTGTGAATACCGCCACTGTGTTTTCTATTCTCGCGAGGTATGCCGCGTCTGTTTTATGTCCTGTGACCGCGGCGCTTTTATCACACTCTGCATCGGATACGTAAATTGCGTTAACAAGCTCGTCACGAGCGTTGCCTTTCGTGACAAGCTCGATTCTGCCCCAAATTATATTACTTCTATCGCTTTTTGTTGCACGATCCAGACAGTTTTTGCCGTTAAGCGTTCCGTCGTCGTTTTTGTACTTTTCCGAAGAGAGCCAATACGCATATCCCTCTCCGCCGATTTTTTCAATTTCGTCTGCGCCGAACAGTGAGTGCAGCGTGAGCCGTCCACCTTCGTTTAAAGAAACGGCGGTCTTTTTACTTTTATCGATCATCGGTTCCTTGTTGGTGTGCAAAAGGAAGGTCTTGCGCATATCACGTCTTTGATCTGCGCTTTCCATAGTGTCGTAGACGAAGAAACGCAAGGGAAACTCGCCCTCTGAGAATACGGCGAGCATTTTTCTTCCGATGTATTCCGCGGAGCATCTGTGATACGCTTTCGTTATATCCGATGCGGTGTATGCATATTTTCCTTCACCGTCATCACCGACACCCCGAGCGGTACCGATAACTTCCGCCATATCGTAATCGCCGCCAAGCCAATTGTTTATCGTTTGTGGCTCGAAACGGTATTTCTGCGAACCCGAGTAGTAGTGACGGCGTCTGTTCACGACGTCGTTGTTGCCCTTGAAATGCGATGGGTCTTGGATGAATACGGGGTCTTTATCATACAAATCCTCGTTGAATATAAGCAGACCATTATACGCCACCGTTGCCTGATGATAGAACAGGTGATTAAGGTTACCGTAGCTCGTGTATTCACCCGATGCTCCTGCCTGGACGCCCTTGTAATATATCTGGAATGTGCCGTGGTCATAGTTATCGTGGTTTGACATAGTCATATTTCCCGTTTTCATAAAGACCACGGGGGAATCCTCGCGCCAGCGCTTACGGGCGGTTATCTGTGCAGCAGGGAAGTCAAAGCACTGTATCGTGTCAAGCTTGTCAAAGGGATTTTCCTCATCGTCCGTTCTCGGCATATAAGCGAGCATTGTGAGTAATCTTGCCACGGTAAAGTCGTTTGAAAAGTCCGGTGCAGTATCAGAGAAATTACCCGAGCGCTCCTTGATGTAAAGCGCGAGCGTTTTATCGTTTGTGAGTGCGCTGACCATATACGAGCCCCAAAGGTAGGAGTTGTTGCAGCCTTGAGAAAGCTTCAGACCGTCTCCGTTACCGAACATTTTGCCGTTAGCCATTTCGTGACTCAGGATGAAGTATGAAGCCGTTCTTGTATCCTCAATGTCATAAGGAAATTCACCGAGCGCAACGTAGAGCATCCATCCGGGAACCAAAGCGTCCATAAATTTTCCGGGCCCGTAGCAGGCTGTGCCTTGTGAGACCCATCCGCCCTTTGTTTGCGCAAGAATTACGGGAACGTACTGAGCGTAGTAGCGACCTATTATGAAATTCCACCAATCAGGCATTTCGTCCGCAAACGAAATTGCCATCATAACGCAAAGAGTGAGGAAAAATGGCCCCGTGCCGTGTCCTGACACCGCAGACATATTCGCCGGCGGAAATTCCCACTCCGCAAACTGAGGAATCATAAGATTTGAAAGTCCGCCTATAAGCTGTCTTTTATCGTCATCCGTAAGCAGGTCGTAACACCAATCGTATACCTTCGAAACGACGAGTATGACGTGCCGCGCTCCCTGCACGGGAGTAGAGTGAATGAGAGTGGTATATTTTAGTGTCAGTATTATATTCTTCGCGCCTATTATTGCTTCGTACCCGTAAATTTTATTTCTCGTAAGAAGGTATGCAAGAGCTTTGGCTTCAAGTGAAGCGGTTATTTTGTTATTGTATCGAAATTTTTCGCCTTGCATTACCTCTTCAAAGAATCCGTCGGCAACTCTGTGTCCGTCTACGTCCTCTCTGTCCGCTTCGAGAAAGAAGAGCTCTCTCAAATGGGCGTATTGAGGATCGTCGAGTATCCTTGTTATTTCCGGAAGCTTATCTCTCGTTATATATACCCTCGGATGTACACCGTGAGGATGAGAGAAAGGGGGCGGCGGAAAAATGCTCTCGGACATTTTCCTAGGGTCTCCCCCAAACATTTCTTGCGTAAAAGAATTTTTTTCGGCAAGGAGGAGAGCTTCCTTATTTGCATCGTAATAAATCATACTTTTTTTCCTTTTTACACGAAGATATTTCCTTCTGCTATCTTGATATTGTAGAATCTGATGGCTGATTCGGGTACTACCGCTGCCGCGGTGTTAGCCTTTACGTAAAGAAGATACTTGTTTATCAGGCTTTTCCATTCAAGAGTGCTTGAAGCTCCGGATTTCGTCGGAGCTGAGAACGTACCGCTCGTAACGATCTCAAGCGCGTCGCCGTAAATTATGAACTCTCCCTTTTTAAAATCAAGCGTGAGTCTGAGGGTGAATATTGTGCCGTCACTGATGTTTCCGATCGTAACGTTATTGATGGCACACCTTATTTCACCGTCGGTGTAGCTCTTTATCAGCTGCAGCGAACCCGTGGTGCTTTGTCCGGTTGTATTGACCGAGGATTCAAGGTCGAAGTTCATCAACGGAAGTATGGGCGTGTTTCCATCGCGAGAGAATGAGATCTCGTAGCTTATGACATTCTCCTTCATTTCCGCAACGGTACCGGTAGAGGCGTTTAAAATGGAGAAGTTGGGGTCGCTCTCTCCCTTGACCCAACGGAGGAATCTGCGACCGTTTGTGTCAGTATCCGTCTTGAAGGAGGCGCCGAGCTTTCCGCGCGTTACGTAAGTAATATTGTTATGCACGAGATTTGACGCGACGTCCGCGGTGGCGTCTATATCATCGTCAAAGCTTTCGTCGATAAAAACTGTGAGCCATTTAGCATAAAGCGTGAATTTGCCTTCCGCATCGACGGGTATCTCTTTTATAGCTTCTCCCGAGAAGTCCTCACTTGCGTACCATCCGCCGAAAATCGCGTTTTGTTTGCTCGGCGTGGGTAGGGTTGTAGGCTCATCCTTTGAGTATTCGTCGGGATAAGTCTCGGGGAGTGAGCCGCCTGCGAGATTGTACTTGATAGCGTTATACTTTTCGGGAACGTCTTTGACAAACAGGTTCCCCTCTGCGATCTTGATCCCGTAAATGCGAAGCGTAGCATCGGCGGGCACACTGCTGAGATTAGCGCGCCAATATATCATATATTTTTGAATGAGTGTCTTCCATTCGGCGGTAGTTTCGGCACCGGATTTTTCAGGAGCGGAGAAGCTTACGGAATGGATCTCGCTACCGCTTTCACGATAGAATGAAATTGTTCCGTTTTGGAAATCTATGACCATTCTCACCGTCAGGATCGAACCGTCCGCAATTGATCCTATCACGGTAGAATCAACTCCGCACGCTACGCTGCCATCGGAATAGATTTTAAGTAGATTCAGCGTGCCCCAAGCGGAATTTCCGCTCATGTCGACGTTTGATTCGAGAATGATTTCCGTGCTGGCAAGAATGGGGGCATCCGCGTCGCGGCTTATTTTTATTTCATAGCTTACCGAATCCGCTTGCATTGCGGCAAAGCTGTATCCGCTTGGATTTGTTATGGAAAGACCAGGGTCGCTCGTTCCCTTGGTCCACAAGAGGTAGGAAGCTCCGTTTTCATCTACGCGCGATGCGAAGGATGCCTCGCTTTTGCCCTTAACGGTCAGATTCAGTCCGTTAAACGAAGGGTTGGACGAGGTGCTGTGGTCGTGGTTTATCTCTGTCTTGGAGAAGTCCTCATTGAAAAGCACGTTATTCCATTTTGCATATACGGCAAACGGTCCTTCACTGCTTGTCGCAACCGATGTAACTTTGGTCGACTCCTCGAAATCCATCGACGTATACCAACCTATAAATATAGCGTTTTGCTTCGTGGGAATGGGGAGAACGGTGGGGGAGTCTTTCGAGTATTCGTACGGAGCGCCTTCGGGAAGAATGCCACCGTTAGTAAAATATTCAATATCTCTTTCTCCGGCTTCCTTTTCAAAGAAATTGCCCTCTCCGATCTTTATACCGTAGAAACGAAGTGCCGCATCGTCAGATACGCTGCCCGAATTTGCTCTTACGTAAATCATATAACGGGTTATGAGGGATTTCCATTCCAGCGTAGAGGAAGCCTCCGACTTTTCGGGTGCTGTAAAGCTCTTTGAATGTATAGCCCTTCCAAGCTCGTTATAAAACGTGAGAGTACCGCTTTCAAAGTTTATCACCATTCTTACCGTAAGAACGGAGCCGTCGCTTATGTTACCTATCGTGACAGAGTCCGCCGCGCATTTTATATCGCCATCGGACGTAATGCAGAGAAGCTTTAAAGTGCCCCACGCGGATTCTCCCGCCGTGTTTTTGTCGGATTCAAGTATTATTTCCGACGTAGCGAGTATTGGTGCGTCTGCATCTCTTGAAATCGAAATTTCATAGCTCGCGCATTTTTCGGTCATACCTGCGAAGCTGTAAGCACCGGGGCTGTTAACGGAGAAGCTCGGATCGCTTGAGCCCTTTACCCAACGCAAGAAGCGTCTGCCGCTTTCGTCCTCGTCGGTTTCAAAAATCGCGCCCGCTTTTCCCGCGGCGACGTAAGACAAACCGTTGCTCTTGAGCGCGGAGACGGTTTCGCTGTTAATATGAAAATCGGTTTCGCTATAATCCTCGTTTACGAAAATGTTATTCCACTTTGCGTAAACCTTGAAGATGCCGTTTGCATCGGTCGGTACCTCGGTGATCTTTGAAGCCTTGTCGAAATTCGGGTCGGTAAACCAACCGATAAAGGTGGCGTTTTTCTTGAACGGGACGGGGAGGGGAGTAGGAACGTCCTTTGAGTATTCTCTCGGAGCATCCTGCGAAAGCTTACCGCCGGATAAATCGTAATCAATGGATCCTTCGGAAAACGTACGCTTGAAGCGATCTCCCTCCGTAATTGTTATATCGTATATTCTGACAGATTTCGGAAGCCCGTCCTTATTTGAATCGCATCTCCAATAAACCACGCTGCTTTGAATAAGCAATTTCCATTCAATGCCCGTGGTGGCACCGGATGCTTTGGGAACTGTGAATTTTTCACAAGAATACACGTCGTTGTTTTCATCGTAATAAACGAGCAATTCGTTTTTGAAATCGATCGTGAACTTCACGGTAGCGGCATTGTCGGCGGTAGCAGTCGCCAGCTCTGCTCCATTGACACCGCTTTTTATGACGAGATCGCCTTTAGAGTCCTTTTCAAACGTGAGCAACGGGAGAGTACCCCATACCCGGTCTTTTCCGTTTATATCCTTGTTGGATTCAAGAACGAGGGAATTGAAATTCGGGAACTCACCGTCCGCGTCGCGTCCGAACGTAAAGGAATAGCTTACCGTATCCGAATGCATATTTGCGAAATTCTGCGCAGAGTTCGTGATCTGTAGACGGGGGTCATCCTTAATCTGTGTCCACTCTATATAATCTTTTCCGTTTTCGTCACGCATCGCATATGCCGTCGAAAGCTCGGGGGTAAACGTTATTTTTGAGATTCCCGTATTTTTGAAAAGACCGTTGTTAAAATCGAGCAGAGTGAAGGATACAAGCCATTTTGCGTAAACTCTGAAGGTTCCTGTCGTACCTGCGGGAATGGAGTAGATCCGCGTTCTTTCATCGTAATTGGGACTTGTAAACCATCCGACAAACACGTTGCCGTTAGGATGCGTCATATCCGTAGGAAGAAGCGTCTCTTCCTCGTTGTTATAGACTATCGGAGCACCGTCGGGCAACTTTCCGCCGCCAAGGTTGTAGTGGATCTTTCCGCCGTTCATTCCTATAACGTCAGGACCGGGCGTGATTTCGATTTTTCCGGGGGGCGCATAGAAATTAAGGATTCCTTCACCTTCCGCAACGTAAGTATGAGCTACTCTGATGCCGTCGACGTAGATCTGCCACGTGCCGGATTCCAGTCCGGCAATATAGTATTCCGTCAGTCCGGGATCGGATCTTGAAAACTCAAAGCTCTTGTACCACAGCTTGTCACTTTTTATAAACGCCGCGGAAACGGCTCCGATCTCTGCACCCTGTAAAAATTCGTTTTCGTATTTTTCTACGTTAAGCGTATTCTTATTGTCACTGTCCTTTACGTACATAGCAACGAGCATATCGTCGTGAACGTTACCGCTCGCGGTGAGTTCGGCTCTGCCCCATATTATATCGCTCCTGTCGTTATTTGACGTTGCGTTAAGCAGATTTTTGCCCGAAAGAGAACCGTCGGTATTGTAGTAATTCTTACCGTTGATCCAATATGCAAAGCCCTCGCCGCCTATTTTTTCGACGGTTTCCCATCCGAGAAGAGAGTGCATAACGAGCGTGCCTTCACCTTCCGTTACCGTCACGGTCATTGCATCCTTGTCAAGCTCGGGCTCCTTTGCCGTATGTAATAAGAATTGCTTTCTGAAATCGGGGTTGTTTCCGGCGTTGGTTATAGAATCGTGTACGAAGAAATACATAGGGAAATCTTCATCTCCCGTAAAGATAGAGAGCATACGTCTTCCAACGTAATCTACCGTTTCGGGGTTGTAAGACGTTGTGATATCTCCGGCTATATATGCGAATTTGACGGTACCGTCATAGTTATATTTGGAAGATACGGAAATCAGATCCCCCATATCATAATCTCCGCCTTGCCACGCGTCGATAGTGCCTGCCTCACGTCTGTATTGCTGGCTTCCCGAGTAGTAATATCGGCTGCTGTTGGCTAATCTGCCGTCGACGTAAAGAGGCTCGTCATCCGCCAGTGTCGGATCGAAAATAAGCAGCCCGTTGTACGCGACGGTTTGCTGCGCGTAATAAATATGCTCATCGGAGCCGTAGGTGGGATAAGAGCCGGAGGGACCTGTGAGCAAGCCCTTATAATAAATTTGGAATGTGCCGTGATCGTAGTTATCGTGGTTTGCCATGGTAAGCGTGCCTATTCTCATCATTATGGAAACGGCATCGCTGTCCCAAGAGCTTCTTGCCGTGATCTGTGCGGCGGGCTCGGCAAAGCTCTGTATCAACTCAAAGTTATCGTAATCAATGTTCTCAAGGAAGTGAAGTGGCATATAAGCAATTAAAGTCAAAAGCTTTGCCCAGGTAACGTCGTTTGAAAAATCTGATGCGCACGAGGAAAAATTCTCAGATTTCGTTTTTAGATAGCTTGAAAGCCCCATATTTTTGGTAAGTGCGCTTATCATATAAATGACCCAAGGATAGGTCTCGGAAACGCCGGTGTTGAATTTCACACCGTCGCCGCTTGCGAAATATCTTCCCGATGGCATTTCATGAGACAGAATGTAATAAGCTGCCGTTTCTATGTCGTCAATGTTATATGGGAAAATACCGTTTGATATGTAGAGCATATATCCCGGGACGAGGGAGTCGTAAAGCTTGCCGGGACCGTAACAAGCAGTACCCTGAGATACCCAGCCGCCCTTTGTTTGTTCAAGAACTACGGGAACGTATTCCTCGTAGTATCTTCCGCCCACGAATTCCCACCAATCGGGCATCTCGTCGTAAAAGGCGAGCGCGAGCGACATATAATTTACGAAGAAGAGCGGCCCCGTTCCGTGACCGGAAACCGCAGACATATTTGCGGGCGGGAACTGCCACTCGGTAAAGTGAGGGAGCATAAGATGGCAAACGCCGCCGATGATCTGGTTTTTGTCTTCCTCGCTCAAAAGGTCGTAGCACCAATCATAAACGCGCGAAAGGGTAGCGGTGACGTGTCTTGCACCCGTTGCCTGCGAATCGTTAGGGGATACGTTTCGGCTGTATTTGAGCGTAAGCATCATTTGCTTTATGCCGATTATAGCTTCGTAGCCGTAGATCTCATCACCCGTAATAAGATAAGCAAGTGCTTTATTTTCAATGTATGAGTTTATAGCTCCGTTGTATCGGTAAAGCTCTCCGTTTTTCCATTCGTCGTAATATCCGTCTATTATTTTGTATCCGTTATGGTAAACGGCGTCAGCTTCTTTCCAGAACTCGTGCGCTATTTTTAAATATTCGGGATCGTTCAGTATATTCCGAATATCCACGATGCGGTCACCTGTGAGGAAGAGTCTTGGGTGTTGCCCCTTTGTGGGATAGGATTCGGGCGGAAGATAAGGGGATTTGCCCATAGATTTAGGGTCGCCGCCAAACATATCCTGCGTGTATGAGTCGTTGCGCGCAATGAGATCGTTCAGGCTTTTTTCGCGCTCAAGCCGCTCTTGCTCCTTTAGCTCCTCCTCGTATTCGGAAATAGCTTTTGTTTTAATTACGTACAAATTTTCGGGCACACTGAGCGTACCGTCCTTGGAGATCAAAGAAAGAAAGTCGTTTTTGCCATATTCGAAAGCGGTATCGGAGTTGGCAAGATATGCAAGATGCCCGTTCTTGAAAGCGTATGCCCATATGAGTTGACTTCCGTCATCAGTAAATTCAATCACGGAAAGAAGTTCCTTAGACAACGCTCGGTTCGTTTTTCCTATGAGTATTTCGTACTCTGTCGCCTTTCCGGCACTGTCGGGGATCGAACGCACGCGGTAACCGCCTTCGGAAAAAATATTCGAAAGCTCGGAAGAGAGTACTTGGTCCGCAAAGCTCGAATCGGACGAATAAACGAGCCTGTATTCGGGAGCGCTGTCACCGATAATGCTAATGCTTGATGACGTTTCGGACAAAAGAATCGCCTTATCCGCGTTCGTTTTAATTTCATCAGGGGCCGTTCTTTGAGCAAATAAAAGACAACAAACGGTAATAAACAGTATTAGCGAAAAGAGTGAACACCTTAACTTTTTTGAATTCAATTTTTTCATTATGCGGATCTCCTGTTGCGTGTTTTCTTCAATATAAATTATAATGGATTTTAGCGTGGATTTCTATTGACAAAGCATATCATTATATGGTAAAATCATACTAATCGGCACGGAGGTGAAACGTATGCAGGAGTTGTTAGTTCAAAAAAATGAGCTTTTAAATTTTAACGTCATAAGCATAGGAATAGAAGAGGATTATAAGCTCGCACACTGGGGACGCGGTCGCAGAACGTTTTTGGTTCTGCAGTACGTCCTTTTGGGCAAAGGCTATTTTAACGGGAAAGAGGTTAGAGCGGGGCAGGGGTTCGTTGTAGAACCGGGCGAGATTAACGAATACCATTCATCCGAGGATGAGCCATGGACGTATTTTTTTATAAGCCTTTCCGGCGAAAACGTTACTGAGGTCGTAAAAAGATATTTGGGTCAAACGGAAAACGGGATTTTCAATTACGATTTTAAGGCAAAGCTTATGGACATAGTGACGGAAACGATAAGAAGCAATTTCAGCGGTCGAGGCAACGGAAAAGCGTTTATATCATCTTCATTCGCACTGTCGTGCTTCTGGCGCATTATGTCGTACCATGAAGAGAATCTCGACAACGATATAAATCATTACGTCAGAGATGCTAAAAATTATATGCGCTTGCATTTTCATCAGGCGTTAAGTATTTCCGAGATAGCGAAAGCGTTGAATATCAGCGACAGATATCTCTATAACCTTTTCATCAAGCACTTAGGGGCTTCCCCAAAGCGTTATTTGAACGGAATAAGAGTTGCCCGTGCTGAAAAATATCTTTTGAGCACTGAGGCTTCGATCACCGAAATTGCAGTTTCCGTCGGAGTTCCCGATGTTCTTGCGTTTTCAAGATTCTTTAAAAGATATACGGGAGTGTCCCCTACCGAATACCGCAAGAGGAGAAAAAATCAGTAATTCTTCCGCGAGAAGCAAAATATTAAGCAAAAACGGTACTGTTAAAAAAATGTATATAGTGTGTTTTTGCCATATTTTAATATGTTTTATGCATTTAAATTCTTCATTTTTTATTATATAATGATGATGTTAAGCGCTGTAAGTGTGTTAACAAAAAATCAAAAGAAAAAGGAGAATTTTTATGAAAAAGCAAAGAATTTTTGCAGTTATCCTCGTGGTAGTAATGCTCGTTTGTGCTTTGCCGCTCTCGCTTTTCGCAGAAGCGGAAGGCGAACAGGCTACCGCGGCGCAGGGAGAAAGCACGCTGTCGCTCTCCGGGGTCAGTGTTTCGCTCGGAAGCAAAATCGCACTTAATTTATTTGTAGATGCGGATGATGCCGTCATTGAGGATACCACCGCAAAGATTTCCGTTGATGCAAAGACGAGTGAGATCAAGCTCTCCGATGCGGATAAGACGGAAAGCGGCGTGAAGATATCCGTTCTTCTGTCCTCTACTCAGCTTTCGAAGGACGTTAAGGTTTCTTTTATTGATAAGGAAGGAAACGTTCTTGATTTTGCGACATCCGAGGCAGGGTCTGTCACCGAGTATTCTACGAGCGTAATGCAGTACTCGAAAAGAATAGTGAATGACGCAAGCTTTGACGCAAAGGCAAAGAATGCCGTAAAAGCTATGATGGCGTTCGGTGCATATGCGGAAAAGTATTTTAATGGTACGGAGCCTTCCGCGTCCGAGGTCCTTACAGCGGATGAGCTTGCAAACGTCGTGGCAGCCGATTTCGGTACTGTTATAAAGAGCGATGGAACGGTTGAAACGCTCATTGACGAAAGCCTTAATGAAACTATCGTGGCAACGGGCGATACGAGCAATCTCGGAAAAGTATGTCTCGTGCTTGACAGCTACAATAAAATAAGAATAGACGTTTCTTCCGATGCGAAGCCCGAGGTTTCATCCTCTAATGCGACGGTCGAGGTATTTTCGAAGGGGAATAACTTGTACTCCGTTGACATCACCAAGATTCAGGCAAGAGATCTCAATACCGTCTATACCGTTAAGATCGGCGATGCTACAGTAAGTCTTAGTCTTCTTGCTGTTGCAAAGCTCGTGGCTGATGCCCCGTATGCTTACGGAGAGGATTTTGTAAATCTTGCGAAGGCTCTCTACAATTATTATCACTACACTCATTCTTATGAAACGCCAAGATATTTCGTTTACGAGGACTTTTCCAAGAGCGTAATTGATCTGGATGATACCTCGGAGCAGGTCGTTATCAACAACATTACTTACAGCATTAAAGATCAGACGGGCGTGAGCCTGAAGACTGTCACGGACGGTGGCGAGAGCTATCTTCTCGTGACCAAATCGGGCAGCGGTGACCCAATATTCAGAGTACAAAATCCTACCACCGGCACTATCGCCGATATGAAGTCAAATCAGATCAGCTACGAGTTCTCGTTCTCTGCCGACGGAACAAATAAATTCCTCGGTATCGACAACATTTACCTCTCTTCATCCAAGGGCGATCCTAAGCTGCTTAAGATATATAGTGATAAAGACGTCGTATACTACGGCACCGAGGCATACAGCTCCTCTAACAGCCTCGGATTCGTATCGTCGGACATATTTACCGTAAGATTGGTAATTGACTTTGAAAGCGAGCTTGTCAAGTTCTATAATGATGGCGGCGAGCTGATTATGGAACGTGCTCTTGCCAAAAAGTCGGCAGCTAACGGTCTTGCGCTTAAGGCTGCCTTGACGGAAAATCTCTTCTCTCTCAGGGCTGATGCCGACAGCTTATCGGGCTCCATCCGTATCTACGGTCTTAAGATCGCGGAAGGCAATATTTTTGAAAACTCCAACAGCATTGTATATGACCTTGATGGCGGTACTCTTCCCGAGAAGGCACCTATGACCTATTCTCAGGAAGAAGAAACATTCCTTCCGACTCCCACTCATCCCACTAATGATTTTGTCGGTTGGTTTACGAGCGCAAGCTTCGATCCCGCAACCAAAATAACCTCCATTTCTCCGCAAACGCGCGGAAAAGTAACCGTTTACGCGAAGTGGATCAAGTATTTGATCAATGAAGATTTCTCCGGTTTGAATATTGATATGGATGAAAATTCCGAAAATGTTACCGCAAATAACATACTCTTCGCATTCAGCGGTAAAACGGGAGCGTCATTAAAAACGGGCACAGACGCGGCAACGGGTAAGAGCTACGTTGTTTTGACAAGAACTAACAACGACGGTCGTCCCGTACTGAGGATCGATCCTGGCTCGTCCGTCCAATCCATCGCAGACGTGTCGTCAAATCAGATCAGCTATGAAATTTCGTTCGGTGCTGACGGAACGAACTCGCTCGTGGGCATTGACGAGTTGTATATCGGATCCTCGGGTGGCGGAGCCTACAATCTTTTAAAAACTTGGGGCAGCGACGGTTCTGTTGCATACTACGGAAATAAGTCTTCCGGCGATGTTGTTGCACACATCGACAAAACGGGCGGCGCTATCACCACTGTCAGAATGGTGATCGACTTTGAAAACGAGAATATCAAATTCTACGCTGCCGACGGCGAAGTAATAAAAGAGTGGAGCCTTCCCGTCCCGTCGCTTGTTGAATCCGGTCTTGATTGGAAGGCGACTATGACAAACGAGCTCTTGTACATTCGAATCAATTCCCCTAATTGGTTCGGTTCCGTTCGCATCTACGGTATCAAGATCGCGGAAGGAAACATCTTCGGATAAGGAGGAGCAAAAATGAAAAAATATGAAATCCTTAATATAGAGTTAGAAAACGTTACGGACGTGATAGTGACGAGTGCCGATGTAACAACAGGCTCGATAACTATTCCTTGGCAGGAGTCGGACCGCTCAGGCGAGGGCTTGGCATTATCCGCGGAAGAAAACTTTATGTTGTAAAATTTTCAACACCGCTTTAAGATGGTGAAAAAAGGCCGCCGTGGAATGCTGCTTCGGGCGCTTCTGCGGCGGCTTTAGTCAAATTTAAAAGGAAAAAGAAAATGAAAAGCGAAACAGCGAAAAAATGTGATAATATCGTACCGTTATTTACCGATTCCGCTTGGCGTACTTACGATCTTCCTTACGGAGAGAAAGCGCGATTCACCGTAGCGGAAGACGGACAACGCGCTACGATAAAAACTACTTCTGATTATGGGCTTGGAAAATGGATATGCACCGTGCAGGTAGACGGCGGGGCGTTCTACGATTTTTCCGCTGCGTGTAAAACCGAGCTTGACGAGTGTGATGCGTTTCTTATTATAACTCAGTATGACGCACACGGAAGAATGCCTATCCGTGAGCACGTAAAGGACACTGTTCGTGACGGTGAGTATCTGCGTTTTTTTGACAAGCTTGATATAACCGAGAAAACCGTAAGGATCGATATCGAGCTTTGGGCAAAGGGGAAAGGAGCGTTCGCCGTATGGGAAAGACCGACGCTCGTCCTCTCCGAGCCGCTCCCCGAAAACAAGGTCAAGATAGCGGCGGTGCAGATGAAGTGGGACGGCGAAATCGGAGCGACCGAGGAAAGCCGTAAGCACGAGTATCTGAAGCTTGCGGACGAAGCGGGAGCGAAAGGTGCCGATCTTATCGTGTTTGGAGAGGGACTTTATTCAGGCGGCATTGGTCTTTCGCTCCCTGTGCGAGCAAGGGAGCGAGATGAGAAAATGCTCGGTTTTCTTTCGGAAAAAGCAATAGAGCATAATATGTACATAGTTTTTAACGGTGTCGAGGAGGACGGCGATCATTATTATAACACGTCGTTTATTATTGACCGTAAGGGCAGGACAGTAGGCAAGTACAGAAAAACACATATTACCGTCGTTGAATACGAGGAGGGGTATACCCCGGGAGAGGGGTTCCCCGTGTTTGACCTTGATTTCGGACGTATCGGTATCCTGATATGCTACGATCAATTCTTTCCCGAAACGGCAAAGGCGCTCGCGCGAAAGGGCGCGGAGATCATCTGCATTTCTACCGCGGGTGACGATTCTCACGCTTGTATGTCTTTGGCTATGGATTCGGGTGTATATCTTGCCGTCGCAGGTATGAATAAGGAAAATAATTTCGGATGGGGACCTACGAGAGTAGTTGACCCACTTGGAAATTTGATTTCGCATACCGATAAAAATCTTACTCTCGCTTTCGCGGAGGTAGACCTGAACAAAAAGGTTCGCCGCTTTTGGATGTCCACAGGATCGGCTCAAAGCACGGTACACGACGATTACCGCTATGAGGTAAACCCCCACAGCTTTATGTGATCGCATTGAATACGACGAGCAAATTAAGAAAGAGAAGTTAAAGTCGAATAATAAAAATGCCGATGAGGAATTGAAAGAAAACTCATCGGCGTTTTGTTATTGCAAATATTTAATTTCCGCTTCGGGCTTTTTTATACTCGCTTGGCGTCGTGCCCGTTGCTTTTTTGAATGCGGTGAGAAAGGTCGAGAGGGAGCCAAAGCCCGATCTGTGGCAGGTCTCGGTGACGGAAAAGCCGCTGTCAAGCATATTCTTCGCGTAGTCTATTTTAAGCTCGGCAAGATAAGAAGAAAAGCTCTTGCCCGTAACGCGCCCGAAAAGCTCGCTGAAGTAGTGCGGATGAAAGCCCGCCTGCGCCGCGACGGTATCGAGGCTTGGATCATCTCTGAAATGTATGTTCATATAGAGTATGGCTCTGCCGATGCCTCCGTCGCTTGAGCGTTCCTTTTTTGCTTTTGAGCCTTGTCTTGCCAAAACGGTCAGAAGACATTCGCAAAGCTCTGCCGAGCAACCTCCGTCCGAGCGCTTTGACTCTCCCGAAAGCAGATTCATTAAGGACACAGCCTTTTCGAGAGTATCCTCGTCTAAAGTCAGCTCTCTGACTCTTTCGGGCCTCGAGAGCTCTGTCAGACGTCTTTGCGACAGCAGGGATTCGTCGAAGGACACGTTCCAAAGCTTCATAGGGGAAAGCGGCTCGATTCCGTGAAAATCGGTCGGTGCTATTATAACGAGGCTTCCGCGTCCGATCTTTGAGCTTTTTCCGTTCAGGTGGTGTATAGCTTCGCCGTCGACCACAAGCTCTAACTCGAAATACGTGTGCCAATGAATTCCGTAATTCGTCCGCACGTCGCGAAGTTCCGCGCGAATGTGTTCTCCAAGCTCTTTTTTGCTGTACATTAAACTTTTTTCTTTCAAAGCCATCACCCCCTTTCTTTTAATTTTAACACGAAAAATTCCGAAAATCAAGAAAAATCCGAAAAAACAGTAAAAAAATCTGTATTTATTCGTTGCGTATATTTCTGATTTAATATATAATTAAATTAAAAAATATTATGGAGATCTTTATGTATATCGGTATTGATATAGGTGGAACGAAGAGTGCTGTCGTAAAAGCTGAAGTTACCGTTTCGGGTGCGATAAAAATACTTGAAAAACGACGCTTTGTCACCGCAGACGTAAAAAGCACGCTTGAGTCGATATTCGCCGCAGTCAAAGAGCTTATGCCCTGTGACGCGATAGGTATTTCCTGCGGTGGACCTCTTGATGAGGATAGCGGAATAATAATGTCACCGCCCAACCTTCCGGGGTGGGACGGAATAAAAATCGTTGATATGATAAGAGAACGCTTCGCCGTTCCCGTAAGACTTATGAACGATGCAAACGCTTGCGCTCTTGCCGAGTGGCGCTTCGGTGCGGGACGGGGAACGAAAAATATGGTCTTTCTCACCTTTGGCACGGGACTTGGCGCAGGGCTCGTATTAGACGGCAAGCTCTATACGGGTACTAACGGAAACGCGGGCGAGATCGGGCATATAAGGCTTTCGGACGACGGTCCCGTGGGCTTTGGAAAGGCGGGCTCGTTTGAGGGCTTTTGCTCGGGCGGCGGTATTTCAAGGCTCGCCGAGATGAAAAAGATAGAGGCAAAGGCTCAGGGCAGGGATATATTCCCTTGCGGATGCGACGCAAAGACTGTTGCCGACCTCGCTTACGCCGGTGACGCAGATGCTATCGCCGTTTACAAAGAAAGTGCGAAGGCACTCGGTAAAGGTCTTTCCGTGATAGTAGACGCCTTCAACCCCGAAAGAATAGTCATAGGCAGCGTTTTTGCCCGTGCGCAGGATCTTTTTACCGAAGAAATGGAAAGGGTAATGAAGGAAGAGGCGCTTCCCGAAAGCCTTGCGGCGTGCCGCGTCGTTCCCGCAGAGCTCGGCGACTCGATAGGCGACTTTGCGGCCGTTGCGGTAGCGGAGATGGCTGCATCGGATACGTCGGCAGCCTCTGTTTCCGATGAATACGAAACGAAATACACGGATGCTCTTAGTGATCGTTATCCTAAGCTTTTGCCGATCATCCCCGAGGTAAAGATGGCTGTTTCTAAAATAGTCAATGCTTATAAAAAGGGCGGCAAGATCCTCCTTTGCGGAAACGGCGGAAGCGCCGCGGATTGCGAGCATATTTCGGGTGAATTTTTGAAGGGCTTTCTTATGAAGCGCACGCCGAAAGGAGAGGAGCTTGCCGCACTTTCCTCGACGCTCGGCGATGACGCGAAGCTTCTTCAGGGCGGTGTTCCCGCCATACCGCTGACGTCCCTTACGGCGTCACTCAGCGCGTTTGCGAACGACGTATCACCCGAGCTCGTTTACGCGCAGCTCGTTTACGCGCTCGGACGCGCGGGCGACGTGCTCGTAGCGATCTCTACCTCGGGAAATTCAAAGAACGCAGTGCTTGCCGCGAAATGCGCGAGGGCGCTTGGCATCGACGTGATAGCTCTTGTAGGCGAGGGCGGCGGAGAGCTTGCGAAAATTGCCGACACCGTGATAAGGGCGCCCGAATGCGAAACGTTCAAAATTCAGGAATATCACCTTCCTATATATCACGCTATATGCTCGGACGTCGAGGCGATAATCTTTGAAAATAGAGAATAATATGAGGCAGAATGTGAAAAGAATTGATTTGAATGGAATGTGGCGGCTTTACGGCAGATCTGAGCACGATCCCAAAGGTGAAAAAATCTTCCTGCGCGCAAAGGTTCCCGGAGTGGTACAGCTCGACCTTTCGCGTGAAGGATACTTACCCGCAGATCTGTTTTGGGGAGAAAATATTCTCGAAACCGAGAAGTATGAGAGCTATGAGTGGTGGTATGAAACCGAGTTTGAAGCTCCCGATGAGCGAGAGAATGTATTCCTTGTTTTTAGAGGAGTCGATACACTCGCACAGTATTATTTGAACGGCGAAAAGCTTGGCGAGAGTGATAATATGTTCATTCCGCACGAGTTTGATATAGGGGGACTTTTGAAGAACGGAAAAAACACCCTTACCGTTCACATTTCTTCTGTGACGGAGTATGAAAACCGCGAGGATTTTGACATTAAGAGCGTTCTTTCAAGTTGGTTTCCCGTGTCGCACACTCCTCTCAGAAACGCGCCGCACTGTTACGGTTGGGATATAATGCCGCGAGCGGTAAATTCGGGTCTTTGGCGCGACGTTTATATCGAAGTGCGCGACGAGATTCGCTTTGCTCAGACCTTCTTCGAATTTACGGGAAAGAACCTTCGTTTCGCTTACGTCCTTGACTGCAAAACCGAAGATATCAAAAAGCTTACTATCGAAATCTCAGCATCTTCAGGCGAAAGTCGCGCGTATATTCGCTTTCCGGTCAGAACAAAGGCGGGAAGATCGCCTGCTTTTGTTGAGCTTCCGAATCCCAAGCTTTGGTGGCCGCGCGGCTACGGAGAGCCTTTCGTTTATGACGGATTTATCCGCATTTTTAGGGACGGTGAGCTTGTTCACGAAAAACAAACGAGCTTCGGACTTCGTACTGTCGAGCTTCAGCGTTCCGATGTGACAGACGGTAAAAACGGATACTTCCGCTTATTGGTAAATGGCAAGGAGATACTTTGCAAAGGCTCAAATTGGGTTCCTCTTGACGCATTCCATTCGCGCGATGCCGAAAGGTACGAAAAGGCGCTCGCGCTTGTAAAGAATGTAGGATGTAACATTGTTCGCTGTTGGGGCGGTAACGTTTACGAAGATCACGCATTCTTTGATTTTTGCGACAGAAACGGAATTATGGTTTGGCAAGACTTTGCGATGGCTTGCAACAGCTATCCTCAAAATGAAGATTTCTGCAAAAAAATAGAGGCAGAAGCGGTATCGGTCATAAGAGAATACCGTCAGCATCCGTCTTTGATTCTTTGGAGCGGTGATAACGAGATCGACTTTATGCACGCAGGCTTCGGTGTTGATCCTTCGACAAACCGCATCACTCGTGATATTTTGCCAAGAGCTGTATTTGCAAACGATTCCTCAAGGCCCTACCTTGCATCATCCCCATACGTTTCAAAAGAAGCGCTTGAGAAAGGACTTTCTTATCTTCCCGAAGACCATCTTTGGGGACCGAGAGGCTATTACAAAGAGGATTACTATAAAAACTCAAAGGCTCATTTTGTCAGTGAAACAGGGTATCACGGAATGCCGTCGCTTGAATCGGTCAAAAAGTTTATCACCCCCGAGCGACTTTGGCATTATCATAAAAATCCCGAGTGGATTCTCCATTCAAGCGATCAAAAAGGCGACGACTCTCGTATGATGCTGATGGAGAATCAGGTGCGCTTTATGTTCGGATTTGTTCCGGAAAATATTGAAGACTTCATTCTTGCTTCACAGATCACCCAAGCGGAAGCAAAGAAATATTTCATAGAGCGAATAAGAGTAGGGCGACCTTATAAATCGGGAATAATTTGGTGGAATATTCTTGACGGTTGGCCTCAGATGTCCGATGCTGTGGTTGATTATTATTTTAAAAAGAAGCTTGCGTATGAGTATATAAAGAGAGCACAATCTCCGTTTATTCTTGCCCTTGACGAGCCGCAGGGAACAAAACAGCGGCTTGTCGCTTGTAACGATACGCTGAGCGCTGTCGTTGGAACGTATGCTGTTGCCGATGCCGAAAGCGGCGAGATACTTATAAGCGGCGACTTTGATATAAGTGAAAATTGCAGTGCCGAGATTGCATCGATTTGTGCTGAGCACTATGAAAACCGTATGCTTATGATCTCTTGGAAAACGAATTTGGGAGAGGGGAGAAGCCATTATCTTTGCGGTCATCCGCCATTCTCACTTGAAAAATATAAGGCTCTTATGAAAAAACATCACCTTGACGGTGAAATAAGTTTATAAAAGGAGAAACGGTAAAAATGGAAAACAATATCTTTGAATCGGGAAAATTCTTTCTCGGATGCAATTGGTGGGCATCTCACGCGGGAACTAATATGTGGCACGATTGGGATGAAGCGGCGGTTGAAAGCGATATAAAGCGCCTTAAAGAAGCGAAGATGTCGGTTATGCGCGTCTTCCCGATGTGGAGCGATTTTCAGCCCCTTCGTATGCATTTTGGCGGCAGCAGCTCGCGCCGTGAATTAAGACTCAGAGAAGATCCACTTCCCGAAACGGAGGCGGGCAGAGCAGGAATCGACGAGGTAATGGTCGAGAGATTCGAGAAGCTTTGCGACATCGCGGAAAAGTACGATATGAAGCTCATCGTAGGCCTTGTCACGGGTTGGATGAGCGGAAGGATGCATATGCCCGAGGCTTTTGCGGGACTCGATCTTATCAAAGACCCGATGGTAGTCCGCTGGCAGGTCAAATTCGTTAAATATATGGTGCGCCGCTTCAAGCATAAAAAAGCCATCGCCGCGTGGGATCTCGGAAACGAGTGCAACTGTATGGCAAACCCCGGGATCACCAGAGATGAATCTTACGTTTGGGTATCGCAGATAACCAACGCTATAAAATCCGAGGACAGCACCCGTCTTGTAATTTCCGGAATGCACGGCAACCGCCCCGAGGATGATATGAGGTTCAACGCGCGGGATCTCGGCGAGATACTTGACGTTCTTTGCACGCATCCCTATCCTCTGTTTACACCCCTTTGCGACACCGATCCCTTGAACGAAATGAAGAGCATTCTTCACGCGACTGCGGAATCGACCTTTGTCGCCGACGTCTCGGGCAAGCCTTGCTTCGTTGAGGAGATAGGCACTCTCGGTCCGATGATTGCAAACGAACGCATTGCAGCGGATTACATAAGAGCGTCCGCGTTCTCCTCTTGGGCGCACGATCTTCGCGGCTTCGTCTGGTGGTGCGCAAACGAGCAGTCGCATCTGACGCACACTCCTTACGATTGGAATTCCGTTGAGCGCGAGCTCGGACTCTTCCGTGCCGACGGAACGAAAAAGCCCGTCCTTGAAACGATGACGGAGTTCTCCGAATTCGTTGAAAGCTTCGAGTTTGGAAAGCTCCCGCCTCGCATAAAGGACGTGACCGTAGTTCTTACGAGAACGCAGGACACCTGGGGGGCGGCTTACGGCTCGTTTGTATTGGCGAAAGAGGCGGGTCTTGACGCGCAGTACGTCTGGCACGGAGATAAGCTCCCCGACTCGGACGTCTACGTTCTTCCGAGCCTTGTGGGCGACACGTCGCTAAATCTCGGCAAATATATGGAGCTTATAAAGAAAGCTGAGTGCGGCGCGACCCTCGTTATGAGCATCGACAACGCTCTTCTTTCACCCTTCGAGAGCGTCACGGGTATGTCAGTCACCACCCGTTCAAGAAGAAAGAAGACCGACACCGTCACTCTTCCCGACGGCACGAAGCTTCCGTTTACCTCCTCCTTCAAGCTCGTCACCGAAAGCGTCGGAGCAAAGGTGCTTCTCACGGCAGACGACGGCACTCCTGCCGTTACGGAATATAAGTACGGGAAGGGAAGAATATGCCTTATCCTCTCGCCGATAGAGACCCAGACCTCCTCCGTGCCCGGCGTTGTCAGCGGAGAGGACGCCATCCCTTACTATAAGATCTATGAGCTCCTCGGACTTCGCTCCGCGAAAAAGTGTGCGACCTCGTCCTCGCAGTATACCTGCCTGACCGAGCATCCCCTTGATGAGAAGACCCGCATCCTCACACTGCTCAATCACCGCCCCGAAAGTGAAAATGTCAGTGTCACGCTCACGGGCGGATATAAATTCAAGAAGCTCATAAACGTCCACGGCACGACCGAAGCCGAGGCAACGAAAGACGGCTTCACCCTCAACCTTGCGGGAAACACGGGCGTCGTGGCAGTAATAGAAAAATAAATAAAAAAGTTAAATTCCCTTAAAGAAAAGCGCATATGTTTTGCGAAAAATCTTTAAGGGGATTTTTTTATAAGTTATTTACAAATCGAAAAAAGTGTGCTATAATGTAGTTGCCAAACAAAAACGAATAACGATTTAAGGATGAGCTCGCTATTTTTATAGGGGGTTCCATACCCTTTTTAATTTTTTACACCAACTGGGGCAAACTAAGGTAAAAATGCAAGCTCCGCTAGTTGGTGTGTGAGTTTTATCCATATCGTTAGTTTTTGTTTGGCGACAATTGGAGTTTTGCGTTTTGTTAGGCGTTGCTCCGTTTACTTTGTTAAAAAATACGTTGGGGCATATTATCGAAACCTTGGGGTACACGGTAAGAATGTTCTTCGGTGACAATTCGGATTACGATGATGACTACGTCCCGCAGAGAAGACCGTCGGGAGCAAGTGCCGGGGCAGGAAGAAGCAGCGGTGCGCAATCGTCCTCGGGAGCGAAGCCCTTTGCTTCAAGAATGAACGAAGTTGCTATAAGAGCAAATGGATATATTTTAGGAAACAATTTTGTAACTATCTATGCCGATCATATGCACGCGAGCTGTCCGCTTTCGGGCGCGTCGCGCGTTACCTTTACAGGAACGCTCAGAATAGAGGTTGAAAATCCTACTTACGAGTACCTGCAAAGTGACGTGGATGAAGCGGGTGAAGAGCTGATGAGAAAAATCGAGCGCTTGATAGAAAACGTTCAAGCAGATGAAGACGGAGATATTGATATAAACCTTGAACTGAAAAACGAGGTCAAGTGCGTTTAATATTTACGCTTGATAAAAATTAAGGTACGCCCTCCGAAAGCAAAAATGCTTTCGGAGGGCTCTTGACTTTTCTCACGTAAAAGTGTAAAATAATAAAAAACAAAAGTGAGGCACTTTTATGAAATTTGATTTTGAAAAGCTGAAAGAATGCACGAACGGCATAGAATATTTGGAAAAGACGGAAAACGGCTTTATTCCGCACAGATTTTCTCTCGACGAGGAGAGGGCATACAAGGAATACCGTTCCGATTATTATACGAAATGTCTGTCACCCGCAAGTGTCAGAATCGAGTTTAAAACGGACGCTGAAGCGCTCTTTATTTCATATAACGTAAAAGAGTCGTCCTCGCGCTTGTATTTTGCCACTCAGGTTTTCGTAAACGGCGAATATAAGGGCGGCAACCGCAATTTTAACAGCACCGAAGAGATTCAAGGGAACCCCTCGGCGAAGTTTGAACTCGGCACCTTCGGCGCTCGGGTCGATCTTGGCGAGGGTGAAAAGGACGTCAGCATAGTTCTTCCGTTCAGCGTTATTCTGGAGATAACCGAGCTTCGGCTTGACGGCGCGACTTATGCCAATCCCATAAAGAAGAGCAAGACCTTGCTTGCCTACGGTGACTCCATCACCCACGGTTATGATGCCTTCTATCCCGCAAATTCGTATATTAACCGCCTTGGCAGTATGCTTGACGTTACCGTTTGCAACAAAGCTATCGGCGGCGAGATATTCTTCCCCGAGTTGCTCGGCGCGGAGAACGGCGCAGATCCCGATTACGTCACCGTTGCCTACGGCACCAACGACCACTCGAGAGGGAAGAGGGAAAAGACCGAGAGGGATGCAAGACTCTTTTACAAGACCTTGAGGGAAAAGTATCCCCGTGCAAAGATCTTTGCCATCACGCCGATCTGGCGTTGGGACGTAGATACGGTGAAGCCTTTCGGAGATTTTCACGACGTTGAGAAGATCATAGCCGCCGCAATAAAGGATCTCGATGACGTTTATCTCATCAGGGGCTTTGATTTTGTACCGCACGCCCCCGAGTATTTTGCGGATCTCTCCCTTCACCCGAATGATACGGGCTTTGAGCATTACGCAAAAAATCTTTACGAGCAGATAGTAAAGTACCTTTGACCCGATATAAAAACCGGCGAGCCGATTTTCGGCTCGCCGGTTTTTTTCGCTATTACTTTTTGAAAATTATTGCCTTTGGCATATCAAGTTTAAATACGGTCGCAACGATTCTTATCGCAACAACTGCCAAAACTCCGAAAATCAGGGATATAAATTCGGGCAGAGAAGTGAACTTGAAAAGAACGTAGTAGAGTGAAGCCCCTATCAAAGAAGCGACTGCGTAGATTCTTTTCTTAAGTACGAAGGGAATCTCACCGAGGCAAAGGTCTCTTATCATACCGCCGCCGACGCTCGTGATCATTCCGAGCGAGATCGCCGCAAGAGCTGAATCAAAGCCCGAACCGATGCAGATTTTAGCGCCCGTGACCGCGAAAACGCCGAGTCCGAGAGCGTCGAAATAGTTGTTTATCCCCTCAGCTATCTTTTCTCTCTTTACGTAGCTTTCTTTAAATGCCGCCGCGAGCAGGAAAACCGCGAGAGCGGCAAAGACCGCACAGCCGATATTGAAATACGCCGTGAAAAACGACGGAGTTCTGTTTATCAGAACGTCTCTGAGCATCCCGCCACCGAAGGCTGTTACGAGTGAAAGAAACAGGACGCCGAACAGGTCGCTTTCCTTGTCTATCGCGGCAATAGCGCCCGAGATCGCAAAGGCGACCGTCCCCACGGCTTCAAGCACGAAGAAAAACGTATCCATTGCTTTAAATGCCCATTTCCTCCTTCACCTCGCGGAAGGCGTTGACTATGTAAAGAATGTCCTCTTCGGAAAGAGCTGCAGACATCTGCGTTCTTATTCTTGCGCGTCCCTTTGGAACGACGGGGTAGGAGAAGGCAACGACGTAAACGCCCTTTTCCATCATTCTCTTAGCCATCTCCACAGCCTTATGCTCGTCGTAAAGCATAATGGGAATAATAGGCGTTCCTCCGTCCTGAACGTCAAGGCCGATCTCTTTTATCTTCTCGGCAAAGAGCTTGGTGTTCGCAAAGAGCTTGTCGCGTCTTGACGTGTCGTTTTCTATAAGCTCAAGGACCTTAAGCGAGCCTGCCGCAACGGCGGGTGCGAGAGTGTTGGAGAAAAGATAGGGACGCGAGCGCTGACGGAGCAGGTCGATTATCTCCTGCCTTCCCGAGGTAAAGCCGCCCGATGCACCGCCGAGTGCTTTTCCGAACGTTCCCGTTATAATGTCAACTCTGCCCTCAACGCCGCAGTGCTCGGCAGTACCTCTTCCGCTCTTGCCCATAAAGCCCGCCGAGTGGCTGTCGTCGACCATAACGAGAGCCCCGTATTCGTCCGCAAGATCGCAAATGCTCTTAAGGTCTGCGACCGTTCCGTCCATTGAGAAGACGCCGTCCGTCGCAATGAGCTTTATCCTTGCGTCCTTTGCCTCCTCGAGCTTTGCCCGAAGGTCGTTCATATCGTTATTCTTATAGCGAAGCCTTGCCGCTTTGCAAAGACGAATTCCGTCGATGATGCTTGCGTGGTTGAGTTCGTCGCTTATAACGGCGTCCTTGTCGGTAAGAAGCGTTTCAAAAAGACCGCCGTTTGCGTCAAAGCAGGAGGAGTAAAGAATAGTATCGTCCGTACCGAGAAATTCGCTGACTTTCTTTTCAAGGTTTTTATGTAGCTCTTGCGTTCCGCAAATGAATCTTACGGATGAAAGACCGTATCCGTATTTATCGTAGCTTGCCTTTGCCGTTTCTATGAGCTCTTCGTTGTTTGCAAGCCCGAGATAATTGTTCGCACACATATTGATCACGGTCCTTCCGTCGGCAAGGCCGACCTTTGCCCCCTGCGGGGTGACTATGATCTTTTCGTTCTTCTTGAGTCCGTCTCTTTCTATTCCTTCACATATTTCGGTAAAATAATTAAGCACGCTCTTTTTCATTTTGCTTTTCTCCTTTAATTTAACTTGGTCCAATCAAGAATGACCTTGCCGGACTTTCCGCTGTTCATAGCCGCAAATCCCTCTTCAAAATCTCTGACGTCCATTCTGTGCGTTATGATAGGTGAGATATCGAGTCCGCCTTGGAGCATCGCCGACATCTTGTACCACGTTTCGTGCATTTGTCTGCCGTAAATGCCTTTGATGGTAAGGCCGTTGAATATGACCTTGGACCAGTCGATCTTTGCGTCGCTTTTCAGAATTCCGAGCAGTGCTATCCTGCCGCCGTGTACCATATTGTCTATCATCGAGTTAAAGGCGATCTCGCTGCCCGACATCTCAAGACCGACGTCAAAGCCCTCTTTGATAAGAACCTTATCCATAACGGCTCTGAGACTTTCCTTTGCCGTGTTTACGGTAAGAGTAAGCCCAAGCTTTTTGGCAAGCTCAAGTCTTTCGTCGTTTATATCCGTGATAACTACGTTTCTCGCACCCGCGTGCTTGCAAACCGCACCCGCCATAATTCCGATGGGTCCTGCACCCGTTATGAGCACGTCCTCGCCGACAAGATCAAAGGAAAGCGCCGTATGAACCGCGTTTCCGAACGGGTCGAATATCGAATACAATTCCTCACTGATGCCGCTTTGACATTTGCGCACGTTTTCCTCGGGAATCACGAGGTATTCCGCAAATGCTCCGTCACGGTTGACACCGACGCCGACGGTTTCCTTGCAAAGATGTCCGTTTCCTGCAAGGCAGTTGCGGCATCTGCCGCACACGATGTGTCCTTCTCCCGAAACGAGCTCGCCTATTTTAAGCCCCGTGACGCCCTCGCCGAGCTCCGCGATCTCACCCACGTACTCGTGTCCGATGACACGGGGCGTCTTTATGTTTTTCTGTGACCACTCGTCCCAATTATAGATGTGCAGATCCGTGCCGCAGATGGCGGTCTTATGTATCTTTATTTTTACCTCGCCGACACCGACCTTCGGTTCTGGAACTTCTTCGAGCCACAATCCGCGCTCGGGAAATTTTTTAACTAACGCTTTCATTCATTCTCCTTCTTTCGGTCTTATCTCTTCAACCGATATTTCAAGTTTTTTTATAAATTTTTCCGTCATATCGGAAAGCTTTCGCGCTTCGTTCAATATATATCCTATGACGTAACGCTCTTCACTTTGAAGTGGAATGCTCACAATGTCGCCGTCGTTGAGCGCGGACGGCATAATTCCCGTTCCGACGGTGTAAGAATCCGTCGTAAGCAACAGGTTCATAAGCGTTGCTCTGTCGCTTATCTCTATATGCTTCGTGACGTTTGATGAATCGAAGATCTCCTCCGTAAAGTAAGAGCTGTTGTGCTCGCCTTGCTCGTATGAAACGTAAGGGAAGGGCTGAAGCTCGAAGAAGCTGAGCGCCGCGCAATTTTCAAGCGGATGACCGCGCCTGAAAAACACGTGCGGAGAAACGGTGAAAAGCTTCGTGAAGGAGACACCCCTTTTTCCGAGGTAACGCTTCATAGCATCGAAATCCCCGTCCTTTATAGCGATGACGCCGATATCGCTGTTTCCCGTTTCGACCTCGGTTATAACGTTGTAGGTTTCGATCTCTTTTATCGAGAATTTGTATCGCTCCGCTTCCGTTTCCTTTAGAAACGTGCCGAATATATCGGCAATAAAATCGTAGTGCTGCGTAGCAATGCGGAGCTTGCTCGTCGCTTTGTCGTTTTTATACCTTTTTAATATAAAGTCCTCGCAGTCAACTATATGGCTTGCATACCTCACGAACTCGGAGCCGTCCTCCGTGAGATAAACGCCGTTGCTTGAGCGCTCGAAAATTTTTATATCAAGCTCACTTTCAAGCTGCTTTACGCTTATCGACAGCGACGACTGAGCAACGAAAAGCTGCTTTGCCGCCTCGCTGAATGAGCCGGTCTTGGCAATTTCCAGAACGTATTTGCACTGCTGTACTGTCATTTTTACCTCCCGTACTGTTATTTTACTTTTATTATAGCAAATTTAATACTCATTTTCAAATATAAATTATCTATAGCCTCCGTTCAGATTTTCTTTTTGCACTCGTTTTTTAAATAAGCGATAGCCTCTTTTATGCCGCCTATCTCGTCGATAAGACCGCACGCCGTTGCCTCGTAGCCGTCAAGAATTGAGCCGATGTCGTTCACGAGAATATCCGTTCTTGAAAGCAAATGCCTCAGGTGCTCGTCCGACACGCGTGAGTGCGAGGTGATAAAATTGATAATTCTGTTCTGCATCTTCTCAAGATAGTCAAACGCCTGCGGAACGCCGAGCACAAGCCCGCTCGTCCTGACGGGGTGTATCGTCATAGTCGCGCTCGGCACTATAAACGATCTTTTCGCGCTCACCGCAAGCGGAACGCCTATCGAGTGACCGCCGCCAAGGACTATCGACGCCGTCGGCTTCGACATACTCGCTATCATCTCCGCCATAGCAAGCCCCGCCTCCACGTCACCGCCAAGGGTGTTAATGAGTATCAGGACCCCGTCGACCTTGTCGCTCTCTTCTATTGAAACGAGCAGGGGAAGGATGTGGTCGTATTTCGTGGTCTTTTGCGAAGAGTCGGAAATATAGTGCCCCTCCACCTGTCCTATTATCGAAATGCAGTAAAAGGTCTCCCCATCCGATTCTATCTGCGCCGTACCGAGCACTCTTGCGTCGGTGCCTTCTTCCTTGTTGTTTTCTAAATTTTCCATTTTCTTTTTGCTCCAAAATCATTGTTTTTCGTTATTTTTTCTCCGATTTCGAAGTTTATACGTCGCATTTTTTATTCTGCGACGACCGTGTGAGTTTGCTTGTTAAAAAAATCTCAAAAATATTCCTCCAATGCATTGATTTTCTTCAAAAACTATGATATAATATACGTTGGATTATTACGGAGCATAGCTCCGTCAGTAAAGAAAAGGAGTTTTTAAAATGAAACAGGTAATCGTTGAAACGTCCGCAAGACACATCCACGTATCAAAGGAGGCTCTCGAGGTCCTCTTTGGAAAGGGCTACGAGCTCACCAACAAGAAGGATCTTTCTCAGCCCGGTCAGTTCGCTTGCGCGGAAAAGCTTGAGGTAGTAGGACCCAAGGGCAAGCTTAAGGCTTCCATACTCGGTCCCGTCCGTCCCGCAAGCCAGGTCGAGCTTTCTCTCACCGACGCGCGCACCATCGGCGTAAACGCGCCCATTCGTGAGAGCGGTGACGTTGCGGGTACCCCCGGCTGCAAGCTTGTAAACCCCGAGAACGGTGCGGAGTACGAGCTCGCTGAGGGCGTTATAGCCGCAAAGCGTCATATCCACTTCACTCCCGAGAACGCGGCTGAGTTCGGCGTTTGTGACAAGGAGATCGTTTCGGTTAAAATAGATTCCAACGGCAGAAGCACCGTTTACGGCGACGTCGTTGTAAGAGTCAGCGAGAAGTTCGCTCCCGCAATGCATATCGATACCGACGAGGCTAATGCCGCGTGTGCATTCGGTGAAATATACGGTACTATAGTAAAGTGATTAAAAATATGAGAATAGTATTTCAAGGCGACAGCATTACCGATGCGGGCAGGGACAAGCGTAACTACCGCGACCTCGGATTTGGATATCCAAAATACGCCGCAGAGGCTTTAAAAGAACAATTTCCCGACGTTGAGTTTGATTTCATCAACTTCGGCATCAGTGGAAATCGCACCTGTCAGCTCTTTGACAGACTTTATTCTGACGGGCTTGCCTTTGAGCCTGATGTGATTTCCATACTTATAGGTATCAACGATATTTGGCATCGCTACGGTGACGGACGAATCGCCACCACCGATGAGCAGATCGCTCTTAACTATCGCTGTATCTTAGAGCGTATAAAAAAGGAAACCAATGCCAAAATAGTAATGCTCGCGCCCTTCGTTCTCGATGCTCCCGACAAGGATCATCTGCGTAGGGACGTAAAGACCGTCCTTCCGATAGTAAGAGAGCTCGCAGAGGAATTTGCCGACGTGTACATACCGCTCGATGAGCATTTTGAAGAGGCACTGAAAACGCAGCCCGAAGCGCTCTATTATTCTGCAGACGGTGTGCACCCCAACGACAACGGACGCAAGTTTATCGGAAAGATATATGCAGAGGCAGTTTCCAAGCTCATAAAATAAGTTAATTTAAAAAAAGGAGATAAAAGTTATGGCAGAACTCGTCTATTCGCACGAAGTACAGAATATGTGCGTAGTAGCAAAGGGCCCGAACCACGGACCCGCGCCCATTCCCGAAGAAGGTCTTTGGGTAAAGGCGAAAGAAATCAAGGATATCTCGGGTCTCACCCACGGTATCGGCTGGTGCGCACCTCAGCAGGGCGCTTGCAAGCTCACCCTTAACGTTAAGGACGGCGTTATCCAGGAGGCTCTCGTTGAGACCATCGGATGCTCCGGTATGACTCACTCCGCGGCAATGGCGGCAGAGATCCTTCAGGGCAAGACTATCCTCGAGGCTCTTAACACCGACCTTGTTTGTGACGCTATCAACACCGCAATGCGTGAGCTCTTCCTTCAGATCGTTTACGGACGTACTCAGTCCGCATTCTCCGAGGGCGGTCTTACCATCGGCGCAGGTCTTGAGGACCTCGGTAAGGGCTCCCGTTCTCAGGTAGGAACGATGTACGGCACGGTTGCAAAGGGCGTTCGTTACCTTGAGATGGCAGAGGGCTACGTTACGAGAATGGCTCTTGATGAGAACGATCAGGTTATCGGCTACGAGTTCGTAAACCTCGGCAAGATGACCGACTTCATCAAGAAGGGCGACGATCCCAACACCGCATACAACAAATCTATGGGTCACTACGGCAGATTCGCTAAAGAAGACGGCGCCGTTAAGTACATTGACCCCAGAAAAGACTAAGGGAGGCGAGCGAAAATGGCTTTGTTTGAAAACTACGAAAGACGCGAAGCGAAAATTCTCGCTACGCTTAAGGAATACGGCATTAACTCTATCGAAGAGTGCCGTGATATCACTCTTGCAAAGGGCGTTGACTGCGACAAGATCGTAAGAGGCACTCAGCCCATCTGCTTCGAAAACGCTGTTTGGGCATATACCGTTGGCGCAGCTATCGCTATTAAGAAAGGCTGCACCAAGGCTGCTGACGCCGCTGCCGCAATCGGTATCGGTCTTCAGTCCTTCTGTATCCCCGGCTCCGTTGCTGACAACCGTCAGGTTGGTCTTGGCCACGGTAACCTCGGCTCGATGCTTCTCTCCGAGGAGACTGATTGCTTCTGCTTCCTTGCAGGTCACGAGTCCTTCGCAGCAGCAGAGGGCGCAATCAAAATCGCTCTTAACGCAAATAAGGTAAGAGTAAAGCCCCTCCGCGTTTGCCTTAACGGTCTTGGCAAGGACGCTGCTATGATCATCTCCCGTATCAACGGCTTCACCTACGTCCAGACTGAATTCGATCCTTACTCCGAAACCGTAAAGATCGTAAGCGAGACCGCTTATTCGAACGGCGACAGAGCAAAGGTTCGTTGCTACGGCGCAGACAACGTTCCCGAGGGCGTTGCTATTATGAAGCTTGAGAACGTCGGCGTTTCCATCACAGGTAACTCCACCAACCCCACCAGATTCCAGCACCCCGTTGCAGGCACCTACAAGAAGTGGTGTGTTGAAAATGGCGTTAAGTACTTCTCCGTTGCATCGGGCGGCGGTACGGGACGTACCCTTCACCCCGACAATATGGCAGCAGGCCCCGCATCCTACGGTATGACCGACACTATGGGTCGTATGCACTCCGACGCGCAGTTCGCAGGTTCTTCCTCCGTTCCCGCTCACGTCGAGATGATGGGTCTCATCGGCGCTGGTAACAACCCCATGGTTGGTATGACCGTTGCTGTTGCAGTTGCTATCGAAGAGGCAAGCAAGTAATTCCTTGATTTTCAAGGCTTTTCAGAGCTTTTCGGAGTTTCTTTAAGGCATTGTAAAATCTGATTACGCAAAATTCAATAACAAAAAAGTTGGACACATCATTTTGGAGTTTTTCCGTGTGATGTGTCCAATTTGCTTCCTATGGATTTTATAGAAAAACAGCGCGTCACATAAAAAATATGCCCCAAAAAAGTTAAGCACTTTTGGGGCATATCATATTTCAGTTTTTTGTAACATTCAAATGGATTTTTTTATTGCATAAATCTGTCAATATAATCGTATGCAAGCTCGCGCACCGAGTCAACGGTATCGTGGCTGTCACCGTGAATATAGAAGCAAAGGCGTTCAGGATGCTCAAGCAGCGCGTAAACCTTGTGTGCACTGTATACGCAATCATAGACGACCGATGTATAGGGGTTATACTTATCGTTGAAGGGCTCAAGCAACAGTAGAGCACGCGGTGCGCAAAGTCCGAGCATTTCGTTTAACTCCCAGGGGGACTTGCCATTTTTCTCAAGCATTTTTGCCTCGTGGGGATGAATAGGATGCGCTGTGTGAACGAGTCTGTAAGCATTGGTTGCAAACGGAGAGATTCCGGTTGAGGGAATAGAAACGCGAATACGCTCATCCATACCGGCGAGGAAGAGTGCTGCCTGACCGCCAAGCGAGTTGCCGATAACACCATATCCGTCGTGCTTAACGTAGTCAAGTGCGTCCAGAACGTCAACAGCTCTCATATGACCGAGCACACGGCGTCCGGTCAGCGACCAGTCGGGATAGTTCTTATAAAAGTCGGCAAAACGCGCCTTTCCTTCTTTGGTTTTCATATCTTCTCCGAAGCCGAACTGGTCGGGAGAAATTGTGACGTATCCGCGCTTTGCAAGCTCAATGGCATAGGCACGACGCGGAGTGTTTACAGGGTCCATAACACCGTATTTTCCGACTTCGTGATTCGTGCCGTGAATGGTAACAACAGCAGGAGCACTTCCTGTCTTTTCAAGCCCTTTGGGAAGAATTATGACAGCGTAATCCCATTCATCAGCGAATACGTGGTATTTGATTTTTATATGAGTCAGACCGTGCTCCTCATATTTTTCAAGCTCCTTGAATTGTGCCTTCGCAGGCTCGAGTGCTACGGGTGATTTGCCGAGATTTTCAAGTATTCTCATCTTTAGTCTATCGCGTATTCCAGCCCACTCATCGGGCATAGTATCTTTAAGTATAAGATCGTTTATCATTTTCTTGCTCCTCGCGTTTACTTATTGTAATAATTATACTACATTTTGCATTTAATGTCAACAAATATTTACAATAAAAATCAATATACGTATAAAACATCTTAATAACAACTTTTAACTAAAAATAGAGTTAGACACATCATTTTCGCATTTTGCGTGATGATGTGTCTAATTTTTTTAGGAGAAAAAGTATGAAAAAAATGCGATTGGTGGAAGAGAACAGTCTGTCGCTTGAAGAGGGGTGCAACAAGTATTTAGACAACTGTCGGGCAAGAAACTTGAGGGAAGGAATGGAAAGGGCATGAGAGGGTACCAATTTAAAGAACTCTACACTATAACGGCCTAACAATATACCAAAGAAGATGGCAGAAGGCAAATTTTTACAAAAACGTGTTTGTTTTGTCTTGTAAAATGTGCTTGAGTGTGCTATAATGAAAAGGCATAGCCGAAGAGAGTCGAAACCGAGAGGCTTTTGTGTTCGACTCTCTTCAGCTATACCAATGAAAGGAGTGTTTCAATGAAAATTAATTTGAAAAGCAACGGCTTTTTAAAACACGCCGAGCTCTTTCAAAAGATGGTTTGTGATAGAATTTCTGCTGAATTTACAAAAGAGGGAATGGTTGTTGAATTACAGATTGATAAAACCATTCCCCATAAAGAAAGCTTTTTGATTCGCGGTGAAGATGAGAGCTGGACTATTACGAGTTCGGACGAGCTGGGGCTGTATTTTGGCATCGGCAAATTTTTACATACTGCAAAGTGGGATGAATACAGCTTTATTCCCAAGGTAACAAATGGTGTTGTAACTCCCGAGTGCCGGTTCAGGGCTATGTATTTTGCAACGCATTTTTACAATTTTTATCATGCGGGAACGGTCAAGGCTCTCAAGGAGTACGTTGACGACATGCTTTTGTGGGGATATAATACGATTTTGTGTATTATTCCCGTTATCACGTTGAATGAGGAGGATCCGAAATTTCCCTTAGAGGTTGACAGAGTCAAAAGGATTTTCGATGCGGCAAAAGAGCGCGGTATGCGCATAGGAATTCTTATTTGTGCAAACCAAGGCTTTATGGATGCCCCGGCAGAGCTGAGCAGTGAGCTTCCTGACGATTTGTCTTTTAGAGGTGACCTTGGAAGAAATATTTGTATTTCCAAACCGGGGGGACTCCCGTATATGCGTCGCGTTTGGCAAAAAATGCTGCAAGCCTTCAAGCAGGAAGGGCTTGAATATATTGTCACTTGGCCCTATGACGAGGGGGGGTGCGGCTGCGAGGATTGCCGCCCGTGGGGTGCCCGTGGATATTTAAAAACTTGTATTGAGCTACGCAAGGAAGCGCTTAGCCTATACCCGAATGCGAGCTTTATCGTATCTACCTGGGCCTTTGATGTGCCCGAAAATGAAGGGGAATATGAAGGCCTTTATCAGCATCTTACAGGCGATATGAGTTGGGCGGATTTTCTGATGGTTGATGCGCACCGCGAATATCCCAGATATCCGCTGGAGCACAAGCTCATCAAGCCTATCGTCAATTTCCCTGAAATCAGCATGTGGGCGCTTAGCCCGTGGGGTGGATATGGCGCGAATCCTTTGCCCCTGAGATTTCAGCGGATTTGGGACGAATCGAAGCATATTCTTGACGGAGGCCTTCCTTATTCCGAAGGCATTTATGAGGATATTTCCAAGATCCAGTTCTCGGGATATTATTGGAGTAAGGAGCGCCCGTGGACGGATATCCTCGCGGAATATATCAATTATGAGTATTCCTCCGACGCCACGGTTATAACGGATGCTTTGGAGCTGATGAGATTAATTGAGATTAACCACACAAGATGTGCAAGGCCAAATCTCTTGCAGCCCCAAATGGACGTGGCAGAGAAAGCAAAGGAATTGGCAGAAAAAATCGACTCAAAATTGTCTAATAAGAGAAAAAATTCCTGGAGATGGCGCATCCTCTATATTCGCGCTATCTTAGACTACAAGCGTTACAAGGCATACATGGCGTGTCCCGAAAGCGCCGATATTCCAATCGCATCAATGGCCTACGGCTCGGATCTGCTTGTTTGTGATGAGCAGGCACAGGATTTTTTCCGCGAGCTTATCAAATACTATCACTGTGTGCCGCCGAATGGCAAAAACACGTGGACCTATCCTCCGCTTGGCGGCTCAAGCGCTCGCAGTAAAATATTGGTCCCTGACAGAAGAGATCAGGCGAAAAAGAGCGGAAAGAACGCTGTGAAGGAAAACGAAGGGTGAGCACCGTAGGACGTGATCGAATTACCATAAAGCATTTCTAAAACGAGGAAAGACACACATAACAGCTCTTGATGCTTGGGTGTTGAAAAAACGGTACGCTGTTTCGTCGTGCGCCGTTTGGCAAAAGAATGTAATAAACACGTAAAATCTATTGGTGGAAAATAAAATTGTTGACATAAGGACGGTAACGGTATGAAGAAAATGCGCATTCCTTCTTCCTTGAATATGCACGCGTACCCAAGAAAGGATATTTTGGAGTTTTTCCGTGTGATGTGTCCATTTTTTGAAGAGGGGATGAAATACTTTGAAAGCCGTCGAGCGTAACGTGTCAGAGCTTGCAGGGGGATTCGATATGAGCAGAACAACTGTTTATAAGTACATAGATTTTTTTAAGATAAGAAAGGCGAGCCGTTTTCACGGCTCGCTAATAGTTTTTTGTTGAATGACAGCTAAAAACGTAATGAGATATTTTATTGCCTGCTAAATTGTCCCAAGCTTACATCCGCAGAGTAGTAGTCGCTTTCCGCATTGTATTCAACATAAGCATCGTAATTTGCGGTGTGGAAATTACCGTAGTCATCTCTCGCTCTGACGGTTCCGCTTATTTTAAAGTTGTTATTGCCAAGATGCGTTGTAGTAGAGAAAGTGCAATTTGAAAATCTCAAATGAGTACCGTCGCCCAATGAGCCGCTTAGTAACTTTGCCGCGATTTTGCCTCTAACAGCTTCTTTCGCTAATGCTTCAGGTGTGGATTCATAAGACTCGGAATCATTCGATGTATAGCAACCGGATAAAACGGTACTACATCCCAGAATGACGATTAAAGAGAATAATAATGCGATTTTTTTCATTTTAATGTTATCCTTAACTTTTGTCAATATTAAAACCAAAATAAGGCTGTCTCAAATGCAAATTATTGAGCGTTTGAAACAGCCCTATTTAGGAAAGCATAATTAACTTAATAATTTAATTATGTGTCGCTTTTATAGTGATACTGTCAGCTGTTTGATCTACGCTTGCTGAAATAGTCCAACCTTCATAAGTTTTTGTGTTTTCATCGCAAATAATATTAAGAATATCTTCAATGTAATCGCCGGCAACAACAACGTTATTATAGAAAATACCTATTATTTTCATTGTTGCGTTAAACGCCTTGCATACCTTTAACTGCTCATAGGTTATCTTACCGGGATTATTTAGTATTGTAGTTGCTGCGGTTCTTGTATAGCTTTTATTAATCAATTTTGAAGCATTTATATCGCTGATAACGTAAGAGAAAGCTTTTACATTTTCAGGTGAACCGCTGTCAATGGTTAATGTTCCGTCTAAAGAACCGTCATCGTTGGATAGTTCGGTTTTGATCGTGGATTCCGTAAGTGTTTCTTCTTGTTGTTGTTCTGTATCGTTACCGCACGACACAAAGCAAAGTGTTAAGGAACTGATTATTAATAAAACGCTTATTAGTTTTTTCATTTTTGATTATTCTCCTTTTGTTCTTCTTTTTTTCTTTCCTCCGACACACAATGAGGGCAAGCGGGATTGCCGTTTTCTAAATATTCGACAAACTCTTCATCAAATTTTTGCCCACAAATAGGGCATTCCATTTTTGCCATTTTTCTTTTCTCCTTTTTCTGCTTTACTCGGTGTCATTTCAGCACGTTTTAGCTCCTCCTTTCAAAAGCCAAAAGTGCGTACAACCGAAGTTATACGCACCGAAAGATATAAAACTCCGATTGAAAACTTAACTCTTTTGAGTTATGTTTATATTATACAGTATAAAATCTCTCTTGTCAACCCTTTTGGGGTAATTTTTTCTTAACTTATGCGGTACAATAATATTAACCCATAAGAGTTAGGAGAAGAGTAATGAACATCGGAGAAGCGGTCAGATTACGTATATTGGAATTATGCTCAGAACACGAAATAACGGTGAATAAATTGTCTACGCTAAGCGGTATTACACAGTCTACGCTTAACAATATCGTAAGTGGGAGAAATAATTCCACGACTGTATCTACGGTGAAAAAGATATGTGATGGATTGGAGTTAAGCGTTATCGACTTTTTTACCTCTCCGCTTTTTGAGAATTTGGAGCAAGAGATCAAATGATTATATGATTTTGGAGGCTCATAAGCCCCAAATATAGCAAATAAAACCAAAACCGCAAAATTCAATAATAAAAAAGCCCGGACACATCATTTTAGGCTTTTGCCTTGGTGATGTGTCCAATTTATTTTTATATTCAAAACAAAGAGATTTTACAACGAAAAAGATCAAAATGTCAAGAGGCGTAACGCACACTTTTGAGTAAACTTGTAAATTGTACAGTTATATTTAATTCGAAAATTTACACATTGGCTATTTATGTTATACGGTGAAACCATTGCTTTTTTGTATTGTTTGTGTTATAATATATAAAAATATTAGGAGGATAAAAATGCAAGCATATCATAAATATTTGTTGAATGATGGTATAGAACTCTTTACTGTTGTATGTTTGCCTGCCGAAAAAGGAAAATTTCCCACCGTAATATACAGAACTCCTTACGTTGATGAGTCGGAGATGACGTCATACGATGTAATTTGCGGAAAAAAGCTTGCAGAGTGGTCGGTTTGGACTGATGCAGGGTACGCAGTTGTATTTCAGCACTGTAGAGGCAAGGGTAAAAGCACAGGAGATTTCATTCCCCACGTAAACGAGCGCACAGACGGTTTAGCACTGCAAGCGTGGATAAGAGAGCAGAGCTTCTATAACGGAGAGCTCTACTTGTTAGGCGGAAGCTATAATGCTTACGTTCATTTTGCGACCGCTCCGTTTGCCGATGATATTAAGGGCGCGGTGCTCGAGGTGTCGGACTGCGAGAGATATAATTGGTGTTACAGAAACGGACTTTATAAGATACATCTGATCGGCAACTGGTACGTCAATCAATATAAGAAAAAAAGCAATCTCAAAAAGAGCTTTACCATCGATTCGTATAGGATGCTTCCGCTGTCTGATTTCAGCAAAACAGTATTTGATGAGCGTGCAGAAGTGTTTGACGAAATATTAAAGCATCCGAAAAAGGATGATGAATTTTGGAACACAAACTTTTGCGGCGCTAATACGCGCGACGCTATAAAACACACACGAATTCCGATATTGCTTACTACCGGATTTTACGACATTTTTACGGGCGGTGTGTTTGATATCTGGCGAGGACTTGATGAGCAGGCGCGTTCTATATGTGCTTTTGCGGTGCATCCCTTTAATCATTCCTGTAACGGTAATATCGAGCCTATAAACTTTGAAAACGGTACGCTCTTAAAGGAATTTGAGAACTATAGATTAAGGTGGTTTGAATCTATCCGCAAGAACGTCGAGCCGCCGTTTGAAAGAGGAAAGGTTACCTACTATAAGCTCTTTGACGGCAAGTGGTGCTGTGACGATTTTTATAACGCAAACGAAACTAAAAGCTTTACGTTGGGTGAAGAAAGCGTAACCTACAAATACAATCCTTACGCTCCGGCAAGAGTGAAGGGCGGTCTTTCGACAAACTTCGACGGTAATGCGTGGCAGATTGAGCCGAATTCAAGGTACGATGTAATCAGCGTTTTTACTCCCGAATTCGAGGAGGATACCTTTATCAAGGGAAAAATAACAGCAAAGCTGAAGGTCAGCTCGGATTGCGAGGACACCTGCTTTTATATGCGTTTAAGTATCCCCAAAGAAGAGGGCTATTACGGCTTGCGTGACGATATTAACCAAATATCGAATTTTGATGCCGAATATAAGCCAAACAGTAAAATCGAAATGAGTTTTTCGTTTGACGAGCACGCGTTCGTCGTTAAGAAGGGCGAAAAGCTGAGAATTGATATTTCCTCGTCGGCGTACCCCAATTACGTTCCGCACACTAATCAAAAGGGGCTTTTCTCCGAAAACACAACCGCCAGGGTGGCGACAAATACCGTCTATTTG
>JAFVTS010000010.1 GCA_017503105.1 Clostridia bacterium
CTTGAGGGAAGCGCTTTTCCCTCCTCCGCCTCCCAGACGAGCATTCCGTATTCGGCTCCCGCCGGAATTTCTCCAAAATCGACGGCGTAAAGAAGGTATACCGTTTCCTTAAGAGATAGCGTGTTCGCCTTTATCTCAGGCACGCGCGTTCCCGTATTCTCTGTTTGCGCCGATGCCGTGAACACAGCGATAAGCACGGTCAGAACCAACGTTATAATTACGCTGAATATCCTGTATCTTCGCTTCATTTTTTTGCCTCCGTTTACGTCCTTAAAGATTTTTATGAAAATTTAAATTAATTATTCTTTTTTTATTTTAGCATTTTTAATTATAATTGTCAATGTTTTCTTGCAACATTGTAAAATTTGTAAATTTTCCGGTAAAATCCTTATAAACCGCGCTCTCAAAATATTTTTTCACGAAATTTTAAAAAAGGGTTGAAATCTCCGACGGATTGTGATATTATTAACTTAACCGCAAGGTGTTTGCGGGAAATACGCAGGGCGCAGATCTTAGCCCGAGAGAACCTGAAAGGTGTAATTTTTCTAAATCGGCTTTTTGCTGTAAAAGAAAATACTCCCCAAAGAGTGACCCCTCGGAGCGGTGGTTTTGCGTCGTTTTTGTTTTTCAGGCACGGAATAAGTGCCGCGATTTTTGGCTTTTTTGAGAGGTAAAAGCTATGAACAGATTCGAAAAGATCACAAAAAACAAACCTATCCCTCGGGCGGCAGAGGAAGTTCTGAACGCAATGCTCGAAGACGGAGATGACGTGCTCTTCGCCATAGTCGGAGATTTAAGCAAAAACGGAAGATACTGTGAAACGGCACTCTTCTTCACAAAGGAAAAAGTGGTGTCCTTCGACGGAAAACCGGGAGAGAGCAAGTGCTATCTCTTCTCGGAAATAAAAAACGTTGAGGCAAAGAGAATGTACGGAAACGCCGTGCTCTCTGCAGAAATGCAAGACGGAAAAAGAGAGATCTTCTTCAGATATACGTATGCAATAGCCGCACTTTGCGACGCGGCGGCACTTTTCATAAACCACGTACGCGACGGAGCGAACATCCACGACGAGACAGCCGTTATGGGAGTCGTCTTTGAGCGCGCGCTCAGCGTTTGCCCGAAGTGCGGACGAACCCTTCTGAACTCGGGCGCGGAATGCATTATGTGCCGCTCGAAGAAGAAAATAATCAAGAAGCTGTCGGTCTACGTTTTGCCGCAGATGAAGGTGATGATACTTTGTATACTTCTCTCACTCTTCACGACGGCTATGGCTCTCGTTCCGCCGATAATCACGGGATTTATAGTGGACGAGGTCTTCCCGACGGGCGCAGGCTCCGGCTTCGGACCCCTGATCGCTCTTAAAAAAGCGATAGGCGCTGACAATCCGCAAACGCTCCTGACCGTTCTGATACTCGCGCTCTTCGCGGTATACCTTCTTCAGCATCTGGTCGGTACTATCCGTCAGTATTTTATGAGGAGCATCGGCGACAAGGCTGTTGCCGCGCTGAGAAATGACATCTACCGCAAGGCTCAGCACCTTCCGATGCGTTTTTACGACAAGACCTCGACAGGCTCGGTCATCAACCGTATATCGAGCGACTCCTCGACTCTTCAGCAGTTCGTTCTGCGCATAACGCAAGAGGCGGTGGTTCACTTCTTCCAGCTCATCGGCATCGTCGTAATAATGATGGTCCTTAACCCCGTTATGACCCTGCTTTCGCTCATACCCGTCGTATTTATAGTTATCGCGACGAGGGTCTTCTCAAAAAAGATCCGTCCTTACTATCACAGGATCTGGAGAAGGTGGTCAAGCGTAGTTTCCACCCTTTCCGACACCATCCCTTGCATCAAGGTCGTAAAGTCCTTCACGGGTGAGGACAGAACGGCAAAGAAGTTCGAGGATAAAAACAACGATTGGCTTGAGATGGACCTTAAAATAGGCAAGCTCGCGACGGCGTTCCCCCACGTTATCGCCTTTCTCGTGTCCTGCGGCTCTCTTTTCATCTGGGCATTCGGCGGCAACAGAGTCCTTGACGGCGACCCCGCATACTCCGCAGGTCTTATAGTTTCCTTCATCTCCTACGCGTCAATGTTCTACAACCCCGTTACCTTCTTCGCAAACCTCTCCGATTCGTTTCAGAGTGCTCTTGCTTCGACGGAAAAGATACTTGATATACTTGAAGCTGAGCCCGAAAGTCAGGCGGAATCCTACGTCGTGCCCGACAAGCTTCAGGGAAAGATAGAATTCCTTCACGTCGGCTTCTCCTTCGACAGAACCAAGAAGGTCCTCGACGACGTAACTCTCACGATAAATCCCGGCGAGGTCGTAGGTATAGTAGGAACGACGGGCTCGGGAAAATCCACCCTCGTCAACCTGCTTATGCGATTCTACGACGGATACTCGGGCGAGATACTCGTCGACGGTCATAACATAAAGAACTTCGATCTTTCCGCATACCGCTCGCAGATAGGCTACGTTCAGCAAGAGCCGACGATGTTCAGCGACACGATCTACAACAACATAGCGTACAGCAACCCCGACGCTACCGTGGACGACGTAATTCACGCGGCTGATATCGCAAACGCTCACGGCTTCATAGCGCGCCAGCCCGATGCTTACGACACTATGCTCGGAGAGCGCGGCGTCGGCGTTTCGGGAGGAGAAAAGCAACGTATATCCATTGCCCGCGCCGTTCTTATGAGTCCTTCAATACTTATCTTTGACGAAGCAACGGCGGCTGTCGATTCGGAAACGGAGCACCTTATCCAAGAGGCGATAGACAGACTTATCCAAGGAAAAACCACTCTTATGATAGCTCACCGCCTGTCCACCCTTCGCCGCGCCAACAGAATAATCGTCGTTGACGGCGGCAGAATAATCGAAAACGGCTCGCCCGAGGAGCTTATGGCAAAGAAGGGCAAATACTACAAGCTCGTTCAGATACAGTCAATGACTCAGGACGCCGAAAAACTGAAAGAGGAAGAGAGGTTTTAAGAGTATGTCAGAAGAAAAAAAGCTCATCGTCGCACCGTCCGAATACAGACACATAGTAGAGGGCGGCGACAAAATAGTAAAATACGAAAACAACCTCGTCACCCTTATTCTTGACAGTGGCGAAGCTATTGAAGCTCTTGAGCCGAGAAGACTCTTCCCCGTTTCAAAGCGCGACGTTTACATAAGCCTTCTTGACAGCGAGGGAATAGAGCGCGGACTTATACGCGCCCTCTCGGACCTTGACGAAGCTTCGCTTTCGGTCGTTGAAGAAAGCCTGAACGACTACTACCTCGTTCCGAAGATCACAAAGATACTCTCCATTACGGAAAAATCGGGAACGATAAGATGGACGGTGGTAACGGAGCGCGGGGAAAAGTGCTTTGACGTCAGAAACCGAAATCACGATATTCGCGTATCCAAGGACGGCAAGGTCAGAGTTCGCGACTCGGACGACAACCGTTACGAGATCGACGACTACCGCCTTCTCGATTCAAGAAGCCGTGCAAGGCTCATATCTTATTTGTAAATTTAAGTTTACAAAAATTGCCCGCATTGAAGATAAAAACTCGACACGGGTACACACGTTTGTTATAAACAGCAAAAAGGCGGAGAACGCAAGGTTCTCCGCCTTTTTCTCTTGTGCGGTCTTCCGGCGAGCCGCTTTTTCTCTTTTAGTTCTTGAGCGAATGAATAGGAGCGGGGATTCTGCCGCCGCGGTTTATAAACGCCTCGCAGGATTCGCTCTTTACGGGCATTATCGGAGCGTAGCCGAGAAGTCCGCCAAACTCGGCACTCTCACCAACGCCCTTTCCGTATACGGGAATAACTCTTACCGCCGTGGTCTTGGTGTTGACGACGCCTATGGATATCTCGTCCGCGATGATACCGGAAATGGTAGCGGCACTCGTGTCACCGGGAATGGCTATCATATCAAGACCTACCGAGCATACCGCCGTCATAGCCTCAAGCTTTTCAAGGGTAAGCGTTCCCTTGCTTGCCGCCGCTATCATACCTCTGTCCTCCGAAACGGGAATAAACGCACCCGAAAGACCGCCTACGTGGCTCGACGCCATAACACCGCCCTTTTTGACCGCGTCGTTAAGAAGAGCGAGAGCCGCCGTCGTTCCGTGAGTGCCCGTGCACTCAAGACCCATATTCTCAAGTATCTCCGCAACGGAATCGCCCGCAGCGGGAGTGGGGGCAAGGGAAAGGTCGACTATTCCGTAAGGAACGCCAAGACGCGCCGCCGCCTCTGCCGCTATGAGCTGACCTACTCTCGTAATTTTGAAGGCTATCTTCTTCACCGTGTCGGCAAGGGTGGAAAAGTCACACTGCCCCGCCTTCTTTATCGCTGCGGAAACGACGCCGGGACCGCTGACGCCGACGTTGATCACGGTATCGGGCTCGCCCATTCCGTGAACGGCGCCCGCCATAAAGGGGTTGTCCTCGGGAATGTTTGCGAAAACAACGAGCTTCGCGCAGCCTATGGAATCGTTATCGCGCGTCAGATACGCGGTTTCCTTGATTATTTCGCCCATACGCTTGACGGCGTCCATATTTATGCCCGCCTTCGTCGTCGCGACGTTTACGGACGAGCAAACGCGAGTCGTTTCGGTGAGCGCCTGCGGTATGGATTCGATAAGATTTACAGCGCCCTTTATAGCGCCCTTTTGCACGTGCGCGGAATAGCCGCCAATGAAGTTTACACCAAGCTCGACAGCCGCGCGCTCAAGCGCCTTTGCAAGCTTCACGAAGCCGTCGGGCGAAAGTCCCGCTCCGACGTAAGAGAGCGGCGTTACGGAAATTCGCTTGTTTACTATGGCAATTCCGTAGGTTCTTTCAAGCTCCTCGCAAACCTTGACGAGGTTCTTTGCCGAGGTGGTTATTTTGTCGTATATTTTTTGTTCAAGACGGGCGGGGTCGTCACTTATGCAATCGAAAAGCGATATGCCCATAGTAACCGTTCTGATATCGAGATTTTCCTCTCTTATCATCGTAACGGTTTGTAAAATATCCTGTGTATTAAGCATTTATATTCTGTGCATAGTGTTGAAGATATCCTCGTGCATTACGCGGATGTCAACACCGTTCTCCTCTCCGGCTTTTTTAAGCTCGTCCGCAAACGCGGCAAAATCAGTATTCAGCGCGTCTATCTCAACGAGCATGATCATCGCAAAATACTCCTTCATAACGGTCTGGCTTATATCGACTATATTCGCGCCGAACTTCGCGCACTGCGCGCTTGCGGTGGCAATGATACCGACCTTATCCTTACCTGTAACGGTTATAACAGCTTTCATTGTTTGCTCCTTTGTTAAAATTATATCTATATTATAACGCAAACGCCCCTGCTTTTCAAGAGGTAAAAGAAAAGTTTTTATAGCAACAGCCGCCCTTTTATCTTATTTGTGTTGAAATTCGCCCGATTTTGTGATAAAATTAGAATATACGACGAAAAACCGACGAGGAAACCGAAAAATATGAAAAGCGGACTTATAATACTTAATAAAGGCGAGGGTATGACCTCGCAAAGCGCGGTCACGAAACTCAAGCGACTGCTCGGAGCTAAAAAAGCAGGGCACACGGGCACCCTCGACCCTCTGGCAACGGGCGTTTTGCCGATACTCATAGAAAGAGGCGTCAAGGCAAGCGAGTTTATGCTGACGGGCGACAAGCATTACAGAGCCACTCTTTTGCTCGGCATCACTACCGATACGGAGGATATAACGGGCACCGTCCTTTCGGAATGTCCGACGATCCCGAGCGAAGAAGAGGTGAGGCGTGCCGTCCTCTCCTTCGTCGGTGAATATATGCAAACGCCGCCGATGTATTCCGCGCTTAAAATCGGTGGAAAAAAGCTCTGTGACCTTGCCCGAGAGGGGAAGGAAGTTGAGCGCGAGGCGCGTCCCGTCAAGATATTCTCAATAGAAATGACGCGTCTTTCCGAGCGCGAGTATTCACTTGATATACACTGCTCTAAAGGGACTTATATACGCACCCTTTGCGCCGATATTGGCAAAAAACTCGACACGGGTGGGGTGATGAAGACCCTTTGCCGCACGGAAGCGGCAGGCTTCACTCTCGATGACGCCCACACGCTTGCGGAGCTTGAGGGAATGAGCGAGAGAGAGCTTGAAGCGACTATTATACCCACGGAAAGAATATTCAGAGATAAGCGTGAGGTAAAGCTTTCGGAATTTTACTCAAGGCTTGCGAAAAACGGGCTTGAGATCTACTTGAAGAAGATCGGCGTGCGCGGTCTTTCGGAGGGCGAGCTCGTCAGACTTTACGATTCTGACGGTGTGTTTTTTGCGCTCGGAAAGGTAGAGCTGTTTGACTTAGACGCCGCTATAAAGCCGATAAGGCAGTTCTGACCCTCCCGCTTTAACGACGAACCGCAACATTCGAAACACGAGGTACGATATGGAAAATGAATGGACAGCCGCCCAACGTCTTGCGATAGACAGAAGAGATAAAAGTCTGCTCGTCAGCGCTGCGGCGGGCTCCGGAAAAACCGCGACGCTGACGCAAAGAATAATAGAAACGCTCCTTGACGAGCAAACGAATATCAGCGAAATGCTTATAGTCACATTTACGAGGGCGGCAGTAGGTGAACTTCGCGACAGAATAAGCTCGGCTATTAAAAACCGCCTCTCGGAGCGCCCCGGGGACGAGCGTCTTGAAAGACAGCTCTTTCTTCTTCCGTCGGCGAAAATACTTACCATAGACGCGTTTTGCAACGATTGCCTGAAGAATTTCCCCGAGGAGGCGGGTATAAATCCCGGATACAGGATAGCCGACGCGGCTGAGATACTCCTCATATCAAAAGAAGTCTTTGACGGGGTGAGTGAAGCTATACTGAGAGGCGAGCTTTCCGACACGGTTACCAAGGAGGGCTACGAGGAGCTCTGCGACTGCCTTGCGGATTCGAAAAAGATGGCTGACGTGTTCGACGTATTCCGTAAGATATACGAAAAGCTGAGGACCACGACGCGGGGCATCGGCACGTTTTCGGAGATGACGGAGGCGTATTCTCCCGCCCGTTACACCACCCCCGGCAACACGGTATTCGGAAGATATATTTTCGAGCAAGAGATAGAGATCTTCGAATTCCGCGCAAAGCTGTACTCCGATTTTGCATCGGCGCTCGCAAACGACGGCGCAACCGTCGGAAACTACGTAAAAATCGCCTCAGAGGAGGCGGAAGCCTTTACCCGTGTCGCAAAAACGAAGAATTACGAAGAACTGCGCGATGCCGTCGACGCTCTCAGCTTTTCAAATCTTTCTATGCCTCGCGGCTCGGAAAAAAGTCCGATTATGGTAGCCTTCGGCGATGCGAGAAAAAAAGAAAAAGAGCATCTCGAAAAGGAAAAAAAGAGATTTTTCGCATATACGGACGAGGAATGGCGCGCGTCTATCGAAGCTATATACCGCCTTATGAAGACCTTCGGCAGCGTTCTTCTTCTTTTCGACGCGGCTTTGACCGACAAAAAGAAGGCTCTCGGCGCTTTCGACTACACCGATATAGAGCGCCTTGCCTTTGACACGCTCGTGAAGGACGGGGAGCCCACGGACGTCGCAAGGAGCATATCGGAGCAATACCGCTACGTTTATATAGACGAGTACCAGGACGTAAACGACCTTCAGGACTCTATCTTCCGCGCCGTCTCACGAGAGAATAACAGATTTACCGTCGGTGATATAAAACAGAGCATTTATTCATTCCGCTCGGCAAATCCCGATATTTTCGCCGAGGCAAAGCGCTCTTATCCCGACATTAAGGATGCGCACGACCTGCCCGCAGCGTCGATCTTTATGTCAAAGAATTTCCGTTCATCGGCGGGCATCGTAGACTTCGTAAACGCCGTATTTGACAAGATGTTCGGCATTTTCGCCTCGGGCATAGATTACAAGCCCCTCGACAGGCTTGAAGCGGCAAGAAAGCCGCTCGGCAAGTCGTATTACGACGCGCCCGAGATATGCCTTACGCCAACGAGCGAAATAGAGCTTACCGACGACGGCGGTGACGAAGAAGCAGAAAACATATGCGCCGCGGTAGTTGCCGCAAAAATAAAGGAGCTCATCGAAAGCGGAACGAGGGAAAACGAAAAGCTCGTGCTGCCTGAGGACGACCCGAACAAAAAAGGAAACGACCCCCGAATACACCCCGGCGATATTGCCATAATTCTCCGCTCTATGAAAAACAAGAGCGAAAAGTACACGAGCGCGCTCACACGCCTTGGCATTCCCGTAAAAACTACGGGCAAAAAGAACTTCTTTATGAACTCCGACGTGCTTCTCGCGCTCTGCCTTTTAAACAGTATAAACAACCCCTTGCGCGACGTTTATCTTACGGGGCTTTTGCGCTCGCCGCTCTTCGGATTCACAGCGGACGAGCTCGTGATGATACGCGGAAAGGAAAAATACAAGCCGTTTTACAAAAGCCTTTGCGAATACACCGACTCGCACCCTGATTTTGAGCGCGGCAAGACTTTCATAAAAACACTCGGAAGATGGCGCGAGCTTGCGGAAGGAACGAAGACCGACAAGCTTATCTCCATTCTTTTCAGAGAAGCCGGGCTTCTCGCCCTTGCCTCCGAGCACGGAGAGAAGGAAAATCTTCTGCGCCTTTACGAATACGCGAGGAGCTTTGAGGGCTCATCCTTTGGTGGGCTCGGAAGCTTCATCGGTTATATAAACAACGTCATTGCGGAAAAAGAAAGCTTTGACTGCAATATAAGCTCCTCGACCGAGGACGCGGTCACGGTAATGAGCGCACACTCCTCGAAGGGACTCCAGAAGCCTATAGTGTTCTTCGCCGACGCGAGCAAGAAAATAGAAAACAAGGATACGAGCGAGAAATTCCTTATGTCCGTCGGATTTGGCGCGGCTCTGCGTCACAGGACTCCTCGCGGTCTTGGCGTGGTTGATAACCCGATAGCAGAAGCGGTAAAGGAGAGAATGGACGAAAAGAACTTTGAAGAAGAGCTGAGAATTCTCTACGTCGCGCTGACGAGAGCCGAGGAACGTCTTTACGTCGTCGGCGCATCTCGCGAGCTCTGCGCAGAGGATTACTATGAAAAGCTCTCTCTGATCTCGAAGAATCTTTGCAGCCGCGCCGTCGCAAGAAGGCTTTCCTCGCATTTCGATATAATCACGGCGTCGACGGGACGGGTTCCTAAGGACGCGGAGCTCTTCGTTAAAGATTCAAAAGTGGCAGAGGCTATCATAGAAAAGAAAAACAGTATAAAAGAAAAGTCCGAAAATTCGGACGGCGAGACGGCGGAAAGAGCCGAGGACTTGGAAGAAGGCTCGGAAAAGGCAAAAAAACTCGACACGGGTGCCGACAAAGAGCCTGTCGACACCGTTTCCGACGAAGAACGAGCAGCTCTCGTCGAGCTCTTAACTCAGCGCTTTGATTACAAATATCACTCGCCGCACCTCACCACCCTGCCCGAAAAAATGTCGGTATCCGAGCTCTCACCGACGGTGCTGAATGAAAGAAATGAAAATAGTTCAGACTGCCAAAAAGCGGAGGAACGGGCCCTTCCGAAGAAAACGACCCCCGAATTCATTCATCCGTCAAAGAGAGAGGAGAGCAAAAGGCGCGGTATCGCGACTCACTTGTTCTTGCAATTCTGCGATTTTAAGAACCTCAAGGAAAACGGCGCCGAGCGTGAGCTCGAAAGACTCGTGAAGGAAGCCTTTATTTCCGAAAAGGACGCACCCCGTGTGAGAATTTCCGAGATAAAAGCGTTTATGGGATCGGAGCTTTTTGAAAGAATGCTCGGTGCGAAAAAACTGTGGAGGGAGTTCAGGTTCAACACCCCCCTGCCTGCGGTGCTCTTTACCACAGACTCCGAAAAGGCGTTGGCATACAAGGATAAAAACGTTCTCGTGCAGGGCGTTATGGACTGCGTCATAGAGGGTCACGACGGCTCACTCAGCATAGTGGATTACAAAACGGACAGGCTCACGCCCGAGGAGCTTGATTCCCCGACGATGGCGGAAGAGCATTTTAAAAACGCATACCGTAATCAACTGTATTATTACCGCATCGCCGCCGAGCGCATATTCGGAAAGACGCCCGAGCGAGTTGAAATATTCTCGCTTCACCTCGGGAAGTGCGTAGACTTGACGTAAGATTTTCATATATCGAAAAGGCTTGCGTTGAACGTAGTTTTTGAAATTCAAAAAAGCAACGCCCGCCGAAAGGCAAAAAGGCACTTACGGAAACAAATTTCCATAAGTGCCTTTTAATATTTTTTGCGTAAAATCGTATAAAAAGCGGGGACCCGTGTTAATTTTTTGTCTGTGGCTCACCCTTGCGGGACGAAAGCCAGATGAGAAGCACGCTGACGTCTGCGGGGTTAACTCCACTTATGCGCGACGCCTGACCTATGTTCAGCGGACGTATTTTTGCAAGCTTCTCTGCCGATTCAAGACGAAGTCCCGTGATAGAGGTATAGTCGATGTCATCGGGAAGCACTTTTTCTTCAAGCTTTTTCTGTCTTTGCACCTCGGCAAGCTCGCGCTTTATATATCCTTCGTACTTCACCGTGACTCCGACCGCGACTCTCACTTCCTTTTCAAGTATAGGGCGATTTTTGTCGATAGGCAGAAGCGTTTCGTAATCAAGCTCGGGGCGGCGCATAAGCTCATCAAGCTTTGCCCCCGTGCTTATCGGTGCAGAGCCGTGCTCGGCAAGAAAGGCGTTCACAGCGTCACTCGGCGGTATCACCGTTCCCTTAACGCGAGCTATCTCATCCTCGAGCGTTTTCTTCTTTTGCAAAAAGCGCGCGTATCTCTCCTCACCGATAAGCCCCACTCTGTGACCTATCTCCGAAAGACGCATATCCGCGTTATCCTGCCTCAAAAGAAGACGGTACTCGCTTCGGGAGGTCATCATTCTGTAAGGCTCCTCGGTGCCCTTGGTTACAAGATCGTCGATAAGCGTGCCGATATAAGACGTGAATCTTTCAAGTATCATCGGCTCTTTTCCGAGGACCGCGAGAGCCGCGTTTATACCCGCCACAAGGCCCTGTGCCGCCGCCTCCTCGTAGCCCGAGGTCCCGTTGAACTGTCCCGCGCCGTAAAGTCCGGACACTTTCTTAAATTCAAGGGTCGGAAGCATCTCGGTCGGCTCGACGCAGTCGTATTCTATGGCGTAGGCGTAGCGCATTATTTCAGCGTTCTCGAAGCCGGAGAGCGATTTCAGCATATCGTGCTGAACGTCGCAGGGCATAGAGCTCGAAAAGCCTTGAATATAAAGCTCCTCGGTATCAAGACCGCAGGGCTCGACGAAGAGCTGATGGCGCTCCTTATCGGCAAATCTGACGAGCTTCGTTTCAATGGACGGACAGTATCTCGGCCCCTGCCCCGTGATGTTTCCCGAGTACATAGCCGAGCGGTCCATATTTTCGTTTATAATTCTGTGGGTCTCTTTGTTCGTGTAGACGACGTGGCAGGCGACCTTGTTCTTTTCATTTGGCAAGTAGCGCTCCGTGCGTACGGAAAACGGCGTAGGATCATCCTCACCCTCTTGCACGTCAAGCGCAGAAAAATCGACCGAGCGTCTGTGCACTCTTGCGGGCGTTCCCGTCTTGAAGCGCATAAGCGAAAGTCCGAGGCGCCTGAGCGATGCGGAAAGCCCCCTTGCCGCCATCATTCCGTCAGGGCCTGCGGAATACGCTTTATCACCGACGAATATCTCGCTCTCAAGAAACGTTCCCGTTGCGACTATCGCCTTTTCGCACTCCCAGCGCTCGCCAAGAGCCGTGATAAGAGCGCAAACATTTAACACGCCCCCCACCGTCTTCGTTTCTATATCAACTATTTCCGCTTGAACGAGCCTGAGATTCGGCTCTGACTCAAGCGTTTTTTTCATATGCCTTTTATACTCCGTCCTGTCCGCCTGAACGCGCTTTGAATGGACGGCAGCGCCCTTGCCGAGATTCAAGGTGCGCGACTGTATCGTGGTAAGGTCAGCGGCGTAGCCCATCTCTCCGCCGAGCGCGTCTATCTCGAAAACGAGGTGACCCTTGGCGCTTCCGCCGATTGATGGATTGCACGGCATATTTCCGACAGCGTCAAGATTTGTGGTAAAAAGAACTGTGTCGACACCCATTCTGGAAGAAGCAAGAGCCGCCTCTATTCCCGCGTGTCCCGCACCGATAACCGCCACCCGTGTTGAAAGCTTGATCATTTTTTCATCCTTTCCAAAGCCCCGAATACTCTCCGAGCATCAAAAGCTCACACGCTCAATATCCACTACTCTGCCCGTCGCGGTATTGAGCTCGAATATAACTCCGTCGGCTACGACGGGGCCCCTTGCCTGTATGAACTTTTTTGGAAGCCTCGTCCGCATTTTTTCAACGACGCACTCAGCGTCCATTCCAAGCACGCCCTCGCTTTCTCCGCACATTCCGAGATCGCTTATATATCCCGTGCCCTCGGGAAGAATGCGTCCGTCAGCCGTCGGAACGTGGGTGTGCGTGCCGAATATGACGTTCACCCTGCCGTCGTAAGCATAGCCTATCGCAAGTTTCTCCCCCGTTGCCTCCGCGTGAACGTCAAGCACCGCAAAATCATACCTGCCCTTTTGCTCGGAAAGGACTCTGTCGATATAAGAGAAAGGCGAGTCAAGCACCGGATCCATATACACCGTTCCCATAACGTTTATGACGAGCATCCTATACCCGAGCGCATCAAATATTCCAAAGCCCTCCCCCGGCGCAGCATCGCCAAAGTTCAAGGGGCGCAAAATCGCGCGCTCCTCATCAAGAAAGCTATAGACGGATCTGTTTCTCAAGGTGTGATTTCCGCCGCTGATAACGTCAGCGCCCGAGCGCAAAAGAAGCTTTGCCGCATCCTCGGAAATACCCGTGACAAGAGATGCGTTCTCGCCGTTTACGATACAAAAATCTATTCTGTACTTTTCTCTTACGCGCCAAAGATTCTTTGTAAGATGCTCAAGCCCCGCGGGACTCGTAACGTCACCGATAGCAAGTATTCTCATAATTCTTCTTTCCGTATTTTAAAAATCGGAAGTTCTTCCGACAAATTTCTACATTTATTATAATATTACTAATATACCTTTTTAAAAACCAACCTCCCCTTTATAGAGGAGGCTGGTAACTGTAAAACTTTTGTTATGGGCTCTTTTTTTAACGAATCCAAAATGCAATTCCGAAATATAAGCAATGTTCTTCCAACCAACCGCGTATTTTCATACGCCGAGGGGAAACGCCTCTTAGAGCCAAAATGTAATTTTGAGATATAAGCGGGGTTCTTCCGACCGACTTCGTATTCTCATACGTCAAGGGAAAAACAGCGCTTAGAGCCAAAATGTAATTTTGAGATATAAGTGGGGTTCTTCCGACCGACCGCGTATTCTCATACGCCAAGGGAAAAACAGCGCTTAGAGCCAAAATGTAATTTTGAGATATAAGTGGGGTTCTTCCGACCGACCGCGTATTCTCATACGCCGAGGGAGGAAAACGCCGCTTAGATCCAAAATTATTTTGCGTAGTCTATGTGACGGGATTCGCGGATGACACTCACCTTGATCTGACCCGGATAATCAAGCTCGTTTTCAATCTTCTTCGCAATGTCGCGGGCAAGAAGCTTCATCGCGTCGTCGGTAATAACCTCGGGCTTGACCATAATCCTGACCTCACGGCCCGCTTGAATAGCAAAGGTCTTTTCGATACCGTCGAAGCTGCCTGCAACCTCTTCAAGCTTCTGAAGACGCTTTATGTAATTTTCAACGTCCTCGCGGCGAGCACCCGGTCTTGCGGCACTTATCGCGTCCGCTGCCTGAATAATAAAGTCAAGAAGCGACACGGGATCAACGTCACCGTGGTGCGACTCGATAGCGTGAATTATTTCCTTATTCTCACGATACTTAGTTGCAAGCTCAACACCAAGCTGGATGTGAGAGCCCTCAGCCTCGCTCGTTACTGCCTTACCGATATCGTGGAGAAGTCCCGCACGCTTTGCCATAGTTACGTCAGCGCCGATCTCATCGGCAATAACGCCTGCAAGCATAGAAACCTCAATCGAGTGACGAAGAGCGTTCTGACCGAAGGAAGTGCGGTACTTCATTCGTCCGAGAAGTTTGATAAGCTCGGGGTTGAGTCCGTGTACGCCCGTTTCAAATACGGCACGCTCGCCCGCCTGCTTAATTGCTCCGTCAACCTCTTTCTTTGCCTTTTCGACCATCTCTTCAATTCTCGCAGGATGGATCCTTCCGTCGCTGACGAGCTTTTCAAGAGCTATACGGGCGATCTCACGTCTGATGGGATCAAAGCCCGAAACGGTGATAACGTCGGGCGTGTCGTCGATAATGAGCTCAACACCCGTAAGATTTTCTATCGTTCTGATATTTCTTCCCTCGCGTCCGATGATCCTACCCTTCATATCGTCACCGGGGATCTGGACGACGGATATAGCGATCTCGCTGACGTGATCCGCAGCGCAGCGCTGAATAGCAAGAGAGAGGATATCCTTCGCCTTTGCGTCAGCCTCGTCACGGAATCTCTCCTCGTATTCCGCGATCTTAAGAGCCGTTTCGTGCTTCATCTCGGAATCAAGTCTTGCGACGAGCTCCGCCTTCGCAGCCTCTTTAGTAAGACCCGCGATCTTTTCAAGCATTGCTATCTGACCGTCAAGGGTCTTCTTTACTTCTTCCTTCGCTTTGTCAAGCTCGGCGCTCTTTTCCTGCATTACGAGCTCTTTCTTTTCAAGCCCTTCAAGCTTTGCGTCAAGAGTTTCCTCTTTTTGAGTAACACGGCGCTCAAGTCTTGAAACCTCCTTGCGGCGTTCCTTGATCTCCTGGTCCGCCTCGCTCTGCATTTTAAAGATAGTTTCCTTAGCGGAAATAAGAGCTTCCTTCTTTGCGCTCTCGGCATTCTTGATTGCATCCTCAAGTATATGCTTCGCCTGAGTCTCGGCAGAGCCGAGCTTCTTTTTTGCGCTTGCCTTATACAAAATTATACTGACAACGGAGCCAAGCACAAGACCGACGGCGCCGCCAATAAGGGCATAAAGCCACCAATTCATTTTTACACCTCCTCGTGATTACTTCTTAGGGTAATCTATGTAAGAAAAATTAAAATTTTAATATGATTTTCGTCCGTGTCGAAGCTTTTCCGCAAATCGCTCCGTCACGAACAAACAGTCATACAAATATATTATATAATATTTTATAAGTAAAGTCAATAAGAAATCAGAATAAAAATGCACTTTTTGATAAAATTCAATTGCAAAAATAAACAAAAAATACATAAAAGCCATATAAAGGAAAACAATATTAAGAAGCGAGCATCACGCTTTTGCGAGAAGGGCTTGCTTACGTATTTTTTGGCACTTCAAGCGCTGTTTGGACAATTATTAACAAAATGTTCACACAAATTCTCTCCCAAACTCTTGACACGCATCGAAAAAAGGTATATATTATTAGTGACGATGTTAGCACTCACACACATCAAGTGCTAATTCGTAGGAAAGTGAGGTGCCGTTTTGTGGATGATTCCCGTCTTTCGCCAAGAAAGAAGCAGATCTTAAAAGCTATCGTTGACGCTCATATCGACCACGGCGAGCCCGTCGGCTCAAGATACCTTGCCGACGACGCAAAGATAAATTGCTCGTCCGCGACCATCAGAAACGAAATGGCAGAGCTTGAGCAGATGGGCTATCTTGTTCAGCCGCACACGTCGGCGGGAAGAGTTCCGTCGAAGCTCGGATACAAGTTCTACGTTGAGTCGCTTGTCAGACAGTACAGCGAAACGAAGACGGAGATCGACGAGATCAACGAAAAGCTGCGCTACAAGCTTACCGAAATGGACGAAATCCTGAGTGAGGCGTCGAGGCTTGCCTCGTCGTTCACCGACTACACGGGAATCGCCTTTAAATCCAATTCGGGCAAGGTAAGGATAAATAAATTCGAAACGGTCTATATCTCTCCGAAGCATTTCCTTTTGGTTATGATGTTCGCGGGAGATATCGTGAAGGCAAAGCCGATCCACCTTTCCTTCTCGCTCAGAGAAGAGGAGCTTCACAGATTCACCGAGGCGGCTAATATTTATCTTGTAAATCTTACGAGCGACGAGATCACGATGCCCATTATCGTGCGCATTGAAGCCCTTATGGGCTCCGTTGGCGCTATGGTACACCCGACAGTCAAGATGATATACGAAACGATGAGCGAGCTTGACACAGCCGATATAAAGCTCGAGGGTGTTACGAAGCTTTTGCAATACCCCGAGTATTCGGACGTTTCAAGGGTGCGCGAGCTGCTCGGCGTTCTTGAAGAGAAGGATAAACTGCTTGACGTGATCTCTACGCACACGCTGAGCGACGACGATATTCACGTTTACATCGGTGACGACGACTCGGGCGAGGTTATGAGCGACACTTCGATGATCTTCAAGACCATCAACATCGGCGGCAAGGAGCTTTCGATAGGCGTCATAGGTCCCAAGCGAATGAATTATTCAAAGGTAATAGGAATGATAAACCAGCTTGCCACAGGACTCGACAGAATGTTTGGCGAGGATAAGCTGCTCGGCGACGGAGAAAGTAAATTTTAGTTTACATTTTCCCAAAGCGTGCCATACCGTGTTAAATTCAGCGTAATAAATATCAGATAATTATACAGGAGGTCAACGTCTTGACTGAAGAAACAAAAGTTCCGAATGCCGAAGCAGAGGCGAAGGAAACCGACAAAAAAAGTAAAAAAAGCTCAGCTCTTAAAGAAGAAAACGAAAGACTTCGCGCGGAGCTTGAGGAGCAAAAAAAGATGCTCGCCGAGCAAAACGACAAGTATCTTCGAATGGCTGCTGAGTACGACAATTTCAGACGCCGTTCAAGAGAAGAAAAGGAAGCGACGTATGAAAACGCGCTTTCCGACACCGTAGCCGAACTTCTTCCCATTATAGACAACCTTGAGCGCGCTGCGATGTACGACGACGGAGAAAAGGTCAGGGACGGCTTGGTGATGATAGCGAAGTCCGTCACGGGTGCGCTCTCAGCGCTCGGCGTCGAGGAGATCGGAAAGGTCGGCGACACGTTCGACCCGAATTTACACAGTGCGGTAATGCACGTAGAGGACGAATCACTCGGCGAGGGTGAGATAGTCGAGGTATTCCAAAAGGGATACAAGAAGGGCAAGCACATAATTCGCTTTGCCACGGTTAAAACAGCTAACTAAAAAATAACATACACCATAAGGAGGAATTTTATTATGGGAAAAATTATTGGAATTGATTTAGGTACCACCAACTCTTGCGTTGCGGTATTCGAGGGCGGCGAGCCTATCGTTATCACCAACCCCGAGGGAGCGAGAACGACTCCTTCCGTCGTTGCGTTTACAAAGACGGGCGAGCGTCTTGTCGGTCAGGTCGCAAAGCGTCAGGCAGTTACGAACCCCGACAGAACGATAGCATCCATCAAAAGAGATATGGGCTCCGACACCAAGGTCACTATCGACGACAAGAAGTACACACCCCAAGAGATCTCCGCTATGATCCTTCAGAAACTCAAGGCTGACGCGGAAGCTTATCTCGGAACAAGCGTTACCGACGCGGTAATCACCGTTCCCGCATACTTCACCGACGCACAGCGTCAGGCAACCAAGGACGCGGGCAAGATCGCAGGCCTTGAAGTAAAGAGAATCATCAACGAGCCTACCGCGGCAGCTCTCGCTTACGGTATGGATAAGGAAGACTCTCAGAAAATTATGGTCTTCGACCTCGGAGGCGGTACGTTCGACGTTTCGCTCCTTGAGATCTCCGACGGCGTTTTCGAGGTTCTCGCAACGGCGGGTAACAACCGTCTTGGCGGCGACGACTTCGACGAAAGAATCGTAAATTGGATGGCTGAGACCTTTGCCAAAGAGAACGGCGGCATAGATCTTCGCAAGGATAAAATGGCAGCTCAAAGACTCAAGGATGCCGCAGAAAAGGCAAAGATCGAGCTCTCGGGCGTTATGTCCACTCAGATCTCCCTCCCCTTCATCACGGCAGACCAGACGGGACCCAAGCACTTCGAGGCAACTCTTACGAGAGCTATGTTCGACGAGCTCACCCGTGATCTCGTTGAAAAGACCATTATCCCCACGCAAAAGGTCCTCACCGACGCAGGAATTAAGGCGAGTGAGATCTCCAAGGTCCTTCTCGTCGGCGGTTCAACAAGAATCCCCGCGGTTCAAGAGGCTGTTAAGAAGTTCACGGGCAAGGAGCCCTTCAAGGGCATCAACCCCGACGAGTGCGTAGCGATAGGCGCGGCTATTCAGGGCGGCGTTCTCGGCGGCGACGTTAAGGACGTTCTTCTTCTTGACGTTACTCCCCTTTCTCTCGGAATCGAAACTCTCGGCGGCGTATTCAACAAGATCATCGAGAGAAACACCACCATTCCCGTAAAGAAGAGCCAGATATACTCCACCGCGGCTGACGGTCAGACGAGCGTTGAGATCCACGTTCTTCAGGGCGAGCGCGAGATGGCAGCAGGCAACGCGACCCTCGGAAGATTCATTCTTGACGGTATTCCCGCAGCTCCGAGAGGAATTCCTCAGATCGAGGTAACCTTCGATATCGACGCAAACGGCATAGTTAACGTTACCGCTTGCGACAAGGGAACGGGCAAGGAACAGCACATCACAATCACCTCAAGCACCAATATGTCCAAGGAAGACATAGATAAGGCTGTTCGCGAGGCTGAAAAGTTCGCGGAAGAGGATAAGAAGCAGAAGGAAGCGGTCGAGGTCAAGAACCTTGCGGAGAATATGATCTTCCAGACCGAGAAGAGTATGAACGATCTCGGCGACAAGCTCACCGATGCCGATAAGGCTCCCGTCAACGAGGCAATCGAAACTCTCAAGAAGACCATCGAGAGCGGCGACACCGAAAAGATCAAGGCTGACACCGAGGCTCTTCAGAAGGCGTTCTACCCCATCGCCGAAAAGATCTACAAGGAGCAGCAGGCAGAGGGCGCACCCAATATGGGCGCTGATGCGGGCGCAGCAGGCGACGGTAATATTTACGACACTGATTTCGAGGATAAGACCTAAGTCCCGACCCGTGTGAAATATTTTAACATTCCCTCGCGGATATTTCCGCGAGGGAATGACTTGCAAAAAACGTTATATACATTTTTACTTTCCCGAAGCGGAGGTGAATAATGTAAACTAAAAGCAACATAAAATCCGACAATAAAAGGATAAAATCAATGGCACAAAAGCGAGATTATTACGAGGTGCTCGGCGTTTCCAAAAACGCGAGTGCCGATGAAATAAAAAAAGCTTACAGAGGTCTTGCCAAGAAGTATCACCCCGATATGAACCCCGGCGACAAAGAGGCAGAGGCGAAGTTCAAGGAAGTGAACGAGGCGTACGACGTCATCTCCGACGAGGAAAAACGCGCGAAGTACGACCAATTCGGTCACGCGGCGTTTGACCCCGCTGCGGGCGGCGGCGAGGGCTTCGGCGGATTTGGCGGCTTCGGCGGCGACGGCTTCGATTTCGGAGATATATTCTCCTCCTTCTTCGGAGGCGGCGGAAGCTCGGGCACAAGGCGAAACGCAGCGATAGACGGTGAGGACATTCTCGTAAGAATAACCATCAGCTTTGACGAAGCTGTGTTCGGCTGTAAAAAAGAGATCTCCTATCCGAGAGTTGAAGCGTGCGAGGAGTGCGGCGGCTCCGGCGCGGAGAAAGGAACCAAGCCCGAAACCTGCTCGACCTGTAAAGGCACGGGACGCGTCACCGTTCAACAGCAAACGATGTTCGGCAGAATGCAGACGCAGCGTTCCTGCACGGCCTGCAAGGGTAGCGGAAAAATCGTTAAAACGCCTTGCAAGAACTGCAACGGCAAGGGCTTTGTAAGAATAAACAAAAAATCCGAGCTGACTATTCCTGCGGGAATAGATTCGGGTCAGAGAATAATAAGACGCGGACAGGGCTCCGCAGGCAGAAACGGCGGCGCGGCAGGCGATCTCATAATCGAGGTTACGGTCAGACCGCATAAGTTCTTCGAAAGAGACAGAAACAACGTCTACTGCGAGATTCCCATTTCATTCGCGACGGCGACTCTCGGCGGCGAGATAGAGGTGCCGGGTCTTGGCGGAAAGGACGAAACCTTCCAGATCCCCGAAGGCACGCAGACGGGAACGTCCTTCACGCTGAAGGGCAAGGGCATCGCTGACGTTAACACGAAGCGCAAGGGCGATCTTATCTTCGTCGTTACCGTTGAAACGCCGAAGAATCTTACGCTTGAGCAGAAAAAGCTCTTAGCGGCGTTCGCCGATTCGCTCGGCGAGAGCAACGAGATCAAGAGCAAGAGCTTCTTCAAAAAGCTGTTTAATAAATAAGAAAAACTCGGGGACAGTCCCCGAGTTTTTCTTCATTTCATCGTTTTTTTAACACGGGTGGCACCCAAAAGCGCCAATGTAACATATAATGTTGCAAAAAAATATAAAATAACACCTGCTTTGCGCTTGATTTTTCGGTAGGTTTGTAGTAAAATGAATATAGCAAAGAAAGGAGATCTTTTATGAGCTTTGGAGAAAATGTAGGCTATTACAGAAAAAGTCTGGGAATAACGCAAGAGGAGCTTGCCGACAGGCTTTACGTCTCAAGACAGACCGTTTCAAGATGGGAAACGGATTCGAGCTTCCCCGACGTGGAAACAGTCATAAAGCTCTGTGAATTGTTCGGCTGCGATATGGACACGCTCGTGCGCGGAGATGCCGAGTGGAGCGGAGAGCGGCTCACGCCCCTCGAGGTATACGATAAGCATATGAACCGATTTTCCGCGGCAATAGCGCTTGGAGTTTTCTCAATTCTCTTAGGCGTTTCCCTGCTGCTTCTTACTTACGCGTTCTCGCTTAGCGAGATCGTCGGAATAGTCGCGCTGTTCGTTTTTATAGCGGTCGCGGTTGCCGATTTTATAATAGCGGGGATAAATCACGACGAGTTCATCCGTGAAAACAAGAACGTTTCGCCCTATGGCGAAGAACGGGGAAAGCGTTTCAGAAAAAGGTTCGCTGTAGCAATAGCGGGCGCTACTATGCTAATTTTCGTCGGAGTCGTTGCTCTTGTACTTATGTGCTATAACGACGACTTTGCTCCGATCGGATTCTCGCGAGGCGAGTGGGAATATTTCTCCGCCTTCGTGCTGCTCTTCTGTATTTCGGTAAGCGTATTTATTTACGTTTTCTTCGGAATGCAATATTCAAAGTACGACGTCGCTCAGTATAATAAAGACTCCGAGTCGGGAACTTCGGAAAAAGGTGCGGACGAAGAAAAAAATAAGATAGGCGAAGCAATAAGCTCAGCAATTATGCTGACCGCAACCGCAGTCTTCCTTCTTCTCGGTTTTATAGGAGATCTTTGGCACCCCGGATGGGTTGCGTTCCCGATAGGAGGAATACTGTGTGCCATTTCTTCGATAATAACGGAAGCGGTTTCAAAAAAGAAATAAGCTAAGCTCGGCAGGGACAGTATTCCCTGCCGAGCTTTATGTAAATTTACATTTACATTTTTTAAATCATACCGAACCCGTGTTAAATTACTGCTTACATATAACCGTACTTGTTTTTCTTTATGAAAAGAAATGCAAAGGCGATTATCGCCGCCGCGAGCTCTGCTGCCGTGATGGAAAGCCATATGCCGTCAACGCCAATGAGCGCAGGCAAAATAAGTATTGCGGCAACCTGAAAAACTATTGTTCTTAAAAATGATATAAGCGCTGATGTGAGTCCGTCGTTTAAAGCCGTAAAGAAGCTCGAAAGATAAATAGCAAAACCACAGAAAAGGAACGAGAACGCGTAAATTCCAAAGCCCTTCACCGTCAGCTCGTAAAGTCCTCTGTCATAGCCGACGAACAGCGCTGAGAGCGGTCTTGCGAGAACGAGAGCAAGAACGAGCATAAAGACCGAGCATACGGATATTATTAAATTGCTTCTTTTAAGAATGCTTCGCAGCTCCGTTTTGTTCCCCGCACCGTAGTGAAAACTTAACACGGGTGCCACCCCAACGGAAAAACCGATGAAAATTGCCGCGAAAATCATACTGACGTACATCAAAACACCGTAAGCGGCAACACCGTCTTCTCCTGCCCATTTCAAGAGCTGGGCGTTATAAAGCATTCCTACGATCGACATCGAAATATTTCCGAGAAGCTCCGAAGAGCCGTTCGTTGCTACCTTCAGAAGAGCCGCCCCCTCAAATCTCGTCCTGCCGAGGCGCAAATTCGCAGTGCGCGTCAATACGAAAAAGAGCACGGGCAAAATACCGCCAACGGCTTGGCTTAAGGCAGTCGCGACAGCCGCGCCTTCAAGGCTCAGGTCAAGCACCGCAACGAGCAAAGCGTCAAGAACGATGTTGGTAAAGCCGGATGCAAGGGTGATCACGAAGCCGAGATTCGGTCTTTCGGCAGTGATCATAAAAGTTTGAAATTCCATTTGCAGCATAAAGAACGGAAGAGCGGCAAGAATTATTTTTCCATAGCGAATCGACTGCTCAAGCATAATTCCGTCCGCGCCGAGGAGTCTCGCCGCAGGCTCAAGAAAGGCAATTCCGAAGATTGCTAAAAGAACGCCTACTGCAAAGGTCGTATAAACCACGAGAGAAAAAAGGCTTTTAGCGTCGTCTCCCCTGCCCTCGCCAAGTCTTTTTGCAACGAGCGCACTTCCGCCCGCTCCGAACATAAATCCAAAGGAGCCGAGGATCATAAGATAAGGCATTATGAAGTTAACGGCAGTAAACTCCGCTTTGCCCGCAAAGTTCGAAACGAAATAGCCGTCGACGACTCCGTATATAGATGAAAAGATCATCATTGCTATCGACGGCAAAGTAAAGCGCAAAAGCCGTCCGCAGCTGAAATGATCCGACAGAGATATTTTCATTGATCAGATGTCCTCCAAAAAATAAAAACAGGTGCTCAAAGCTAACGTATATCGAGTTATCGAAAAAATCCGTTTCAAAACCGCTCTCAAAAGCATCGCACCTCGCACAGAGCGAAATTTTGCCCTGTAATCGCATTTCGTCTTTTTAGGTATAAAACCATTGACCAATGCACGAACGTCGATTGTAGGGCGTAAATTTCGGGGCGGTTTTTTGGCAGTTTTTGCCGAATTATCGCCTCAAACTTTGTATTTTTCTCTTGTTTTCGTTGAAAAACAAGAAATATTCATATTATTTCGAATGATAGCTCCGCGCGCTTTTCTGCACCGCGTAATTGCGCATTTTTATTCATTACTTCAAAATCTCGGCCCCAAGACTCTTTATATGATCGTCATCGGAATAGCGAACGGGTATGAGCTTTTCACCGTCCCAATCAACGTATGAGAACGAGGCGTTGCTCGGGAACGGGATCTTCTTTGCGATCTCGTGGGGCTCGTATCCGCTTATGCGCCCCCAGAACAGCCGTATAACAGCCGCGTGAGCCGTCACGAGAACCGTCGCATCGGGATTCTCCTTCGCTATCCTTATTATCTCGCGTTCAAACCGTTCACCCGCAGCAGGAGCACTCTCTCCCCCGGGCGCCCTGAACAAGCCAAAATACTCGTGCCAGATAAAGCCCGCCTCGTACGGGTAATTCTCCAGCAAAAAATCGCGCTCCGCAGACTCCCATTCGCCAAGGAATATCTCTCTGAGCTGATCCGACGGATGAATTTCAAGCCCGCGCAACTCCGCGTGAGGCTCCGCGGTTTCATAAGCCCTGGCAAGACTGCTTGAATAAATCGCATCTACGTGAGTTTCGGCAAGCGCCCGAGCACCGAGCAAAGCCTGTTCCCTGCCCCGCTCCGAGAGATGAAAGTCGCTCTGTCCCGCGTAAACGTGTCTCGCATTCGCCATACTTTCTCCGTGTCGCTGAAGTATTATTCTCGTCATTAAACCCAATCTCCGTTATTTTCAAAATCTTCTTATATTATACACGCCAAAACTCAAAATGTCAAGACTCCGAAAAAAAGAAAACTGCATATTTACCCTATATTATCCACTATTTATTCAATAATTTAATTCGTACTATTTACTATTTTTAGTCATATTTTTGCGCATTTATACGATTTAATTGAGTGTATTTTTTAATTTTTACGAACTTAATATCCAGAACGCGACTGTTTGGCATTTATTTCCATTTTTTATAAACCGCCTTTCTGTTTGCACATAACAGCGCACGCGTGAATCAAAAGAGATCGCATCAAGAAGCGTTTTATCGCGTTTCACGTGAAACACGGCTTTGCGGTATGTTTGAGACGTTGACCGTGGGAACAGAACCTCGTATAACGCATTTTGTCCTCCTTAAGATAAACCGATCAAAAAGCACTCTTAAATCCTCTGTTTCACGTGAAACAGCCAAGAAGCCGAAATTTTTTAATAAAATCAAGGCAAAAAGGCCGTGGCGCAAATATAAACAATTGCTAAGCAAAATAATTGCGGCAAAAAGAGAAGAAAGGCGGCTTTGCACAGCAAATCCACGTAAAAAACCGAATGTTTCACGTGAAACACCTCGTTTTTTCCACTTTGCTCGCTTGAAATCCGAATTTTTGCCGAAAAAGTAATATTAAACCGCTCGGCGCCAGCTCCTCGGCAAATTAAAACTACTTAAAGAAAATAAAACTTCAGATCTCGGTCGCAGCCATACAGAACCGAACTCAGATCAAAGTTTTATATCCAAAAAGAGATGCTTTATCGTTGAAATTCAAAATTCAGCTGAAAAAACAGCGTTTTAAGGCAGAAAATGCAAAAAAATCAGCCAAAACGCATCTGAAGTCCGTACATTATTTCAAAATAAGCGTACTTTATACGGAAATGAGCGCAAATAACGGCAAAAAAAGCACGGCTACGGTTATGGGAGCTCGCAACAGCAAAGATCAGATCTCACGCCTCAAATACCGTTTCTCGCAGTTTAAGAGCCAACTCGCCCTCAGAAAAGCAATATTTTATATATAAATATATAAAATATTTAATATATTTATGAAAATATATTGACAAGTCGGGTATTAAAATGGTATAATATAATGAAAGAGTGCGTAAAAAAGCGTATTTTCTGTATTTGGAGGCAACAATGGCAAAAGTTGTATCATTCTCAAATCAAAAGGGCGGGGTAGGGAAGACCACCTCGTGCGTAAATATATCCGCTCAGGTTGCGAGCAAGGGTAAAAGAGTTCTTATGATAGATATGGACCCCCAGGGCAACGCTACGAGCGGTCTCGGTTTACCAAAGTCAAAAATCAAAAAGACCATATACGACGTTATAATAGGCAGATGCGATATAAAAGAGGCAGTCATCAAGACGGCTTTCAAGAATTTATCGGTCGTTCCGGCAACAATCGACCTTGCAGGAGCCGAGCTTGAGCTCTACGACCTCGAAGAAGGCGCCGAAAACTTCGCTAAAATCGCTTTAGATTCGATAAAAGACGATTACGACTACATATTCATCGACTGTCCGCCTTCTCTTGGAATGCTGACCGTTAAAGCGCTTTCAATATCGGACGGCATCGTAATACCGATGCAATGTGAGTTCTATTCCCTCGAAGGTATGTCGCAGCTCTTAAATACCGTGAAGAAAATAAGGCAAATATACAATCCGAGCCTTCAGATAGTGGGAATCCTCCTTACAATGTACAACGGACGCCTCACGCTGACGTATCAAGTGGTCGCGGAGCTTAAAAAATACTACTCTGACATACTTTTCAAGGTTCCTATTTCAAGAACGGTACGTCTCTCCGAGGCTCCCGGGTACGGAAAGCCGATCTGCTACCACGATCCTTACGGCAAAGGCTCGTTAGAGTACGCTGCCGTAGCAAAAGAGCTTATGATGCGCATTTAAATATTTAATATATTTATGCGCGTGCGCGAATGATTCTGTTAGTTTGAAGATTCTCGCGCGTGTGCGATAAATATTTTACACGCGTGCGCGCAAGCTTAAAGCTTCGTTTTTGATGTAATTTCACAAAATTCAACTAAAACAGCATTTTTTACGAAAAAATACGATGTTTCACGTGAAACAATTGCGAAATCGTCCTGTTTTTCGGGTTTTCAACAATATTTTTGTTGAATTTGTTCAATTCGCAACTCAGTGTTTCACGTGAAACATAACGCAATTTTAATTACCATATTTTACCATTTTATATAAATCGACATTATTCTACAAAAACAAACCGTCGGAGGCTTACAATGGCTAAGAAAAACAGCGGCTTAGGTCGCGGACTTGACGCTATATTCCTTGAAAACACCTTAATGGAAGATGAAACTCAAAAAGAAGGTAAAATTTCCCAACTCAAAATTTCGCTCGTAGATCCGAAGAGCGACCAACCGAGAAAGTATTTTGATAAGGAAGCGCTCGAGGAGCTTTCCTCGTCGATTGCCGAGAACGGTCTTCTTCAACCCATACTCGTTCGCGAATATGGCGAGGGCAGATATCAGATAATTGCAGGAGAGAGAAGATTCAGAGCGTCAAAGCTTGCCGGACTTACCGAGATACCCGCAATCGTTCTTGACAAGGACGACAGAAAGGCGGCGGAGATCGCACTCATTGAAAACATCCAAAGAGAGGACCTCAATCCCCTTGAGGAAGCTCTCGGATATAAAGCTCTTGCGGAGGAGTACGATCTGACGCAGGAGGAGCTGGCTATGAAGGTTGGAAAATCGAGAAGCGCCGTTGCCAATATGATACGCCTGCTCGACCTCCCCGACGAGGTGCTCACGCTCGTAGCTTCAAAGGAGCTCAGCGCCGGTCACGCCCGCACCTTGCTCGGAGTGAAGAACAAGGAAAATATGTTCACCCTCGCAAAGAAGACGGTCGAGCTCGATCTCTCCGTCCGTCAGCTTGAAGAGGAAGTAAAGCGCATCAACAAATTCAAGCCGAAGACCGAGGATATTGACGACGCAGAGCTTCCCGTCGTTGACTACTTCCGCGAGCTTGAGGTTCGTATGCAATCGCACCTTGGCAGAAAGGTCAAGATAGAAGGGAAGGGCAGGAAGAAATCTCTCACCCTTTATTACGAGGATAACGAGGACCTTGACGAGCTTCTTGAGATCCTCTGCGGCAAGGATTTTCTTGAGGTTTAAATCACTTAAAAACGCGAGAGCACGGCTCCCGCGTTTTTTATATATAAATTTTCCCGAGTGTATAAAAGCAGTGTGTCGTGACTTCTAGCGTAGTTCATCTGCGCGGGGGAGGGAAATTGAAAGCTATTTTCTAATTCATTTTAAAAAACTCTACACGGGTATGGGCTTTTTTGATTTTGTAAATTATAGTTTACATATATTTCGGCGTTTTTTCATTAACATTAAATAAACATTCATAATCTTCTCTTGAAATATTAACCTTTTTACGATATACTAATAATACTAAAAAGCTAAAAAGGAGATACTCTCTTGTCTTTTTACAAAAAATATATAATGCTCAATCTTAACGAGTACGATTGCTTTGAGGGCTTTGATTTTTACGTTACTCTGTTCATTGCGATACTGACCGTCTTTATCTGTGTTGGAATTTGTGTATCCAATACGAGGAAAAACGCGATGCTCACGATGGTCAAGCAGCTCTACCGTCACGGCGCGACGTCGGAGGAGAGCGCAAAGTCGCTTAAGGAGCTCAGGGTTAAAAATACCTTCTTTTTAAGGAGCCTTCTTTCCGAGGGAACGCGTCTTTCACGAATAGTTCTGAGAGTCGGAGCTAAAAACATCACTTACGAGGAATATATCGAAGAGATGAAATCCCACGGTTTCTTTAAAAGAAAAAAGAGGGCACAGGCGAGCGCCTGCGACTCCGTCGCGGAAGAAAAGATAGACTTCGAAACCGCCAAATTTTACATCTCGGGAGAAAAGGATGCAGAGGTCAAAAACATACTCTCCAAGAACGTAACAACCCCTTGGCAAAACGTCCTTCTTTGCGTTTTCATCGTTTGCATCTCCATCTGCATCGTATTTTTAATGCCTGAGATCCTTCATCTTGTAGATTCATTCCTTTCATAAAAATGCTCGCTCCTTGAGTATAAGAAAATAAAAAACGAGATAGATTTGCACCTATACCGTGCAGCTCTGTCTCGTTTTTCCGTTTTCAGGCTTTATAATTTTTGATCTCTCCGACAAGTCACTCTTTAGTTCTCTTTAAAGAGGCGACCAAGCGTTTCAGTGTTATAACGTCCTCATCGCTAAGTCCCGTGATGTCAAGCGTCTCCTTTTTCTCAAGTCCCAAAAGATAATCGGTCGACACGTGAAAAACGGCTGCTATTTTCACAAGCACCTCGGGAGAAGGATAGCGCGCCTGAAGCTCATAATAACTGACTACCGATTTTGTTACCCCCAAGCGAGAGGCTAACTGTTGTTGCGTATATCCCGCTTCAAGCCTTAATTGTTTTAGCGTATTACCGAAATCAACCATATCCTAACCTCCAATACTAATTTAGTTTACCATAGTTTTGGCTTGATTTGGTTGACTTTATCCGCTTTTTTGTACTAATATAGTTGACAAAAGTAAAAACTTATGCTATAATAGTGCCAGACAATGTGAGAAATATTGTCAAACAAAAAGAAAGAGGAGATAAAAATGAGCTCGTTAGAAATTACAAAACCCCATTCAAGGCGCCCCAACACCGCGGGCGGAGTAGACGTACTTCACAGCATTTACAACGCCTCAGAGAAGGAAATAAAGTACGTTTCTTTCACCTACATTCCCCTGAACCAGGTGGGTGACGTGGTTAAGTGCAAAATAAAAGACAGAGCCGAAGCGTATTGCAAATTTACAGGCCCGATAGCTCCGGGAGAAGAAACGCTCGTGAGTTGGAAAAACCTTTGGTACAATCCCACGGTTGACAGCGTGAAGATCACCGAAATGAAAATCGAGTACATGGACGGCACCGTGGAAACCGTCGCGGGTGAAGATATTATTGACACAAGCCACCCCGAGAGTAAATTTGGTAAGATTGAGAGAGAAAAGGAGCGCCGCGCGAAGATGACTAAGATAATAGTCGGAGGCGTTATCGGTGTTATTGCTCTTATTTTACTTATAACCTCTATTTGATTCACAGTATTTAAAACGGCAAAGGCCTTGTATTTATCAATTAAATTATACAACAAAGCAAGCGGATGCTCGATACCTTTCGGTAAAGAACATCCGCTTTTTCTTTTTCGGTCTAAGTTAATGACTCAGCCGCTTTTTGTGTTGCCGTTTATATATCCATTATTACGGGAAGTATCATAGGCTTTCTCTTCGTTTCCTTGGTTATAAAGCGTCCAAGATCGTCGCGTATCATCATTTTTATCTGCGCGAAATCGTAAATTCCGCGCGCAAGAGCTCTTTCAAGAGTTGCGGCAGCTATCTTTCTTGCTCCCACCATCAGCTCCTCTGACTCCTTGACGTAGACGAATCCGCGAGAAACGATGTCGGGCCCCGAAATTATCTCACCCGCCCCGAGATCGACGGTTGCCACGACGACTACAAGACCGTCCTCGGAAAGATGCTTTCTGTCACGCAGGACCACGCTTCCGATATCTCCGACACCCGAGCCGTCCACCAGGACTCTTCCCGAAGGAACGGTGCCGTTGAACTTAGCTCCGCCGCGTCCGAGCTCAAGAACCTTACCTATCTCCGAAATAAAGATGTTCTCGGAAGGAATACCCATAAATTCCGCTATTTCCTTATTTGCGTAAAGATGCCTGTCCTCGCCGTGAATTGGCATAAAGTATTTAGGCTTCAAAAGAGCCATCATAAGCTTTATCTCTTCCTTGCAGGCGTGACCCGAAACGTGAACGTCCTCGGTAGAATCGTTTACGACCTTCACGCCATTTTTAACGAGAGCGTTTATTATCTTTCCGACAAGCTTTTCGTTTCCAGGAATCGCGCTCGCCGAGAGCACTACGACGTCACCCGACGAGAGCTTCACCTTATCGTGCTCCGAAAAGGCTATTCTGTAAAGAGCCGACATCGGCTCTCCCTGGCTGCCCGTGGTTATAAGCGTGATCTGCTCCGGCTTGAATCTTTTTATCTCGCTTATATCTATTAAAACACCGTCCGGCAAGTCCATATATCCGAGCTCCGCCGCGGCGCCTATAACGTTCACCATACTTCTTCCGAGGACGGCGACGCGTCTGCCGTGGGCGGCACTTGCGTTGATTATCTGCTGAACTCTGTGCACGTTTGATGAAAACGTGGCGATTATAAGCCTTTTATCCTCATATTGAGAGAATATCCTCTCAAGCGACGAGCCTACCGTGCGCTCGGACGGCGTATATCCGCTTCTCTCCGAGTTGGTCGACTCGCAAAGCAACAGATCGACTCCGTCGCGCCCTATTTCACCTATTCTTACAAGGTCCATAATCCTTCCGTCGATCGGCGAAACGTCGAGCTTGAAGTCTCCCGTGTGGAATACCGTTCCCGCGGGCGTATAAAGCGCGATGGCGCAAGCATCGGCGATAGAGTGATTGACGTGGATGAATTCGGCACTGATCGAGCCGAGCCTTACCGTATCGCCTGCTTCAACCGTTTTAAGCCTCGGCTGGAAGGACGGGGGATTTTCATCAAGCTTTCCCTCTATTATTCCAAGAGATAACTTAGTTCCGTAGATCGGAACGTCAAGCTGTGAGAGGACGTAAGGAATTGAACCGATGTGATCCTCGTGTCCGTGGGTTATAAGTATTCCCTTTATCTTATGGGCATTTGCCGTCAGATATGAAATGTCCGGAATTACGAGATCTACGCCGAGCATATCGTCGTCGGGAAATCCCATTCCACAGTCAATTATAACTATATCGTCACCGCACTCAAAGGCGGTCATATTTTTTCCGATCTCCTGAAGTCCGCCAAGCGGAATTATGCGCAAGGTGGCACCCGTGTTAAGTTTTTTGTTTTTATTTTGTAAAGTATAGTTGTATTTATTTTTGCTTTGATTTCTTTTGGTCTCGTTTTTAACGCGCAAGGAAGGCTCACGCCCCTTTTGCTCGGCAGCCTGTGCTTTCTTTTGGGAAGGCTTTGCGGCAGAGTCGTTCTTCGCCGCAGGTCTTCTCTTTTTAGCAAACTTATTCTTTACAACCTTCTTTTGCTGCACGGGGGATTTAGCTCCCTCGTTCTTTTTTCTGTTCTTTTCTTCTTTTTTTTCGTTCATATGCGTTTCCTTATTTTATGTAATGCCCGCAAAGGAGCAGGCTGTTTCTTATAATAACCCTAATCCAACCTTTTCAGCTCTCAAAAAGACTTACCCCGTATACCGTGTTAAAATAAATAGGCTTATTGCGATTGCCAGAGCAGATATAAAACCGGCAAAAAAAGCAAGAAGCCTACCGTCTTTTTTTGTTTTTTCTTTTGTGCTTTCCTCTATGAGCTTGTTTGCCTCTTTTATAAAATCTCCGTGTCTTTCGTCAAGAGTCACGTCCCGTGACAGTACAAAATAAGCTTCGTCGATCATAGGACTGTCAGTCTTTTTCAAGCAAACTACTCTTCTTTGATATCCTCTCAAGTCCAAAGAACACCTCTCTTTCGGTATTCAATATAGACTTTTATCACGTTAAATATACACTTCTTATAAAAATAATGTAGGGCTATATGAAAATGTAAGCTTTGGTTTACTTTCTTCCAAAGATTTTACCGAAGAAGCCTTTTTTCTTTTCCTCGGGCTTCGAAATTTCTTCTTTCTTTTCCTCTTTCGGCTCTTCGGCGATCTTCTTCTCGTTGATCACCTCGACGCTTATCTCTTCAATTACGGGCTCTGCGGATATGGGAGCCGCAACTTCGACCTCGAGCTTCGAAATTTCTTCTTTGATCTCTTCATCTGCTATTTCTCTGTTTTCGAAAGAGGTTTCATTTCTTTCGTCCTTTTTGACGGAGCGTCTCTTCTTCTTTTCGGGAAGAGCTACTTCTATTTTCTCGTCAAGAAGCTCGTCAAAGCTGATCTCAAAGATCTCTTTCATTTTTATAATCTTCGGGACCTCGGGATAGCACTGTCCGCTCTCCCATTTATGTACCGATTGACGGGAGACTTCAAGTGCCCTTGCAAGCTCATCCTGAGTTATCCCCTTCGTTTTTCTGAGTATTACGAGTTTTTGGCTGAGTGTCATTTTCTTTTCTCCTTTTGTAAATGAAGAATTATCGCTTGTTAAGCTCATTTTCCAACTCTTTGATTTTATCCTGATCTTCATTGTAGACGGCGAAGGTCGGAGTATCGAGCTTCCAACCCGTCGCATCTTCAATAAGATCGACCTCTACGGTCTTTTTCTGAGTTTTTTCCGAAGACGTACCTGCGTCCTTTGTGACGGTTATGCTTATGGAAACGGTAATTTTTTCTCCGTTAACGTCCACGACCTTTAAAGTCGAGTAATCGTAAGTCACAAGATCCGTCTTTTTTCTTTTGTAGGTCGTGTCTACCATTATGACTTTTCTTTCCACGTCCTTGCCGTTTATATCCTGCTCGATCCTTACGTCACCGTAATAACGCGTGTGAGAATCCACGCTTCCGTATAAAACACCCAAGAAAATATTATCCGCGTATCCGGGTGTATATACCTTAGTTATAAGAGTTCTCAAACCGTCGAAGTCGTTTATCTCTTCGCCAAGCTTCTGTTCGTAGCTTTGTATACTTCTCCCGTCAACCTCTTTATATACGGAGCTGTTCGTATCCAAAGGATCGGGACTTAATCCTTCTCCAAAGAGGATATCCTCTATTATCGCCGACTTTTTTATAAGCTTTTCAGCCGCCGCGATGACCTCAGCCTCGTCGTAATCCCTGTCGCAGGAAACAAAAGAGGTAAATACCGTTGAAAAGAGAAGAACTATAATAAATAATTTATTTATAATTCCCGTTTTATTCTTCATCACTTTCCGATGAAGGAATTTCTCCCTCTTCCTCCTCAGTCACGATTACTTTTTCTTCTGCTTCTGTGCTTTTTTCTATCTCTTTTTCTATTTTTTCGCTTGACTCTTCTATTTCTTCCTGCTTCTCAAGTCTTGCGACGTTGTTGATAATACAGCCGTCGGAAAGACGCATTATTATAACGCCCGTTGCCGTTCTTGAATAAACGTTGATACCAGAAACCGAGGTGCGTATTATCGTTCCTTCGTTGGTGATGAGCATTATGTCGTCATCGTCAGAAACGGTGATTATAGAAGAGAGCTTACCCGTCTTTTCGCTTATCTTATGGCAAGCAACGCCCTTTCCGCCTCTGTTCTTCATCTCACGGAAATCGTCGAAGCTCGTTCTCTTACCCATACCTTTTTCCGTAACGGTAAGAAGAGTTTTGCCTTCCTCAACTCTTGCAGCTCCGACAACGACGTCATCACCTACGAGAGAAATTCCGCGCACGCCTCTTGCGCCTCTTCCCATACATCTTACGTTATTTTCGTCAAATCTTACGGCAAGACCGTTTCTCGTCGCAAGTATAATGTTCTCCGTACCGTTAGTATGTCTTACGAAGAGCAATTCGTCGTTTTCGTCAAGATTTATAGCGATCTTTCCCGCGCTTCTCTGGTACTCAAACTCCTTGAGAAGAGTTCTCTTTATAACGCCGCGCTTGGTTATCATCGTAAGATATTCACCCTCTGTAAATTCCGTGATGGGAATTATCGAGGTAACGAACTCACCCTCTGTAAGATTGATTATATTTACGAGATTCGTGCCCTTTGCGGTCTTTGACGCCTCGGGAATTCTGTACGCCTTCTTTGCATAGACTCTTCCCTTATTGGTGAAGAACATAAGAAGTGAGTGGCTGTTTGAAACTATAACGTCCTCAACGAAGTCGTCTTCCTTCGTCTTCATACCTATAACGCCCTTACCGCCTCTGTTCTGAGCGGAATACTCACTCGCCTTCTGGCGCTTGATATATCCCGTGTGGCTGACGGTTATAACGCAGGTGTGACGCTCGATAAGATCCTCAAGATCTATCTCCTCAGACGCCTCAACGAGCTCGGAGCGTCTTTCGTCACCGTACTTTTTCTTTATTTCTTCAAGCTCGGTCTTGAGTATCTCGCGCACCTTTCCCTCGTCGGCAAGAATAGAGCGTAATTCCGCAACTATTCCCTCAAGCTTTGCTATTCTGTCCTCTACCTTCTGCCTTTCGAGTCCTGAGAGCTTGCCGAGAGTCATCTCGACTATCGCCTGAGCCTGAGCGTCTGAGAGCGCGAATCTTTCAATAAGAGCTTCCTTTGCCGCAGGAATAGACTCGCTTGACTTGATTATTTTTATGACCTCGTCAATATTATCTATCGCTATCTTATATCCCTCAAGTATATGCATCTCGCGAAGAGCCTTATCAAGGTCAAACTGAGTTCTCTTTATTATGACGCTCTTTTGAAATTCAATATACTTATCAAGAATCTGAAGAAGATTCATAGTCTTAGGCTCACCGCCGTCTATGACGAGCATATTGACGGAGCAGGTATCCTGAAGCTGAGTATACTTATAAAGCTGATTGAGTATTACCTCTGCGTTAGCGTCGCGCCTGTACTCAACGACTATTCTCATACCGCCTCTGCCCGACTCGTCGCGAAGGGCGGTAAGACCCTCTATCTTCTTTTCTCTGTGGAGATTTGCGATAGTTTCGACGAGCATAGACTTATTTACCATATAAGGTATCTCGGTAAATACTATTTGCCTCTTATCATCGTTTATCTCGGCTCTTGCTCTTATGTAGATTCTGCCCTTACCCGTTTCGTAAGCCTCGCGGATTCCTCTTGAGCCGTAAATAATGGCAGCGGTAGGGAAGTCGGGACCCTTGATGAACTGCATAACGTCTTCCGTCGTGCATTCGGGATTGTCTATTCTGTATACCGTTCCGTCTATTACCTCGGTCAAATTATGTGGCGGAATATTAGTAGCCATACCGACGGCGATACCGACGGAGCCGTTTACGAGAAGGTTTGGGAAGCGCGATGGAAGCACGGTCGGCTCATCACGCGTGTTATCAAAGTTTCTTACCATAGGAACGACGTTCTTCTCTATATCCGTCATCATATGGTTTGCCATACGGCTCATTCTCGCCTCAGTATAACGGTATGCCGCAGGCGGGTCACCGTCAACGTTACCGAAGTTTCCGTGACCCTCGATAAGAGTATAGCGAAGAGAGAAATCCTGCGCCATTCTTACCATAGTTCCGTAAACGGCGCTGTCACCGTGAGGATGGTATCTACCGAGAACGTTTCCGACGGTGGTAGCGGATTTTCTGAACGGCTTATCGTGAGTGAGATTATCCTCGTACATAGCGTAAAGAATACGTCTTTGTCCGGGCTTCATTCCGTCTCTTATATCGGGAAGAGCACGGGCGGTAATAACGCTCATAGAATACTCTATGAATGACGTTTTTACCTCTTTTTCCATATCTCTTTCCTCTATTTTTTGTAAAGGAAATTCAATATCGGAGCTTTTATATGTATGTTCCATTTTTATATCCTTTCGGGGGAATGTAACTTAATATTGGTCTTATATATCAAGATTCTCTACGAATTTCGCGTTTTCGGTAATAAATTCTCTTCTCGGCTCTACCATATCACCCATAAGAACGGAGAATATCTCGTCACATTTTACAGCGTCCTCTATCGTGACCTTAAGAAGAGTTCTCGTCTCAGGGTTCATAGTGGTATCCCAAAGCTGTTCGGGGTCCATCTCTCCAAGACCTTTGTATCTCTCGGACTGAACGCCACTAACACCAAGCTCTACGACGTAAGCTTCCTTTTCCTCCTCAGAGAAGGCGTAGCGCAGCTGCTTTCCCTTATAAACCTTATAGAGCGGGGGTTGAGCGAGATATACGTGTCCTTGCTCAATAAGCGGTCTCATATGTCTGAAGAAGAAGGTCAGAAGAAGTATTCTTATATGCGAGCCGTCAACGTCGGCATCCGCCATAATTACTATTTTGCCGTAGCGGAGCTTTTCTATATCGAAATCATCTCCGATACCGCATCCGAGCGCTTGAATGATGGGAATGATAGAAGTGTTTGAATAAACCTTATCAAGTCTTGATTTTTCTACGTTAAGTACCTTACCGCGGAGGGGAAGTATAGCCTGGAAGCGGCTGTCGCGGCAGTTCTTTGCAGATCCTCCCGCACTGTCTCCCTCGACGAGATAAACCTCGGTATACTTAGAATCTCTTTCGTTACAGTCAGAGAGCTTACCCGGAAGTGTGGAAACCTCAAGCGCGTTCTTTTTTCTCGACATCTCACGTGCTTTTCTTGCCGCCTCTCTCGCTCTGTTTGCCGCCATTGCCTTTTCTATTATCATTTTAGCAGAGGCGGGATTTTCCTCAAGAAATTCACCAAGCTTTAATGAAACTATATTATCTACAAGACGGCGTATCTCGGAATTTCCTAGCTTTGCTTTCGTTTGGGACTCAAACTGAGCGTCCGTAAGCTTTACGGAAATTATAGCAACGAGACCCTCTCTTACGTCGTCACCCGAAAGACCCTTGTCCTCGCCCTTTATGATACCCTTAGCTCTTGCGTAATCGTTTATAGCCTTGGTAAGAGCGGTTTTGAAGCCCGTTTCGTGCGTTCCGCCCTCTATCGTAGACATATTGTTCGCAAATGAAATTATGGTTTCGTTATAACTGTCATTATACTGCATAGCGACCTCGGCAATAGAGCCGTTTTCCTCGCCCTTCATATAAATGACCTCGGGATGCACGGGTGCTCCGCGCTTTTCATTATTGAGATATTCAACGAAGGAAATTATTCCTCCCTCGTAATGGAGCACCTCTTCTCTTTCCTGCCCGGGGCGCTTATCAGTAAGAATTATCTTAACACCCGCGTTAAGGAAGGATTGCTCCCTCATTCTCGTGAGAATGGTTTCAAAATCGAATACCGTTTCTTCAAAAATAGTTGGATCGGGCTTAAATCTTACGTAAAGACCGTGTCTTCCGTTTGAGTCACCCTCGCACTTGAATGGACGCGCAACCGCACCCTTTTCAAATCTTTCGGTATATTTAAGTCCGTCACGGCAGTTTTCAACCTCTACCCATTCGGAAAGAGCGTTAACGACCGACGCGCCGACACCGTGAAGACCTCCCGCGATCTTATATCCCTCACCGCCGAATTTTCCACCGGCGTGAAGTACCGTGTAAACGACCTCAAGCGTTGGAAGTCCGAGCTTTTCATTCATACCTGCGGGAATTCCGCGTCCGTCGTCCTCTACGGAAACGCTGTTATCCTCCCAGATGGTTACCTTAATAGAATCGCATTCTCCCGCAAGAGCCTCGTCTATTGAGTTATCGACAATTTCGTACACAAGGTGGTGAAGTCCTCTGATGGACGTCGTTCCTATGTACATACCCGGTCTTTTTCTTACAGCCTCAAGTCCCTCAAGAACCTGTATCTGGCTATCGTCGTAACCGTGCTTTTCCATTTCGTTTGCCATTTAAATGAAACCTTCCTTCATTTTAATCTTTTAGTCGTTATTTATTTCCGTAATTTTTTCCAAAGCTCTTAATTTCAAGCCCGAGGTGGATATTCTTGAAAGAGAGATCCTCACGCCGTCTTTATCGTCGTAAACCACGAATGAGCGCGGAAGATCCGTGTCGTCGTATTCCAAGAGCCCTTCTTTTTGCTTTTTGTTTATATAATTTTTTGTGATAGATGAAACGGTTGCGGTATCAAGATCAAAAATACCTATTATTCTATTTTTTCTTATACTTTTACCGTTACCCACGTGAAGAAACATAATTTCCTCCGACGACCTCTGTGACAGAATCGGCAAATTTCATATTTTCATCGTTTTCACAAGAGGTTATTATTACTTGCTTTTCTTTAATTCCGTTTATCACGAACGTGCGCCTCTTCTCATCAAGCTCGCTTAAAACGTCGTCAAGAAGATAAACGGGATATTCTCCGCAAATAGCTCTGTTTACCTCACCCTCGGCAAGCTTCAACGAAAGCACGGCAGACCTTTGCTGTCCTTGAGAGGCAAAGCTTCTTGAATTTTCTCCGTTTATATTTATCTCAATATCGTCTCTGTGAACGCCAAAGAGAGTAACACCCGCAGCTATTTCTCTTTCTACGCTTGAATTTAAAAGGCTTATATAAGCTTTTTTTATATCTTCTTTATCTTCAAGCTCTTCGTCTATCCCACTTTTATAAAAGAGAGAAAGCTCTTCTTTTCCGTCTGATATTTTATACTGTATTTCTTTTGAATAAACGTCAAGGCTTTTCAAATATTCTTTTCTGTACTTATAAATGTAAGAAGCGTATTCAGCCATAGTTTCGGACCAGGAATTAAGCTCGCCTATATCGAAATAAAATCCTGACTTCGCGTTTTTTAAAATACAGTTTCTGTTTTCAAGAGCTTTTTTATAATCAGCGTATAATTTTAAGTAAGATGGGAAACACTGTGATGCCGCGATATTTAAGAAGCTGCGCCTTTCCTCAGGCCCGTCTTTAATTATTTTCAAATCGTCAGGAGAGAAGAGAACGGTTTTAAAAGAACCTATCATCTCGGTTACCTTGCTTATTTTATATCCGTTCTTCTTTCTTCTTCTTTCTCTTCCGAAAAATGCGTATTCAAGCGACCCGTCACCCGAAGAATCCTCGTATTCGATAAATATACGAAATCCTTCGGCTCCGTTTTTTACAAGCTCCTTTTCATCGGACGTTCTGAACGACCTTCCTCTTGAAAAAATATAAATTCCCTCAAGAGCGTTAGTCTTTCCTTGCGCGTTTTTTCCGTGAAGGAGGTTTATCCCGGGAGAAAAGCTTATATCGCATTTTTCTATATTACGGAAATTTTCCGCACAAAATCTTTTTACTATCATTAAAGCCTTCAGTTAGAAGAATTTTCTTTAAGCTTTATGGGAAGAACTATGTAGATATAATCAAAGTCCTCACTCTTCTCGGCAGCCTCTATCGTAATAGCAAGCGTGGGACTCTTCATACCGAGAACTATATTTTCACCCTCGGCAACTCTGACGCTGTTCATTATATAACGGCAGTTGAATCCCATCTCAATGTCGCTTCCCTCGTGGACGCATTCTATCTCGTCCTTTACACGGCCGTTTACGGAAGTGGAATTTATATGGAATATCTGATCCTCCGCCTTTATCTTTACGTATCCCATATCGCTTCCCTTTATCTTCTCGTCGGCTATTATATTAGCTCTTTCAAGAGAGTCAATAAGCTTTTCCTTATCTATCGTAACGATAATATCGTTTTCCTTAGGTATGATCCTGTTATAATCTATATACTCGCTGTCGATGGTTCTCGTAAAGAATATCGTTTCTCCCTTTCTTACTATCGCGTGTTTTCTTGAAACGTATATCTTTACCTTTTCGTTTTCGCCGTCAAGAAGAATTTTTGAAAGCTCGGGAAGTGCGTGACCCGGAATTATAAGGCTTATATCATCAAAATTACTGTCGCCTATTGAATAAATTTCACACTTAGCGGTGCATTTTGAAAGTATAAACGTATTGCAGGAAACTACCTCAAGAGTATTTCCTTTTATTTTAAAGAAAGCTCCGCAAAGCATCTGCCTCGTAGATTGATCGGCAACGGAGTGAATTACCTTTCCTATCATCTTGGCAACGATGTCACTGTCTATCTCAAATCCCTTATCCGTTACAAGATCGGGGAAGGAGGGGAAATCCTCACCCTTCATACAGGACATAGAGAACGAAGCTCTTCCGCTTCTTATATAACAGTTATAAGAGCCGTCTATTTCTATCTCTATCTCATCTTCCGAAAGAGATCTTACGGCTTGCATAAGTCTTGTGGCGTTTATTATGTACTTGCCGCCCTCCTCGATCGATTCCGCGTCTACGGTTATTCTTATACCCTTAGTCATATCGTAAGAGGAAATCCTTATTTTGTCGTCTTCCGTAGTTTCTATAAGAAAGCCCTCTATGTTGGTTATGGTGTTTTTCTTTGAAACCGTTCCCATAGCGGTCATAAGCGCGTCTGTGAATACGTCTCTTTTAACTGTTATTTTCATTTTTTAACTTCCTCCTGTGTGTTTTTTCGGCGAAGCCGTAAAGAATAAATATAATTATATAGGTTGTTGATATTGTTGTAGTGTGTGTCTAAATTGTTTAAAACTCATTTTTCTGTTGATTTTGTTCACTTTTTCGGTCTTTAATTTAAACATTTTCTTTGTTCATTTGCGTTTTTAAAAAGATGATTTTTAATGAACAAAAATATAAACGTGTATTAAACAGGGTTTTATAAACAATTAAACAAAAAATTGTTGAATTATTTTATATCCTTAACTTCTTTAATGAGAGCTAATATTTCAGCCTCTTTATTTTTAACCGTTCTCATCATAAGATCCACTTTTTCAAGAGAATATATCATAGTAGAGTGATTACGTCCTCCGAGTGCCTGTCCTATCTCATCAAGAGTAAGCGTGGTTATACTCTTAATAATATGAGCGGCAACTTGCCTTGCGTTAGTAATGGTTCCCGTTTTCTTTTTTGATTTTATGTCCTCTACCGAAACGCCGTAGTGCTTGCTTACTATCGAAAGTATTCTCTCCACCATAATATCGGGAGGAATATTACCTGGGTCAACAACGGAAATAGCCTCGTCTATTACCGATTTTGTTATCTCCGTGCCCGAGAAGGTCTTCATAGCGTAGAGCTTCGTTATAACACCCTCAATCTGTCTTATGTTGGATATAAGCCTCTCCGCTATGTAATAAACGAGATTTTGCGGTATCTCAAGCCCGAGCGCTTTAGCTTTTTTAAGTATTATAGCGCTCCTAAGCTCGATATTAGGCGGCTGAACGTCAACTATAAGACCCATTTCAAAACGAGTATGAAGTCTGTCCGTCAGAGGCTTTATTTCCTTCGGTGGACGGTCTGAGGTAAGAACTATTTGCTTTTCACTCTCATAAAGAATGGTGATCGTATTGAATATCTCTTCCTGCATAGATTCTTTTCTTGCAATAGACTGTATATCGTCTATCAGAAGAACGTCTGCGGAACGATATTTTTCCTTAAATAAATAGGTGGAGTTGGTATTTATTGAAATAATAAGCTCGTTTAAAAATTCCTCGCATTTTTTGTAGATTATCTTAAGCTCCGGGTTGTTTTTTCTCAAGTGATTTATAATAGCGTAAAGAAGGTGAGTTTTACCAAGACCCGAGTTTCCGTGGATAAAGAGAGGGTTGAACTGATTTGAAGACGGCTCCGTAGCAACGGCGAAGCACGCCGCCTTAGCAAATTTATTAGAATCACCTTCTATGAAATTATCAAACGTATACTGCTCTATCAGCGACTTTTTATCGGTGTTGTTTCCTTTCAGAAAATCGCTGATCATCTCAGACTTTTTCTCTTCCTCCAAGCGCTCCCGCTCTTGCTCCTCGGGTGTCTTTACGGGAGTTCTTTTTATTTCGTCTATATAAGAGGGAACGAGCGGAAAATCCTTCTCGGGATCCTTTTCGCTTTCTATTTTTATGTTTACGCTAAATCCGATAACTTCCTCAAGAGTTTGCTCTATTACGGTGCCGTATTTTTGAACGAGTATCTTCTTTTTCAGAGGCGACGGAGCTAAAAAAACAGCCTCTTGCTCACTTAACGAAACAAGCTTTAAATTTCCGAACCAAAGATTGAATATCGATTTAGAGGTGTTAAGCTTTTGCTCTATGAGATTCAAAAATTCATTCAGTATATCCGAAAGTTCGTCCATCTTAATCAACTCCTTTATCGGGTAATTTAAAATATTTTATATACTAATAGTAAAAGTTATAATATATTATAACATAAAATAAATAAAAAAGCAAGGAAAAAACGGAAAAATATACTTTTCCGTTTATATAAAAATGTTAATTTTTTATAAATTTTAAATAATAAACGCGCGTGCGTGATGTTTTACATTCTTTTCGTTTTACTTCTGAAGATAACGGACGCCAAAAATCCGAGTACCAAAGCAGCAGTTATTCCCAAAGCGGAAGCCGAAAGTCCTCCTTCGAGAATACCTATAATTCCCTTTTCGTTGACGGCTTCAAAAACGCCTCTTCCTATATTTGCGCCGAAGCCTATAAGGGGAAGGGACGCGCCGCAGCCGAAAATATCAAAGAGCGGCTCGTATATTCCGACCGCGTAGAGAAAAACGCCGAGGCAAACGTAAATTACCAATATCCTCGCGGGAGTCAATCGCGTAAGGTCGATGAGAAGCTGAGCCAAAAAGCAAAGCGCACCGCCGAGAATAAAAACCAAAATTAAATTATGCTCCATAAGATCTCCTTTTTATTTTTATTATTCCCTTTCGATTCTCAGGGCGGGAGCTATTCCGAGTATATTCTGACCTTGCAGGGTAGTAGTGGAGTTCATAAGAGCACCCGTTGACATAAAGAGAACTCTTTTCAGTTTTCTTTCTTCGAGCATTGGGAGAAAGTGGCAGGCAAGGACGGAGGCTGAGGTGCCGCAGCCCGAGGCTCCCGAGTGAGCGTCCTGCTTCTTATCATCGTAGAGCAAAAGAGCCGAATCTTTATGAATAGATGAAAGATAAGGGTCCTTTTTTGATAAAAGCTCGTGCAAAAGAGAGGTGCCGCAATATCCGAGATCTCCCGTTATAATAAGGTCAAATTCTCTCGGAGAAATTTCGGAGCTTTCAAAATAATTTATAACGGTATCAGCCGCAGCGAAAGCCATAGCGGGACCCATATTCGAAGCGTCGCTCGTCGCGCCGTCAACTATTCTTCCGACCAAAAAATCGCGTATTTTTACACGTCCCGCGTTCCTACCAAGCAAAAAAGCGCCGGCTGCCGTCGCGGTCCACTGTGCCGTCATAGCTCTCTGTCCGCCGTATTCAAGAGGTGTTCTGAACTGTCTTTCCGCCGTGGCGTTATGAGATGAGGTAACGGCGGCGCAAACGTCAAGCTCCTCGTGAGAGTCCATAAAAGCCGAGAGGGAGAGAAGAGATTCCGCGCAGGTGGAGCAAGCTCCGTAAAGTCCGAGAAACGGAACGGAGAAGGAATGAAGACCGAGCGCCGTGGCGGCACATTGATTCTGAAGGTCGCCCGCGGCTATCAGGGTAAGGTCAAGGTTTGAGATACCCGCTTTTTTAAGTGCGATGTTAAGGCATATCCTCGCCATCTCCCCCTCGGCAAGCTCCCAGGTCTTTTGACCGAAAAGGTCGCTCGTGTCGCAAAAATCAAATTTATTACCTAAAGGGCCGCGCGATTCCTCAAGACCGCCGCACGAGGCGGCACAAATAAAGCCAATATCGTTTTTAATTTGAACTATTCGCTGCATTTTATCCTCCGATAAGGGAATAGACGTAGTAAATTACACCGTAGATAACGCCCGACAAAAGGCCGAAAATTATAACGGGTCCCGCCACGGTGAATATTTTTGCCCCGACTCCAAGTACGTATCCTTCGCTTGCCGAGTCCATAGCCTCGCTCGTTACGGCGTTGGAAAATCCCGACACGGGAACGAGAGTTCCCGCACCCGTAAAGCGCGCTATTTTATCAAAAACACCAATGCCCGTGAGAAGCGACGCTATAAAAATTACCGAAAGGGTAACCAGACTTACGGAAGTTTTTTCTTCCGCGCCGAAGAAAACGTAGACTTTAAGCAAGACCTCGCCAAAAAGACAGATAAGTCCGCCAAAAAAGAACGCTCGCAGTGAATTTTTTAACACGGGTGAGGACTTAGAGTGCTTTTTTATCAGTTTTTTCTTTTCTTCTTCAGACATCATTTTTTAAAATACCTGCCAAAAAGTTAATTAAAGTTTACAAAAATCGCGGCTTGTTTTCCTTAGATCGCGCGATTTTCCCATATTTATTTTCTGTCGGTAAAAATAAAATATACGTATTGATTTTTTTTAAAATCTATTGTATAATAGTTATATAAATAAATGAAAGGAGCCGTGCTTCCTTTGAAAATAAAAGCAAGTATAATGGATTCTCCCGCCGTCGGAAGAGCGATAAAGCGTCTTGCGCACGAGATAGTAGAGAAGAATAACGGGACTGACGACGTCGTAATAGTAGGCATATTAAAGCGCGGATCTTACATAGCGAGCCGACTTGCGGAGAAGATATACGAGATAGAGGGGACGAGAGTTCCCGTCGGTGATATGGATATCAGCTTTTACAGGGACGATCTTGGAAGAAACGTGCAGCCCGTCGTAAACAACACCGACATACCTTTTGATATAAACGGAAAGAACGTGGTGCTGGTGGATGACGTTCTTTACACGGGCAGGACCGTCAGAGCCGCGATAGACTGTCTTTTCAGAATGGGCAGGGCAAGGACCGTGCAGCTCGCGGTTATGATTGACAGAGGGCTTCGAGAGCTTCCGATAAAAGCGGATTTCGTGGGAAAGAACATACCGACCTCTCACACGGAAAGAGTTGCCGTTAAAATGAGTGAGTGTGACGGTGAGGATCTGGTATTCATTTATGAAAACGATTAAAAAAGAGGAGAATTAAAATGCCGTATCAGCAGCTTAAGGGATACGTTCCCGAGGAAAAGGTAGAAGAAGACGTCGACGATCACACTATGGAACCCGAAGCAGAGGAGGAATCTAACCCCAACATAACGCACGGAACGCGTCTTTGGTCTATTTTGTCCGTGATTTTTTCCGCCGTCGGAGTTATACTCGTTTTTATTCCTGCGGTCGGTATTTTCTTCGGTCTTGCGGGGATAGGATTTGCCATCGTTTCAAGAAAGAAAAACGGATATTTCTATAACACCGACGTCGTTGGAATAGTAATAGGAGCCATAGCCGTCGCATCCTGCGGATTCTTCATTATCTACAACGCGATGAACGCCGCGGGCGCTATCCCGAGCATATTCCGTGAGCTTATAAAATAACGCTCCACAGAACTGAAATAAAAGAGCGAAAATAAAAAAAGGGCAGAGAATGATTTACGTGCATTCTCCGTCCTTTTTATTTCGTTCGGTTTTTTATTTCGTCGGGCTTATAACCTTTTGAACGTTATTTTTATAGTCGATGCAGTCGCAGAACCAATCGGTCTTATCGCCCTCTATATCCCAGAGATAGAAGATTGTATTCTTGCAGTTATGGAACGCGTAGGTTTCGATAGTTTTGACGCTTGAGGGAATGTCTATCTTTGCAAGACTCGTGCAGCCGTTGAACGCGCCGTTTGATATTTTCTCGGTCTTGGGTGACAGCTTTACCTCGGCAAGAGAGGTGCATTCCTCAAAGACGTAGCTCGATATAACGGTCACTCCCTCGGGAATCGTTATTGATTTAAGGGAGGTACAATATCTGAAGGCAAAGCTTCCTATCTCGCGGAGCGTGTCGGGCAGGGTTATTTCCTCGAGCGTCGAGCAACCGTTGAAGGCGTCTTTCTTTATGGAAACGACGGTCCTTTTTCCTATTTTCGCGGGAATCGTAAGGCTCACGGGCTTTTCTATGTAGCCGGTAATGGCAATTTCCTTGTCGCTGATGCTTGTCCAAGAGAAGGAGCCGAAGCTTCCGCATCCCCACTCAACGTGTTCCTTGTCAGCGCTCATATCATTACCGCTCGTGTCTGTGTACCAATATCTGTGCCAGCCCTCGGGATGAATGGATTCACAGTTCTCCTCCTCGGTGCATATATGCGGGTCGTCCGTTTCGCAAAAGACCTTGTAATTTCCGACAAGCGCGTTTTTGGATACGGATTTTATCGAAGAGGTTATCGTTATGGTCTCTATAACGCTGTTATCGTTGAAGGCGTAGGAGTTGATTCCGAGAACGGGCTTTCCGTTCCATTCCGCGGGAATGAAAACGTCCGCTTCCGTGCCGTGGTAGCCCGTAACGACGTAGAAATCGTGAACCTCGCTGAACGCAAGACCGTACGTGCCGTTGCTCGTTATAGGCTCTTCCTTTTTCTCGGGGGATAAGCCCGGAACGACTATCGGATCTCCCTCGGGCGTAACGGTAACGTCCTCCCACGAGCAAGAGAAAAGCGCGGATGTCAAAACTGCGATGACGGGAATTATAAGTAATTTTTTAAATATTTTCATAAATTACCTCGCAATTTTTATGGTAATATTTTTTCATTATATATTTTAGCACAAAAACGCGTGTTTTACAACACTTATTTGAAAATTCCATAAAAAAACAGAAAGTAAAGAAAAAGAAGGACGGAAAAGCCGAAAAGCTCGCCCGTCCTCTTTTTTAAACGTTTATTCCGTTATTTATTTCTTTCTTATATTGAAGAAAGTATCTCCTCTGCCTTCGAAAGAGCCGCGTCGATCTTGTCAATATCGCGTCCGCCGCTCATCGCGCTGTCGGGGCGTCCGCCGCCTTTGCCGCCCGTTACTGCCGCAACCTCTCCGAGAAGCTTGCCCGCGTGCGCGCCCGCCTTTACCGCGTCGGGACCCGCTGCCGCGATGAAGTTGAGCTTTCCGTCCGAAACGAGTGCGAATACCGCGACGGCGTCGGGATATTTTGCCTTGACCGTGTCGGCAAGACCTCTTACCGCGTCGGGCTTCATTCCGTCAACCCTTGCCGTAAGGAGCTTGAATTTGCCGACTTCCTTGATTCCCGAGAGAAGCGCGCTCGCTTTGCTCTCGGCTATCTTTGCGTTCGCGGAGTCAAGCTCGCGCTTGAGCTCCTTTATCTCAGCCTGAAGTGCCTGAGCCTTGGTTGCTATTGCCGCGGAGTTGGGGCTCTTGAGCTCCTTTGCGGTCTCCTTTATGAGCTCTTCCTTTTCGCCGAGAAGCGCAAGGACGCCAAGTCCCGTCGTGCCCTCTATTCTTCTGACGCCTGCCGCAACGCTCGACTCGGAAATGATCTTGAAAAGACCGATAACGCCCGTGTTGGGGACGTGAGTACCGCCGCAGAGCTCGGTGGAGGACGAGCCTATCTTAACGACTCTGACTTCCTTGCCGTACTTTTCGCCGAAGAGAGCCATAGCGCCCATCTTCTTAGCGCTCTCGGGGTCGGTGAGGACGGTGTCACAGCCCTCTGCAAGAAGGATGTTGGTGTTTACTATTGCCTCGACCTTAGCGATCTCATCAGCCGTCATAGCGGCAAGGTGAGTAAAGTCAAAGCGCACTCTGTGCTCGTCAACGTAAGAGCCCGCCTGCTCAACGTGCTTGCCGAGGACGGCTCTCAGAGCTGCTTGGAGGAGGTGTGCCGCGGAGTGGTTTCTCATAATTGCCGCGCGGCGTATGGGGTCGACAGTAAGGGTGAGCGTGTCACCGAGCTTGATCGAGCCTTTTTCTATTTTAACCTCGTGAATATAGATGCCGTTGGTCTTCTTGGTGTCGCAAACGGTGATAGCCACGTCAGCGCCCGTGATAGAGCCCGTGTCGCCGACCTGACCGCCGCCCTCGCCGTAGAAGGGCGTTTTGTCGAATATAAGGGAGCACTCACCCTCGGAGATCTCGTCTGCGGCGCCCTCGTCGGTGATTATTGCAAGGAGCTTTGCCTCGCAGGAAGCCTTCGCGGGATCTGCTACGTAGCCCGTAAATTCCGTCGCGGGAAGGTTTTCAAGAAGGTTCTTTGATGAATCAGCCCAGCCCGAGATGTTGCCTCTTGCCGCACGCGCGCGAGTTTTTTGCTCGTTCATAAGCTCGGCAAACGCCGCCTCGTCAACGGAAAGACCGTTTTCCTCCGCGATCTCGCGAGTGAGGTCAACGGGGAAGCCGAAGGTGTCGTAAAGCTTGAAGGTGTCGGCGCCCGAAAGGGTCGTCTTGCCCTCGGCTTTTGCCGCGTCTATAAGCGATGAAAGGATGCCAAGTCCTGCGTCGATGGTAGCGTTGAAGCGCTCTTCCTCAAGAACGATGACCTTGAGAACGTAATCGCGCTTCTCGCGAAGCTCGGTGTAAGCGTCCTCGTTCTGCGAAATAACTATCTCGCAAAGACCCTTCAAGAACAATCCGTCTATTCCGAGGAGCTTTCCGTGACGGCAGGCACGTCTTATGATCCTTCTGAGAACGTAGCCTCTTCCCTCGTTCGAGGGGATAACGCCGTCGGAGATCATAAACGTAGCGCTTCTTACGTGGTCGGTAACGACGCGGATCGAAATATCGTCCATCTTGTCGTCGCCGTACCTTTTGCCCGCGATGGAGCAGACGGTATCAAGGATCCTTCTCACCGTGTCTACCTCAAAGAGGTTGTCCACGCCCTGCATTACGCAGGCAAGGCGCTCAAGACCCATACCCGTGTCGATATTTTTCTGCGCAAGCTCGGTGTAGTTGCCCGCGCCGTCGTTATTGAACTGAGAGAATACGTTGTTCCAGATCTCCATAAATCTGTCACAGTCGCAGCCGGGCTTACAGTCGGGCGAGCCGCAGCCGTACTTCACGCCTCTGTCGAAGTATATCTCCGAGCAAGGACCGCAGGGACCCGAGCCGTGCTCCCAGAAGTTGTCCGCCTTGCCGAGCTTTACTATATGCTCCTCGGGCACGCCGATCTTATCGCGCCAGAGCGCGTACGCCTCGTCGTCCTTTTCGTAGACGGAGGGCCAGAGCAGATCTGTGGGGATCTCAAGGGTTTCCGTAAGGAATTCCCAAGCCCACGGAATAGCCTCGTTCTTAAAGTAATCGCCGAAAGAGAAGTTTCCGAGCATCTCGAAATACGTGCCGTGACGCGCGGTGTGACCGACTCTTTCAAGGTCGGGCGTTCTTATGCACTTCTGGCAGGTGCAAACGCGCTTTCTCGGCGGCTCTTCCTCTCCCGTAAAATATTTCTTCATCGGCGCCATACCGGAATTTATAAGAAGCAGGGATTTATCACCGTTCGGCACAAGCGAGAAGCTTGGAAGACGGAGGTGCCCCTTACTCTCAAAGAAAGAGAGATATTTTTCACGAAGCTCATTGAGCGAGGTCCATTTCATAGAGTTTTTCTCCTTAAATATTTTGTCATTTATAAATTATAGCACAGAACGTATATAAAAGTCAATATTTAAAATAAAGAATATTTAATTTTGAAAGCTTATATTTTTTGCGTTTTAAGCAGAGCTCTCCGAAGCGCCGCGAAAGAACGGGGCGATTCGGGAAAAGCCGTTACCCCCACCCCGTGTAAAGAAAAAGCGCTCGAAACGAGCGCTTTTTCTTTAAAAATGTTAATCAAAGTTTACAAGAGTCTTGATATCGACGGGCATACCCGTGGCAATGGACTTATTTGCCGCGATACCCGTAAGTATACTCATCGCGCCGTCAACGTGCGATGCAGCCCTCTTCAAGGGGTCCTCTTCGGGAGTGCCGAAGATGTCGTTGAGAAGAACGGGGTCGCCGCCGCCGTGACCGCCCTCGGCGGTGGGAATGTCGACCTTATAAGGAGCTGCGAACATAGGATAAACGGTGATGGATTTCTCGTTTACCGCACCCTCCTTTTCCTTCTCGCCTGCGCCGTTTACGTAAACCGTTTCCGAAACGTCAAGCTCAAGTCTGCCCTTCGTACCCGTGAAGACGACTCTGAAGCCCTCGCGCGGAGAGTAGGCGGTAAGAGAGTAGGACATAATAGCGCCGTTTTCATATCTTACGAGCACGCCCATAGTGTCCTCGATGCTGATCCCGTCGCCGAAAACGCTCTGGTCGCGAATGTATCCGTCGTCAGCCTCCGCGTCAAGATAAAGCTTCTTGAGGGTGGGGTTTTCAGCCATATTGAGTGCGAAGGGATCGTTCTTCGCGTTTTCCGAGCCGTGGACTCTCGAATAGAACTTCGTCTCGCCTCTGTTTTCCGCGTTCTCTCTGCCGTAGAAGAGAAGATCGCCGTAGGCGAATACCTGCTTCGGCTTCGTGCCGAGCCAGAAGTTTACGAGGTCGAAGTGGTGAGTTGACTTGTGAACGAGAAGGCCGCCGCTGTTTCTCTTATCTCTGTGCCAGCGTCTGAAATAATCCGCGCCGTGGCTGGTGTTGAGCATCCATTCGAAGTGAACGCACTTTACGTCGCCGATAACGCCGTCCATAAGGAGCTTGCGGGTGACGGAGTTGTGGGGCGCGTAGCGGTAGTTGAAGGAAACGCGCAAATTTCTGCCCGTTCTCTTCTGCGCGTCGATTATAGCCTGACACTTGACAGCATCGACGGTCATAGGCTTTTCGGTAACGACGTCGCAGCCCATTTCCATTGCCTTGATTATGTATTTATGGTGAGTTCTGTCAACGGTGGTAACGATGACGCAATCGGGCTTTTCGATCTCGATCATCTTCTCGAATTCGTCAGCCATATAAATGTTTACGTCAGCTCCGCATATCTCCTTGATGCTGTTTTTTGCGTATTCAAGACGGGTACGGTTGATGTCGCAGAATGCCACGATCTCCGACGTATCTCCGAAAGTTTTGGCTACCGCCTGGTAGAAGAATCTTGCTCGGCTTCCGGTGCCGACTTGAACGTATCTTTTCTTTTTCATTTTAAAAGACTCCTTTTGTTTTTATTTTACGGCTAAATTTTATCATAATAGGTAGGACTTTGCAATAGCTTATTTTGTCCTGTTTTATAAAAATCAACATTTTTTGAACTGATTTTGAGTAAAATGTTGAACTTTACGTTTATTTATGGTAAAATTGTAGCGAATAGAGGTGATGAAATGCAAGAGCAAAGAAGAATGCCGAGAGAGGGATTTTTCCACTCGCTGGATGAGATGTTTAAAATAGATCGCAACCGTGTTGACAAACCCTGGTCAATGCGGAAATACCATTATCACGACGCCGTCGAGCTTTATTATCTTGTGTCGGGCTCGAGGTATTATTTTATTAAGGATAAGACCTATCGCGTCCGCGCGGGTGAGCTCGTCACTATCTGTCCTTATGACATTCACGCGACAGCCGCCACGGAGCAAGGGGCTTACGAGCGCGTGCTTATCACTTTTAAAAAAGAATACCTCGCACAGCTCCCCGACGCTTTTGGCGCGGATATTTTATCGCCAATATCGGAAAAAAGTCGCGTCGTAGCCCTCACGCGCGGTGAGCAAAGGTGGCTTGAGGCAACTCTTGACGCTCTTACGGAGGCAGATTCTTCGACTGACGCGTGCTCCGAGGCCTTCGTCAAAAGCGCGCTCGTCGGCATCCTTATTCTTCTCGGTAAAAAGAGCGAGAGAGCGGACGATGAAATTTTGAAAATGCCGGCGGGAGCTATGCTCGTTTCTCGCATTTCGGGATATATAAGCGCGAATTTCGCGGAGAAAATATCGCTTCGAACCGTTGCCGCGGAGTTTTTCGTCAGTCCGAGTTATCTTTCAAGAACTTTCAGCCGTATAACGGGAATGACGATAACCGAGCATATAAACGCCGTGAGAATAAAAGAAGCGGAGCGCCTGCTTCTGACGAGCGACGCCACGGTTTCGGCCATTGCCGAGCGCGTCGGATTTTCGTCGCAAACGCACTTTGAGCGCGTATTCAAATCCGTGACCAACACCAGACCCCTTGACTTCAGAACGAAAAGAGGCGGGAAGTGACGAGGCGCTGTGAGTGTCGCCCGTTTGTAAACGGCATTTTAACTTCGTGCGCCGCATTTTTGCGCCTTTTCCTTACAGAGAAGGAAAGGGAGCTTTTCCACGTTGCCTTTAAATAAAAAACGGTGCCGTCCGTGATGGGTGGCACCATTTTTATCACCTATACCCCGAGGGGAGCGGTGACGTCAGTATTTTTTCGGATTTTTGAAGTATTGGTAGAGGTAGCAGGGGATCATACCGTTGTAGAGCTTGCGCACCTTGTCCGCGCGCTTACCGTAAAGGCGTTCAAACGCGGGGTGCGAGGTGATGATGTATATCTGCCACGGCGCAAGAGCTCTGAAATGCTCTCCGATCTCGCGGTAAAGCCGCTCTACCGAGGCGGGGTTGCCGAGCCTTTCGCCGTACGGGGGATTTACCACCACGGTGGCGCGTCTTTCGGGCGCGGAGATCTTTCTCGCGTCGCAAACGAAGGGCTTCACCACGTCGAGCACGCCTGCCGCCCTCGCGTTTCTCTCCGTCAGGGCAACGCAGTTTTTGTCTATATCGGACGAATAAACCTCAAAGCTCGTCCTGATTATTCCGTCGGCAGCCTCTTCACGCGCGTTTTTCCAGTGCTTTTTGTCAATGAAGGCGAACTCCTCACCCGCAAAGCTCCTCTTTGCCCCCGGGGCAACGTGCTTCATCATCATTGCCGCCTCTATTCCAAGCGTGCCGCTGCCGCACATCGGATCCCAAAGAAGGACGTCCTCTCTCGGGCGCGAGGTGGCAACTATCGCCGCCGCAAGAGTTTCCCTGATAGGCGCGGCGTTTGACTCTTTTCTGTATCCGCGCTTGTGGAGCGGAAGACCCGAGGTGTCTATCATCAGCGACGCCTCGTTGTTCAGAATGAAGAATTCCACCTGATATTTCGTGCCCTCCTCGGGGAACTGCGTAATGCCGTATTTTGACGACATCGAGCGCACTATCGCCTTTTTAATTATCGCCTGACAGTCAGGCACGGAGTGAAGCTGCGATTTTATCGCGTGTCCCTTGACGGGAAAGGCGTCGTCACGCCCGATAAATTCGTACCACGGCAGAGCCCTCGTCCCCTCGAAAAGCTCCTCAAAGCTCTCCGCGTGAAACGAGCCTAATTTTATATAAACTCTCTCTGCATATCTCAAAAACACGTTTGACAGCGCGATAGCCTCTTCATCTCCGATGAAGGTCACTCGCCCGTCTATCGTTGAAATTCTCTCGTAACCCAAGGCGTCGATCTGCTCGCCGAGCAGGTGCTCAAGCCCGAAAAGACAGGTGGCAACAAGCTGAAGCTTCATTTTTTGTTCTCCAAAATAAGGATTTTTTCTTATTGTAGCATAAATATGTTCTAAAGTCAATCCGACTATTGTAAAAATTGTATGGCGTAATCGAAACGACCTTGCTCCAAAACGGCACCGTAAAGCATCTTTCTCCCCTTTTCTTCATATAATTTATAAAACGGGAGAAAAATAGGAAAAATGCCACGCTAATTTATCAATTGTTCAAACTGAGTTAATTATTTTTTAACATTTATCTGCTAAAATATATTAGTCACGTACAAGGACCATTAGCTCAGTTGGTTAGAGCTACCGGCTCATAACCGGTCGGTCCTAGGTTCGAGTCCTAGATGGTCCACCAACAAAAGAGAGATAACCCTCGCGGTTATCTCTCTTTTGTTGTCGAGCCGTCAGGCTCGGGCGTAGCTTCGCGCCCCGAGCTCTATGCTCGCAAAGCACGTCAATCACAAAAGCTTTAAAGACCGAGCGCGAAATAGGTTCGCATTCCCGCCGAAGAGCGCGTCGAGCTTGCTCGTAAGCGGCAAGGCGAGGAATATTGCCCCAACGGGGCAAAGACCTAGATGATTAAACCCCAAGATAACCCTCGCGGTTATCTCTCTTTTGTTGTCGAGCCGTCAGGCTCGGGCGTAGCTTCGCGCTCCGAGCTCTATACTCGCAAGGCACGCCTATCGCAGAAGCTACAAAGACCGAGCGCGAAATAGGTTCGCATTCCCGCCGAAGAGCGCGTCGAGCTTGCTCGTAAGCGGCAAGGCGAGGAATATTGCCCTGACGGGGCAAAGACCTAGATGGTCTAACTGAGATAACCCTCGCGGTTATCTCTTTTTTACAAGAGATTATTTCGGCATTAAATTCAGATGTGAAAGATGAGCTAATTACAGCCGAACACTGACAACCTAATAAGATGAAGCACGCGGAGTTAACGAAGAGCCCTGCGTGCTTTTTGTTTTTTATAAACGGTTAGAACAAAACAGTATATTGCTTTTTACGGTATTCAAATTCTCCTAAAGAGACTATCTTCAAAGTTTATATTTGTTTGCCTTTCGGTGGAGGATCGTAGCATAGTTCTCGTATATGTAAACGGTCACTCGGAGCTTAAATTTTGCTGATAAAATGCAAGCCGTAAAGAGTCAAATCTTTATCTTTAATATCAAATATCATTCAACGAAGTCGGGTAGAAATACCCGGCTTTTTGTTTTACGGTGATACAAATTTTCAAGCCTTGCTTTATTTCCAATTTAAGACCGTTGACATATACAAGCGTTACAAGCAATTTTGTTTTCTTCTTACCGAACCACGCTACGATGGGGTGCGGTGCCGAAAGGCAAAAAATTTAAATTTAAGGAGAAAAATTCAGCAAGTGCGAACGTAGTAATGCAAAAACTCGGTTTTCTCAAACGCTCTAATATTGCATTTGAGAAAGCCGAGTCGCTCTTTTTAACTGAGTTAACTTTTAATCAATCGTTTCTGTACGGTTTGTTTTTCAGAACCCAATCTACCAATTGCTGAAGTCCGTTCATATCTGCTTCGGAATTGAATATTTGAACGAAATTCGTTTCGTATGTTTCAGTCGTATTAACACTTAAAAATTTATCTGCGTCAAATTCTTCTCTGATCGAAGTATCGAGGCAAAAATCGTATGGAAGTGACGTTGCGCTCTCGCCGGTGAGAAGGCTGTATATGAGCATTGACTGAATATAACCCGTCAGCATCGTTCCGTGCTTTCCGTCTTTTACAATGAAGGAGTTTATGCTATACGTTTGGGTGGCATTCGGAACGGTATACTCTCCCTTTAAAATGCCGTCTATCAAGCCGCCCCAATCCGCAACAAGAATTCCTTGATCCTCAAATCCTGCAAGAAGGTCCTTCTGGTAAGAGTATGTATCGCCGTAAGTGCTGTTGTAGCCGTAAGCGCATGCGGTACCCATCACTATAAATTTCACGTCAGGATTTGCTTCCCTGAAGAAATCCATAACCTTAATTATCGTTGTATCAAAATTCGATTCCGCACCGGGGGATATTACAACGTAATCATAGTAGCGGTCCTCTAAATAGCTTTTATGATCGTAGGAGCAGTGACTACAATTATCCGAAAAGATGCTTCCAACACCGTGTCCGCCAAAGGTCCAGTTAGTAACATCAACCTCTGCTCCCATTTTCTTGCAAAGCTGATAAAAATATCCCTGATCGTTCTGTCTTTCCTCTTGTGTCTTGGCGCCGGATTCCAAGACTGTTTTTCCCCAAAACAGGTATGAGTTACCGATAAATATGAATTTTTTCCTATTTAACATATGTTCTTCTCCCAGCGTTTCTTTATATGCTTTCGTTTCTTCGCCAAGAAGATATAAGGAACGCGCAAGGTCTTTGAAGCTGTCGGGGATCTCCGTGCTGTCGGCACTCGTAAGGACGAGATAAAGCAGGGAATAAACGCTTAGCGTCACGGTCGTTTGCTTTTCTCCGTCTTCAAAAATAACGGTGTGCGCTTTGTCGAAGGTTGCGGGCGTGGGCTCGGTCAGGGTGACGCAGTACTCTCCTGAAATCTCGGACTCATAAACAGGCAAAGACTTCTCCGTTACATTTCCGTTTTCACTTACGCTCTCATAGGCTCTTACGTTATTTGAACCTCTGAAGTAAATTTTCATCTCGGTGTGTGAGGTGAGCACGAGCTTTCCCTCGGTTACTGTGACCGCATTTCCCGTAATCACGGGCGCGTAATCAGCAACGTCCACCACTCCCACCGAATCTATGGCATTTCTGTCATTCTCGGATAAATCTGCGTTTGGAAGCACGTCCGCCAAATCGTCGGGATTGCCGTTCATACCTGTGAAGTAGATTTGCGCGTACGAGCCGTAATTTTTCATTGCCTTTACGAGATCGTGGACAGCGGATTCTTGCGGTGTGGCAAGAAGCTCATCCAAATAATCGTTGATTGTTGTTTTGTAAGGAGAAACATTTGTATCGCCATCTGCCTCATAGCTGACGGTTATTTCTCTCGTCATATCTATGGAGCGAAGAGGGAGCGTGAGCTTATACAAGCCCTTGTTTTCGCCCTCCGTCTCGGGGGAGAGCTCGGAAATAGCAAATTCCGCCTTCTTGCTGCCGCCGGCTGCCGTAGTATCAAGAACGAGCTTGGAGTCAGCGTAATCGGCGGCTTCTTTACAGAGCTTTATATACGCGTTAAAGGCGATTGAATCCCCGATAGAGGCACTCTTTGAAATCACGGCGGCGTCGGAAGATATAGCGTGACCGTCGCATATTTCACAGCGAGTGACCGTTTCACGCTTGGCTTTGCACCACTCGCAAGTGTCGCCAATGAAGCTATGTGCACATTCGTAATTTACGTCGGAGCGATAGAACTTAACGTTATCTATAGCAAACAAGTCTTTCGTGTTACTGCTTGCTATCTGAGGAGTTCTGATATAGCCGGGAGTGAAGGACGCCGCACCCTTCATCGCAATCTCGGTGCCTACAAAGCCTGAAAGATTTGAAGTGGTCCAAGTAGTTTTATCGCTATCTGCATCGCTGATCGCCTTCAAACCGCTTGCAACGCGCTCGCCGTTTACGTATACGTCAAATATGTTATCTTCGGGGATATGATGGACGGTGATGGTATAGAATACCCCTTTCGTTAAAACCACGCTTTCACCGTTCGAATCTTTTATGTCGGTGTATGTACCACCTTCGGCAATTAGACGCTGAAGAGTGCCGTCTTTTGATATTTGCAACGGCTTGAAAACAATGGTTTTACCGGAGGAAGGTGCCGCCGTCATATCGTCGGTACCTCTCGTATAGGAAGCTATCTCGAAGGGTGTTAACACTTGGTTACCGTAGTGCATAAAGTCTAAGGTAGCCACATACGAATTCCCGATAACGCCGCTATTTATAACTTTCTTCAAGGAGTTGAATCCATTATGTTGAAGAAAGTCGTTGCTTCCGCCGGTGTTGGTGGCGGCACCGAATTTGACGTAAAGGTTTCCCGTTTCCTCGTCAACTACGGTGCTGATTGCAGACGCGGTACCGCTGTTGCGAGCGAATCCGGTAAAGAACGGAGAAGTTTCCGTACTTTCGCCGTAAGCGAGCATATTTGACGCGCCTGCAAGAGCGACAACCTCGTCAGGAGTCAGAATTCCGCCTTCGGAGTGGCTTGACATAGCGAGCGTGCGGGTTTCTGTAAGACCGCAATCCTTGCAGGTATAGCTTACCTCGTTGGTAGCTGCCGCAAGATCGTGGGTGTGAGTAAGCTCGTAATCGTGAACGTGCTCAAAGAAAGTATCGGAGTAGTAGAACTTTACGTTGTCCCAAGCGTATTGGTCAGCTGTGAGATTTTTAACCGTTGAGTCACTGATCTGACAGGTTCTCGCAAGAGCGGGAATATAGTCAACCGCACCGTTTACGGTAATCTGGGTCACATCCGATGCATAAGTAAGCGTGCCTGAGGTGAAGTCCATCTGATCGCTTTGAAGAGCGGTGAGTGCCTGAACATTTTCTATAATAAGCTTGCCGTCAACGTAAGCGTCGTATGTGTTGGGGGGAGAGGTTTCGTCACCCGCAGGAGTATGGTGAACGGCAAAAGTATGGAAATTTCCGTCCTTAACGTTGACCGCGGTGGAAACGTAAGCGTTTTCACCCTTTGACGCGTCGAGATACTGCACTGTTCCGCCGTTAAGAATGCGTAGGAAGTAAGGAATTGTCGCACCTCCGAGCGTGGTGCAGCCGTCAGAGCCCTTGAGGTAACACATAGTACCGAGAACTTGTACTGATTGCACGGAGAGAGTGTCGAAGAGAAGCATATCGACAGAGATTACGTAGGACTTGCCTTTGAGGGCTTCAAAGTTGTTAAGCGTGGAAACCTGGTATGGGGAGCTAAAGTCGGTTCTTACGAAGTTCTGAAAGGAAGTGTCGGTCTTAGTGGGCGTTACTGTAGGAGCGCCAAGCTTTGTGTAGGTGTTGTCGCTTTCATCGGTAACGGTAGAGATAGCGCTGCGGGGATCGTTTTCTCTTCCTTTTCCGTCGCTTGAGACAAAGAGCACGTTGTCGGCATATTTTGAGATTTCATCCGTGGGGAGAGAACCGCCGTATGGAAGCTCGCCAAAGCAGAGGTCGCATACTCTGTCGCCATTTACATCAATAGTCCCTCCGCAAACAGTACAGGTGTAGGTCGCCTCGGAGGCAGCATTGATTTGTTCGGTGTTGGTTACAAGATCGTTTTGCTCAGTCTGCGCTGTCTCTTCGTCCGCCGCGAATATGTTCGTCGAAAGAGCGGAGAAGAGCATCGTGAGCACAAGCAAGAGAGAAATAATTTTCTTTTTCATCTTGTGGTTTCCTTTTCTTAAATTTTTTTAGTTGCATATTGATTATAGCACAAAAATATGGTATAATCAAATATGAATTGTTATATATTGTTATAAGCGAGAGGTTATGATGCACTATGGAATTGATAAAGAAATATATTTATGAGGTATACAAGGAAAGTAATTTTACAAAAGCGGCACGAAAGCTTTTCATTTCGCAGCCTGCGCTCAGTTCGGCTGTTTCAAAATATGAAAAAAGCTTAGGGTTCCGAATATTTGACCGTTCCAAGAATCCCTTGAAAGTGACTGCGGAGGGAAGAATTCTGATAGAATCCATCGCAAACATCATTAATATAGAAACCTTAGCGGAGCAGGAAATTTCTCTTATGAAGAGAGAGCCTAAAAACGAAATAGTAATAGGCGCGGCTACTTCCGTTGCGTATTATTTGATTCCAAAGATCTGCGCGATATTTCATAAAGAAAATCCCTCTGTATCAATAAAGATTGATTTGGGAAATACGACTATCTACGGTAATTTTTTTAAAAAAGTGCAAAACGGAACGCTTGATCTTGTAATTGACTGTATTCCTACCTGGGATTCTCTTGAAAGCATCGTGATATGCAAGGAAAGTATGGTAGTGGTAGTGCCGGAGGATATGGTCTCAGAAAGATTAAAGCGATATGCACTCACTTACGATGAATTACAGAAGGTTGACCTCTCCGACGTGGTAAGAGTGAAAGATAGTTCGCTGTTCGAGGATGTTTCCTTTGCTGATTTTCCGCCAACAAGCCTTATTATGAAATCTAAAATGAAGGAATTGTTCGGCGAGTATCATACGATTCCGTTGGTCGTTTTCAATCACCATAACAGTATACTTCATCACAGTTTGGCAAAAGAAGGAGTTGGAGCTGTTCTCGTAAGCATAGGTGCCGCAAAGGCGTTCTTTTCGAATTCGGATAAAGTGTCTTTCTTTTTGCTTGACAATGAAAAAGCCAAAAGAGAGATTTATCTGACAGTAGCAGACAAGAACCTTAATTCTCCGCTAATAAAAAGGGTCGTTGAAATTGCCAAAGCCGTGTGCGAAGATATAAAATAAAAACGAGCACGTAAGGTTCTAAAAAGAGCCTTGCGTGCTTTTTGTTTTTTATAAATGGTCAGAACAAAACAGTATTTTCTCCGGAAAGCTTGTGTGCGGACTTTGCAAACACAAGATGAGCGGAGAGAGCGGAATTAGTCAGAATAGCGAAACACATTATTACTACGTTTGCGTGGCGTGAAGAAGAAAGAAACAAAAATGCGAAACGAAAGCAATACGCAAGCAAGAGCTTGAAGATATGGTAATAGGCGCGACAACAAGATTGCTGAACACGCCCGACGTTATAGAAAAGATAGCAAAAACCATACATAATATTCACGAAAAAGAAACTCGCGACAATACGGCACTCAAGCTGCTTGTCAAAAAGCGAGAGGAAGCCTTCAAAGCAAGCAGAAATATCATAAAAGCGATCGAACAAGGCATTATCAACGATATGACAAAAGGTCGAATGAAGGAGCTTGAAGCCGAGATAAAGCAATACGACTTCGATATTGAAATGGAGAAGCAAAAATCGTATTCATACCTCTCGCTCGAAGATATAACCGCGTTTTTGAAAAGCAACGTCTTTGACAGTACGGACGATATAAACATTCGCAAGGCGATTGTCAATACCTTCATACGCGAAGTAATGCTTTATCCCGATAAGGTCATCATTACATATAAGTTTTCCGACAAGATCGAGAATCATAAAATCACACCCGAAACAATAAACAAAACCGAAGAGCAGATAACCTCTGCTCTTTCTTATACCGATAGTTCGTGCTTATTCTATCCTGTGCCACCAACAAAAGAGAGATAACCCTCGCGGTTATCTCTCTTTTGTTGTCGAGCCGTCAGGCTCGGGCGTAGCGGAGCATTGTAAGCAAAGACGAGGGGCGCTTTCTTGTAAGTTTTACATTCGCGATGTAATATTCGGTTTGCTGCCAATATTCGGTGGAACTTGTATTAAAAGGCTTGAATTGTCATATTGAATATGTTATAATGAACTTGTAAAATTCAAAATCGGAGGGATTTTTATGAAATATAATTTTATCAGATTTCCGGGCGGAAAAAGCAAAGCTGTGACTCTCAGCTATGATGACGGTGCCTGCAACGACGTTCAATTTCTTGAAACCGTCAATAAATACGGTTTAAAATGCACGTTTAATCTTGTGGGCAAGAACGTGGAGAAGGGCGAGCCGCTCAGCGCTCAGTTTATTAAAGAAAACATGCTTGCAAAGGGGCACGAGGTCGCAACTCACGGTTACAATCACAGAGCCCTCAACAGGGTGCGTTCCATTGAGGGCATTCGCGACACTCTTGAATGCCGCCTTGCGCTTGAGCGCGCGCTTGGAATCATCGTGCGCGGTATGGCGTTCCCCGACGTTTCCGTGAATCGCTCAAGTCAGCCCGACCTTTACGAAACGATCAGGGAATATCTATGCGATCTTGATATTGCTTATGTGCGTTCTGCGGGTCAAGATAACAACACGTTCTCAATTCCCGACGATTGGCATCAGTGGATCCCCACGGCGCATCACGATAATTCGAACGTTATGGAATACATCGACGAGTTTTTGAATATGGACGTTGACAAAATGTACATTAGCCGGCGCAATGCAAAGCTCTTCTATCTTTGGGGGCACTCCTTTGAGTTCGAGCGCAAGAATAATTGGGACCACTTGGAAGCCATTTGTGAGAAGCTTGGCGGAAAAGATGACGTCTGGTATGCGACGAATATCGAAATCTACAACTACGTTGAGGCGTACCGCCATCTGCAATACAGCGCGGACGGCACTATCGTCTACAACCCCACGCTCTATGAAATTTGGTTCGACATTGACAAAAAACTCTACCACATAACCCCCGGCGAAACTTTGAGGATATAAAAGGTATAACACAAAAAACTTGCGGAGCACGCAAGGCGTGTGCTTTTTGCTGTAAGGCGTAGCTTCGCGCTACGAGCTCTATACTCGCAAGGCACGCCTGCCGCAGAAGCTTTAAAGCCTTGGATGTTTTTTGGGGCTCTGTTTTTGTAAAAGCCAACCCGAAATTCGTTTAGAAAGCGGGCAGTTCAACAAAAAGTGCAGAGCAAACGCGGTAATACGCGTCATATTGACATTTTACAGCTTTGGGTTTATAATAAAAATGGAGAATGACCCGAGCGGGCACTTTTTGCCGTCAGCATTGATAACGGGGTTCTTTATAGTAGCGACAATAGGTTTTGCGGCAACCGTCTATTCCGATTATAAGGATGACGGACAAGTATTTAACGGAAGCGTATCATCCAAAGATTATGTTGTATATACGATAGTTGACGATGTTATGGCATTAGGAGTAAGAGGAGAATAGATGAAAACATATATTTTTGAATGGACAATAAAAGATGATAATGGTGATGATCATTTAGTAAAAATCAAAAAGGAGGAGCGGAATCGATATATCTATTTAGATGATATTAAGATCGATATGATTCCTAACGATTTTCATCACTCTGAAATTTTCAATTTTGAGTATAATTTCAGCATTTTAAACAAGAACGCAAAAATTATATATAGAGTAAGTAGCAATACAAATCCAATAGACTTGTTCATAGACGGTCAAAATGTTGATGCGAATGGACGTAAAAATTGTCATGTGCCAAAGCTACCTATTTATGGAATTATATCGCTTGTTTTAGGATTTGTTTTAACATTTTTTATCGAGATGCAGGTGATTAAACTAAACGATCCTAATTATATCTTATGGGCTATTTGTCCGTGGGGTCCGATGCTGTTTTTAAGAATGGTAATTAATGCTCCAATAATCGTTCAAATTCCTAAACCGGTAGCGCATATAATAAGAATTATTTTTCAAGCATTTTTGGTAGTTGTATTAGGACAAATGTTGTGGTATCTTAAAACAAGATAAAACTTCTTATGTGTAAAAATATAATAGCACATAAAAACACTATGAAAAAATGTTGAATACATACCGACTACAAAAAAGTTTTGTAAAAGCAATAATCGTTATTGGAATTGGTCTATTTATGCTTTGTAATTTGTTTTCTTGTGCAGGACTTTCAGACTGGGAATACGAGCTCCCCCAAGGATACTGTATAATAAGGGTAAATTCATGTGATATTCACATCGGATCAAATAACGGTGTTAAAGTTGACCGCTTTATAGTGAGTTTTTGCTATAATGACAGATATGTTTGTGCAAAACGTGTTGAAGTTTCTGAAAACGATAGTTATGATGATATAATGTCTATGGTTCCTGATGATGCATTTTATTGTATAGTTGATACTATAACGAATAAGGTATACGATCGATTAAATACCAAACAGTTCGAAGAGTTGTGTACCGAACTTGAAGTTTATAATCTGTGCGATTGGATTGATACCACAACAAAGCCCGATGGCGCAAAATAACCCAAATGTTGATGTTTCATTATTATAACTACGGAGTGACATATGAAAAAAACGAAAAAAATTGTAGGTTTATTGCTTTTATGCTCAATCTTGTTTTTAAGTTCTTGCGAAAATCCTATCATTTACGAACGACAACCGCAAAGATTTCCGGGATCAAAATGGAAGACAGAAAATGGAGAAATTTCTTTTGTTGTTGAAGCAATCCATTTGCCGCTTCCTCAATTAGCAGGAACTAACGGATATGGCGATGATCCTAATGTTTATTATTTTGCACAAGGCGAGGTTAATGTAAACGGCGAGAAAATAGGTGTATATTTTGAAAATTTTGCCGGCTCATATGATGTATGCATCATTTCGAAAGAAATAGAAGAACTTGCTAAAACAACTACAGAATATCTTCATCCCGGAGGGGGAGAAGAGGCAAAATATGTAATTGCTTGGATTGATTGTAATTATAAAAGCAAGAAACGTTTTGATGCTGTAGTGACAGAAAGCAAATATTTTAATGTTGGAGAAAAATTCGTCTTTAGGCGAGTCGATTAACAAGCGGATTCCGTCGCCCTCGGGCGTAGCTTTGCGCTCTGTACTTTATGCTTGCAAAGCACGCCTGCCGCAGAAGCTTTAAAGCTTTGGATTTTATTTTTGGCTTTGTTTTTGAATGGACAATAAAAGATGATAATGGTGATGATCATTTAGTAAAAATCAGCGAAGCATGCAGATATTAATCCTGGAGATCAAGGAAAATCATGGCGGCAGTTTTTGTTAGCTGGTGCGTTCGGAAAATATTATAATTACGGAGTGACATATGAGTAAAACCAAAAAAATCATACTATTTATTATAACTATTGTCGTTGTTGCGATTGTAACAGCTTGCTCTTCTTTCTTATATATTTTTGTCAATTCTTCTGACGTATCAACTATTGGCAGGATAGAACACGATCAAAATAGGTTCAAGCAAGAACTTATAAGTGAAGGTGTATTGGACGAAGAGAGTTTCACATCGTGGATCTCTGCCGATTGGACGTATGAATACGGTACTTTGAAAATTGAAAAAAATGATTTGGTTGCTACCCTTTACATTGAGGCTCATGTAGATGAGTATATTGTTGATCTTTCATTTTTAAAAAATAGCAGTGCTGAAATAACAAATGAAGATAAGCTATTTGTTACGCAAGTTATCGAATGCGCAAAAGTTGTTTTTGAAAACGATAAGTTTTCTGCAGATATGCTTGAAGCAAAATATGATAAAGGCTATTTGATAGAAAACTTTGATTCGAATTGCGTTCAAGAAGAATCGTTCAAAGCTTGCTACTTGAAGGTGCTTAATGATGATTCCGCGTTGGAAAGTGCCCCTGTGTATTACAAGTATAAAACCGTAATGCATACCGATAAGATCGTTCTTAAAGAATGTTCTATTCAATATACCCAAAAGGTGTCAGAGGACTTTTATGAGGAGGTGAACTGAAAATGAAATTGTTTAAAAACATTTTTATTTTTCTCCTCGCAGGTATTATAGGAGTAATTGGCGGTTTTAGCATTGCCGTTGGGGTAGTATCTTATTCGGGTGAATATTCGAAGGTAAACGAATATTCAAAAAAATCCAAAGCAGAGCTTAAAGAGCTTTCGGATTTGTTTGCTTCGTCGGGTTACAGTGTGTCAGATATTTCTACTGATGATGAGAAACATATGATTTTCCTCGTATCATCGGGCGAAAAAAGCATTGATATAAGTTCCGCCAATTTAAACGCAAACGTGGCGGTCACTTATAATTCGGATGGAAGGTCGGTCGAAGTTCGTTTCATTGATAAAATGAGCTCTGAAAGTGAAGCTAATATAACAATTTCCGGATATAAAGGTCTCTTGAGTTTACTTGATACCTTTTATGATGCTAAGGACTTCACTAAGCTGCTTGAACTTTTTGATGCAAGTAAGCTAACGTATGGTAGTAATAGTGTATATGAAATTTCTGTTCCTACCGATGCTTATAAAAATTATCGCAATTCGGAAGCTGTAACGGTAAGATACGAACTTCAAAAATCCGATACCGGTTATAGTTTGCTGTCTTCTGTTTCCGTTCAACTGCCGACAGAAAGTTAAACGGTTAGTTTAGTGCCCGAGAGCCCCGTGCTCTCGGGTGCTTAAATTTCATCGAACGCTTTCCCGTTTTTTATGAAGGTGCGTTTTTTCGTTTTTCTTCAAAATGCATTTTTCCTCTTGACATTTGCCTTCCTATGTGTTATAATATTAAAAAATAAAATCTTTAATTCGGTACAGAGATGCCGACAAGGTTTTCTACAAAACGGACGCGCCCTTGCTTGTCGAGGGGGCGGTATTTTGCGGAATCTTGCTCGGAGCGAGGTTCTTTTTTTTGCAATTTCGCGGTTGTTTTGAGTGCTTTTTTGTCGAAGCTTATCGTCCTTGTACCGTTTCGCGTTATGTTTTTATAATGTAATCGCGGCGTATTTTTTATAATAATTAGGAAGGAAGACCGATATGAAAATCATTTTTAAAGATGCGCTCATATACGATGGCGGAGTTATGAAAAAGCAGTCCGTGCTTTTTGACGGTACCGCTCTTTGTGCTTTTGATTTTGCCGCTGATTCTATCGGCTGTGCCCGTATTTTCGAAAATACAGTTATTCTTCCCGGTTTCTGTGATGTGCACGTGCATTTCAGAGAGCCGGGTTTTTCTTATAAAGAAACGATGGAGTCAGGAACTCGCGCGGCTGCCGCGGGCGGTTACACCGCAGTATGCACTATGCCGAATCTCTCGCCCACGCCCGACACGAGGGAGCATCTCGACGAGCAGCTTGAGGCGATAAGGCGCGCGGGCGGCATCACCGTCATTCCTTACGGCACCATAACCAAAGCCGAGGCGGGTGAGGAGCTCTCCGATATGGCGGATATGGCGAAGGACGTTGCGGGCTTTTCCGACGACGGACGCGGTGTGCAGAGCGAGGAGATGATGGAGGCGGCAATGCGCCTTGCGAAATCTCTCGGCAAGCCCATCGTCGCGCACTGCGAGGACAACTCGCTTCTTCGCGGCGGCTATATTCACGACGGCGAATACGCGGCGGCACACGGTCACAGAGGAATTTGCTCCGAGAGCGAGTGGGGACCCATCGCAAGAGATATAGAGCTTGTGAAAAAGACGGGCTGCGCGTACCACGTGTGCCATATTTCAACGAAAGAGAGCGTCGATATAATCAGGCGCGCAAAAGCCGAGGGCGTAGACGTCAGCTGCGAGACGGGACCGCACTACCTTACCCTTGACGACTCGTGCCTTCTTGAGGACGGCAGGTTTAAGATGAATCCGCCTCTTCGCGCGGCGGAGGACAGGGAAGCGCTCGTCGCGGGGCTTCTTGACGGGACTGTTGATATGATAGCGACGGACCACGCGCCGCACTCGGCTGAGGAAAAGTCGCGCGGGCTTGAAAAGAGCCTGATGGGCGTCGTCGGACTTGAAACGGCGTTCCCCGTTCTCTACACCAAGCTCGTAAAGCCCGGGGTGATAAGCCTTGAGGCACTTGCGGAGCTTATGTCGAAAAAGCCGAGAGAGCGCTTCGGCATCACGTCGGACGCGGGCTTTACCGTCTTTGACGTCGGGGAAGAGTACGAGGTCGACCCCGAAAAGTTCCTTTCCAAGGGCAAGAGCACACCGTTTGCGGGAATGCGGGTCTTTGGAAAATGTCTTGCGACCGTCACGGGCGGCAGGGCTGTGTATTTAGATGAAAAAATAATAAAAAATATATAACAAAACGGAGGAAGAAAAAATGAGCAAACGCAAGGATCTGAAAAGAATTATGATAATCGGCTCGGGCCCCATCGTCATCGGACAGGCGGCTGAGTTCGACTACGCCGGCACGCAGGCGTGCCTCGCTCTTAAAGAGGAGGGCTACGAGGTAATTCTCGTAAACTCCAACCCCGCCACCATAATGACGGACACCACCATAGCGGACAAGGTATATATGGAGCCTCTGACGCTTGAATATATCGCGAAGATAATAAGATACGAGCGCCCCGACGCCATAGTTCCCGGCATCGGCGGACAGACGGGTCTTAATATGGCTATGCTTCTTGAGAAGAAGGGCGTACTTAAGGAAAGCGGCGTTGAGCTTCTCGGAACGTCCTCGGAAAGTATCGAGCGCGCAGAGGACAGAGAGCTCTTCAAGGAGCTTTGCGAGTCTATCGGCGAGCCCGTTATCCCCTCCGATATAGCGAATACGGTGGAGCAGGCTGTTGCGGTTGCGGAGAAGATCGGCTTCCCCGTAGTTCTTCGTCCCGCCTTCACCCTCGGCGGCACGGGCGGCGGCTTTGCTTACGATCTTAAGGAATTGAAGGAGATTGCAAAGGACGCGCTCTCCGCATCCCCCGTTCACCAGGTTCTCGTTGAGAAGAGCGTGCGCGGCTTCAAGGAGATAGAGTTTGAGGTTATGCGCGACAGCGCAAATAACGCCATCACCATCTGCGGAATGGAGAACATAGACCCCGTCGGCGTCCACACGGGCGACAGTATGGTCGTTGCTCCCATTATGACTCTTAACGACCACGACCTGAAGATGCTCAACGATTCCGCGATAAAGCTCATAAAGGAGCTTAAGATAGAGGGCGGCTGTAACGTTCAGTTCGCGCTCAATCCCACCTCTTCCGAATATTATCTTATAGAAGTAAACCCGAGAGTTTCAAGAAGCTCCGCTCTTGCGTCCAAGGCGTCGGGCTATCCGATAGCGAGAGTTACGGCGAAAATAGCCGTCGGTATGACCCTTGACGAGATAGAGGTAGCGGGCACGAAGGCGTCCTTTGAGCCGAGCCTTGACTACATCGTAGCGAAATTCCCGCGTTTCCCCTTTGACAAATTCACCTCCGTTCCCAATAAGCTCGGCACTCAGATGAAGGCGACGGGCGAGTGTATGGGCATCGGCTCAAACCTTGAGGAGTGCGTGCTCAAGTCGGTAAGATCGCTTGAGATCGGCGTTTGCCACCTTCATATGGCGAAGTTTGACAAGAAGACCGATAAGGAAATGCTTTCGTATCTTGAGGAGTTCCACGACGATAACGCCTTCGTCATCACCGAGCTGCTTCGCCGCGGCCACACGGTCGAGGAGCTTCACAAGATCACTATGATAACACCCTTCTTCCTTGAGTCATTCAAGAAGATCACGGATATGGAAAAGACCCTCTCCGAGAACAAGGAGAACGTCGAGGTTCTTAAGACTGCGAAGAAGATGGGCTTCTCCGACAAGTATATCGCGAAGCTCTGGGGCACCTCGGAGATCTGCGTTGCCGATTTCAGAAAGAAGGCGGGCATCACTCCCGTATTCAAAATGGTTGACACGGCACACGTCGGAGCTTATATACCCTACTTCTATTCCTCCTACTCGGATGAGAACAAGTCCATCCTTACCGACAGAAAGAAGGTCATCGTTCTCGGCGCGGGTCCCATCCGTATCGGACAGGGCGTTGAGTTCGACTATTCTACCGTTCACGCGGTAAATACCATACGCAACTCGGGCTACGAGGCTATAATCATAAACAACAACCCCGAGACCGTTTCGACCGACTACACCTGCTCGGACAAGCTCTATTTCGAGCCCCTTACAACCGAGGACGTAATGAGCGTTATCGAGTTTGAAAAGCCCGAGGGCGTCATCGCTTCCCTTGGCGGTCAGACCGCTATAAACCTCGCGGCGCCTCTTGCTGAGCGCGGTGTAAAGATCATCGGCACCGATTGCGAGGCGATAGACAGAGCGGAGAACCGCGACGCCTTTGAGAAGATCCTTGAGGAGCTCAACATCCCTCAGCCGAAGGGTCAGGCGGTAACGAAGATAGAGGACGGCGTTAAGGTTGCCGAGAGGATAGGCTACCCCGTTCTCGTTCGTCCCTCCTTCGTCCTCGGAGGAAGAGCTATGCAGCTCGTCGGAAACGAAAAGCAGCTCCGCCACTACCTGAGAACCGCGGTTGAGATAGACGAGGACAAGCCCGTTCTCGTTGACCACTACATTCAGGGCAAGGAGGTCGAGGTCGACGCCATCTGCGACGGACAGGACGTCTTCGTCGCGGGTATTATGGAGCTCGTTGAGCGCACGGGCGTTCACTCGGGTGACTCCATCAGCGTTTATCCCTCCTTCTCGATTTCGGACAAGGTAAAGGGCAAGATACTTTCTTATTCAAAGATGCTCGGTCTTGGTATCGGCATTATCGGTCTTTTCAACATTCAGTTCATCGTTGATGACAAGGAAGACGTTTATATCATAGAGGTCAACCCCCGTTCTTCAAGAACCGTTCCCTTCCTCTCGAAGTCCACGGGCTACAGCCTTGCGGACATTGCGACCGAGGTCATCCTCGGCAAGTCCTTGAAGGAGCTCGGCATCTTCACCCTCTATCCCGAGGAGAAGAAGAGATGGTACTGCAAGGTGCCCGTATTCTCCTACAAGAAGATCAACGGCATCGACGCTTACCTCTCACCCGAGATGAAGTCCACGGGCGAGGCTATCGGCTACGACGACGACCTTAACCGCGCGTTCTACAAGGCTCTTCAGGCGTCGGGTATGACGGTGCAGAACTACGGCACGGTGCTCGTCACAATCGCAGACGCGGACAAGCCCGAGGCCCTTCCGCTCATCCGCCGTTTCTATAACCTCGGCTTTAATATCGAGGCAACCGAGGGCACGGCGAAGTTCCTTAAGGATAACGGCATCAGAACGAGAGTTAAGCAGAAGATCGGCGAGGGCTCGGACGACATTCCCGAATCGATAAGGGCAGGGCACATTGCTTACGTCATAAACACGAGCGACATCGGCTCCTCCGATCAGCAGAAGGACGGCTACGAGATAAGAAAGCTCGCCGTCGAAACCAACACCACGATGTTTACATCCCTTGACACGGTAAGAGTTCTTCTTGACGTGCTTGAGGATATAACCATCACTATCTCTACCATCGACGCGTAAAGGAGAACGGTTTGATGAAGGACTCCGTTTTTAAGGTTCTTACAAACAAAAAAATAGCAAAAAACACTTATGAAATGACTCTCAGGGGCGACGTGAGCGACATCAGCGCCCCGGGTCAGTTCGTGAACGTAAAGCTTGACGGCTTTTATCTTCGCCGTCCGATTTCCGTGTGTAACGTAGAGGGTGACGTTCTCACTCTCATATATAAGGCGGTAGGACGCGGAACGGAGCTTATGGCAGAGATGACGGGCGGCGAGGAGCTTCTTACCCTTACGGGTCTTGGCAACGGTTATGACACGAAAAAGAGCGGAGATAAGCCTCTTCTTGTCGGCGGTGGCGCAGGCGTGCCTCCTATGTACCTTCTTTGCCGAGAGCTCGTAAAGGAGGGCAAGCATCCGACGGTCATTCTCGGCTTCGGCTCTTCTGACGAGGTCTTTTACGAGGATGAGTTTAAGGCTCTCGGCGCAGAGGTCATAGTCACTACCGTCGACGGCTCTTACGGAATAAAGGGCTTCGTTACCGACGCGTTTTCGGGTCTTTCTCCGACGTACTTCTACACCTGCGGTCCTGAGCCAATGCTGAAGGCTGTGTACGATAAGTCGGAATGCTCGGGCAGCTTCTCATTCGAGGAGCGTATGGGATGCGGCTTCGGCGCTTGTATGGGCTGCTCTTGCAAAACGAAATACGGAAACAAGCGCATCTGCCGCGACGGCCCCGTGCTTGAAAAGGAGGAGATAATATGGTAAACACTAAAGTAACCCTCTGCGGCGTTGAAATAGACAACCCGATAATCCCCGCGAGCGGCACGTTCGGCTTCGGCTACGAGTTCGCGGAGCTTTACGACATCAATGTTTTAGGCTCTCTTTCCTTTAAGGGAACGACTCTTGAGCCGAGATTCGGCAACCCCACCCCGAGGATCGCCGAGTGCCCCGAGGGAATGCTCAACGCCGTCGGTCTTCAGAACCCCGGTGTTGACAAGGTGAAGGAGTGCGAGCTCCCGAAGCTGCGTGAGGTCTTTCATAAGCCCGTAATGGCAAACGTATCGGGATTCTCGGAGTACGAGTACGTCACCACGGTAGAAAAGCTCGATTCCGAGCCCGACATCGCGTGGTTTGAGGTCAACATCTCCTGCCCCAACGTTCACGGAGGCGGAATGAGCTTCGGAACCTCGTGCCAGAGCGCGGAGGCTATCACGAGGGCTGTAAGGCGCGTCACGAAAAAGCCTCTTATAATCAAGCTCTCGCCGAACGTCACGGACATCGTATCCATCGCAAAGGCGTGCGAGGCGGGCGGAGCTGACGGTATCAGTCTTATAAACACTCTTCTCGGTATGAGAATAGATCTGAAGAAAAGACGTCCCATACTCGCCAATACGACAGGCGGCTACTCTGGTCCCGCGGTTCTTCCCGTCGCGGTAAGAATGGTATATCAGGTATACGATGCGGTGAAGATTCCTCTCGTGGGAATGGGCGGCGTGTCGCGTGCTGAGGACGTTATAGAATTTATGCTCGCAGGAGCAACGGCGGTCGAGGTCGGCGCGGCAAATCTCGTCGATCCCTTCGCCTCTAAAAAGATAATCGACGAGCTTCCCCTCGTTATGGAGAAGTACGGAATAAAAAATCTTAGTGAAATAATAGGAGGAGCGCACTGATGGGACGCGACGTTATAATTGCTTGTGATTTTGCAAGCGCAGAGGATACCTTTAAGTTTCTTGACAAATTCGAGGGAAAGAAGCCGTTCGTAAAGATCGGAATGGAGCTTTACTACGCTGAGGGTCCCTCTATCGTAAAGGAGATAAAGAAGAGAGGGCATAAAATATTCCTTGATCTTAAGCTCCACGACATTCCCAACACCGTTAAAAAGGCGATGGCGGTTCTTTCGAATCTTGACGTTGATATGACCAACCTCCACGCGAGCGGCACTAAGAGAATGATGGAGGCGGCAATCGAGGGCCTGACGAAGCCCGACGGCACTCGCCCCATTCTTATCGCTGTAACCCAGCTCACCTCCACCGACCAAGAGAGTATGGAAAACGATCTTCTTATAAAAGAACCCATTGACAAAGTAGTTATGCACTACGCGTCATGTGCGAAGGCTGCGGGGCTCGACGGCGTCGTTTGCTCACCCCTTGAGGCGGGCAAGGTTCACGACACCTGCGGCAAGGACTTCGTTACCGTTACCCCCGGCGTCAGATTCGCTGACGGTGACAAGGGCGACCAGAAGAGAGTTATGACTCCCGAGGAGGCAAAGAAGATAGGCTCCGATTACATCGTCGTCGGCAGACCTATAACAGCGGCTGAGGATCCCGTCGCGGCATACGAAAGATGCTGCCGTGAGTTCATCGGCTAATAAAAGATCAAACGTATGAGGAGATAAGAAAAATGGAAAGCTACAAGAGAGAATTTATACAGTTCCTTGAGAACGCGGGCGTTCTCAAGTTCGGTGACTTCACCGCAAAGAGCGGAAGAAAGATCCCCTATTTCATCAACGCGGGAATGATCAAGACGGGCAGCGATATAGCTACTCTCGGCGAGTTCTACGCAAAGGCTTATTTTGAAAAGCTCGGCGCAAAGAAGGCAGTTCTTTACGGCCCTGCGTACAAGGGAATATCCCTTTCCGTTTCCGCGGCTGTCGCGCTTTCTAAGAAGGATCTCAACGTGCCCTTCTTCTTCAACAGAAAGGAAGTTAAGGACCACGGCGAGGGCGGCGTTTTCGTCGGCTACGTTCCCACCGCAGGCGAGGAGATAGTTATTATCGAGGACGTTATCACCGCCGGCACGGCTATCCGCGAGAGTATGGAGATCCTCTCCCATCTTGAGGGCACGAAGGTTGCCGCGACCTTTATAATGGTTGACAGAAAGGAAAAGGGTCAGGGCGAAAAGGGTGCAATGACAGAGATCGAGGAGCAGTTCGGCTTCCCCGTTTATTCCATAGTTGACGTTTACGACATCATCGAATACCTCGAAGAGGACGAGAAGAACAAGGAAAACGTCGAGAGGATCAGGAAGTACCTTGAGGTGTACGGCGCAAAGGCGTAAGTTTCTAAAACTCCCGAAAGGAAGCTCTTTAAAATGAGAAATCTTGTTGACATCCTTGACTTTTCCGTCGAGGAGATAGACGGTCTTGTAAAGACCGCAAACGACATAATAGAAAACCCCGAAATGTATTCCGACAGCTGCAGGGGCAAGATCCTCGGCACGCTCTTCTTTGAGCCGTCGACGAGAACCAGACTCTCCTTTACGTCGGCTATGATGTCCCTCGGCGGCAGCGTGCTCGGCTTCTCGCAGGCAGCAAGCACGTCCGTGTCAAAGGGCGAGACCGTTTCCGACACCATAAGGATGGTCAGCGCGTATTCCGATATAATCGCGATGCGCCACCCGAAGGAGGGCGCGCCCATCGTGGCGTCACGCGTCTCGAGCGTTCCGATAATCAACGCGGGTGACGGAGGGCACTTCCACCCCACTCAGACGCTAACCGACCTTCTTACGATAAACAGGAAGAAGGGCAGATTTACGGATATGACCGTCGGAATCTGCGGCGACCTTAAATACGGCAGGACGGTGCATTCGCTGATCAGCGCGATGACGAGATACGAGGGTGTGAAATTCGTCCTCATTTCGCCAAAGGAGCTGGCGCTTCCCGATTACGTAAAGGCGGACTTCCTTGACAAGTGCTCGTCGGAGTACGTTGAGTGCGAGAGCCTTGAGGACGCGATCCCCTCGCTTGATATCCTTTATATGACGAGGATCCAGGCAGAAAGATTTGATTCCCCCGAGGAGTATGAAAGGCTCAAGGATTCCTACGTTCTCACCAAAGAGAAATTGAAGGACGCGAAGCCCGATCTTTCGATAATGCACCCGCTTCCCCGTGTAAACGAGATCTCAACGGACGTTGACGACGATCCGAGAGCGGATTACTTCGACCAGGCGAAATTCGGCAGATATATCAGAATGGCGCTCATCCTTATGCTCCTCAAAACGAAGAGCGTGTCGGACGTGCGCACGGGGGGAGAGGAAGATCCCACCCTTATCTGCAAGAATCCGCACTGCATCTCTATGACCGAGCGCGGAATTAAGCGCCTCTTTAAGGGCGGCGCTTGCATCTATTGCGATCAAAAGGCGTCAAAGGTGTGAAAAAGCAATAGTTATCGGGTCAATGCCCGAAGACGAAAGACGCCGAGGTAAATTGAATTTTTAGTTATAAAAGACCCGCTATCTTAAATGACAGCGAGTCTTTTTTCTTTGTATAAAATTAGTATTTTTGATAAAATATCCAAATTGGATCCGAGCGATTTATTGTACCGTCAATCTTCCGAGCTTATTACGAGCCCCTTGCCGCGGCGGTACCTTTCGCCCGTCTTATCGTAGGTAACGGTGTAGAGCTTGCCGCGGTATTCGAGGTTCTCAAGGCGGAAGTAGTCCCAATCCGCAGGTATGGCAGGGGACGCCGTAAGTCCGTCCTCTCCGCAGCTTACGCCGACGGTGCCGCTTATTACGAGATCTATGAAGGTGGAGTGGTTATAATCCTTTCCGCGCTCTTTTCCGCCGAGCTTTTCCTGCCAGCCGAGGTCCTTCAGAATCTCGCGGGAGGTCCAGATTTTTTCATACGGGCTCATCACCTCGTCTATCCAAGGAAGAGTTTTGCCGTTTTCGGTCAGGGTGTGGCTTTTTGCGTAAAGATTCATACCGTCGATGAAGATGGGCTTCAAGCTCTCGTCGCCGTCCTTTACGGCGGTGTAAAGTGCGGTGAGCGTTTCCGACGTTGCGAAGGGCCAGACGTAGCCGTTCCAAAGGCATTCGTGATCAGCTTCAAAGAGGAAGCGAGGGTCGCTCATATCAGCAGTCGTATATCCGACGGGTGAGCGGAAGCACTTGCTGTCAGAAAGATAGGCGAACGCCGCGTTTCTTTCCTTCGGCGGGATCGAGAACATCCACGGAATGTAGCCGATCTCCTCCTTCGGAGCCTCGGAAAAGTCGCCCGACTCGAACGCCGAGTCAAGCTCTTCGTCGCGCTGACCGTGCAGGGGCTTGTAAAAGTCCCCGTCCCAAAGCTTTTCGTTTATCATATCGCGGAGCTTTGCCGCCTTTTCTCCGTACTCTTTCGCGACGTCCGCTCTGCCCTCGTCCTCGGCGAAGCGCGCGATGGCGAGCGCCTCGGCGTACATATAGGAGTTAAGCGTTGGGCGCGTGCCGCGTACCATATTCATATTTTTCGTTCCGCTGATGGAGTATTCCATAGCGTCCCGTCCGTCAAGCGACCAGAACATACCCGACGCCGTCCCGTGCGTCCGCTCCCATTCTTCGTAATAACGGATCATAAGATCGAGCTTCCCCGAGAAGAGCTTTTTTCCCTTGACGTCCTCAAGCTTCGTCGCCGCGTCAAGAAGCCAGGTGCTGTATCTGTGGGATTCCTCGCCGTGGGTTAAGAAGAAGTTTACGTAATCGCAAAGATATCTCTCGCTCCCTCTTAGCCATCTGCCCTCGTAGATGTGGTGTCCTGCCGCTGCGTTTATTATATTGTAAGGACCCGCCCACGGCACGTCGGGAAGAAATTCCGAGATTATATACCCCTCGGGCGTTTCCTTCACGTGCTTTCTGAAGGTCCAGAGCCTGAAATAAAAGGTCCTCTCAAAATCCCCGTCGGGGCACTCAAATCTCGGGGCGCATTCCTTCAGCCATTCGTAAGCGTGTGCGTTGTCTATCGAGTTTTTATAAAGTTCGCTGTCGTTTTCGTTAAACGAATCGACGTATGCTTTCAGCTTTTTCGTCAGCATTTCTTAAAAAGATCCCTTTCTCCGTATTCTGCAAGTCCTATGTACTCGGGCACGCCGTTACGGCCGTTATACCATATGCGCCAACGTCCAAGCTCCTCTTCCCAAAGCGCCGAGGGCTTGTAGCACGCGTCGCCGTCCCACGAGTCCTTGTCGGGGGAAACGAGGGGGTTGAGGGGAGAGCGCTCCCAGGCGGTGATGCCGTTTTCGGATCTTGCGACGCAGATGCGGGCGGTGTTTATATCCTCGTAGCCGATATAGAAGCAAAGATAACCCATATCGGGGGTCTTGATGACTTGACAGCCGCCAAGGCGGTCTTTTTCATAGTAGTTGCTCCCCTCGGCGACGAGGATGGGGTTGATGCGCGATTTCTTCCAATTGATTCCGTCGTCACTCTCGGCGTAGGCAAGGACGTTTGGCTCGTAGGTCTCGCCTGCGGCGTACCACATTCTGTACTTTCCGCCTTCGTAAAGCACGCAAGGGTTCATAACGGATTCCTTTTCCCAAGGGTATTCGGAGATCATTATGGGCTCGTCGCACTTTTTCTCAAAGTGAATGCCGTCGACACTCTCGGCGTAGCCGATGTAGCTGTGTCCTCTTGCCTGTCCCGTGTACCACATCTTGAAGACGCCGTCTATTTTGAGCACGCAGTTGCGGTTAAGGCCGTCCTCCCAGCCTGATTTCGGGTCGGGGGCGAGGGTGATCTTGGGCTCAGACCAATGAATGCCGTCGTCGCTGAATATTACGGCAAGTGATTTTTCACGTCTCCAAGAAAAGTCGAGGCGGTATTTTCCATCCTCCTTAGTAACGTAAACGTCAAAGGCGGTGCCTATTTCTTCATTCCCGAAAATGGGATTGTTTTCATTTTTCTTAAAGGTCATTCTTTATCTCCTTGCTTTAAAGGTATTATGACTCTATTGTACACGCACAGCGGACGTAAGTCAATACGAAATTAGGTCGGATTTTTATAAAAAAGAGTCGTTATACGGGATCCCACTCAAGCTGGTCGGGGTCGTAATGCTCGCCCGGGGCGGGGGTGTAGGTCTCGGGGTCCTTGTTTTCGTCTCTTTTGCCCTTTACGATGAATGCGAGGGATATTACGAGCACCGTAAGCGTGATTATCAAAACGGCGATTACAAGCTTTTTCTTCATTAAAGTAAATGGCGCTCCTCGTCGGGAGCGATACTCCTTTTTGATTTATATTACAATTATACCACCCGAGTATTTTTTTGTCAATAGAAAACGGACGCTCGCCGCTTTCACATAAATGTATCTATACCATAAAATAAATAGTGAGGTACAAATTAAGAGAAACGGAGCTTTTGATTTTATGACAGTTGACGTAATAGGAGGCGGGGAGCGTGAGTCGGCGTGCGCCGAGCGGCTCGCCCCTTCGGAAATATGCTCGAATTTTTCGCGCGTGCTGGTCTTGCCGATACCGACGGCGAGAAACGGCAGGGATATTACGGGCACGGATATACCGCTTGCCTCGCTCGCACAGCTTTCGGAAAGCGGAGTGCTTTTTTGCGCTCACGGCCTGCCCGAGTCATATAAGAAATGCATCACGGAGCTTGGCGGGGTAGTGGCGGACGTCGCTGAGGATGAGCGATTCGTCGCGGAGAATGCCGCCCTTACTGCGGAGTGTACGCTTTCTTATATTATGAACACGCGGAAGGCGGCGCTTGCCGACCTTTACGTCGGTATCGTCGGTTACGGAAGGATAGGCAAGGCTCTGCTTGAGCTTCTTTTGTTCCACGGCACGAGAGTGACGGTCTTCACGCGCGGGGATTCCGTAAGGATGAAGCTGCTTGAAGACGGCGTTGAAGCAAAGCTCGTTCCCGAGGCGACGTTTGACTCTCTTGACGTGCTCGTCAATACGGCACCTGCAAGACTTTTTTCGAAAAAGCAAATTGAGAGTATCAGCGCCGAGGTGCTTGAGCTTGCTCCCGGTGATAATTTTAAGGGTGTCGAAAATTTAACACGCCTCCCCTCATTGCCCGCAAAAATGCTCCCGAAAACCGCGGGGCGTCTTTATGCTGAGGCGGTAGTCAGGGAGCTTGAAAAACAGGGAGATGTAAAGTAATGTTTACAAAATCTTTTGAAGGTCTTAAAATAGGATATGCATTTTGCGCGTCGTTTTGCACGCTTGAGCGCTCTTTTTCGGAGATGGAAAAGCTCGTGGGGCTCGGCGCGTCCGTATATCCTATAATGAGCGAGAGGACGTATTCGGTTGACTCTCGCTTCACCGTGGCGAGTGAGTTTCGCGAGAGGGTAAAAAGATGCGCGGGCAGGGAAATCGTCGCAAGCGTCGAGGATGCCGAGCCCTTTGGACCCGCCGAGCCGCTTGACGTTTTGATAATAGCGCCGTGCACGGGGAATACGCTCGCTAAAATTTCCCTCGGAATATCCGACGGAGCAGTCAGTATGGCGGCAAAGGCTCATCTGAGAGCTGACAGGGTGACGCTCATCGCGCTTTCAAGCAACGACGCAATGTCGCGCAATCTTCCGTCGATCGCACGAATGCTTGAGCACAAGGCGGTGTATTTCCTTCCGATGCGCCAGGACGACCCGTCGAAGAAGCCGCACTCGCTCGTAGCGGATTATTCCCGTATGTGTGATGCGCTTGACGCGGCGCTTCGTTCCGAGCAGCTTCGCCCGATATTTATGTAAGGGGCGGAAAAATATTCACGAAATTCCTCTTTTACCCCTGCCTAAATATCGCAAATATTGATATAAACGGACGCGGTAGTACGCTGTTTTGCCATATCGCCGTCCGTTTTGTTTTTTTCGCTGAAAATCGACACGGGGTGCCATCTCTGCTTCGACAATCTTCTTTCTCGCTTCGGTTTATAATGATTTCGGAAATGCTTTTTCCGAATGAAGTCAACAAAAGAGAGGATTTTTGAAATGGATAACGTCAACGGTCACGGAAAAAAGAATGAAAAGAAAGGGAAACGGCGCTTCCCGCTTGCGGACGTTTTTTATTCCGCCGTGGACAGAAGGCGAGCAAATCCCACGGCAATAGTTTCTGATATAGCGGTGTTCGTTATAGCTTTGGTTCTTGCAAGGCGGCACCTCATTTTCGGTGCGCATCCGCTCGGCATCGCGTTTCTTGCCGTTCTTCCGACGCACGTGTGGATATCTCTGATAGGAGCCGTGGTCGGCTCGATCACCCTTGGCGGCGCGGGCTTCGTTTACGCGATAATATCCGTCGTGGTAGTCTTTCTCCGCATAGTAACGTCGGGCTCGGAGGAAGGGGACGACGTCCTCTTTGGCGAAAGTCTGATTCTCAGAATGGCGGCGTCACTTATCGGCGGGTTTACCGCGGCTATATACGAAATACTTCTTACGGGCCTTTCGTGGACTACGGTCCTCTTCGGTCTTTCGATGACGCTGATACCGCCCGTGGCGGTCTTTGGCGTTTCGGGAATTTTCTCCGAGGGATTTACTCTTCGAGCCCTGCTTATCAACAGACGGAATTTGTTTGATTCAACGGGCAGGACTGAAAAGGAGCGTTATAATATAGTTTTCTTCCAGTGTTCCGCGGCGCTCGCGGTCTTCTTCGTAGGCTTCGCGCTTGAGCCGTACGCTCTCCTCGGAATATCGGCGTCCTACGTTTTTGCGGGGCTTTTTACCCTCGTTACAGCAAAGCGCTTCGGCGCGCTCAGAGCGGCGGGAGTCGGCTTTTTCGCAATACTCGGAGTGAACGCGATGCAGTCCGTTTCCTTCGCACTCGCGGGGCTCGCCTCGGGCGTGCTGTTTGCGGTCGGGCTTCCGTACGCGCTTGTCGGAGGCGGCGCGGCTCTGGTCGTGTGGAGCATATACTCCGGGGGATTTCGCTCCTTGCTCGAGGTCTTGCCCGAATATATGATAGCGGCGGTGCTTGGTGCCGCGATACTGAAAAAGATCACCATAGAAAAAACGGTGAAGGAAGAGGAAGAGTGCAAGAAGCAAGCGGCGGAGATGGTCGGGACGATGGGGCTCAATTACCGCTCGTCGTACCGCGGCTCTCTTGCCGCGCTTGAGGAATCGCTGCTCGGTCTTTCGGTCGCGGTGAGGAAATTTTCGCAAGGAAACGCGAAGCTTGACACCGAGGATTACAAAACCGTCGTGACGGACGCCGTTTCATCGTTTTGCAAAAGCTGCCCGGGTTATCCTACCTGTCGGGCAAACGGAGCCGAGCCGTACACCGAACTCGCCGACAAAATAGCCGCGCGTCTTACGGTGAAGAAAAACGTGTCGGCAAAGGATTTTGAGGCGCTTCCCGCGTATTGCCATATGTCGAACAGGATCTTCGAAGTGATAAACGAAAGGGCGGCAAAGGCCGAGGCTGAGCGCTTCAAGATGTACGGCGCCGAGTCGGGCGGCAGTCCTTACGAGATGCTCTCAAGGCTCATAAACGACGCTATATCGAGTGATGACAGAGAGCGCACGGTGAACACGGCTCTCACGGAACGTCTTGAGCCCGTGGTAAAGGAGTTCGGACCCGAGGATTCCGTCATCAGGGTATACGGCGACAGACGCTATCATCTTATAGCGGCGGGGGATGATGCGGACGGAACGAAGATAAGCTCGCCCGAATTCAAAAAAAGGATAGAGGAGTCTATTGGAGTGAGAATAGGAGCACCTGAATTTTTCAGAAACGGTAAAACCGCACTTATGGAGGCGGACGCGTGCAGAGCTTACGCCGTCGAGTGCGCGTCAAGGGCAATAGGAGGCAAGGAGGACGTCGTTTCGGGCGACACGGTGATCACGTTCGAATCCTCCGATGACAGATTTTACGCCGTCCTCTCCGACGGAATGGGGTCGGGCAGAGTGGCAAGGGACACGTCGTCCTTCGTCTGCTCGTACCTGTCGGAGATGCTTGACGCCTCCGCTCCGTCGGATACGGTGCTTCATATGCTGAGCCACATCATAAGACACGGCGGCGCCGAGTGCTCCGCCACGGTGGATATTTTCGGTTTTGACCTGATAAACGGCGAGGCGATGTTCTTGAAGAGCGGCGCCGCTCCGTCGTACGTCAAGCGCAAGGATTCCATCTTCCGCATTCGCTCGGAAACGGCGCCCATCGGACTTATGAAGCGCGTTGACGCCGAGCGGATAGTGACGAGCGTGGACGACGGCGACTTCGTGATAATGCTCTCCGACGGCGTGAGCCAGAGCACGGATGACGCGGCGTGGCTGCTTGAACTTCTGGCAAAGCCGCCAATCGATGACGTTGAAGAATACGCCGAGGCAATTCTCTCTGCCGCGACGAGGCATTCGCATTTCAACGACGATATGACGGTCGTCGTGGCAAAGGTCACAAAGCTTGCTTGATGAAACGAAAAGCCGCCATTTAATGAAAGTGCTCTGAAGGATGTGTGTCCACCGACAGAAAAAGGACGAAGAGCTGTTGATGCTCTCCGTCCTTTTTACTGCATTTTTATTAAAGAAGATCATAAATATTTATTATTTTCTTTTTCTTTCGTTTTGCCACTTGGAGCGATTTATATGCACCACCGTAATTGTGATTTACATATGCTATTATCAGGTCTGCGTTTGTCATCATCCATTCATTTCTTTTCAATATTGCAAATCTTGGTGGCACGTTTTCTATAGGAGGATATATCGATGTATCGAATAAACCGCAGCCTTGCATTTCTTTTATTTTTGTTTGTTCTGATAAGCTGATGTAGGGGGTAACATAAACAATTTCAATAGTGCCATATTCCTGCTTTAATTCCCTGCACGCACGAGCACAAATTTCATCGAAATTGCCGTATCCACCAAGATAGCAGGTAACGAGATTGTTATCAATAATATTATTTCGTATTTGATCTTTTACCATTTCTTTCACCATATTGTTCGAAGAAATGAACGAGTGCCCTGCAAAAGCAATTGTCATATTACACCTCTTATTTTTCGTGGAACACCACTATATAACAGGTATATTATACAACCAAACGAAAACTTTGTCAATATCGTGGAACTCCACGAGAGAAAGACTTTATATTTACCTATAATAATTGTGGAACTCCACAAAATCAAAGGAAGGATACGGTTATGAAATTAAATGACGCTATCGTCAAGCGGATAGATGAGCTTTGTAAGGAACGCGGCACTAACATATGTGATATTTCCCTGAGCGGCGGAATGTCACCCTCTGCAATTTACGATCTGCTCAAAGGCAGAACTAAATGCTCAAAGGTTATTACCGTAAAGCGCTTTTGTGAAGGCGCGGGAATAACTTTATCCCAATTTTTTGACAAAGATTATTTCAACGATCCCGAGGACGATTGATATTGCGAGAAAGACGGTATTTACCTCTCGGAAGATGGAGAAAGGCACTTATGGAAGTTAGCTTGCCATAAGTGCCTTTGCGTTACATTCGTAATTTGTTTTATTAAAGAAGTTTTATGCCTGCTTTTTTGCAGCCCTCTACCGTTTCTTTATCCCAAACGCTCGACTGCACCTCGCCGATGTGCGCGCAGCCCATCATAAGCATACAAAGGCGCGACTGACCGATGCCGCCGCCGACGGTGAGAGGGAGCTCACCTGCAAGGAGCATCTTGTGGAAGGGGAGCTCACGGCGCTCGTTGCAACCGCGCTCGTCAAGCTGGCGGGCAAGGGATTCCTCGTCAACTCTGATGCCCATTGACGAGATCTCAAAGGCTCTGCCGAGGACCTCGTTATAGAACATAATATCGCCGTTGAGCGCCCAATCGTCATAGTCGGGAGCTCTTCCGTCGTGGGGCTTGCCGTTTTTCAGCTTGCCGCCGATCTGCATAATAAGCGCGGTCTTATGCTCCTTGAGAAAGGCGTCCTCGCGCTCCTTTGGCGTCAAGGTGGGGTACATTTCTTCAAGCTCCGACGTCGTGATACACGCGACCTCGCGCGAGAGGTTGACGGAGAGTTCGGGGAAATCTATCTTCAAAAGCTCGTTCGTGTCACAAATGACGCCGACTATTTTGCGCACGGTATCCTTCAGATATTCAAGAGTTCTGTCCTCTTTGGTTATGACCTTCTCCCAATCCCATTGGTCGACGTAGATGGAGTGAATGTTGTCAAGCTCCTCGTCGCGGCGAATGGCGTTCATATCGGTGTAAAGACCGTTTCCGACGAAGAAGTTGTATTCTTTAAGAGCAAGTCTTTTCCACTTCGCGAGGGAGTGAACGACCTGCGCGTTTTCGCCAACGGCGGGAATGTCGAAGGAAACGGGACGCTCGGTGCCGTTGAGATTGTCGTTAAGACCCGAGCCCTCCGTGACGAAGAGGGGCGCTGACACACGCTTTAAGCCGAGTGCCGCGGCGAGCCTGTCCTGAAACGTGCGCTTGATAAAGGATATAGCCTTTTGCGTTCTGTAAACGTCAAGAGGGTTTTTGTAGTTTTGAGGAACGAATAACTTTGACATATTCTCTATCCTTTTTAATTTAATGAAGGAAAAAACGAAACGCGAGACGAGTGTTTTTCGCCTCGCGATTTTTTTGTTTTGATTATTTTACGTTTGCGGTGCTTCTGAGCATAACGTCGTGATAACCGCCCTCAACGATGCTCGTTGCGGAAACGAGGGTTATCTTTGCTTTTTCCTGAAGCTCGGGAATGGTGATAGCTCCGCAGTTGCACATAGTGGATTTTACCTTGTAAAGCGACTTCTCAACGTTGTCGTGGAGTGAGCCCGCGTAGGTAACGTAAGAGTCAACGCCCTCCTCGAAGGAAAGCTTAGCCTTGCCGCCGAGGTCGTATCTCTGCCAGTTGCGCGCTCTGTTAGAGCCCTCGCCCCAATATTCCTTAACGTACTGTCCGTTGACCATAGTCTTGGGTGTGGGGGATTCGTCGAATCTTGCAAAGTATCTGCCGAGCATCATAAAGTCAGCACCCATAGCAAGAGCGAGAGTCATATGATAGTCGTGGACGATACCGCCGTCTGAACAAATGGGAATGTAGATACCCGTCTTCTCGTAATACTCGTCACGCGCTGCGGCAACCTCGATAACCGCGCTTGCCTGACCGCGTCCGATTCCCTTGGTCTCACGGGTGATACAAATTGAGCCGCCGCCGATACCGATCTTAATGAAGTCAGCACCTGCCTTAGCAAGGAACATAAAGCCCTCGCGGTCAACGATGTTGCCCGCACCTATCTTTACGCTGTCGCCGTACTTTTCACGAACGAAATCTATCGTTCTCTTCTGCCATACGGTATAACCCTCGGAGGAGTCGATGCAAAGTACGTCGGCGCCCGCCTCAACGAGCGCGGGGATTCTCTGCTCGTAATCACGGGTGTTTACGCCCGCGCCTACTACGTAGCTCTTGTTCTTGTCAAGGAGCTCGTCCGGGTTTTCCTTATGCTGAGAATAGTCCTTGCGGAATACGAAGTACTTGAGCTTTCCGTTCTTATCAACGATGGGAAGGGAATTGAGCTTGTTGTCCCAGATGATGTCGTTGGCTTGCTTAAGCGTCGTTCCCTCGGGAGCTGTGATGAGCTTTTCAAGGGGAGTCATAAAGGACGCGACCTTTTCGTCGCCGTTCATACGGCTCACGCGGTAATCTCTGCCCGTAACGATGCCGAGGAGCTTGCCCGTAGCAGTTCCGTCGTCGGTAACGGCCATAGTGTTGTGACCGTTCTTCTCAACGAGCTCAAGAACGTCGTCAAGAGTGTTGTCAAGAGTAAGGTTGGAATCGCTTACGACGAAGCCTGCCTTGTAATTCTTTACGCGCGCGACCATTGCCGCCTCGTCCTCGATAGTCTGGTTTCCGTAAATGAAGGAAACGCCGCCCTCCTTTGCAAGAGCGATAGCCATTTTATCGTCCGATACGGACTGCATAATAGCGGAGACCATAGGGATGTTGAGCGAAAGGGGGCATTCCTCCTCACCCTTTCTGTATTTTACAAGAGGAGTCTTGAGCGAAACGTTCGCAGGAATGCATCTTTCGTCCGTATAACCGGGTACGAGAAGATACTCGCTGAAGGTGTGCGACGGCTCGTTAAAGTAGGTTGCCATTTTTATAAATCCTCGCTTTTCAAAATTTTATTAGATATATTTTATCACAGAGATCTCGCCGTGTCAATAACTTTTTAAAAGTTTTTCTTTTTTATCCGCTGCGCCAAGGGTAAATCAGGGCTCGAAGGAGTCAAGAAGAACTATACTTTCTATGACGGGCTGAAGTCCCTTGATCTTGATAACCTCGTTTTCCGTATACTTCACGCATTCCTCGGTTATCTCGTCAACGACAGAAAGCCCCTTTACTACGTAGCCGAACGCCGCGTACTTTCCGTCAAGGAACGTGGAGTCCGCGTTGCAGATGAAGAACTGAGAGGACGCGGAGTCCATATCGTCGCTCCTCGCCATAGAGATAACGCCGCGAAGGTGGCTGATGTCGTTTTTGTGACCGTTTTCGGAAAACTCGCCTTTTATCTCAACCTCGGAGCCGCCTGAGCCGTTGCCCTTGGGGTCGCCGCCTTGGATCATAAAGTCCTTCATTATTCTGTGGAAGGTAAGACCGTTATAGAAGCCCTCGGACACGAGCTTCTTGAAGTTGGCTACCGTCACGGGTGCTGTCGTCGCGTCGAGAAGAACGACTATATCGCCGAAGTCCTTGACGGTGATCTTCGCGTAGCTTATATTTCTGCCGTCGGTGTTTCTCGTGTCGTAATAAACGCATCTGTCGTCTTCATCGCTACAAGAAGCAAAGATCCCGACGCACGTGCAAAGCGCAAGGATAAGGCACAGAATCTTCTTTAAGTGTTTCATAATATATTTCTCCTTTTAAATTTACTCGATTATTTCCATTTTTTCGATAACGGGCTGAAGCGCTTTTATATTGATCGTTTCGCCCTCGCAGTATTTCACGGCGACGCTCGTTATCTTATCAACGGTGCTCATTCCCTCTATAACGTAGCCGAACGCCGCGTAGCTTCCGTCAAGTCCCGTAGAGTCCGCGTTGCAGATGAAGAATTGGCAGGACGCCGAGTTCTTATCGTTGTTGCCCCTCGCCATAGATATAACGCCGCGAAGGTGGCTGATGTCGTTTTCGTGACCGTTGCTCGAAAACTCGCCCTTAATCTTTTCCTCGGTACTTCCGCCGCCGTCGCCCCTCGGGCAGCCGCCCTGTATCATAAAATTCTCCACTATTCTGTGGAAGGTAAGACCGTTATAAAAGCCGTCCGCTACGAGCTTTTTGAAGTTGGCTACCGTTTCGGGTGCTGTCGTCGCGTCAAGAAGAAGCGTTATCTCCCCGTAATCTCTGACGGTCATCTTTACTTTACAGGTTTCGTGTCCCGTGACGTCGCGCTCGGTTTTGTAAACACACCAATCGAGAGCCGTTTCCTCTTTCGGTGGAGGCGTTGTCGGTGTGGGCGCGTTTTCTCCGCTCTGCGCGGCGCCCGTTTGCTCGCCGCAGGAGATGAGCGCTGTCAGCGACAGGGAGAGCGCCAAAATAAACGGTATTATTTTCTTCATAAAAAATCTATCCTCTTTTTCATAGCCGGAGAGCTTGTTTTTCAGGTGGCTGATCATATATATTCCGAGATGAAGAGCTCTATCAGCCTGTAACCGCTGATGCCGCCGAATTTCGACGCCGCGTCAAGCCTCACGAGCTCGCTGAGTATTTTTGAGAGTCCCTCGGCGCCGTATCGCCTCGCGCCGCCAAGGCAAATCCTCGCCTTGAAATCCCTTATGCCGAGTAGTGGGCCGAGCTTATCAGCCTCACCGTCCTTTACGAGCATTGCTACGTTTAAAAGCTCTGTGAGCGAGCGCTCGGTCATAGCGAGAATGACGGCCGGGTCGACACGCCTGAATTTCAAGTCGTCAAGGGCGCGGAATGCCGCAGCCTTGTCCTTATTTACTATCGCGTTCTGAAAGGCGAACGTTTCACTTTCGGGAGTTTGGGATGAAACCGCCTCAACGTCAGCGACCGTGACGTAGCTCCTGCCGTCCGCTTTTACGAAGGCAACGAGCTTGCTCACCTCGCCCGAGAGGACGTCCATACTCTTTCCCGAACGGGAGAGGAGGGTGTTCAGCGCAGAGGCGTCGGTAGTCAAGCCCTCTGCCGTAAAGTGTCTGTTGAGCCAGCCGAGAAGTTGCTTGTCGGTTGATTTCTTGAAATTCACAAGCTCAAAAAGCTTGCCGAAGCGTCGCTCGAGCTTGCTTTTGTTCTTTCCCGCAGAAAATTCAAAGCTCTCCTGCGAAACGGTGATAATAAGCACGGTATCGGGATTTTTGTCGTGCTCGGCGGCAAGCTCCTCCACTGCGGCAAGCTCCTTTTCCCTCATCGCGGAAAAATCGGGGAATCGCCATTCTACGACCTTGTATTCACTCATCAGGGGCGGAGATATGACAGCCTCCAAGACCTCCGCCGCCGTCGCGTCCTCGCCGTCGAAGACCGAGTGACTGAAGATGTCGTCCGCGTCGCCTATTGCCGCCTTTACAAGCTGTCTTGCGTAGTGGCGCTTGAGAAAGTCCTCTTCGCCTCCGAAAATGTATCTTCCTGCGAAGGAGGCTTTTTTTATTCGTTCGTCAAGCTCTGTATATTCCACGGCACAGCCTCCTTCATTGAATTTAAGCTTAAAATTTTACACGGGGGTGGCGGTGATCTTCATAAGACAGTCTTTTTCAGCTCCGCCTATTTTCAAAAAGTATTCAAGCGTAAGGGTACCGCCAAAGGGAGAGAGGGAGCATTCCGTGCGCTTCGCCAAAACCTCGGCGTCAAAAGAAAACGGCGGGATCTTGTAGAGTGAAGCGTGTGTGACTCCGACCTCGAAGAGCATCTCGCTCTCTATTGCGCCGCGTCTTTGAAGGCGTATTACGCTTCCGAAGGGCTCGATGAGCGTTTCCGTCCTCGTGCCGCCGTCCTCGCTTTTGTAGGACAGGCGAAGAACACCCTCGTCTCTCGTGTATTTCATATAACCGACGTAGCTTTCCTCCGTGCGCTCGGGAATCGGATCGCCCTCGTTCGTGACGGAGGAGCTTACGGTGACGTTCATTTTTATAAGTGCCATACTCGTTATTTAGAAAAAGACAAAAACGGTAGCCGCAAACTCCCGTTTTTGTCATTATTCTCAGATCTTTCCTCTTTTTTTCAGATTGTATTCGCTCCTCGGATTTACGAACTCGCGCCAATTGAGGCTTCCGCTCTCAAGCGCCGTGACGAGCACCTCCGCCGTCGCGATATTCGTCGCAAGGGGGATGTTGTATACGTCGCAAAGTCTGAGAAGGTTCATCTCAGCCTCCGAGGGGTCCTTTGCGGGGTCAGTGCTTCTGAAGTAAAAAATTACGTCTATCTCGTCGTAGGAGACCCTGGACGCGATCTGCTCGGTTCCGCCTGAATGACCGGAAAGGTAGGTTTCTATCTCAAGACCCGTCGCCTCGGAAATATATCTTCCCGTTATATGGGTCGCGCAAAGGTGATGCTTGCTGAGTATTCCGCAATATGCTATACAAAATTGCGCCATCAGTTCTTTTTTGTTGTCGTCTGCTATGATTGCTATTTCCACTTAAGTTCTCCTTCTTTTTTTTTACTTCGAAAAATATTGAATTTTTCGTTTTCTACTTGCAATTATTATACCAAATTCGCAGGGCTTTGTCAATGCGTATAAAAATATTTTACATATCTCACAAATTTATTTGTACAACTTTAACCTTAAAAGGCCAAATAATAACCAGAAAAAGGAAAAAACGAAAACTTTTTTGTAAAAAATTAAAATATCCATTGTAAAATTCAAAAATATGTTGTATAATAACTCTTAAGGCAAGCGTAGCAAGGCTCTTCCGTGCGTAGAGCGAGCTCGGAGCTTTCCAAAGATCCTCTCCGCGCCGTCGGGTGGATTTTGCTTTTATTAGCTTTATATTATCTTACATAGAAGAGGTCAGCAAAATGAAAAAATTCAGAAGAATAGGCGTACTTACATCGGGCGGCGACGCTCCCGGTATGAATGCGGCAATAAGAGCCGTAACGCGCGCGGCGATAGCTCACGGTGTTGAGGTTATGGGTATTTACAGAGGATATTCGGGACTTATATCGGGAGATATAAAGCCCCTTGGTCTTCGTGACGTTTCGAATATTATAAACAAGGGCGGCACTATGCTCTACTCCGACCGTTGCCCCGAATTCAAGACCGAGGAGGGTATGGCAAAGGCGATAGAGACCTGCCGTAAGTTCAATATCGACGGTATCGTGGCAATAGGCGGCGACGGCACCTTCAGAGGCGCGACCGACCTTACCGCACGCGGTATTCCCTGCGTAGGTCTTCCCGGCACTATTGATAACGATATTACGTCGACCGATAACACCATAGGCTTCGACACCGCTATGAACACGGTAATAGATCTCGTTGACAAGCTCCGCGACACCTGCGAGTCTCACGCGAGATGCAGCGTCGTTGAGGTTATGGGCAGAGGCGCGGGTGATATCGCGCTTTATACGAGCATCGCCTCGGGCGCGTCGGCTGTCGTTATTCCCGAGATAGAGGCAAACGACGATGAGATATGCAGCAAGATCGAGGCGGCAAGAAAGCTTGGCAAGCGTAATTTCATAGTTATAGTTTCCGAGGGCGTCGGCTCCGAGTACGGTCCCGCTCTTACCGAAAAGATAGAGAAGGTCACGGGCGTTGAATCAAGATTTTCCCGCTTTGCTCACATAGTAAGAGGCGGAAGCCCCACGCTTAAGGACAGAATGATGGCGACCAAGATGGGTGCCTTTGCCGTGGATATGCTCCTTGAGGGAAGATCCAACATAGTTATTTGTGAGAAAAAATCCGAGACGGTAGCGGTAGACATAAACTACGCTCTCGTTATAGACAGAATGTACAAGGGCAAGCTTAAGGAAGGCGATCTTGAGCCCTTCTCGGTCGAGGATATTGATATGATGAAGAGAGAGATCGAGGAGAAGAAGACTTCTATCAGAGAGACCTACGACCTTTCTCGCGAAATAAACCTTTGATCACAAAGCTCCCCCCGCCGTGTGCGAAAAAAGGGGAGCTTTTCATTACCGCGCAACGGAGAAAACGAGGAAAGGAGCGCAGTCTTTTGCTTTGAAAACGGTAGAGTACAAGTTGGGTGAGAAATATGCCGAGCGCGGATGCGCCCTTGCGCTCGGCTTTTTCGACGGGGTGCATAAAGGACACAGAGAGCTGCTTGCAAAAACCGTCGCCGAGGCTCGGAAAAGAGGCGTTTTTTCCGCGGTCTTTACCTTCCGCTACGCTGGTGGGCTAAAGGGCGGCAGGAATATGATATATTCCGAGAGGGAGCGGGAGGAACTTCTTTCTTCCTTGGGAATAGACGTCTGCTTTATTGCGGATTTCTCTGAGCTCAAGAATATGACGCCCGAGGATTTCGTAAAGAAAACCGTCGTGGGAGATATAGGCGCCGCCTTTGCCTCGGTCGGATATAATTACCGCTTCGGAAGGGGCGGGGAGGGGGATGCACGAAAGCTCTCCGAGCTTATGCGCCAAGAGGGGGCTGAGGCGTTCATTTTTGACGCGTATACGGAGGGCGGCGAGCCCGTTTCCTCGACACGGGTGCGGTCTTCTCTTGAAAGTGGACGGATAGAAGAGGCAAACTCTATGCTCGGTGTGCCGTACTTCATATCGGGCACTGTTGAGCACGGACGCGGTGACGGCAAGCGCTTCGGCTTCCCTACGGTAAATACCGCGGTGGAGGAAGGACGGGTGCGACTTAAAAGCGGTGTGTATCTTACCGCGGTTAAAATAGGCGAAAAACTCTACACGGGTCTGACTAACGCAGGAGAATGCCCCTCGTTCGGCAAGAGGAGCTATCACGCGGAAACCTTTCTTTTGGATTTTTCGGACGATGTGTACGGAATGGAAATTAAAGTTTACTTTTTAAGCTTTTTGCGCGAGGAGCGCGTGTTCTCCTCGGCGGGAGAGCTTGCTTTGCAAATAGAAAAGGATCGCGCCGTCGCGCGGGAAAGGATGAAAAATATAAAATGGCAGGAAATTGGACTCGCCTGACCGTAAAGGCGAAAACGAAGGACCTTGACTCGGTTTCTGCGGTGATGAGTATGCTTGATAACGGGCTTATGATAGAGGATTACAGCGATTTTTCGCTGAACGGAATGTACGGAGAGCTCGTGGACGAGAGCATTCTTGAGGCAGACAGGGAGAGCGTGAAGGTTTCCATATTCGTTCCAGAGGAGAAAAACGTTTTTGAGTACCGCGCTTTTCTTGAAGAAAGACTCTCGGTGCTCGGTATAGAGTACGAAATATCCTGCGAAGGACTCTCGGAGGACGATTGGGCGGACTCTTGGAAGCAGTATTATAAGCCGATACCCCTCGGTCGTGTGACGGTCGTTCCCGCTTGGGAAAAATACGAGCCGAGGGCGGACGAGGTAATAGTCAGAATGGACCCCGGTATGGCGTTCGGCACGGGAACTCACGAAACGACGCGCCTCGTTATGCTCCTTATGCAGGACGAGGACCTTTCGGGCAAACGTGTGCTCGACGTCGGCACGGGCTCCGGTATTCTCTCCATCTGCGCCTCAAAACTCGGAGCTAAGAGCTGTAACGCGTATGATATAGACCCCGTCGCGGTGAAGGTCGCGCGCGACAACGCCCTCTCCGACGGATGCACCAATATAACGGTCGAGGTCAGCGATCTTCTGAAGAACGTCGACCTCTCGGGCGGCAAATATGACGTTTGCGTTGCGAATATCGTATCCGATATTATAATAAGAATGATGCCCGATCTTGGGGATTATATAACCGATGGCGCTCCCGTTATCCTTTCGGGCATAATCGATTCTCGTGCGGACGAGGTGCGCGAGTGCGTCAGGAACTGCGGTTACGAAATAGAGCGTGAGCTTTACGAGAACGACTGGACGGCGCTTCTGATAAAAAAGAGAGCGTCCGTATAAGTGGGCTTCATATAGCTATATATAAATAAATGAAGAAAACCGAGGTGTAGTATGCCGAGATTTTTTGTGACGTCCGACGCTGTGTCGGGGGGAGTGATATCCATTAAGGGCGACGACGCATATCACATTGCTCGCTCCTTGAGAATGGCGGTCGGTGACGCGGTCACGGTTTCTGACGGCGAGGGTAGGGAATATTTCTGCACCCTTTCCCGTATCCGCGACGAGGAATGCCTTTGCGATATATCCGAGTGCGCTCCCGCAAGCGCGGAATCTCCCGTGAAAATAACGCTCTATATGGCTTATCCGAAAGGGGATAAGCTTGAAACCGTCGTCCAAAAGGCGGTGGAGCTCGGCGTCTTTAGTATAGTGCCGTTCGAATCCTCGCGCTGCGTGAAAAAGCCGAAGGCTGAAAAAGCGGACAAGCAGACCGAGCGACTTCAAAGAATAGCAAAGGAAGCCGCAAAGCAGAGCGGACGCGGTATCGTGCCCGAGGTCTGCAAGCCCGTTTCGTTTTCCGAGATGCTCGCACTCGCGTCGAAGGCGGAGCTGCCGTTGTTATGTTATGAGGGAGAAAAGGCTCTTTCTCTGAAGGAGGCTCTCGCGGGCAAGGAGGGCGTTTCCGAGATCTGCGCCGTCGTCGGCTGTGAGGGTGGATTTTCCGAGGAAGAGGCGCGCCTTTGCCGTGAGGCGGGGCTCGTCAGCGTTAGCCTTGGACCGCGTATATTGCGATGTGAGACGGCACCCAGCTATATTTTGTCGGCTTTGTCATTCTTTTTTGAGCTTTAATTTAGCAAAAAAGCAAAAATACACAAAAAAATTGTATCTTTTTTGTGAGTTTTAGAAATTTTTTTCGAAAAACTATTGCAAATTGAACAAAAATGAGTTAAAATATAGTACAGTATCACCAAAAGCTTTTGTAAATGTTGCATATACAAAAGTCGGAAAGCCCCGAGAATAACATCCTCGCGGCTTTTTATCACATCAGGAAAGAAGGATATTTTATGTCCAATCGCATATTCCAGACGATAATCCATCAGATGAAAGACGTCGTTGAGCGCACCATAGGCGTGATAGATGAAAACGGCATCGTCGTCGCGTGCTCCGAGCACGGCAGGATAGGAGAATCAAAGCAGCGTATAAGAGAAGAGCTTGCTTATTCCTCGGAATCCATCGTCTTTGAGGGTTACACTTACAGGTTTATAAGCTCGGGCGGAAAAAACGAGAATATAGTTTTCTGTGAGGGTGAGGACAGCACCGCCGACAGAGATGCGAGAATGCTTGCGATAGCTCTCGGAAACATTAAAAATCTTTACGATGAAAAGTACGACAAGGGCTCGTTTATCAAGAGCATAATCCTTGACAATATTCTTCCGAGCGATATTTACATAAAGTCAAACGAGCTTCACTTCAACAACGACGAGTACAGAGCCGTTATAGTGATAAAATTCGGAAGCATCTCGGACGTTCCCGCCTACGAAATGGTTGAGGCGGTAATGAAGGACCACGAGCGTGATTACGTTATCAATATCGGCGAGCAGGACGTTGTTATCGTCAAGGAGCTTGGCGAGAGCGCTGAGGAGGACGAGCTTGAGAAGTATGCCGAGGGGCTTATGAACAGCATTGCCGACGTCTACGGGCTCGGAGTTTCCGTCGGAATTTCCTCTGTGACTGACAGCCTTCGCGATCTTGCTAAGGCTTATAAGGAGGCGCGCATCTCCATCGAGGTCGGAAAGATCTTCGATATCGAGAAGCCCGTTATGTCTTACCGCAACCTCGGTATCGGCAGACTCGTATATCAGCTTCCCACGACTCTTTGCGAGATATTCCTTCAAGAGGTGTTCAACAAGGGCTCTCTTGAGTCGCTTGACCGTGAAACGCTTATGACGGTCCAGAGCTTCTTTGAAAACAATCTTAACGTGTCGGAAACGTCGAGAAAGCTCTTCGTTCACAGAAATACGCTCGTTTACCGTCTTGAAAAGATCAGAAAGCTCACGGGTCTTGACCTTCGTGAGTTTGATCACGCCGTGACGTTCAAGGTTGCCCTTATGGTTAAGAAATATCTTACCAGCAAGCCGACAAAATTCTGATTTTCGGGATAAAACGGGGCGCTGAATTATATAATTAAAACAGGACTGCCCTGTCGAAGCTCTCGGCGGGGTAGAATATTTTAAATGCTTGGAAAACAGATGTATAAAAGAGGAACATTAAGCATATTTTCCCGCGCTGTTGCCTTGACCGTTCTTGTCGCTCTCGTTTTTCTTTTTGCCGTATCGTGCGGCTGCTCGGAGGTGCTCGAGAGCGAGCCTCTTACGAAAAACGAGATTTACGAGAATATATCCGAGGATCGCGCGGAGCGCGAATCCGTCGCAAGGCATCTTTACGAGTGGGGACTTCCCACGTTTAACGTCAATAAGTTTAATTACGTTGAATCCTTGTTGAAAAAGAACTATTATCAGGCTATGCCTGACAAGCTGACTCACGCCACTCTCTTGGCAAGAGGCTTTCTCGACCATTTTTACGACGGCATAAATATTAAAGACGTGACGGCGGTGACCGACGCTTTGCTCACCTGCTATATGGCGTATCTCGGAGATCCGTACGCGGCGTACAGAATCCCGTCGGAGCACGAGATATTTATGGATGACATAAGCGGCGGCGGCACGTTCGTCGGCGTTGGCGTCCAGGTCCGTATGACCGAGGAGGGCTACCCTTACGTCGTGTCGGTATACAGGAACTCGGGAGCCGAGCTTGCGGGCGTTCTCCCGCACGACGTGCTTTTAAGCGTAGACGGGATCAGTGCTCTTGAGGCGGGCTATGACGCTACCGTTGGCGCCTTGAAGGGCGAGGTCGGCACAAGCGTTAGCGTCGTGGTTTTGCGAGAGGGCAAGGAGCTTGAGATAAATATAGAGAGAAAAGTTTTGCCCGCGTCGTCCGTATCTTATTATTTTGATGAAAATACGGGTTATGCGTATCTGAATATAACGACCTTCAGAAGGCCCGAGGACGGAAAGCACAACGGCACCGCCGATGAGTTCAAGGCGGCGATAGACGAGCTTGAAAAGAAGGGCTTGCGAGGGATAGTTTTCGATCTTCGAAGCAATCTCGGAGGCGAGCTCAACGCCGTGAAGGACACGGTATCCTATCTCGTCGAGGACGCTCTTCCTTTGCTGTCTTACAGCAGGCGGGGCGAGCTTCTGAAAGATGAAAAGACCGCCATCGACGGACACGTCCTGAGCGTTCCGACGGTAGTCCTTGTAAACGAGTTCACCGCTTCGGCAGCGGAGATATTTACGGCGGCTCTCAGAGATTACCGCGACTGTCCCGAGCTTGGGGCGTATAACAAAAACATCGTAATAGTAGGAAAAAACACGTACGGCAAGGGTGTTTCGCAAAGCTCTTATATGCTCTCCGACGGCTCGTCGGTGACGTTTACTGCCGCGTATTATAATCCGCCCTCCGGTGTGAACTATCACGGCGTCGGCGTCGCGCCCGACGAGGGCTACGAAGTCGAGGCACGCTTCAGCATAGAGGGTGACGCTCAGCTTGACAAGGCCTACGAGGCGCTGGACGGATTTTTTGCGGAAGCCGCAGCATAAGTAATAAATAAATAAAAATATAAAATTAAAACGGAGAAGATTTAAAATGCCAGAGACCAAAACCTACACTCCCGCAGGCTTTAAAGCTTTGCAGGACGAGCTCGATTACCTCGTGAACGTAAAAGCCGAGGAAAACAAGAAGGAGATTTCCACAGCGCGCTCTTTCGGTGACCTTTCGGAAAACTCGGAGTACGACGAGGCAAAGCAGGAGCAGGGTAAAATACACGCAAGAATAGAAGAGCTTCGCGAGATGATAGCTCACGCGAAGGTTATTGACGAGTCGCAGATCGACGAATCCGTCGTAAGCGTTGGCTCCATCGTCGTAGTTTTCAACAAGGAAAGAAATAAGGAATTCACCTATCACATCGTCGGTTCTTACGAGGCGGATCCCGTAAACGGAAAGATATCCGACGTATCCCCCATCGGCTCGGCTCTTATCGGAGCAAGAGCAGGTGTTGAGGTAGTAGCTACGGGTGTGCGTGAGCAGCACCTTACAGTAAAGTCCGTAACGAGAGCAAAAGAGGCTTAACCCCCTACCCGTGTCGCAAATTCGGACTCTGCAGCACGCATTTTAAGGGTGCTGCGAGCAACAATGAAAGGACAGAAAAATGGCAGAAAATATGAACAACGCTCCCGCGCAGAACAGCACGAGCGAGCTCCAGGTCAGACGTGATAAGCTTGCCGCGCTCGTAGATGCGGGCAAGAACCCCTTTGAGATAACAAAATACGACGTTACCCATACGTCGAAGTCGGCGGTCGCGCTCTTTGAATCGAAAGAGGCGGAGCTCGGCGAGGGCGAGGAGATAAAGTTATCTCTTGCCGGTAGAATGGTCAGCCGCAGAATTATGGGCAAGGCGTCCTTCGCTCACATTCTTGACGACGAGGGCAAGATACAGCTCTACGTTTCAAGGGACGGTATAGGAGAGGACGATTACGCCGCTTTCAAGAAGTGGGACGTTGGCGACGTTATAGGTATAGAGGGCTTCCTCTTCCGCACGAGAACGGGAGAGATCTCCGTTCACGCAACGAAGGCCGTTCTCCTTGCAAAGGCTCTCCTTCCTCTTCCCGAGAAGTTCCACGGTCTTACCAATCTTGAGCAAAGATACAGACAAAGATACGTTGATCTTATCGTAAACCCTGAGGTAAAGGACACCTTCGTCAAGCGCTCGAAGATCCTTAAGGTGATCCGCGATTACCTTGATTCCAAGGGCTTCCTTGAGGTTGACACGCCCATTCTCGTTCCGCTTGAGATCGGTGCATCGGCAAGACCCTTCGTTACCCATCACAACACCCTTGATATGGATATGTACCTCCGTATCGAAACGGAGCTTTACCTGAAGCGTCTTATCGTCGGCGGTATGAACAAGGTCTACGAGGTCGGAAGAATATTCAGAAACGAGGGTATGGACCAGAAGCACAATCCCGAGTTTACCTCTATCGAGCTTTATCAGGCGTTCACCGATTATTACGGAATGATGGACCTTGTCGAGGAGCTTTACAAGAAGCTTGCCGTCGAGATCTGCGGCTCCACGAAGATCACCTACCAGGGCATTGAGATCGATCTCGGAAAGTGGGAGAGACTCACTATGGTCGAGGCGGTCAAGAAGTATGCGGGCGTCGATTATTATGATTGGAAGAGCGATGAAGAGGCTCGTGCCGTGGCTAAGGAAAAGCACGTCGAAGTGCCCGAAAACGCAACACGGGGTACCGTCTTGGTCGAATTCTTCGACGCGTACGTTGAGGATAAGCTCATTCAGCCCACCTTCATCTACGACTATCCTGTTGAAAACAGCCCCCTCGCAAAGCGCAAGCCCACCGAGCCTGCCTTCACCGAGAGATTTGAGTATTTCATCAACTGCACCGAGTACGGAAACGCCTTCTCCGAGCTCAACGATCCCATTGATCAGAAGGAGAGATTTGAGCGTCAGGTCGAGGCAAAGCGCAAAGAAGAGCCGAACTGCAACGCAGAGGTCGATTACGACTACATCACCGCACTTGAATACGGTCTGCCCCCCACGGGCGGTCTTGGCTTCGGCGTTGACAGACTCGTAATGCTTCTGACGGACTCCGCGTCCATCCGCGACGTGCTTCTGTTCCCGACAATGAAGCCCGAGGTTTAATAGCGCAAAACAGATTGCCGTATTCAGGCGTAGGCGAATAAAAATCGGGAGGTACCGCGCTTTTTTGCACGCTGCCTCTGACTATAAAAATGATTTGAGGAAAACGAAGTCTAAAGCCGTTTTCCTCTTTTTCTCGTTCACGCCCCTTTTTGCATCTTTTGTAAATTTTTATAAGGCTATTATTTACACTTATGCGCCGAGGGCTTGAAAAAGCTGTTGATTTGTGATAAAATAAAGAAAAAGAAAAAGCAAAAGGTGATTTTTAAATGGATGAAAAAGAAAAGAAAGAAATGAACGAAGGCGAGGGCGAAAAGCTCGGGGGCGAATTGAAGATCAGGCTCCCTGTTTCGGAAAAGCTGTCTAACTTCTGGTATCATTATAAATGGCACACCATAGTTTCCGCGTTCGTCGTTATCGTTTTCGTGGTGCTCACGGTGCAGCTTTGTTCAAGGGAGAAGTACGACGTTTTTATTCTCTACGCGGGTGACAAGGCGGTTTTGAACGTATCGGAGGACGGAAACGTTCCCGAGAGGACGAGGTTTTTGAATTCGTTTGAAAGCGTTTCGTCGGATTTTGACGGCAACGGCGAAGTAAACGTAGCGTTTAAATCCATATACAGACCCGACGAGGAAGAGATAGAGCGCAGAAAGCGCGAAAATCTTGAGCTTGCCGAGAATCAGATATTCGAGGACGGAAGATCTCTTGACGCTCTTATGGCGCAAAGCGATTATTACCTTTTGCTCCTTGACCTTGCTGTATTCAGAGAATACGCTGTGCGAAGCAAGATGATAGGGTCGGTCGAGCCGTATCTTCCGAGCGGATTTAAGGGCGAGCTCGTTCGTGAGGGCACGTCAGTCGGTATCTATCTTAGGGATACGGGCTTTTCCGAGTTCGAGGGGATGAGGGATCTTCCCGACGATACCGTAATTTGCATAAAATACGCGAACGCTTTCGCCTCCGAGGCTGATGAGAAAAAGAGAGACGACGCCATAGAGGTGTTCAAGAATATCGCTTCCATACCTGCAAAGGAGCGCTTCGATCTGCAAGTGCTCTACGCGGGCGACAAACGCCTTGACGCCGACGCTCAGGACACGGCGTTTGAAGATCTTAGAGCTGCCATCGCCGCTCTTATGACCGACGTTGACGGTGACGGACGGGTAAACGTAGGGCTCAAGAGCTTCTTCAGACCCGACGAAGAGGAGCTTGGAAGGCTTGAAGAAAGCGGGGTGCTGTTTGCCATCCCCTATCTTGAGGAGGAGGGGCGATTGCTTTCGGCGGAAATTGAGCAGGGCAAGTGTTATCTTTTGTTCCTTGATCTTGCCGTATTCCGAGAATACGCAGACAAGGACGGAGTGCTGTGCTCGGTCGGAGAATATCTGACCGACGCCTTTTCGGGCGAGCGCGTGACGAGTGGTGACGCCGTCGGCGTCTATTTGAAGGACACGGCGCTTTCCGCTGCGGTCGGCGACGCTTTTCCCGCCGACACGGTGGTTTGCATAAGGGCGAAGAGTGCCGACGCTACCGACACGGAGGCAAAGAAATACGACGCGGCGGTCGAGCTTTTCAAAAAGATCACGGCACCCGTGCAGAACTTTATCTGACGCGGCTCATATAATGTTATAGGGGAGACCCCGTAATATTCTAAAACGGAGCTGAACGTATGAAGATAGTAGTCATAAATTCTCCAAAGGGCTTAAGGCGCATTCTCGCGCGGATATTCGGCGTGAATATCAAGAAAAAACATAAGTCGGAATAAAGCCCGTCCATAAATATGAAAAAGAGAGCTTCGTTGCATTTGCCGCGAAAGCTCTCTTATGTTTTAGAAATTAAAGGCTTTTGAGCGTTTCCATTACGTAATCGCCAAACTCGGCGCAGGTTGCACCGCCCGGTCTTCCCGTGATGACGAGCTTCTTTTCTTCGAAGGAGCAGATGTCAAGCGCTCTTTCAAGCTTGTCGGCTCTGTCCTGATAACCGATGTGAGAGAGGAGCATTACGCACGCGCGGAGCATAGAGCAGGGGTCTGCGTACTGCGCGCGACCTTCGTTGACCATTCTCGGCGCAGAGCCGTGGATAGCCTCGAACATAGCGTATTTCTTACCGATATTAGCGCATCCCGCCGTACCGACACCGCCTTGGAATTCAGCTGCTTCGTCGGAGATTATATCGCCGTAGAGGTTGGGGAGCAAGAGCACCTTGAAGTCGCGGCGACGCTTTTTGTCAATGAGCTTCGCCGTCATAATGTCGGCGTACCACTCGTCAGTTGTTATCTCGGGATAAAGCTCCGCAACCTTGTGGCAGTCCTCAAGGAAGTTGCCGTCCGTGGTCTTGATGACGTTTGCCTTCGTAACGAGGGAAACGCGGTCAAGTCCGTTCTTTCTCGCGTAATCGTAAGCAAGTCTTGCTATTCTGTCGGAGCCCTGCTTCGTCGTAACGGTGAAGTCGACAGCCAAGTCCTCGGTGACGTTGAAGCCCGACGAGCCGACGGCGTAGCCGCCCTCTGTATTCTCGCGGAAGATAGTCCAGTTTATTCCCTCCTCGGGCACCTTGACGGGTCTTATGTTGGCAAAGAGGTCGAGCGCCTTACGCATTGCGACGTTTGCCGACTCGATGTTGGGCATTCCTGAGCCCTTCTGAGGCGTGGTCGTGGGACCCTTCAGAATTATATCGCAAGCTTTAAGAGCTGCCATAACGTCGTCGGGAATTGCTTTAAGAGCGGCAATTCTGTTTTCGAGAGTGAGTCCGTCAATGGTGACGAAGGTGATCTTTCCGCTCTTGACAAGGTCGTCAAGAATGAATCTCAGAACTCTCTCGGCCTCTGCTGTGATCGTCGGACCGATGCCGTCGCCGCCGCAGACGCCGATCTTTATGGTTTCAAGACTTTCGTAGTCCGTGAAATCGCCCTGAGCCTTCATATCCTCAACACGGGTGAGCTGTTCTTCCAAAATCTTGCGGAATTTCGCGCAAGCCTCGTCAAGATTTTTTTCGTAATTCTTCATTTTTTGTAAACTATCCTTTACTTTTTGTTTTTAAATATTTGCTATTGGTGTTGCTATTCTACCGTATCTGTAGAAGCCCGAAAGCTCGTTGTCAAGTCTTTCGACTTTAAGCTCCTCTATTTTGTCCGAGGCTCCGTCGAGGTAATCCTTTATCAGCATTTCCGCCGTTTCGCATCTGGCGATAACTCCGCCGTAGCGCACGTCGAGGTTCGACCAGCCGACTATCTTGTTGTACGAGAACCAGCGTGCTCTGTGCGTCCGTCTTACTGCGGCGCACTTTTCGCGGAGCTTTGGCAGCTCGGTATCCGCTATTCTTGAAAGCGCTTGTCTGTCGTCTCTTTTATAAGCGGGAACGAGCTCCTCGGCTATCTTTGTCTTCAGCGCAAGGTAATCGAAAACGCGGTACGCGTGCTCGTAAAGCTCGCCCCATTTTTCGTCTTTTACGTACTCTTTTATTTTCTGTGCGCACTCGGCGTAGTGATGACTCATCGGACGTTTAAAGAGCTTTGAGTCGTAAAGCCCCTCCATTACGTCCTGCCAGAAGAGCGCCTTGCCGAAGAAACGGTCGTGGAAGGTCTTGAAGTTCTCGTCGTCGTGGCGGTTGTGGTAAAGTCCGAGGGTCGCAAAGGCATCGTAGCTTCCGCCCGTCACAGCCTCGAATCTTTCACGCAGCTTTTCTTCCGATGCATCCTTGTCGTACGCAAGCTCCGCAAAGAAGGAGATGCCGAAGAGGTTTGAGTAAAGATCGCACTCTGCGTTATCGTTTGACCAAACGGTCACCATAGCCTGCTTTACGTTGTTTTTGCGGCAAGCCTCAAGTGAGAATTTCGTGCAATCGTAAGCGTAAAGGTACTCGGGGAAGTGCCCGTTCCAGCTCCAAAGTCCGCCCGCAAAGATGACGTTCCTGCCAAGCTCCTTATGCTTCTCCAGCATATATCCGTCGCACCTGTTCTTCTCACCGTAGTGCCAGAAGACGAGACTTATATCCTCGGGGATCTTTGCCTTTATCGACTCAGGCACGACGATGTCGGGCGCGCAATAGGTTCTTTGATCCTTTGAGCTGATGCGGAAGTACATATCGCTCCACATCATAGGCTCAAGTCCGTATTTTTTGGTGATGCCGACGAGCCTTTCCATATACTCGTTGAAGATGTCGAACGGCGGCACGTAGCCGTTTTTGTCAAGAAAGGCGCCTCGTCCCATATCCATTGCCTCGTCCATACCGATGTGTATCTTTTTGGTGCGGTAGCACGAGGAGATCTTTTTTATAAGAGCCTCAAGAAGCTCAAAGGTCTTTTCCTCTCTTGCAAGGAGCACCTCGTCGGTGTCCTTGACGGGCGTCGCCGCACCCCAGCGGAGATATTTTCCCATATGCCCGTAGCACTCAATGCACGGGATTATCTCAATACCGTAGTCGAAAGCGTAATCGTCGATCTTGCGAAGCTCCTCCTCGGTGTATCTGCCGCGCATATATCCGAAGTAGGGGTAGTCCTCAAGCTCCACCGTGTCCTCGGTGTAGAGCATTGCCATACTGTAACCCATAAGAGCTAAGTAATCGGTCATTTTATGCATAGTTTCGACAGTCGCCACAGCACAGCGCGAGGCGTCTATCATAATGCCGAGCATATCAAAGAAGCCGTCCTCATTTACGGTGAAGGAATCGGACCTCTTCGCTTTTTCGACGAGCACGCCGAGTTCACGGAAGAACTGATGCTTTTCCTTATAATATATAACGGCTTTGTTCCCCGAGAGAGAAACGCCGGGAAAATCGCGCTTTTCCGCGCTGACGGAAATTCCACCCTCGCCACACTCAAATCCAAGGAGTGCCGAGAGTCTTTTTATACCTATATCAAAGGTTTTGTCGACGGAAAAACTCAATTTCATAATCTATATCACTCCCATCGCAGTAAACGTTCTTCCAAATCGGTTGATGCTCGTGTTGCTCCTTGGAAGTCTCGGCTCATCAAGCTCGGGTAAAGTTTCCACAGCCCCCGAGAGATATTCGCCGATCTGCTCCATCGCGCATTCGCATCTTGCCGCCATACCGCCGTAGCGCACGTCAAGCACACCGAAGGAGAAGGGCTTGTTGTACGACATCCACCACGCTCTGTGCGCTCGGTGCACTGCCTTCGTCCTCTCAAGAAGCAAGGGCAAGAGCGTGTCCTTTATTTCGGCAAGCGCCGCTCTGTCGCCCGCTTTGTAAGAGGGCACGAGCCGCTCGGCGATCTCGGTCTTCGTAGAAAGATACTCAAAGACGAGTGTCGCGTATTCGTAGAGCGCACGCCACTTGTCGGCCCTCTTTGCAAAGCCGCGCATCTTCTCGGCACACTCGCGGTAATGAGCGCTCATAGGGTCCTTGAAGAGCTTGTCGTCAAAGAAGCCCTCCATTATATCCTGCCAGAAGAACGCCTTACCGACGAAGCGTTCGGTGTAATCGGGATATTCCTCGCGATCGAATTTCGAATGGTAAAGCGAGAGGGTAAAGAACTCGTCGTACTCCGCACCCGTGACGAATTTGAAGCGCGCTTTCAGCCCCTCGTCACTTTCCGTGCCGTACACTCTCTCGGCAAAATGAGAGAGAGGCAGAAGAGCGGAGAAGAGGTTGCACTCCGCGTTGTCGTCGGACCAGACCGTAGTCATAACCGTTCTGACGCCGTACTTTTTGCAAGCCGCAAGCGAGAAGTCCGTCGCCTCTTTTGCGAGGTGATATTCGGGGAAGTGCCCGTTCCAAGTCCAAACGCCGCCCGTAAAGCCGACCTCACAACCGAGGTCCATATGCTTTTTCAGCATATAGTCGTCGCACTTTCCGCCGTTGCCGTACTGCCAGAACATCAGCTTGACGTTCTTCGGTATCTTCACCTTTACCGACTCGGGCACGACGGCGTCCTCGTCGTAGTACGCTCTACCGGATTTGCTGCTGATGCGGAAGTACATATCGCTCCACATCATCGGCCGAAGACCGTATTTATCCGTGATCGCCATAAGGCGGTCCATATATTCGTTGAAGATGTCAAACGGCGGCACGTAGCCGTTTCTGTCAAGAAAGACGCCTCGTCCCATATCCCACGCTTCGTCCATACCGACGTGTATCTTTTTTGAGCGGAAGCACGAGGACACGGAGCCTATCCATTCGTCGAGCAGGCGGAAGGTCTCTTCTTCTCTTGCGAGGAGTACCTCGGCGGTGTCCTTGACAGGCGCTGCCGCCTCCCACATAAGATACTTGCCCATATGCCCGTAGCACTCAATACAGGGTATCATTTCGATGCCGTATGCGTAGGCGTAATCGTCTATTTCGCGAAGCTCCTCGTGGGTGTATCTGCCCCTCATATATCCGAAGTAAGGACGGCTCTTTATCTCCACCGTGTCCTCGGTATAGAGCATCATAAAGCCGTAGCCCATAGCGGCAAGGTAGTCGAGCATACGCTTAACCGTATCGACCGTCGCAACGGCTCCGCGCGAGGCGTCGAGCATAAAGCCGGGTGCGTCAAAATCGTCAGGCTCCGTGACGTCAAAGCAGTCGCTTTTCGCACAGTTTTCCAAAAGCACGCAAAGCTCGCGGAAGAACTCGGGCTTTTCCTTATAGTATATAACGGCGTTTTTGGCATTTAAACTAACGCCTCTTTTTCCGCCCTTTTCCGCCGTGACGGAAATTCCGCCCTCGCAGATCTCAAAGCCGTAGAGCTCCGAGAATCTTTTTATTCCCTCGTCAAAGGTTTTATCAACGTTGAACCGAAGTTTCATAAAACTACCCCCTTAAACCGAGCCCATCGGGCTTGCTATCGCGCCGTATTTCGTAAACGCGGAAATAGCTCTCGGAAGTCTTTCGACCTCAAGCTCCTCAACGGAGTCGCATTCTCCGCGAAGATAAGCGGAAAGTCTATCTATTGCCGTCTCGCATCTTTCCTTGACGCCCGCATAGCGTATGTCGAGATTAGACCAGCCGACGGCTTTGTTGTATGAGAACCAGCGCGCCTTGTGCGACGCGTGCACAGCCTTCGTTTTTTCTATAAGCTCGGGCAAAAGGCTGTAGGTTATCCTCTCAAGCATCTCTCTGTCGTTCGCCTTGTATGCCGTGACGAGATTTTCGGCAACGTACGTTTTCAAGGCGAGATAGTCGAATACGTTATATACGTGCGTATAAAGCTCTCCCCAAGTGCCGTCTTCCTTGATCTTAGAGAAATAATCGCGGCACTCGGCGTAGTGGGAGCTCATAGGATTTTTCAAAAGCTGCGCGTCGTAAGTTCCCTCAAGCACGTCCTGCCAGAAGAGCAGCTTTCCGAAGAAGCGATGCTGGAAGCTCTTATACTCTCTGCCGTCGAAGACGTTGTGGTAGTCACCCATCTTATGAAAGGCGTCAAAATCCGCGCCCGTGGTGGCAAGAAATCTTTTTTTGATCTTTTCCTCGCTTGGCTCGGGGTCGTAAACGTGTTCCGCAAAATACGAAAGTCCGACGAGCTGGGCGAAAAGGTCGCACTCGGCGTTGTCGTTTGACCAGATGGTCGTCATAGCAAGCCTGACGTCCTGCTCTCTGCAAGCGCGGAGCGCCGCCTTGGCACCCCTCATTGAAAGTCCGTGCTCGGGCAAGTGACCCGACCAGCCCCAAAGACCTCCTGCGTATGCAACTTTGCGTCCGAGCTCCTTGTGCTTCTTCAGCATATACCCGTCAATGCCGGAAAGTCTTCCGTAATGCCAATAAACGAGCGTGACGTTTTTGGGTATCCTATCGCGCACCCAATCCGGTACTACCGTTTCCTCGTCGTAATATTCCTTGCCGTTTTTTGAGCTGATGCGGAAGTACATATCGCTCCACATCAAGGGCTCAAGCCCGTATTTATCCGTTATTTCGACGAGTCTATCCATATATTCGCAGAATATCTCAAACGGCGGCACGTAGCCGTGCTTATCAAGGAACGCGCCGCGCCCCATATCCCAAGCCTCGTCCATACCGATGTGTATCTTCCCCGAGCGGAAGCAGGATGAGATAGAGCTTATCCACTTATCAAGAAATTCGAAGGTCTTCTCCTCTCTTGCAAGGAGCACCTCCGCCGTGTCCTTGATCGGTGCGGCATCTTCCCAGAGCAGATACTTGCCCATATGCCCGTAGCACTCGATGCAGGGGATCATCTCAATGCCGTAGGCGTAGGCGTAATCGTCTATTTTGAGAAGCTCCTCGCGCGTGTATCTTCCGCGCATATAGCCGAAGTAAGGGTATCCTTCAAGCTCTGCCGTGTCCTCGGTGTAGAGCATCACCGCGCCAAAGCCCATTACGGCGGCAAAGTCGAGAAATCTGCAAATTCCCGAAAGATTTGCCACAGCACCTCTTGAGGCGTCAAGCATTATCGCGGGCGGCTCAAAGAAGCCGTCCTCGATAACGTCGAAGGAGTCCGATGCTTTCGCGTTTTCCAAAAGCACGCAAAGCTCACGGAATATCTGATGCTTTCTTTGATAATATATCGTAGCCTTGCCGCCCGTGAGTGAAGCTCCGAGCCTTTCTCCTTTTACGAAAGAAACGGGAATTCCGCCCTCTCCGATATCAAATCCGATAAGCTCGGAAAGACGACTCAGCGTACAGAGAAGGTCTTTGTCACATAAAAAATTGAGTTTCATATAATTCTCCTTTAAACTGTTACTAATAAAATAATACAATAAAAAAGAGAAAAAGTATTTAACAATGGTGCTTTTAAATTTATCATTTATTCCGCAGAAGAAGCTTAAGAGCCTGATTTCGTATAGTTAAGAAGTCCGCCTGCGGAAAGTATCGCTCTTTGTCTTTCGGTGAGCGAGAGCAAAAGCGGAACGCTTACACCACGCGTCTTATCGGTGAGATAAGCCTTATCCTTTCCGAGAACCGCGTCGGCAAATCCCTCTATCAGAAGATCGTCGCCCTCGCCGAGCTTTTCGTAATCGTCCTCGTTTTCAAGCGTCATAGGAACTATACCGAAGTTTATCAGATTTGCTACGTGTATTCTCGCAAAGCTCTTTGCCACTACTGCTTTTATACCGAGGTAAAGGGGCACGAGTGCCGCGTGCTCACGCGAGGAGCCCTGTCCGTAGTTGTGACCGCCGAGGATGAGTCCGCCGCCCTCAGCCTTCGCCCTCTCGGGAAATTTCTCGTCGCAAACCGTGAAGCAGAATTCCGAGAGCTTCGGCACGTTTGAACGGAAGGGAAGTATCTTCGAGCCTGCGGGCATTATGTGGTCGGTGGTGATGTTGTCGCCTACCTTTAATATAAGCTTGCACTCAAGGTCGCGCGCGGGAGCCTTGCCGACGGGGATGGGCTTGATGTTGGGACCGCGCTCGACCGTAACGCTGTCCGCCTCGTCCTCCGTGGCGGGCATCTCAATAAGGTTGTCGTTTATGTCAAATACGCTCGGAATCTCTACACGGGGTGCCACTCCGAGGGTCTTCGGGTCCGTGAACACACCCGCTATCGCCGACGCGGCAGCCGTTTCGGGAGAAACGAGGTAGACCTGTGCGTCCTTGGTGCCGGAGCGGGCGAGGAAGTTTCTGTTGAAGGTTCTCAGGCTGACGCCCGCCGACTTCGGCGAGAAGCCCATTCCGATACAAGGACCGCAAGCGCATTCAAGTATTCTCGCGCCCGCCGCGATAAGGTCTGCAAGCGCACCGCATTTTGCGAGCATAGTGTAAACCTGCTTTGAGCCGGGGGAGATGGAGAGGCTGACGTCGGGGTGGACGGTCTTGCCCTTAAGCATTGCCGCGACCGTCAGCATATCAAGCATTGACGAGTTCGTGCAAGAGCCTATGCATATCTGGTCTATCTTTTTACCCGAAAGCTCCGATACGCTCTTTATGTTGTCGGGGCTGTGCGGGCAAGCCGCAAGCGGACGAAGAGCCGAGAGGTCTATCGTGTATTCGGCGTCGTACGTTGCGTCCTCGTCGGGTGAGAGAGGAGTGTAATCGCACTCTCTTCCCTGAGCCTTTAAGAACGCACGGGTAGCCTCGTCCGAGGGGAATATTGACGTAGTCGCGCCAAGCTCGGCACCCATATTCGTGATAGTTGCTCTTTGCGGTACGGAAAGTGTCTTGACACCCTCGCCCGAGTATTCTATAACCGCTCCGACGCCACCCTTGACGCCGAGAATGCGCAAGACCTCAAGTATCACGTCCTTTGCGCTGACGAAATCGGTAAGAGCGCCCGTAAGGTTTATCCTGATGATCTTCGGCATAGTGATGTAGTAGGTGCCGCCGCCCATAGCTACCGCGACGTCAAGACCGCCCGCGCCCATCGCGAGCATACCCATACCTCCCGCGGTGGGGGTGTGGCTGTCCGAGCCTATCAAGGTCTTGTCGGGGACGGCGAATCTTTCAAGATGCACCTGGTGGCAGATGCCGTTTCCCGGACGGGAAAATCTGATGCCGTGCTTCTTGGTGACGGTTTGGATATATCTGTGGTCGTCGGCGTTTTCAAAGCCCGCTTGGAGGGTGTTGTGGTCGATGTAAGCGACGGAGAGCTCGGTCTTTACTCTTTTGGTGCCCATTGCTTCAAACTGAAGATAAGCCATAGTGCCCGTCGCGTCCTGCGTCAGAGTCTGATCTATTCTAAGACCTATCTCCTCGCCTGCGGTCATATTGCCGACGACGAGGTGATTTTTGATTATTTTTTGCGCTAAAGTGTAACCCATGTTAAATTTCCTCTTACTTGTTTGCTTTTTTCGCTTGTTTTTTCTCTTCGTGATCAAGCCCCTTGAGTATGCCTGCAAGCGCTTTTTGCACGTGGTTTTGCGTGAGTCTTTCCGCCGCCCTCGCATCCCTTGCTTCTATTGCCTCAAGTATCTCTCTGTGCTCTGCTATGGACCTCTCGGCGCGTCCTTGCGTGCTGAGGGATATTTTGCGGTAGAGCTTAGCCTTTTTGTGAAGCTCGGAGAGTATGCCCGAGAGCATACGGGAGCCCGTTGCCGTATAGATAAGCGTGTGGAAGGTCGTGTCAAGCTCCTTTTGGTGCTCGGTGTCGTTCTTTCCGATGTAGAACTCGGAGAGCTCCACCGACTCGCGGAGCTTTTTTATATCCTCTTCGCTCATCTTCTCCGCCGCCTGAGCCGCCGCAAGACCGTCAAGGCGCATTCTTATCTTGTAAATGTCTATAATATCGTCCTTGCCGATGCCCGTTACTACGGCGCCCTTATTAGGTGAGAGCTTTACGAGCCCTTCCTCGGCAAGCCTGTGTATCGCGCCCCTGACGGGGGTGCGGCTGATGTTGAAGCGCTCCGAGATGGCAAGCTCCGTCAAAGGGTCGCCTCTTTTGTATACGCCTGTGAGAATATCTTCCTCGAGCCTTTCGTAAACGTGCTCTTCAAGAGAGCGTGCTTTTCCGTCTATTATCATCGCTGCCGTTCCTCTTTTCTTCGTTGAGTATTAAAGCTGTCTTTTTCTGAAGGCTATCATTCCCGCGTCCGCGCTTTCGGTAAAGGCGATAAGCTCGTCGTCACCCATAAGCGTCGTTCTTCCGTCCGAATACTCGCGGTCTACCATTTCTTTGACCTTTATAACTATGTCGTCGTGCTTAGTGTAGTCCTCTCCTGAGGCGGAGGAATAATGCTTGTTCATCCAATAAGCGACACCCGCAAGGCCCGAGGTGTTTGAAACGGCAACCTCCGCCTTTCTTCCGAGTATCTTCTCCGTGTCGAAGATGTTGTATATCTCGGTGTCTTTCATAAGACCGTCCGCGTGTATGCCTGCACGGGTGACGTTGAAGTTTGCGCCGACGAAGGGCGTCATCGGGGGGATGTCGTAGTTGAGCTCGGTCGTGTAATACTCCGCAAGCTCCGTGATGACCTCGGGGTTCATTCCGTCAAACGTGCCGCGAAGAGCCGCGTACTCAATGACCATTGCCTCGATCGGAATGTTGCCCGTTCTCTCACCGACGCCGAATAGCGAGCAGTTGACTGCGCTCGCACCGTAGAGCCAAGCGGAAACCGCGTTGGTAACGCCGTGGTAGAAGTCGTTGTGACCGTGCCACTCAAGCATCTCCGACGGAATATCCGCGTAGTGTCTGAGACCGTAAACTATACCGGGCACGCTTCTCGGCAGAGCAACACCGGGGTAGGAAACGCCGTAGCCGAGCGTGTCGCACATACGTATCTTAAGAGGAATGTTTGCCTCCTTCGCCACCTCGCCGAGTGCGTTGACGAAGGGAACGACGAAGCCGTAGAAATCGGCGCGTGTGATGTCCTCAAGGTGGCATCTCGGACGGATGCCCGCGTCAATAGCGCGCTTTACGACGCCGAGGTAATGCTCAAGCGCTTCGCTTCTTGAAAGCCCGAGCTTCTTGAAAATGTGGTAATCCGAGCAGGAAACGAGGATTCCCGTCTCCTTTATGCCGAGGTTGTGGACGAGCTCAAAGTCCTCCTTCTTCGCTCTTATCCAGGTCGTTATTTCGGGGAACTCATAGCCGAGCGCCATACATTTCTCAACCGCCTCAAGATCCTTCTTCGTATAAACGAAGAACTCGCTCTGCCTTATAAGACCGCGCTCGCCGCCGAGGCGGTGCATCATTTTGTACATATCCACGATCTGCTTCGAGGTGTACGGTGCGCGCGACTGCTGTCCGTCGCGGAAGGTCGTGTCCGTTATCCATATCTCGTTCGGCATAGCGAGGGGAACGTGACGGTGGTTGAACGCTACCTTAGGTATCTCATCGTATGGATATATCTCGCGGTAGAGGTTAGGTTCGTCTACGTCCTGGAGCGAGTACTTGTACTGTGACTGCTCGATAAGGTTGCTGTAAGGGTTCTTTAAAATCATTTTTCTTCTCCTTAAAATAATCAAGATTGTATAATTGTATACAATGTGTACCAAGATTATACCATAAACACCGTGAAAATGTCAATATATTTTGACATTGTTTTTTAAAAATACAATTATTAAATGAAGGAAAGCGAGGAAGATAATGCAAAACAAGGGCAAAAACAAAAGAAAAACGCACCGCTTTTGCAGGATTTGTGCTAAAAGCGATGCATTTTGCGTCAGGCGCGAGGGGCGCTCGGCTCTCACCCGACGGTGAGAACTACCTTTCCGACGTTCTCTCCGCGTTCAAGAATGGCGTGAGCCGCCTCCGCCTCGGTGATGGGAAGGACTTTATAAATGGTAGGTCTTACAAGACCTGCCTCTATCTTCGGAAAGACGTCGCGCACAAGGCTTGCGAGTATTTCGGCCTTTACCTCAGGGGCGCGCGAGCGAAGGGTGCTTCCGATGATGCGGACGTTTCTTACGTAAATGTTTTTCAGGTCTATCTCAGTCTTTGTGCCCGCGAGAGCGGCTATCATTATCCATCTCGCTCCGTGGGTGAGGAAGGGAATACATTCGCCCATCATCTCACCGCCGAGGCAGTCTATCGCAACGTCAACGCCGTGACCCGCATCAAGCTCCGCTTTTAATACGTCCGCCACGCGCTCCGACGAGGTGTCGATAATAACGTCAGCACCAAGGTGCTTTATCGCGTCCTTGAACTCGGGACTCCTTACGGAGGTGATAACGCGTATGCCGAACGCCTTTGCCATAGGGATTATAACGCTCGCAAGGCCGCTCGCGCCCGCGTGCATAAGAAGAGTGTTGCCTTCCTTTATCTTACCTTCGATAAAGAGGTTGAGATACGCCGTCGCGAAGGCTTCCGGTATAGCCGCCGCCTCGACGGCGGTACAGCCACGGGGCACGGGCATTAGCATATCGTATTTTACGTTTGCATATTCGGCGTATCCGCCGCCGCCAAGCAGGGCGCAGACCTTGTCGCCTATTTTCCAATCCGACTTTTCACGCGCGCCGTCGGCAATTTCGACGATCTCGCCCGCAATCTCAAGACCCATCCACTCGGGGCAGCCGGGCGGGGGCGGATAATCTCCCGCCCTTTGCATAAGGTCGGCGCGGTTGAGTGCCGCCGCTTCGATTTTTACAAGCACGTCGTCGTGACCGAGCACGGGGTTCGGGACCTCGCTCCAAGAGAGCTCTCTGTTTTTTCCTGTGAGTATTGCTTTCATAGTTTTTTCCTTATTTATTTTATTGGATTTTATGTGATTTTTTAAGCATTTGCGCCTTTTTTCGCGCTTGATTTTTGTCCGTGCAAAGCACCCCTTGACGAATGCGTCGGGGAAGAATAATAAGCTTAATATCCCATTCCGTCAACTATCGCCTTTTGTGCGCGGAGTATCGGCTGTTCGTTTGATCCGACGAGCGCATAATCGCGCGTGCAGAGGTACATACAAGAGCCGAGCCGTCCCGTTATCTGCCTGAGCAGGCGGCAGTATGCGCCGTTTGCAAGGAACAGGTAGTCCTTTGAGATGTGGTTTTTAAGTCTTGAGCAGATTCCGATATCTTCTATAAGCTCCTCCTCTGTCGTTGCGAAGGTAACTATTTTGACGACGTCGGCTCCTCGTTCCTCTTGTCCTTTGGCTATCTCAACTATCTTCTCCTCGGGTAAAAAGGCGTGCACGTGAGAGGAGAAGAGCACCTCGCCGCCGAGATCGTGTATCTTCTTCGCAAGAGCCTTTTGCTTTTCTATCGCCTCTTCGTCATAGGTGAACTCGTACTTTGCAGGGGAGAACATATCTGCCATAATGTCGGCGAGGGTCGCGCCCGATTCAATACCGAGAATAAGGAGCTCGGCGAGTTCATCATCCGTAAGGTCGCTGCTCTCGCGTCCGCGGTAGCTCGTTATATATATAGGAAGCTCTCCCGCGGCGGAAAATATGCGTGAGAGGTGCTCCCTCGTGCGGTATTCCTTTTTTAAGCAGTCGAGCTGTATTCCTATTGCGGTCGCACCCTCGTATCTTGAATTGAGTATCTGAGGTATTATCTTATCCGGCGTGTCCTCGAGCACCATAGAGCAAATAAGGGGATGCGCCTGATTCAAAAAGCTCGGTTTTTTCATTTTTAATTTCCTTTCGCAGGTATAAGTTTATCTTGATAATTTAACACGGGTGACGACTTTAAACGATAAATGTAAATTAAAATTTACATAAAACGCGCGTTTTCCGTATCAAAGCTTTTTTCTGCAACCGTCGATTATGACGTTTTCACCCGAGATGTACGACGCTCCGTCACTCGCAAGAAAGAGGATGAGCTCTGCGTTTTCTCTGTCCGAGCCCGTTCTTCCGATATGGGCAAGATCGCTTGGCGCGGTGTGGTCGATGTCATCAATAGCCGATGAGCTGACGCTTCCCGGTGAAACGGAGTTTACGGTTACGCCGTTTGTTATAACTTCCTTTGCAAGAGCCTTTGTAAATGAGATAACGGCACCCTTGCTCGCTGAATAAAAGCTCATATTTCCATTGCCGTACACGCCCGCAACGGACGCCACGTTGATTATTCTTCCGAAGCCTCGGTTTATCATTCCGTCTATAACCGCCTTGGTGAAATAAACCGTTCCCATAACGTTGACATCCAAAAATTTGCGCCAGACGTCGGTTGAGGTTTCGTTAAATTTGCTAAAGGTCTTCCAAAGAGCCGCGTTGTTAACGAGAATGTCGATTTTGCCAAAGCGCTCCTCGGCATCCTTCACGACCTCGTACACCTTCTCTTCGTCGCTGACGTCGCACTCGTATGCAAGCACCTCGCCGCCCAAGCTTTCTATCTCTTCCTTTACCTTATTAAGCTTTTCGTAATTCAAATCGATTATAACGGTTTTTGCGCTGCCTTCCGCAAACAGAAGTGCTGTTGCCCTTCCTATACCCACAGCCGCGCCCGTCACGAGCGCAACCTTTCCGTCAAATTTCTTTTCCATATTCGATCACTCCTTTGTACACAATTGTTTATTCGTACTTTTTCAGAATCTCATCCATTTCGGGGGTGTCATTGAAAACGAAGCCCTCGGGTATGCGCGAGATCTCGTATTTGAGTCCGTCGTAAAGGGGCATCAGCTCCTCTTGCTTCATTCCCGTCACGGCGAGGATCTTTGAATTGTCCATAACTCTGTCGAAGAGCCTGTCGTATTTGAGCTGCCGAAGCTTGCCGATGTAATTGCTGCCGGGTGCCGCGTTAACGTAGTCCTCGGTCGAGCCCCAAACGACCTCCATACCGACGAGCTCCTTATAGTAGTCGGCTATCTCGCCCCAGGTGTGATGCTCTGCTGTCGTAACGCTGTACGTTTCACACATCGCTTCCTTTTTAAATAAGAGCCTCGCTATCATTTTGGCAACGTCACCCGCCCACGACATCGTAGCCTGACAGTTTTTAGCCGCCTCGGGCAGAAGAACCTTTTTGCCCGCAAGAGCTCTGCCAACGGTGCTCGGAGCTTCAAGCGTGACGAGCTGATAGCGCATTTTCGAATAAGTAACGGCGGGTCTTATAATAGTGTAGTTTTTGTAAGCTGATGCGCGAAGCAGGTCTTCGCCCTTTGCCTTGTGTATGCAGTAGTCGTTTGACTCTACGAGCTCCTTGTCGGAGGACACATCAAGAAGGCGCGGAGACGTTTCCTTGACGGGCACTTCCTCGTTAGCGTAAACGCGGTAGGTGGAGAGGTACACGTAATGCCCCGTGTTTTTTAAAAACAGCTCGTAGTAATCGGGAAAATCGTAATTCCCGTAAATCATAAAATCAACTACCGCGTCGTATTTGTTTTCCAAAAGAAGCGGCTCGAGGAAAGCCTTCTCCTTTGCGTTTGCTCTTATGCACCGCACGCTTTCATTAAAGGGCTTTTCTTCATCAAGTGATACCGCGTCAACAAGATATCCCATATTCGCAAGCTCGGGAACAAGATACTGTCCCATAGCGCCCGTCGAGCCGAGCACAAGCACTTTTTTCTGTTCTGTCATTTTTGCAATTCTCCTTCGTAAATTTGACATGGGTGCGCAGTAATTGGTGCAATTGTAAATTAAAGTTTACTTATTGTCCGTATTTTCCGTTCTCTCCGTGAAATTTGTCGAACATTATATGTCGACCTCCGTCCATTAGAATAGTAGTTCCCGTTATTGAACGAGCGAACGGTGAGGCAAGGTAAAGAAACATTTCGACGATCTCCTCGGGCTCTGCGGCGTATCCGAGTGCGGTTTTCATATTTGCCATAGCCGCTCTCGTAAGAACGGGACCGGGAGCTACGCATACGCATCTTATATCACCAAATTTTGCGCCGACTTGTGCCACGGAGGTGGTAAGACCGTTCATCGCCGCGCTCTTAGACGCGCTGTACGCAACGGCAGAGGGAGAACCTTCAAGCCCCGTGATGGAGCCGAGGTTGATTATGACGCCCTCTTTTTGCTCTCTCATTATCTTCATTGCTGCGTGGCAGAAGTAGAGCTGCCCCTTGAGATTTACGTCAATACCCCAATCGTACACCTCGATCGGCACGTCCGGGAAATCGCCCTTTGCACCGAGAATTCTTGTTTCTGCGCCGCCCGCGGTGTTGACCAAGACGTCGAGTGTGCCAAAGGTGTCTCTCGCCGTTTCGCACGCACGGGTGACATCTTCGTAAACGCGCACGTCACACTTAACGCCAACGGCTTTTCCGCCGCTTTCGGTGATGCTCTCTACCGCTTTTTCAAGCGCCTCCCCGTTTATATCCGCAAGCACCGCCGAACCGCCGCACTCGCAAAACCTCTTGCAAACGAGAAATCCCATACCGCTTGCCGCGCCTGTGGCAAGGATGACCTTGCCCGAAAAATTAAAATCCATTTCCTTTTTCCTTTCCAAAGTCGTTTTTCATAACTATTTTACATTATAGCAAAGCGGCAAGGCTTATACAATATCAAAATCGCACCAAAAAAACATTATTTTAACATTTTCGCTACTAAATATTGCAAAAACCCTTGATTTTTTTAACAAGAAAGGTTAAAATTTAATTGAAATCGCAAGAAAAGGGAAGTATATATCAAAATGAAAAGTCTTGAAAATCTCACTCTGACCCGAGTTTACAGCGCTGTGACCCCCGAGCATCGGACGGGCTTGCGCCGCCACGTCGAGCGCCGTAATTCTTACGCCATATCCTTCTCCTTCGGCGGCAGGATAGAGTATAGGCACGGCGACGACGTTATAATTTCCGACGAAGGCTCGGTCATAATTCATCCGATGGGCGCGTGCTATGATTTCCGCTGCACCCGTGCGGGCGCTTTCGGAGTCATCAACTTCTTTACCGCCCACTTTTTCACGGAAAAATTCATAAAAGTAGAGCTTGACACCGCCCCCGTTAAGAGAAGATTTGCCGAGATAAAGGCGGCGCTCTCCACGGGCGGCTCGCATCACCTCGTGATGGCTCTTACGTACGAGATGCTTGAATATATCTGCCGTTTTCGCGAGGAGGGAAGCGAGATCCTGCGCTCGGCAAAGCGCGCCCTGCTTGACGGCTTCACCCGCGCGGATTTCTCCGTGTCGGAGCTTGCCGCCACCGTGCACGTAAGCGAGAGCTACCTTCGCCGCGTCTTTGCCGACGAGCTCGGAATTTCTCCGAAAAAAGCGCTTATGGCAGCGCGTATTTCCCACGCGAAGCAGCTCTTGTCCGAGGGAAATCTTCCCATAGCCCGCGTAGCGGAGGCGTGCGGTTTTTCCGGCGTTTACCACTTTTCCCGCGCCTTTCGCTCGGAAACGGGTCAGGCTCCGTCGGAGTTCAGGCGCCTCTCAAAGGAGAGCGCGCGCCTCGTCGGTTGGCAGATGTAGGATAAATGCGGAATTGGAAAAATCAAGAATGCCGCAGGGCGGGGCTCATCTCCGCCCTGCGGAGTTGCTGTTTAAGCCTTCCCCGAGGTGTATGTGCCGAGTGAAGCCGAGGCGATATTGCATTAAAAAAAGAACAAATCCCCGTACCCGTGTTAAATTTTTGCGGTTTTTTATTCAAAGGAGTGGACGGGCACTTTTTTCGTGGCGGCGCTTTTTTTTGACGGAAAATGTTAACAAATTTAAAACAAAAACGGCGATAAAACGCAAAAAATCCGAACCTTTTTGGTCATTTTGCATAGATTTTTATTTTTTATTTGGGCAGAACGCCGTTTTTTTATTATTTGAATTTAAAAAAATTGACACTTTATTTAAATTATGGTATAATATTTATGCTCAGTATTTTTTATTACTCTGCAAATTAAAATTGTTTCTTTTGAAAGGAGAACAAAGATGGTAAAACAGAAAAAAGTTATTCTGCTTTCTGCCCTTATGACGCTTGCTCTTTGTCTTGCGCTCTTCTTCGGAATTGTCTTTTCAGGCAATACCGCGGTTGAAGCCGAGACGAAAGACACGGCAAAGCTCATTTCTTTGGACGAGGCGGAAACGGTCGAGATCATCGGCGCAGATGGCAGCGATTACGCGCTCATTTTCGCGTCTGACGCAAGACAGAACGACCAGACTGTCGCAAGCGAGCTCTCAAACAAGGTGCGTAAGGCTTCAGGCGTTATAATCCGCGCGAAGTCGGACGTCACCAAGGAAACCGAGCTTGAGATACTCATAGGTGACACGGACCGAGATTTCTCAAAAATGCTCCTTGAGGCGATCAATGCGTACGGTTCCGTCGACGAGTTCTTCGTTTGGGGCTACGCTTACAGAGACGGTAAGCTTGCTTACACGGCGAACAGCGATATCGCGTTCTCTCTCGGAGCAGAGGAATTCCTCTCTCTTGTTGCCGAGGACGGCACTCTTTCCGTTCCCTCCGATCTTTGGGTAATAGGCGCGAAGTCGGTCGAGGAATACGAGGAAGAGAAGCGCGCCGAGGAAGAGGCGAAAAGAGAGGAATACTTAAACTCTCTTATTGAAATGAACGACGCGTTCACAGACGACCAGTTCAACACGGATCTTTACACTCCGGGTCAGTTCTATAAGCCTATGATAGACGAGGACGGCAACGGCTACTTCACCGCTACCAAGAACGGTGAGCCTTGGGTCTACCCCGCAAAGGGCGAGCACCCGAGATATCTTCTCACCGAGCAAAATATTCCAAAGATCCTTGCTATCCTTGAAGAGGGCAAAAATCCAGACTCCGATTATTTCGTTATGGCAAATACTTTCTGGGAGCTTGCCAACACCGATATGGAGTCCATCCATTACGGCGAATTCCAGAATCAGTACAAGAATACCGGCGGCAACAGCTGGCTTGATCCCACGGGCGAGCCTTACAGATACGACGGCAAGACCCTCGGTATCATTGACGCCAAGGCGATGGCTTATATGCTTACGGGCGACGTGAAGTATGCGTACGAGGCCATTGTTGCTATAAAGAACGCGATGCTCTCGCTTCACTACACCACGGACCTTCATATGGACGTTTACCACGGTCCCTCTCACGTAATGGTAACGCTTGCGGCAGTTTACGACTGGTGCTACGACGTGCTTACCGAGGAGGATAAGTGGCAAATGATCTGGGGTACAGCTCAGATCCTCGGTCCTCAGATGGAATCGGGAATGAGATATCCTCCTTCGGGAATGCAGGGTGTCAACGGTCACGGAACGGGTCCTCAGCTTGCGCGTGACTGGATGACCGTCGCAACCGTATTCAGCGACGAGGTTCCCGATTGGTACAGATACGTTGCGGGCAGATACTTCAACGAATATCTCCCCGTTGCAAACGAGCAGTTCAAGAACGGTTGGGTATCCCAGGGTACGGCGTGCTACGCTCCTATAAAGATCCACGTTCAGGCGTGGGCAAACTACCTCATCAAGACCTCTACCGGCGAGAACTTCCTTACCGAGGATGCGGTCAAAACTATGTACTTCTTCATCAGCCATATCACCCCGAGAGAAACTGCCAACGCACATCAGCAGTATTACTTCCAGACGGGTGACGGCTCAAGAAACACGGGTGGCACGCAGGTTGCCTGTGCCGAGTACTTTATGATAGCGGCGCTCTATAACGACCCCGTTATCTATGCTCAGGCAAAGCTTATCACGGCTAACCACTCAAAGTTTAATTACGACACGATCTTCACGATGACCCCATCCTTCCAGCTTGCGCTTACCTCCGCCGTGGATTATAACGGCGAGAGCTCAAGAGACGGAATAGATACAATTCAGTATTTCGCGGATCCCGCAGGTCAGATGACCATTCGTGAGGAGTGGGGCAATCCCGATTCCATAGCGGTGCTTATGCGTCTTATGAACAAGACGATGGCAAACCACGAGGGCTATGACCACGGTACCTTCCAGATCTATTATAAGGGTCTTCTTGCGGGTACCTCGGGAGCGTACCAGAAGTACGGCTCTGCGGCTCACTATTACTATCAGCAGGCTACTATTTCGAGTAACGGTCTTCTCGTTTTCAACCCCGCAGGAGCAGACGCTGAGCCTAAGTATCAGGCTGACGGCGTAACGCTTTCCAATACTGCGCGTTATTACTACTCGGGAAGCCAGAGAAGAGCAAACGTAGGAACGTCGTCGGTTGAGGCTTGGCTTGATTCGGCACAAATGGTCGACACCATAGGTGCCGCTTACGGCTACGATTCTGACGGTCGTGCTAAGTACGCATATCTTGCAGGTGATATGACGAGCGCCTACGAGGTAGGAACGGTCGATTACATCAGCAGAAAAATGTTCACCCTCTTCACGGGGGACGAGGACTTCCCCGCGCTCTTCTTTACCTTTGATCAGATCACCTCGGACGATGCAAGCTTCACAAAGCATTGGCTCCTCCACACCCTGAAAGAGCCCGAAATAGATCAGGATAATCTCACCGCGACCGTTATAAACGGCGAGGGAAAGATGTATCTTCAGTCCCTCTTCGGTGCCGACGCCATAATGAAGGTCGGCGGCGAGGGCAAAGCGTGGTGGATCAACGGCTACTTCAAAGATCCTACCGACAGGGGCTCTTGGGACGTAAAGACTCAGAGCTTCAAGGACGAGAACGATAAGGGCTCGTGGGTAGAAGGAAAGAACGCGGTAGACGGATTTGCGACCGACGACAACTACAAGAATATCTGGGGTAGAATCGAGCTTCGCACCGAGGGCGATAAGTACTCCAAATTCCTTAACGTTTTGGCGGTTACCGACACCGAGAACGAAACTCCCTTTGAAATTCAGAAGTTCGCGAACGACGAATCCACCGTATACGGTGCGCAGTTCAAGAATAGCGTTATAGCTTTCCTTAACTCCGACGAAAAGCCCGCAGAGAAGCAGTATAAAGAATTCTCCTTCACTACCGAAGGCACAGGACTTTATGAATATTATATCGCAGGTCTTGAGGCAGGAACGTGGCAGATCATCGTTGACGGCGTTTCTGTTGCATACTCTCTTGCCGACACCGAGGGCGCGCTTCTTACCTTCACTGCTCCCGCAGGTGACGTTGAGGTAAGACCCGGCTCTGACGTTATCGGTGCAAACGGCGGTAAGATCCAGTATACCACCGGCGGCGGTGTTCTTCCCAAGGATACCCTTTACGTTTACAAGAACGAGTTTGACTTCCCGCTTCCCACCGAGGTAACGAGAGGCGCTGACGTCTTCGTCGGTTGGTACACCTCTCCCACTTACGAGCCCGAAACTGCCGTAACCGCTATTCCCGCGGGCACGACGGGTACTTACAGAGTTTACGCAAAGTGGATATCCAACTTCTTGAACGAGGATTATTCCGAAAGCTCGTTCAAGGCGATCGAAGCTAACGTAAGCGCAGGCGGCGTTAATTATAGCGGAAGCACGAAGACCGGCTCCTCCTTCATCACGAAGACTGACGAGAAGGGCAGAAATTACGTCGAGTGGATCGAGGGTACTAAGGACCCGCTCATCACTCAGACATCTTCCGTGAAGAACTTCTCAATGCTTGGTTCGGATGACAAGTGCGTGTCCTTCACGTATCAGCTTGCCACCAATCCCGGCAATACTCCTATGCAGACACACGTCCGTCTTATAGCGAAGAAGGACGTTGACGGCGGCACGATATCCTCAACTTCTACTTATCTCTTTACCACCGACAACGACGGTGTTGTAAGATCTCATAAGGGCTCGACTATAGCGACTCTTTCCGAGGAAGTGACGACCATCCGTATCGTTATCGACTTCAAGAACGGTGAGATGAGATATTACGACGACGATTATAACATAATCACCGCGGATCCCTTCTCGCCTCCCGCAACGACTAAGGCGGAAAACACCGAGGAATTCCTTAAGTGTCTTACCGAGTACCTCTGGTACTTCTACGGAGGATCGCCTGCTAACGTTACCGACGCGGCTATGCGTATCTACGGTATCAGAGTTCAGGAGGGCGATGAGTTCACAGCTCTTGCGAAGCCCCAGACCGAGGGAATCAAGTACAACCTTAACGGCGGTAAGCTTCCCGCAGGTGCACCCAAGGACTTCAATTCCGACGGCACTATGACTCTTCTCCCCGCAGCGAAGGATATGATCCTCGCAGGCAGCGTCTTTGGCGGCTGGTACACCACTCCCACCTTTGACGAGGGCACCGAAACCACTTACGCTCCCGCAGGCACCGAGGGACTTTATGAGGTATGGGCAAAGTGGAATGCCGTATTTGTTGACGTAAACTTCGGAAATTACGATATTGACCACGCCGAGTCTAATAAGTCATACGGCGGAGTGAACCTTAACGGAGGCGGCAAGGTCGGCTCAAGCTTCAAAACCGAAACGGGCGCCGACGGCAAGAAATATCTCGTCTGGACACCCGGCGTCAGCGATCCCCTTATCAACGCCATGAACGATACGACCAACGTCTCTACGATGAATGACACCTCTGTCAGCTATACGCTTACCTTCTCTAAGCACGGCTCGGCAGATCTTCCCGACTTTGAGTTCAGACTCATTGGTAAGCACACCGTAGCAGGCGAGACGGGCAAGGGCGACAGCAATATCACTTTCGGTAATATTTCTAACGGCTCTTTCAGGATCGGTTCTACTACCGTTGCAACTATCGGTGACGAGCCCACGACGGTAAGAATAGTTATCGACTTCGCGGAGGGTAATATCAAGGCTTACGACGAGTGGGGTGCTGTTATAGCAACTCAGCCGCTTCCCAATATTCCCGCGGCAAGCGGAGCTACGAATTATCTTGAATGGAAGCAGTGCTTCAGAAGCTACCTCTTCTATACGAGAAGAACGGGCGGCTCGGCTGACAAGGCTGATCAGGCTATCCGTTACTACAGCATTAAAATAGAGGAAGGAAACGCGTTCGCTCTCAAGGGCAACGAGCAGCCTCCCAAGCCCAATTCAATAATCTATGAAACTAACGGCGGCACTCTTCCCGAGGACGCTCCCACCGAGTACGACGTAGCACTCGGAACGGTTCTTCCCACGAACGTGACCAAGAGCGGATATATCTTCGGCGGCTGGTATACGAGCGCTGATTTCACGGGTGAGCGTATGGACGCTATCCCCTTCGGCGGTCAGAATCCCGTTAAGGTATACGCGAAGTGGCTCTATATCGTAATGGACGAGGATTGGAACGATAAGGACTTCGTTCACCCCGAAAGCCTTAATACGAACAGGGACGGAATCATTTACAACACAGGCGGAGCTACCGAGCCGAAGCCCGGAACGGGATATGAGACCGTGAAGGACGAGAGCGGCAATACCTACCTCAAGGTATTCAGCCCGAGCCACACCGTATACCTCGTTGCTAATAATAGTGGACAGTATCAGTTCCCCGAGTTTAAGGAAACCGCAGTTACCTTCGAGTTCTCTTACGGACGTGACGGTGACAATTATCTCGCGTCGAACTACGTAAGACTTCAGACCTCGGGCAGTAAGTTCGGAAACTATCAGTTCCTTTCCATCGACGGTGACACGGGCAACGCGACCCTCAAAGGCTCAGCCGCTCCGTTTGTAACTATCGGCTCCGAGATGGTCACCTTCCGCATCACTATTGATTTCGCGGCTCTTACCGTAACGGCTTACGGCGAGGACGCAGAGGTGCTTGACGTCGCACCTCTCGGCGCTGTTCCCACCTCCGCCGCAGGTCAGTATCAGCCCACGACTTGGGTCGAGTGGATGGACTACGCAACGGGCTATTACGTATATAATCAGCTTCAGAAGCCCGCAGGCTTCACGGCAGAAGAAGGAAAGGTATTCGGCGCGAGATTCGACAACTTCAAGGTTATCGACGGTAACCCCTATATCAACTTCTCCTCCGAGCTTCCTAAGTCTAATTCTATAAAATACGAAGCAAACGGCGGTATTCTTCCCACGGACGCTCCCACCGAGTACGATCCCGCGGTTGATACGGCTCTTCCCACACCCGAAAAGTCAGGTTCTGCTTTTGGCGGCTGGTACACCACTTCGACCTTCGAAGAGGGTACCCGTGTTGAGAAAATCGCGGCAGGCACCGACGGAATGCTCAGACTCTACGCTAAATGGCTCTACGTCTTCGTAGACGAGGACTTCGAGAGCAAGGACTTCGAGGCTTCCGCAAATACGAGCTATAATAAGGTAAACCTTAACCTCCAAAAGGAGGGAACCACGGCAAAGACCGAGCTTGACGCGAACGGAAACAAGTATCTGAGAGTGTTCGCCACCACGGGTGACGCGATAGTTATGGTTACGAACAGCAGCTACAACCTGACTCATATGACCGAAACGAAGCTCTCCATCAAGTTTGATCTTCTTCCCGGCGATATCACCTCTAAACTTCAGATCAACATCGCAACCTCAGGAAACGCTTACGGTCAGCTCAAGCTTGCCACTATGTCGGGCGGCTCGTTCAAGCTTATCGGCAGCAGCACTGAGATCGCAAACGTGAACGGCGGACGTATAACCCTGCGCCTGCTTGTAGATTTCGCGGAAGCAAAGGTTTACGCTTATTCTGAGGAAGGCGACGTGCTTGACAGCGCGGCCCTCACCGTTCCGAGTGGAAAGAACGGCACTCCCGAAAGCGTTCTGGCTTGGCAGAAGGTTGCGACAAATTATCTTCTCTACGCTTGGATGGAAAATCCCCAGAAGAGCATAGCGGGCACGACGTCTTCTCTCGGCTTTGACAATATGACTATTGCCGAGGGTATGATGTTCTACGTAAAGCCTGCGGCTCCTCTTCCCGACAACAGCATCGTTTACGAAACTAACGGCGGCACTCTCCCCGAGGGTGCCCCCGCAGAGTACGACACGGAGAACGGAACTCTTCTTCCCACAGGCGTAACCAAGGACGGCTACATCTTCGGCGGCTGGTATACGAGCGCTGACTTTACGGGCGAGCGTATGGACTACGTTCCCGTAGGAACCGAGGGAATAGTTACCGTTTACGCGAAGTGGCTCTCAACTGCGATGAGCAAGGACTTCGAGGACGAGGTCGTTAATATTGAGTTTAACACTAACACCGGCAAGAACGGCTTCGGCTATAACAGCACGAGCGTAACGGCTGCTATGCCTTCGGGAAATCCCTTCACTACCGTGACGGATGATGAGAGCGGTAATACCTATCTCAAGGTCTACACGGTTGAAAAGTCGCTCTATATGACCGTGACGAATTCGGGCAAGGCCCAGCTTAAGGACTTTAACGAAACGGCTATTACCTTCGTATTCGATTACGGAAGGATAGGCACGGCCCCGCTTCTTTCCGACAATATCAGATTCGAAACGAGCGGCTCAAATTACGGAAATTACAACTTTATGACGATTAACGGCTCGAACGGAAATGCTCAGCTTAAAGGCTCGTCCGTTGCTTTTGCAACGGTGGGTGCCGAGGCTGACGCAAGAATCACCGTCTGCGTTACCATTGATTTCGCGGCTTGTACCGTGACTGCTTATTCCGAAGACGGCGAGATTCTTGACAGAGTGCCTCTCGGTGCGGTTCCCACTTCCAAGAGCGGATATACTCAGGCGCAGACCTGGGTGGAATGGCAGAGCCTTGCATCGGGTTATCTTGCTTATCATCAGTTCGGCGTGAGCGCTAAGGGCGTGGATAACTACGCTTACTTTGATAACTTCAAGGTCATCGACGGTAACCCCTTCATCGACTTTGCTACAAAGATCCCCGCAGTGAACACCATTGACTACGTAACGAACGGCGGCACTCTCCCCGAGGGTGCCCCCACCGAGTACGAGCCCTTGGTCGAAACAGTGCTTCCCATACCTGAAAAGGCAGGCTATTTCTTCGACGGTTGGTATACCACCGAAAACTTCGAAGTCGGTACCCGTGTCGAGAAAATCTTGACATTAGGTGAAGGAAAGTTTACAATTTATGCGAAGTGGAACCGCGTTTTCGCATCCACCGATTACGAGAACACCGCTTATAACGGAACCGAGATCGGCTGGCAGGCGAGCGGTGGCGTTCAGACGCTGACTAAGGCTGACGGCACGACGGGTGCTCAGATCTCTTCCGTTGAAACCGTTACGGACGAAGAGGGAAATAAGTTCCTTAAATTCACCGTAATTTCAAGCGACGGACTTATCGTAACCAAGAACTCGTCTTACAACCTTACGACTATGACGGAAACGGCGATATCTTATACGTTTGATATTATCGCGACGGGTGATAACCTTCTTAACGCCGGCATAAGGATCTCCACCGACGGAAACGCTTACGGACAGCTCTCCATAGCGGACGTCAACGGCTTAACAGGTGAGGTCAAGCTCGCAGGTGGCTCGGTCGTTATCGGCAACGTCAAGGAGGGCAAGGTAACACTCCACGTAACCGTTGATTTCGCTGAAGGCACGGCGACGGCTTATGACGCAGGTGGCTTGGCAATAGATTCCTCCGTCCTTACCATTCCGGATGCGGCGGCAGGCAACGAAAAGCCCGCAACTCTTGCCGATTGGCAGAAGGTTGCGAAAACTGCGCTTCTCTACGTTTATATGACCAATCCCACCGCGGGCGAGGGCGTTGCATCCTCTCTTGGATTCGATAACGTATCCATCACGGAGGGCAGCATATTCGAGCGTGAAATGCCCGAGGCAGCCGAGCCCGATGCAGGGGAAGATCCCGAAGCGGGCAATGACGGTGCGGATAGCGGTGCAAACGGCGAAGCTGGCAACGGCGCAGCTCCCGAGGAGGGAAACGGCGGCGCGGATAGCGGTGCTGACGGCGGCGCAAGCGATCTGACGGACGGCGTAAATTGACCCCATCGCTCGCAATGCGAGTCAAACCTTTGACGCATATTTACAAAGGTTTGACTGGAACGATTCAATTTAAAAAGTTTAATAAACGCTAAAACAGCACGGCGCAATTTGCGCCGTGCTGTTTTTATGTAATTATAAAATGCGCGCGGGAGGGGTGGAGAAGAGATGCGAAATTAAAATATGTTCTTTCAGATTTTTATGCCGCTTTTTGTAAAAAAGACGGGGATATTTGTAAAATCGAACAATACGTCGGTCTTTTTGCACAAAAGCGGTCATATTTTTTTGGTACAAACGCTGATTTTTGTAAACATCTTACTTTTTATATTGCTTTTTAATTTAAAAAGAAGTAAAATAAGAATTGTAAGATACATAATTAACAGTGTCTTAAAAGAAAGGAGAAAAACAATGACAAAAATTAAAAGAACAGCATTGTTTTCCGCTTTGATCTCCGTTATTCTCGGCGCGCTGGTCGTGCTCGGAGTGCTTTATCCGAGTGACGAGGCTCGTAACGAGCGTTCGGAGGCAGAGCTCTCGCTCAGACTTATGTCGGAGGAGATGGTCGACATTGCCGTCGACGCAGACAGCCCGTTTGAGCTTGTATACAGCTCGGACGCAAATCAGGGCGATTCCGCGCTTGCCACGGAGCTTCGCTCACTTCTCAGAAAGAGCGGAAAGATATTCCGACCCGTCCCCGATACAAAGGAGGAGACGGAATTTGAGATCCTTCTCGGTAACACAAACCGTGAGGTATCACAGATGATGCTTGCCGCCATTAACGCGTACGGCTCCCCCGACGAAATATTAGTCTGGGGCTATGCTTACAGAAACGGCAAGCTCGTTTACGTGGCAAACAGCAACGCGGCATTCGAGCTTGGTAAAGAGGATTTCCTCGCGCTCGTTGCCGAGGACGGCACCCTCAGAGTTCCCGCGGATCTTTGGGTCGTAAATTCAATGACCGTCGAGGAATACGAGGAGATGCTTCGGGAGCAGGAAGAGGCTAAGAGACAGGAGATAATAAACGCTCTCATCGAGAAGAACGAGCTCTTCAAGAACGAGGAAAGACTCACCACGGGCTACGTTTCTATGATAGGTGAGAACGGTCACTATGATAAGAATCCCTATCAGTCGCCTTGGGTCTATCCCGCTTCGAATCAGCACCCGAGATACCTTATCACGGAGGAAAACGTAAAGCGCATAATTGAAATGCAGGACGACCCCGAGTATAAGGCGGTATTCGACAATCTCTGGTACTGGGCGGAGTACGATATCAAAGAAGGTATATTCCCCGAGAGAACGGGCGGCTCAGGTCAGATAAACCGATACGACGAGAGAATAATCACGGGTATCTCCGCAAGAGCTATGGCGTATCTTCTTACGGGTGACGAGATCTACGCTTACGAGGCGATAATCGCCGTAAAGAACGCGATGCTCACCCTTAATTTCACTACGGATATACATATGGACGTCTACCACGGCGCATCTCACGTTATGGTAGTTCTTGCCGCCGTGTACGATTGGTGCTACGACGTTCTGACCGAGGACGACAAGTGGCAGATGATCACGGGCTCCACGACCTGCCTTTGGCCCACGATGGAGTTCAACTATCCTCCGAACGACTATAACGGCATATCGGGTCACGGCACGGGCCCGCAGTTGCTCCGTGACTATATGTCCCTTGCCGTTGCCTTCTACGACGAGGCACCCGATTGGTGGGATTTCGTTATGGGCAGATATTTCCAGGAGTATCTCCCCGTTGCAAATCAGCAGTACGTAAACGGCTGGATCTCTCAGGGAACTGCTTGCTACGCTCCCATAAAGCTTATGGTTCAGCTTTGGGCGGCTCATCTGATAAAGACCTGTACGGGTGAGAACTTCTTCATCTCGGATGCGGCTCTCAGCGTTCAGCTCTTCGTGAGCCAGCTTCAGCCCAACGGAAAATATTTCCAGACGGGTGACGGCGGACGTACCGCCACCGGTGCGGCTCCCGGCTTTGCGGAGTATTTCGTTTCCGCAGCGCTTTATAACGACCCCTTGGCGCTTGCGTGGGCAAAGTATTTCACTAACGATTATACCAAGGTCAACACGGGCTCCATCTTCACGATGGGCGCCGATTTCCAGCTCGCCTTCATCTCGTGGGTAACCAACGAGAACGTCGATAAGTACGATGGCATCGGAAGAGTGCAGTACTTCCTTGACCCCGCAGGACAGATGACCGTAAGGGATTCGTGGGACTCTGACGCGGCAGCCGTCTTTATGAAGGTCGGTAATATGTCGATGTCCAACCACGACGTTTACGAGCACGGAACATTCCAGATATATTATAAGGGCCTTCTCGCCGCAGATTCGGGCTCGTATAAGCACTACGGCGGTGACTCGCATTACTATTATCTCCAGTGCACGGTCGCGCACAACGGCCTTCTTATCTTCAACCCCGCAAAGGCGGCTGACGCAAAGATGGACGGCAACAAGGTAACGAACCCCGGCTCTTACTACTATTCGGGAAGCCAGCACAGGCTTCCGAGCCCCGTATCCCTCCAGCAGTGGAACGACGGCACCTACCGTATGGCTGAAACTACGGGTTGGGGTTGGGGATACGACCTTGACGGCAGTGTCAGATACGCGTATCTCGCAGGTGATATAACCGACGCTTACGACGACGTAACGGTCGATTACGTCGGAAGAAGAATGCTTACCGTCTACACGGGCGACGAAGAGATACCTATGGTATTCATAACCTTCGACGAGCTCGTGTCCGACGAGGATTACTTCGAGAAGACCTTCCTTCTTCACACCGTTAAGGAGCCCGAGGTCGACGAGGAGAATATGACCGCCACCGTAACGGAGGGTGAGGGCAGATTGGTTATGGCATCGCTCTTCGGCGCCGACGTTATTGAAAAGATAGGCGGCGAGGGCAAGGCTTATTGGATAAACGGCTATTATAAAGAAGACGGAACCTACGTAGAGGGAAAGAACTGCCTTGACGAGTATACCCCCGACGATAACTATATGAACATCTGGGGAAGAGTGCAGTTAAGAGCAAGAGGCGATAAAACCACCAACTTCCTCACCGCTATGTACGTCTCCGACGCCGACAGCACGGCAGAGCTTGAGATATCCAAGTTCCAAAACGACCAGGTCTACGGAGCAAGCTTCGGAAGCAACGTAACGGTGTTCGCTGCAGGAAGAGAGAAGACTTATAAGTCGTTCTCCTTTGAAACCGAGGGTCAGGGACTTTACACCTACTACGTCAGCGGAATCGCAGACGGAACCTGGCAGATAAAGGTTGACGGCGTCTCCGTCGCATACGCGCTTTCCGCGGACGAGGCGGGACTTATCACCTTCACGGCTCCTGCGGGCAAGGTCGACGTCGTTCCCGGTAAGGACGTTATCGGAGCTAACGGCGGCAGAATTCAGTACTCCACGGGCGGTGCTCAGCTTCCCGACGACGCTCCCTATTCTTACAATAACGAAGAGGCGACGCCTCTTCCCGAAATAGCGTACAGAGGCGAGGACGTCTTCCTTGGCTGGTATCTCACCTCCGAGTGTCTCCCGGAGGACAGAATATACGAGGTTCCCGCAGGCACTACGGGCACGTTCAGAGTGTACGCTAAGTGGCTTGCGACCTTCATCAACGAGGATTACACCGAAACGGTCGTAAACTGCAAGCAAGGTAACGTTATGCTGAACGGTATCACCTACGCGGGCAGCGGCAAGGCGGGGTCGTCCTTCATCACCAAAAAAGACGATGACGACAGAGTTTATCTTGAGTGGATCGAGGGCTCGTCCGACTCGTTCATTCACGCGCAGAACACGGCTGTAAATATGTCAACGGCGGTATCGGAGGATAAGTCCATATCCTTCACCGTCGAAATGGACGCGAACGAAGGCTCGCCGAACCTCGCATCCTCCTTCCAGATGGTAGCAAAGGTTGACGTCAACGGCGGAGCGCTCGGCGGTTCAAGACACACCCATCTCTTCAGGACCGACACGAAAGGAAACGTCCTTCTCGGCGGCACGAAGAATATCGGCAACCTCACCGACGAGGGCACTATTACCGTTCGCTTTGCCATAGACTTTGCGTACGGGCAGATAAAGGCGTACGACGCGGACAATCAGCTTATAGCGTCCGTTGCATTCCGCCCCGATTCCGCACTCGGCACGACGAGCACCGAGGAGTCGATGAAGTGCTATACTCAGTATCTCTTCTATTGGCACGGTGACACGTCCAAGGATATTTCCGACGCTACGATGCGAATCTATAAGGTCAAGATGCAGGACGGCAACGTCTTTGAGCTTAGCGGAGGCGACGTCGGAGCAAACGGAATCAAGTACAACAAAAACGGCGGAAGCCTTCCCAAAGGCACACCTTATCAGTATTCTAAGGAAGAGCCCACCGTTCTTCCCACTGACGTGACTCGCGACGGCTATATCTTCGGCGGTTGGTTTACCACCGAGACCTTCGACGAGGGCACGAGGACCTACTACGTTCCCACCGATACGGAGGGCGCATATGAGGTCTATGCCAAGTGGATATTCCTCGCGGTAGACGAGACGTACGACGGAAAGAGCTTTGAGATCAAGGAAAGCACCTCCGGCTCAAACGGCACGCTCAGCTATAACGCGGGCTCGGCAGGCGAGCCGAAGCCCGGCTCGGGCTTCGTTACCGTGACCGATGGTAACAATACCTACTTAAAGGCGAGCGTAGGCTCCGTAAACTCAATAATCTATCATTCCAGCAACAACTATAACCTTACTCACTTCACCGAAACGTCTATCTCCTACGCCTTCGATATGAAGAAGCTTGAGGGCGTTGACTTCCCGAACGTGCTTCTCCAGATAGCGACCTCGGGCGGAAAATACGGAAGCCTTCGTATAATGACTATCGACGAGGCGGGTAACGCAAAGCTCGAGGGCTCGTCCAACGTCTTTGCTAAGGTAACCGAGCAGGAATACACTACGTTCCGTATAACTCTTGACTTCGCCGACGCGTCTGTCACGGCGTACGACTTAGAGGGTAACGCGATAGATTCCGTAAAGCTAAAGGGCGTTCCCGGCGGATCGGGCGGAACACCCGCAAGCCTTCTTGAATGGCAGAAGGTCGCGGCATCCTATCTCGCTTACTTCGCACTGAGCAGAACCAACAAGATCGAGGGCGCGGTTTCCTCCTTCGCTATTGACAACATTAAGGTTGCCGAGGGCAACATCTTCCTTTCCGAGGAAGTAATACTTCCCGTAGGAAACGGAATTATTTACAAGCTCGACGGCGGAAGACTTCCCGAGGGCGCACCGAAGGAATACGATCCCCAGAACGGAACGCTCCTTCCTACGGCGACCCGTCCCGGATATATCTTCGGCGGCTGGTACACGAGTGAAACGCTCTCCGATGACACGAGAGTTTATTACGTTCCCTTCGGCACGGAAGGCAGCTTCGCCGTATACGCTAAGTGGCTGACGGTTCTCGGAGATGAAACGTACGAGGGCAAGGACTTTACCATCACGGGTCAGACCGCAAACAACGGCCCTTACGCTTACAACGCCGTAAATAGCGGTGTATCTCATCAGACGGTAATAGACGAGCAAGGTAACACTTACGTTAAATCGAGCTTCACCGATACCAGAAACGGCGTTATTTATCAGAGCAGTAACTCTTATAACTTCACAAACTTCAGAGAAACCGCGGTTTCTTATCAGGTAGACCTTCGTAAGCTTGCAGGCGTTTCTCTTTCGGCTGCTGCCATAAGCATTCAGACGGCGGGCGCCGCCGCAGGCAGCACGAACCTTGTGTCTGCCGGCAAGGACGGAGCAGTCAGGCTCGCAGGCTCGAGCTTGGTATTCGCGACTGTCGGCGAGGAGGGCTTCACCACTCTTCGCATCACCGTTGATTTCGCTGACGGTATGATCTACGCTTACGACTCCGAGTATAACGTTCTTGACAGCGTGGCTATAAAGGTTCCCACAGGCTACGGTGTGACCACCGCGGCTGAGTGGCAGAAGATAGCTAAAACCTATACCTTCTATATGTCCCTTTCGGGTAAGGATACTGCTATCGGCGTTGACAACATCAAGGTCGTAGAAGGAAGAGCTTTTGAAAAGACCGACGTAGTTATCCCCTCAAGAACGGGCATAGATTACGTTCTCGGCGGCGGCACTCTTCCCGAAGGCGCTCCCACGGAGTACGATCCCACTCTCGGCACGCTTCTTCCCACGACCGCGAATAAGAACGGCTACGCTTTTGCGGGCTGGTACACGAGCACCGACTTCTCGGCTGATTCTCGCGTATATTACGTTCCCGCAGGAACTGAGGGAACCTTTACGGTATACGCTAAGTGGTTCACCGTCCTTACCGACGAGAGCTACACGGGCAAGGATGTTTTTGCCGACGCAGGTCAGCCCGTGATAGACGGCATCGCGTATAACGCGATGAACGCGGGCGTCAGCGTAAAGACCGAGACCGACGAGAGCGGTAATACCTACCTTCGCGTAAACAACGAGATAGGCGGTCAGAACGCCGTTATCCGTACCACGGATTCCGCTTACAACATCAGCACCTTTGCGGAGAACGCCGTTTCCTTTGAAATGAGCTTCTCCAAGGCTGTGGGCATAGAGCTTTCGAATGCAAGATGGCTCCTTCAGTCCTCCGGCAGCGCCGGTGGCTCGGGCGAGCTCGTAATTCTTACGTCGAACGCGGCGGGCGAGCTCTTCCTTTGCGGAACGGAGCTTATCGGCAATATCACCGAGGGCGCGTTCACTAAGGTAAAGCTTGGCGTTGATTTCACGGCAGGCACGGTTTCGGCATTCGACGAGAATAACGAGATAATAGCTTCCATTTCTCCCAAGGCTCCCGCGGGCTTTGCAAGTCTCGCAGAGTGGCAGAGAGCGGAAAACGGACTCAAAAACCACATCCTGTTTATGAGCGTCGCGAACTCCTTTGGCGCTGACAGCACTGTCGCTACGGCACTTCTTATCGACGATATCAAGATTGCTGACGGATTTATGTTTGAGAAGAAGGACGTTAAGCTTCCTTCAATAACGGGCATCGAGTACGTCACGGGAGGCGGCAAGCTTCCCGAGGGCGCACCCGAGGAATATAACCCCGAGGACGGTCTTGTCCTTCCCACACCTGTGAGAAGCGGCTACGTCTTTGCGGGCTGGTACACGAGTTCTGACTTCGCAGACGGAACGGAGATACAGTATATTCCCATCGGTCATAACGGAAACGTCAAGGTATACGCAAAGTGGTACACCGTAATGACGGAAGAGGATTACAAGGGCGACGATTTCTTTGTCGATGAGGGTCAGCCCGAGAGAGACGGCATTGCGTATAACGCTCAGAACGCGGGAGTCAGCGTAAAGACCGAGACCGACGAGAGCGGTAATACCTACCTTCGCGTAAACAACGAGATAGGCGGTCAGAACGCTGTTATCCGCACGACGAACGCAGCTTACAATATAAACACTATGGACGAGGACGCTATCTCCTTTGAGATAAGCTTCTCGAAGCTCGCAGGCGTCGAGCTTCCCAGGTTCGATTGGATACTTCAGTCCTCCTCGGGAGTCGGCGGAACGGGTCTGCTTCGTATCGTCGAGATGAACACTGACGGCGAGATCAGGCTGACGGGCAGCTCTGCACCGATAGCAACGGTCACGGAGGGTGCGTTCGTTAAGGTGAAGATCTGCGTCGATTTCGCGGCGGGCACTGTTACCGCATACGGCGCGAACAACGAGGTAATAGAAACGGTGTCTCCCGCAGCTCCGGAGGGCTTCTCAAGCCTTGCCGAGTGGCAGAGAGCCGATAACGGTCTTAAGCACCACATACTCTTCCTCAGCATTCTGAACCCCGGTGCAGCCGACAGCGGCATCGCGACGGGTCTTCTTATCGACGATATAAGGATAGTTGACGGTATGGCGTTCGTAAAGACCGTTACCTCCGTTCCCTCCAACAACTTTATCGAGTACGTCACGGGAGGCGGCAAGCTTCCCGAGGGCGCACCCACCGAATACGACTCTGAAACGGGGCTCGTCCTTCCCGCTCCCACAAGACCCGGTTCAACCTTTGCGGGTTGGTATACCACCAAGGACTATGAGGATGGAAGCCGCATAACCGAGATCGAAGCAGGCAAGAAGGGTGTCGTCAAGGTATATGCAAAGTGGCTCGGAATAGTTGCTGATAACGATTATACCTACGACGATTTCCTCTTTAACGAAAGAAAGCAAAACTACTCGAACGGCTTCAACTATAACACTCTCAACCCCGGCGTTTCTATGATGACCGAAACCGACGAAAACGGTGACGTCTATGTAAGAGTTGAGAATGCGGAGGCTACGATTAATGACGGAGTGGCAAAGAACGGAGTTATATACTACACGTCTTCGTCCTATAACCTTACTCACTTCACCGAAACGGCGATCTCCTATCAGTTTGACCTTGCGAAGATACCCGCAGTTCCGCTCTCTTCTCTTGCGCTCAGCATTCAGACGAGCGGCGGAGCTTACGGCGGATTCCACATCCTCTACGTAAAGGAAAAGACGGGTGAGATCATACTCGGCAGGGCTCCCGATCTCCCCGAGGGCGAGGAGGTCGACTTCGACGCTCCGCCCGCTGAAGGACAGATAGTAGTAGGAAAGGTCACCGAGGACGGCTTTACCACCATCAGAGTCACCGTTGATTTCGAGGCGGCAACCATAACCGCCTACGGCGAGGGCGGCACTGTGCTTGGCGAGATAGCTATTGAAAGCGTTCCCTCAGGCGCGAGCGGCGCACCCGAAACTATGCTTGATTGGCAGAAGGTCGCAGCTCCGTACGTATTCTACGCGAGCATCGTCAGAAACGATCAGAGCACGGAAAACTCGGGAATACTCTTCGACGACCTCATCATCACCGAGGGAAGAGCGTTCTGAGTACTAAAAGAGAGAAGAGAGCACTTCGTCTTTTCTGAAAAGGCTTGATTCTTATCTTAAAACTGAAAATCTCAGGTTTTTCAGAACCGAGGCTTCAAAAAAGCCTCGGTTCTTTTTTCTCGGATGGATGAAAAATGCGGAACTAAGAACGCGATTTTGAAAAATCAAGATATTTTCTTATGGCAAACGGCAATAAAAAAAGGAAAACCTTAGGCTTTCAACCTTGTTTTCCCTGAAATATTTCAATTATATATAGAAAGAGGCACCGTGTTTTCTTAAAGTCCACACGATACCTCTTTTTGTCGGTTACGTCTGAATACGGCAACCTTTTCGCATCATTAGTGGTCTGACGCGCACTTTTTTATATTATCCGAAGACCTTCTCGTAAAGGGCCTTACTTCCGTAGATGAGAACGTCGCCCTTTCTCTTGCAAACCTTTTCGTAATCTTCGTTAAGTTCGCTTACGGATGCACCGAGAGCAAGGCGCTCTTCTCTCTGGTCTTCAAGAAGATCCTGATACTTTTCCTGATACTCGTACTGCATCTTCTGGATTTTCTCTTGTATCTTTGCGTACTTGGTGCTTGCATACTGAATGATATAAAGGTACTCTCTGTCGTCGTAGTCTTCTGCCTTCGTGTTGACTGCGAATCTCTTAAGAGTGGTCTTGTCATCAAGATCTTCGTCGATGTTTGCGGTAAGCTCGCCCTTTTCGTCGAGCTGTTCAAGAGTAGTCTTAACCTCGTTCATATCAACGCTTCCGCAAGAAGCCAAGGAAAGACCCATGCAGCAAAGAAGAAGGACTGCGGTAAGTACTGTCAAAATCTTTTTCATTTTAAGATTCTCCTTAAACGTATGTTTGTTTAGGCAAGGCCGCTCGCTTCCATCTTGGAGCTCCACTATAGCTCAAAGCGAAAAGCTTCACCCTGTCTCCACCATTATTATATCACTTGCGCTCAAAAATGTCAATACCGCGTTAATAAAAAGATAACAAAGATAAAAACACAAAAGAATGTACTGAGAAAAAATCACTTGATTTACTTTCTTAAATATGATATGATAATATAAAACGCGTATTCCGATGAAAGGATGAAACTATGAGAAGAAAAAACGCGCTCCCCGAGCTTCTTGCTCCCGCGGGTGATATGCAGGCGCTTTTCGCGGCAATAGAGGCGGGCGCCGATGCCGTTTACGTGGGCGGAAAGCGCTTTGGCGCGAGGGCTTTTGCTAAAAACTTTGACGGCGAAGAGCTCAGCCTTGCCGTGAGATACTGTCATTTGCACGGTGTGCGCCTTTACGTCACGGTGAACACGTTGGTGTTCGATAAGGAGCTCTGTGAGCTCTCGGATTACGCCGCCTTTCTTTACGAGGCGGGAGTCGATGCTGTGATAGTTGCCGACCTTGGCGCCGTAAGCGTAATAAAGGAAAGAGCCCCCGGACTTGAAATTCACGCCTCTACCCAGATGTCTGTGCACAACACGGCGGGTGCCGATATGGCGGCAAGGCTCGGATGCTCCCGAGTCGTCGTGGCGCGTGAGCTGCCGCTCTCAGATATAATCGAAATAACGGACGGGTGCAAGGTAGAGACCGAGGTCTTTTTGCACGGCGCGCTTTGCGTCTGCCATTCGGGGCAATGCCTCTTCTCCTCGCTCGTCGGCGGAAGAAGCGGAAACCGCGGCGAGTGCGCTCAGCCCTGTCGATTGCCCTATAACGGAGCTTATCCGCTCTCTCTTTCCGACCTTTCTCTTGCCGCGCACGTGACGGAGCTTATAGACTCGGGCACGGCGTCGCTTAAAATAGAAGGAAGAATGAAATCCCCCGATTACGTATATTCCGTTGTGAAGATATACAGAAGGCTACTTGACGAAAGAAGAAACGCGCGCCCCGAGGAGCACGAAGCGCTTTCGCGCATATTCTCGCGCGGCGGCTTTACCGACGGTTATTTCACGGGCAAGCCCTTCTCCCGTATGACGGGCGTGCGCTCCGAGGAGGACAAAAGCCAGACCAAGGAGCTCTCGGGCAGAGCGTTCTCTCCGATAAAAAGAGAAGTCACAGCCGAGGCGAGGTTTAAAATAGGAGAGCCGTGCGAGCTGACGCTCACTCTCGGAGAGCGCTCAGCCAAGGTCCTTGGCTCCGTTGTCAGAGAGGCTATCAGCGCACCGCTTGACGAAGCTTCGCTTAAGAAAAGACTCTCGAAAATGGGAAATACGTTTTTATCCCTTTCCGAGGAGAATATAAAAATCGAGCTCGACCAAGGAGCCAACCTCTCTCCGGGTGAGATAAACGCGCTCCGCCGCGCGGCGGCAGACGCGATTGAGACGGGGGAGCGCAGAACGGCAAACGCACCGACGGCAAAAGGTGTGAAAAAAGCGCCCGAGACGAGAATCAAGAGTGCGCTCTTTCTCTCTGAGAGCACCCTGCTCGGTCTTTCGCGCGAGAGCCTCGCGGGGTTTGATATGTGTTTTGCGCCGCTCTTTGCGAGTGACGAGGCCTTTAAGCTTGCAAACGGCGTTTATCTGCCACCCGTGTTAAGAAATCGCGATTTTGAAAGAGCTAAAAAGCGTCTTGCAGAGCTTAAAAATATGGGCGTTTTGTATACTTTAGTTGGCAATTTGGGTGCTGTCAGTCTTTCTCTTGACGCAGGACTTGAGCCGCTTGGCGATTTCAGACTCAACGTCACGAACGTACGCACAAGGGAGGCTCTTGCCCATCTTGGTATAACTCGGACGGTGCTCTCGGCGGAGCTTGATCTTCCTCAGGCACGAGATATTGGTGGCGGTGTTATAGTTTACGGAAGAATACCGCTTATGCTGACGGAGAGGTGCTTCGTGAAGGAGAACTTCTCCTGCTCCGAGTGCGGCAGGGCAAAGCTCGTTGACAGACGCGGAAAGGCTTTTCCGATAGTCAGGGAGTACGAGCACCGCAATCTCATCCTTAATTCGGAAATAACCTATATGGCGGACAGACTCGGTGACGTTTCGGGGTGCTCGCTATCCGAGCACTACGTATTTACGGTCGAGGGTGCAAGGGAGGCTGAGGCTCTGATAAGAGCCTTCAAGAAAGGCTTACCGATAGATCGCGTTTTCCCCGGGCAAAAGCCGAGAAGGGTCGGCACGCGTCGCGAGCGGACGCAAGGAAAATGAATGCTTTCTTTCCTACAAGCATTTAATTTTATTTTTCTCTTGACTTTTATTCTTATAAGTGATAAAATTATATTAAATAAATGCTTTCAAACCACATTTAAGCGAGAAACGAAGGTGTTAAAAAATGAGAAACGCAAAAATGGAAGAAATAAAGAAATACGAAAGGGTAGAGCTGAGCATCTCCTTCTCCGATAACGTTATCAGCACCAGCGGTGGCGAGGATATGGGTGAGTGGATGAGCCTTTCGCTCCGTCCTATCGAAGAAAGCGGGTACAATTTATGAAAAAGCATCTGAAAATCGCGGTTGCTGTAATCGTGTTTGCGGTGGTGATTGCGGTCGGCACCGTTATAGCTCTCGGCCTTGGTGATCCCGCAGTAACAGTCGAAAAGTACAACCTTACGTTCAAGGACACCGTTTATCTCACCTACGCCGTGAGATTCGATAATCTGCCGAGCGGCGCGGAGAAGGGTATTCTCGTCTGGGATGAGCCGCAGAGCGAGTATACGGTAAACGCGAGCGGTTATACAAAAATAACCAATCACTCGGGCACCGTCAATTTCGGTAACGGCACCTGTTATATTTACGATTACAAGGGAATTGCCGCAAAGGAGATGACCGACAGCGTTTACATAGTCGGCTATATCAAGGACGGCGATAATTATACTTACAGCGAGCTCTCCAAGTTCGGTGTGCTTCATTACGCATATAATAAGCTCGGATATACGGGCGAGGGAACTACTAACGCAAAGTTCGCGGAGCTTCTTCAGTCGCTTCTTCAGTACGGCACGGAGGCGCAGAAGTATTTCGGCTATAACGTCGGAAACCTCGCGACGGATAAGTATTATCTTCTTGAGCTTGACGGAGGAAAGCTTGACGACCTCTCGACCTTCGGTCTTTACAAAGAGGGAATTGAGCTTAACGTCACCGCTCCCGCGGCGAAGGACGGTGCGGGCTTTGCGGCTTGGGTGGCGAGCGACGGAGAATACTTAAGCTTTGAGCCTTCGTTTACCTACACCGTTCAGGGTGCCAACGAAAAGCTCACGGCTCTTTATTCAAAAACCAATCTTAACCTCGTTCTGAACGGCGGCGCCCTTGCCGCAGGCGACGTGACCGAGTACGATCCCGCTGCCGACACGGCCCTTCCGATACCTACGAAGGCGAATTCCGTTTTCGAGGGCTGGTATACGTCGCAGAGCTTCGACGTCGGTACCCGTGTTGAGAAAATTCCTGCGGGAACGAGCGGAGTCGTTACCCTTTTCGCAAGGTGGTCAACCACTCTTGTGGATAACGATTTCGAAAGCTCCAATATAGACGTGAATCACGGCACGGCAAGCCACGGCGGCGTTTCCGTAAACGCAAACAAGGTCGGCTCGGCAGCCAAGACCGAAACGGACGCAAATAATAATAAATACCTTAAAATGTCCGTAGAAGCAGAGGACGCGATAGTAAGCGCGTCCAGCTCGACCTATAACCTTACTCACTTTAACGAGCAGTCGATCTCGATTCAGCTTGATCTTGCCAAGATCGGGGGCGTCGATCTTCTTAGGACCAATATAAACATCGCGACATCGGGCAGCGCTTACGGTCAGCTCACAATAGCGACGGTGAATCCCACGACGGGCAACGTCTCCCTTGCGGGCAGCAGTAAGGTCATCGCCACGGTCGGCGAGGAATTCGTTACCCTGCGTCTCGTCGTTGACTTTGCCGCAGGTGACGGAATTGCCTACGACGCGGACGGAAACGAGCTTGACAGAGTGAAGCTTGCGGTCCCCACGAACAACAAGGGCAATCCTCAGCCTGCAAGCCTTGCCGAATGGCAGAAGGTCGCGACGAATTATCTGCTTTATTGTTATATGAAAAATTCTTCCTACAGCACCACGGGCGCCGTGGCATCCATAGCATATGATGATATATTTATTGCCGACGGAAATTCTTTCAGAAACGATGAACCTACCAACATAGTATACGTAACGAACGGCGGCACCCTCCAAGAGGGTGCTTCGTCGTATATGCCGGGGGTTGGACTTCCGTCTCTTCCCACGCCAAAGAGGGAAGGGTACGTTTTTGACGGTTGGTATTCCGAATATCCACCCTCGGTGCTCTCGCGCCCGATAAGCTCCGTCGGTGCGCAAGCAGCGGGCACCGTGACGCTCTTCGCAAAGTGGAATCTCTTTAAAATGGACTACGAGGGCTATACCGTTGACGCGGGGGACGGACAGACCGTGACGGACGAGGACGGCAATACCGTCACGAATCCCGGGAAAAAGGTGGTTGGCGGTATAAATCACGCAACAGTCGGGAAGATCGGCAGCTATATGAGAACTAAGACCGAAGACGGCAACACTTATCTTGAGTGGCATAACGGCACGGGATACGATTCGTTTGTGCAAGCGGATACCGTGGCAGAAATCGTAGGCAAGATAGGCGTGGATAAAACGTATACGATGTCGGTCGATCTTGCAAAGCTCGACGGAACCGATGCATTTAAGACCTCCTTTACCGTTTGCTCAGGCTCAAGAAGGATCCCTCTCTTTAACGTAACCGCAGCGGGCGAGGTCTATCTCGGAAGTACAAAGGACGTTCTGATAACTACCCTTACCTCATCCTTTAAAACCGTCACCGTGACGCTTGATCTTGACACGGGTGCCCTCTATTCCGCAAACGAGAGTAAAAGACTTCTCTGCGCGGAGGCGGTTTTGCCGAGCGGTTTCGACAGCTTCGCAGACTTCCTCGCTGCCGCAGATCGCCTCTTCTCATTCAGACTTTCAAGCTATACGGAGGGAACTATTCTTTTGGATAATATAGAAATATACGCCGAGAGCTTCAACGTTTTCGTAACGGCGGACGAAGAAGATCAAGAGAGCAGGACAGAAGAATTAAAAGAGGAAATATCACGCTTTGAATATTCCTCGGAGCATACGGTAGGCGAGCATACGTCGATGGAAATCGGCGTTTTTGAACCCGATGCCCGACCCGTCGCGGGCGAGCATCCGAGGCTTATGCTGAACGCAGGCACTCTTGAAGCTATAAGAGCGGCGTTCGCTCTTCCCGAAAACTCCGAGTACGCAAATGGGCTCGTAAACGCCGCGGGCAGAGTAACCGACGGAATTCTCCCCGAGGCTTACGAGCACACGAGCGGAAGAAAAGGCGTGCATAATTACGACGGTAATATCCTTTATTCTCTTGAAGCAAAGGCGCTTATGTATCTTATCACGGGTGACGAGGTCTACGGCTACGAGGCAGTCCTCGGAATAAAGAATTTTATGAACACCCTTGATATTCGTTGGATATACAGCGACCAGTGCCGCGAGTTCGGCTCGGTTATGTTCGTTGCGGCGGAGATCTACGATTGGTGCTACTCTCTTCTTACAGAGAAGGATAAGGAAGATATAATGCTCGGCGTCGAATACCTCGTTTGCCGTGCTGAAACGGAGAAGATTTCAGAGTATTCGGGGACTCATACCACCGCGATGGAGGTCGGCTTCCCGCCGTCGGGTCAGGGAGCTATATCGGGGCACGGCTCTGAGGCGCAGATACTTCGCGATTATCTCGCGGCTGCTATCGCCTTCTACGACGAGGACCCCACCTGGTACGACTATATTGCAGGAAGAGTTTATAACGAGTTCGTCGCGTTCAGAAATCTTTATTACACGTCTACGGGTATTTATCCGCAGGGAAGCGGCAACTACGCGAACCACAGATTCCGCTTCGATCTTTTCTCCGCGTGGATGCTCTCCGAAATGCCGGGAGGATATAATCCCTATTCCTCCGATATGGCAAAGGTAATGGTATCCTTCGCGGCTCACGAGCGTCCCGACGGACGTATGTTCCCCACGGGTGACGGCTCAGCAGTTCCCACGGGAGCGCAGAATTCATTCATTTCCGGTGCGCTCTTTGGAAATAAAACGCTTTATTCCGTAGGATTTTCCGAAATGTCGCTCGGCGTTGGCGCGGGCTCTATGACCGCGGCGCAGTTCATTATCTTCGCGTCGAAGAATCCCGGTCATTCGGAAACACAGTATGACGGAATTCCCGTAATACTTCATAACGGCGGCTTCGTCGGACAGATAGTGTCAAGAGAACGCTGGGGCGACGCTGATGCTGCCGCGGTATTTATGAAGATCGGTGAGCGCTCGACGGCAAACCACGAGCACGCCGATTCGGGCACGTTCCAGATCTATTACAAGGGTCTTTTCACGGGCGATTCGGGCGTTTACACCGCTTACGGCTCGGCGCACCACGTCTACTATCACAGAGCAACGGTAGCGCACAACGGACTTCTTATATATGACCCGAGCAGCTACGACGGCACTCTCGCCGCCGACGGCACTCCCAAAAACGCCGCCGCGTATTGGTACTCGGGAAGCCAGAGAAAATTAGGCGAAACGTCGTCTATCGAAACCTGGAAAACCTCCGAAACATACAACACGGGTACGGTCTTAGGCGTAAAATACGCGTACCGTGACGAGGCGAAGACCGAAGCCGACTACGCTTATATCGCGGGCGACATCACAGCCTCTTACCCTGTTGGCACGGCGGAATGCGTCGAAAGACGTATGCTGACGGTATACACGGGTGACGAGAGCGTTCCGATGTATCTCTTCGTTTATGACGACGTGAACGCCCTTGACGCCTCTTATGAAAAGAGATTCGTTCTCCACGCGGGAGCGGAGCCCGTGCTTGATGAGGTCGGACGCACCGTCACCGTAACGGAGGGCGAAGGAAAGCTCGTTCTCACCTCTCTTATCGGAGCTGACAGAATGGACGCCCTTGGCGGTGAGGGCAAGACCTTCCTTATAAACGGCGTTAACTGCACACCCGCAAACGGCTCGGCGGGCGGCGAGTGGGGAAGAGTGGAAATAGTTACAGAGGGTGGTGAAAAGCATTCGAAGCTTCTCAACGTCATATACGTAACGGGTGCTGAGAACAGCGACCTTCCTTCCCCCGAGCTTCTCGCGGCTGAGAACGTTTGTGCCGCAAGGCTCGGAAACACCGTTGCCGTATTCCTTCCCGCTAAAAGCTACGTTTGCGAAGAGTTCTCGGTTGACGCTCTCGGAGAGGGCGAGGTAAGATACTTCGTCTCGGGCGAGCTTGTCGGCACTTGGAGCGTTTCCGTCGACGGCGTCAAGGTCACGGACGTCGTTATTCCCGAGGGAGAGGGAGTCGTCGAGTTTACGGCTCCTGCAGGCACGGCGGTATTCACGCCGAGCGAGGACGTTCCCGAGGTTATGATAAAATATAACACCTTCGGCGGCACAATGGAAGGAGACGACGTTGATTGCTCCTCGGTTGGCGATACGGTCAAGCTTCGCACCGACGTCACGAGGGGTGAGGACGAGTTCGTAGGCTGGTACACCTCTCCCGATTTCAAAGACTCCGAGCTCGTGACGGAGCTCACACCTGCCTCTGCGGGAGTCATTACCGTCTATGCAAAATATAAGACCGTTGCTATCTCCGAGGACTACGAAAGCCGTGATTTCGCCTTTGGAGAAAGCAATCTCACGGTTGACGAAATATTATACGTAGGAAAGGACAAGACGGGATCTTGGTTTGAGGTCCTGACGGATGAGTCTACGGGTAATAAGTACCTCAGCGTTTCAAGAACCGAGAAGGATATGCAGATAGATTCAAGGGTTGAAGTATCAAGCTTTGCGGCATCTTACGACACGGTCATAACCTACGAGGTAGATTTAGCCCTGAGCGGAGATAAAACGCCTCTTGGCTCTTCGTTTATGCTTCGTGAGAGCACGACGAGCCAAAGAGTCACTCTCTTTAGCACGGGCACGGACGGTGCTGTCACCTTTGGCGGGCAAACGCTGTTCCGTCTTGGTTCCGAGTTCAAAACGGTGATAGTCAGCGTCGATTTCGCAAACGGTCTTATTTACGCCTATGCCAAGGACGGCACGGAGCTTGCGACGGTGGAATTCACCGTTCCCGAGGCATCCGAAGCACAAAGCACTCTTGAGTGGATGTCTAAATTAGCTTTCACCTTCAATTGGTGGATGGGCTCGGGCGAAGAGCTCCTTATAGACAACGTAAAAGTTTACACGGGTGCCTATTTAGCCTAATAAATATACGCAAGCCGCCTTTCTCTCCGTCTTGGGGAAGGGCGGCTTTTTTCGTCCAAAAAGCCCGAAAGACGTGAAAATGCGGAAAGCGAAATTAAGATACTCCCGTATGGACGTCAAAGGCGGTCCGTAGAAATGCAAAATGCGAAATTAAGATATTCCCGCAGGGCAGGGGAACGCCGCTTCGCTACTCGCCGAGGAAGACTAAAAAACGGTGGAAGAAAAGTTGCACAAATTTTCAAAAGCCTTTATGTAACATATGCACAAACCTATTGCAAATTTAAGAATATTTTCATAAAAATAATACTTTTTTACATTGACAATTTGTTTTTTATGAGATACAATATTAACACAACACAAAAACATCCTATATATATTAAAGAAGTTCTCTGACTATTATTCCACTATTTGATTTTGATTATAACTTTTAACTTATAGTGATATGCTATAATTTATATTTGACTGTAAATATGTTTTTATGGTATAATCAATACAAAAAAATCAGGTGTAAAAAAATTCATATAAATAAGGAGAAAAAGTTATGAAAGCAAAGATTTTCGGCTTTGGCACCTTGCTTTTGACCGTGATCGCCACCGTTTCCGTCCTTGCGTTTTTGGGCGATGCTCCGAAGAGCGCGGATGAGAACGGCTTTGAGATCTCGACGGTGTCCGAGGATACTGAAAAAATAGTTATCGCGAGCTCGGACGGCACTAAATTCGCGCTTTACTTCAGCGCGGATTCCGTACAGGCTGACCAAGCCCTCGCAAGTGATATTGATAAGCTCGCAAGAGAACTCTACGGAGTTCGCTTCCGTGCGAAATCCGACGTGGCAGCTCCCGAGACCCCCGACGAGCACGAAATACTTATCGGAAACACCGTAAGAGCGGAGTCGCAGGCGTTTCATAACGAGGTGCTCGCCTCGGCACCCCTGCCCGAGGATATGGTTTGGGGCTTTGCTTACGAAAACGGCAAGCTTCTCTTCGTTGCGAACAGCGCACTTGCTTACGAGTTCGGAAGCGTCGAGTTTCTTGATTATCTGAGAGAAAACGATTTCACCGTTCCCTCTGACCTTCGTTACATAGGACTTAAGACCCGCGCGGAATACGACGCGGAGCTTGAGGCGGACGCAGAGCTTCGCCGTCAGATGCGTATAAAAGAGCTTCTTGCGATGAACTCCGCGTTCAAGCAGAGCGATTTTGGCGGCGCTCCGCAACAGATGCCCACGGACAGATACGAGGATCCGCACACCTATCCTACGGCAAATCAGCATCCGAGGTACTTCCTTGCGGGCGCGGATCTTGAAGAGATATATTATAACTTTATGGAAAACCCCGATTATCTCTTCATAAAGAATAAAATACTTGAGTATGCGGAGGCCGAGAACTTTACGGGCATCTTCCCCGAGAAGGTAGGTGCTTCGGGCGAGGTATACCGTTTTAACTCGACTATAATCGCGCAAATGGAAGCTAAGGCTTTTATGTACCTTATGACGGGTGATGAGATTTACGGATACGAGGCGATAATCGGGGCAAAGAACGCGATTCTCACCGTTCACTATACCACCGACCTTCATATGGACGTCTACCACGGTCCGAGCCAGGTTATGGTAAACGTAGCGAAGGTATACGATTGGTGCTACGACCTTCTCACAGATGATGATAAAAATCAGATAATCGCGGGTGTTTCCAACGTTCTCGGTCCTCAGATGGAGTCGGGAATGCGCTTCCCCCCCGATGGAATGAATGCCGTTTCGGGTCACGGAACGGGCCCGCAGTTCATCCGTGACTGGATGACGGTGGCTATCATCTTCTACGACGAGATGCCCTCTTGGTGGGACTTCGTCGGCGGCAGATTTTATCAGTACTACGTTCCCGTAATCAACGTCGCCTCCGAGAACGGCTGGGCGTCGCAGGGAACGGTCACCTACGGTGACTCAAAGTACTTCACGCGCTCTTGGGCAGCCTTCCTCGTAAAGACGACGACGGGTGAGTTCCCCTATACCGAGGATTTCCAAAAATGCGCGTACTACTACTTCAGCTATATTCAGCCGAACGGAAAGTACTTCCAGACGGGAGACGGCTCGCGTGCCGCTGACGGATGCGGGATCACGGACAGCTGCGCTTATATGTTTTTAGCAGCGGCACTCTTCGACGATCCCACGATCGGCGCTATGGCGAAATATTATTCGGAACAGTATCAGCATTTTTCATACTCCTTTACCACGGAGATAACCGCTCCCGTTATGCTCATTCTCCGTACTCTCGGCCCCGATATTGAAGAGGAAGCGAGAGAAAATATAGACCTTATCCAGTATTTTGAAGCTCCCGCGGCAACTATGACCGCGCGTGATTCGTGGGACGAGGACGGCGCTGCCGTGCTTATGAGAATGGGCACGATGACGATGGCAAACCACGACCTTTGCGACCACGGAACCTTCCAGATATATTATAAGGGCCTTCTTGCGGGCACGTCGGGCTCTTACAAGAAATACGGTGCTTATATCCACAAATATTACCTTCAGGCGACGGTCGCGCACAACGGCCTTCTCGTATTCGACCCCGCGCTTGCGGATGACGAGCCCGTCTACGGCACTAAGGCTCCTTGCTCGGATGAGAGCTGCGATCACACCGAGTGTACGGTAGATTACGACACCATCCTTAACGCCGCGCGTTATTATTACTCGGGCAGCCAAAGGGCTCTTCCATCCCCTCCAAGCATAGAGTCGTGGACGGACGGAAGCTACGAGATGGGCACGATGCTCGGTGCCGATTGGGAATATAATCTCGACGGCTCGGCAAAGTACGCGTACATTGCGGCGGATCTGTCTATGGCGTACCCCACCGCGGCTGCAAGCTACGTCGGCAGAAAGATGCTTACTATCTTCTTGGACGACGAGGAAATGCCGCTTCTCTTCTTCACCTACGACCAGGTCGTTTCAAAGGGTGAGGACTTCACTAAATATTGGCTTTTGCACACTGTAAAGGAGCCCGAAATAGATGAGGAAAACCTCTCCGCTACCGTTATCGAGGGCGGCGGACGTCTTGTCCTTCAGTCACTTTCGGGTATGCAGAATATAACCAAGATAGGCGGTCAGGGCAAGGACTTCTGGATCAACGGCAAGAACTGCACAGACGCCTTTACGGACTCCGACGCTTATTATAAGAAGATATGGGGCAGACTTGAGCTTACCACGACGGGCAATCTTTCGGACAATATGTTCCACGCGATGTACGTGACCGATGCCGAGAGCACGAGGACGCTTGATATAGAATCGTGGAAGAACGAGCAGGTAGAGTACGCGAAGGTCCTTGACAAGATAGTTGCCTTCACGAACACGAGAGCCGAGGCACAGTCCAAGGAGTTCTCCTTCGAAACGGAGGGCAAGGGTCTTTACGAGTATTACGTCGCGGGCGTTGAGACAGGCACGTGGAAGGTCAAGGTCGACGGCGTCGTAGTAGCAAACGCGTATGCCGACGCGGGCGAGGGCTTCATTACGTTCAAAGCTCCTCTCGGCAAGGTGACCCTCACCCCCGGTCCCGACGTTATAGGAGCTAACGGCGGCAGGATCAAGTATTCTATGAGCGGAGGAAGAGTAGAGGGCGATTATCCCATCGTTTATCAGAACGACACCGTAACGCCTCTTCCCACGAACGTAATAAAGCCGAACTGCACCTTCCTCGGCTGGTATCTCTCTCCCACCTTCGAGCCCGAAACGCAGGTGACCGAGATCCCGATGGGACTTACGGGCACCGTAAACGTTTACGCAAAGTGGTTGAACAATATCATAACCATAGATTATAACGCCACTCCCAACAACACGATAAACGCGGTTACGAATTCTTCTACCGTGAACAGAGTCAAGTATGACCTCAACAATTCAAATGGCTCATCATTTATCTCTAAAAAGGACGAGGACGGCACATCTTACCTTGAGTGGCGCGAGGGTGCGGGCGCTCCCTTCTTTACGACCTCGGATTCCAGTACGAATTACGCCTCGATAACCGCAGACGACGAGTGTGCGTCCTTCACGGTAACTCTTTCAAGAAACGGCGACGAGCCGATAATGGGCTCGCAGTTCAGGATCTACACCCGAAAGGACGTAACCGGTAACGAGGGCTCGAACTATATCACCAGACAGTATATCTTCACCGTAAATGAAAAGGGTGAGGTAAGGCTCGGCGACTCTGCGGGCGGTCCTGTCGTGACGGTTCTCACGGAAGAGAAAACTACCTTGCGCGTGGTAATGGACTTCAAGAACGAAGAGATAAGAGCACACGACGATTACGGTAACATAGTCGCGCGCACGAGCGTAAAGGTAAAGGAGCTTTCGGGAGCCGCAAATATGTCCGAGTGGCGTAAGCTCCTTGATTCCATTATCTTCTATTGGATGTCGAACTCTTCCGCCGCTGACGCGTCTATGAAGATTTACGGCATAAAGATAGACGAGGGTGACAGATTCAAGGATATGGAGCCCGAGGACGGAATGATAGTTTACGGACTGAACGGCGGAGGCAAGCTTCCCTCCGGTTATCCTGAGTATTATTCCAAAGAAGCTCCGACCGAGCTTCCTCTCCCCAATCCCATAGGCACTAACGTTTTCCGCGGCTGGTATACAACGCCCACCTTTGACGAGGGCACGGAGATATCAGAGATTCCCGCCGACACGACGGGCGCGTTCTTCGTATACGCAAAATGGAGCGTGAACGTAGTAAACGAGAACTATATCACGACTAATATCAACACGAGTTCGGCGGATGCCGGAGCTAACGGCATTACTTACAGACCGAATAAGGTAGAGGGCGCGTCCTTCGTCACCAAGACCGATTCCGACGGCACGAGATATCTTGAATGGCACGAGGGAGGCTCGGGCGGAAATCCGTTCATCATTATGACCAACGGCGCGATAGCTGCCTCGGCTGATAATTCGATAAGCTACGAGTTCACCTTCTCCAAAAACGGTGACGATCCTCTTCCTTCGTTCTATATGAGAACCTTGGCGAAGGTCGATGTCGACGGCAACAAGCTTGCCACGAACAACAATCTTCCCTTCTTCAAGGTCGTAGAGGGCGGAGTATACCTTGCGGATAACTGCTATACTACGACGGTAGATCCCGGTGATATAAAGATCTGTGACGTCACGGATTCCAAGGTCACGGTAAGAATAGTCGTTGACTTCGACGCTTGTCAGATAAAGGCGTATACAGACGACGGAAGCGTGCTCACGCGTGATTTCAAGATTCCCGAAAGCTCAGGCGCGAAAACGGGAGCCGAATACAGGTCTACGTTCACCGAGTACACCTTCTATATGATGACTACCACCTCCGCGAGCGTAACGAACGCCTCCGTCAGAATCTACAACTTCAAGATAGACACGGGCAACGTGTTTGAAAGCACCGAGGCGCTTGACGGAAAGATAGCGTACTTCACGAATGGCGGCAAGCTTCCCGAGGACGCTCCGAATGAGTATTCGAAGGATGCTCCGACCGTCCTTCCCATACCCACTCTTGACGGATATACGTTCGAGGGCTGGTACACGAGCGCGGCGTTTGCCCAAGGAACGGAGATCACCGAGATACCCGCGACCCAAACGGGTGCGGTCTACCTCTACGCAAAGTGGTCTAAGCTTCCCGATAACGGTAAGATCAATTACAATCTCGGCGGCGGAACGCTTCCTGCGGGCGCACCCGAAAGATTTAATTTAAACGGCACGACGGTTCTTCCCACGCCGACTAAGGATAACGCTATATTCCAGGGCTGGTACACCACCGAGGAGTACGAAGAGGGAACGCTCGTTACCTTTATCCCCGAGGGCACGACGGGTGAGTTTACCGTCTTCGCAAAGTGGATAAGCACGGTTATAAGCGAGGATTACTCAAATACCGAGGTCGACATTCCCGAATCGACGACCAAGACGGTAAACGGAATCAGTTACAACGCGGGCAGCTCGGGTGAGCCGAAGCCCGGCTCGTGCTTCAAGACCGTCGATGAAAGCGGAAACGTTTATCTCAAGGCTCAGCTCGAAGCAAAAAATGCCGTTATCGGTGTTATGAGCTCAAGCTATAACCTTACTCATTTCACTAACACCGCCGTTTCTTACGAGTTTGACCTTAAGAAGCTTGAGGGTGTGACGATGCCCGACTTCACCTTCCGCCTTACAACGTCGGGTGGAAATCTCGGAAGCTTCGTGATATTCAAAATGGATGGCACGACGGGCGAGATGAAGCTCAATGGCTCTGAAAAGGTATTTGGTACTGTAACCGAGGAGTTCACGACCGTAAGAATAGTTATTGACTTTGCGACAGCGACGATAAGCGCATACGGTGATGGCGAAGTCAAACTCGATGCGGTCCACCTTGACGTTCCCACCGTCAAGGCGGGTCAGAATCAACCTGCGACGCTCGTCGAGTGGCAAAAGGTCGCTGCAAACTACCTCTTCTACGCTCTTATGAACAGACCCTCCGGTGTTACGGGAGCTGTGGCTGTCGGATTTGATAACCTTAAAATAGTAGACGGCAGGATCTTCGGCAAGAGCGAGGACGACGTGACGGTTCCCGAGCCCGAACCCGAACCCGAGCCCGAAAATACCGACAAGATAGTTTATGAAACGAACGGCGGAACTCTCCCCGACGGCACGTCCGACAAGATAATCGCGGGTGCGGCGACGCCTCTTGCCGTTCCCGAGAACGCGAGCGGAATCTTCGACGGCTGGTACACGAGCGCGTCCTTTGACGAGGGAACTCTCGTGACGGAAGTCCCCGCGGGCACGACGGGTGAATACAAGGTCTATGCCAAGTGGTTAAAGGTAATAACGAACGAGGACTACTCAAGCTCAAGCTTTGATCTCTTTGAAGCAAGCGGCAGCCAAAACGGCATAAACTACAACGGAGGAAATACGAGCACGGACCATAAGGTCGGCGCCGCCTTCAAGACGATGGAGGACGATAACGGAAATAAGTATCTCCTTTGGAAAAAAGGTGAAAAGGATCCCATAATTCACATCGGAGGCGGGTCGGTTGCAAAGCTTTCCGAGCATACGGTGAGCTATGAGATCACCTTCAGAAGAAACGCTGACGCGCCCTTCCTTGCAAGTACCGCACGCACGATGGCACAGTACGACGTAAACGGTGAGAAGCTTTCATCAAGCGCTAAGATATATATCTTCGGCACGACGAGTGACGGCGAGGTCTACCTCTCTAACAAGACCTCCAAGGTCATAGGCACGGTTCCCACCGACGGAACGGAATTTACCGTCAGAGTCGTAATAGACTACGAAAACCTCAAGGTTACAGCGTATCTTGACGGCGGAGAAACGGTGAGCGTCGATATTACCATACCCGAGGCGACGGGTGTCACGACGGGTCTTGATTATCAAAAGCTTATGACAACCTACGTCTTCTGCTGGCAGGGCTCTACGAGCGGCGATCCTCTCGGTGAGGCTTGCGTTGAGAGCATCAGAATAACCGAGGGCAACGCCTTCGCAAACTAACCCCACCCCGTGTGAAATATTTCACGGAGTAAACAAAATAAAATTTAACACGGGTACGGCTCGGACAATAACTTTGTCCGAGCCGTTTTGTATGATAATAGGTTTAGTTAAAATTTTTCAATTAAGCTATCGACTTATCTTATCCAAGTCGTAAACTTGCAATAGCATCATTACACTTTATTGTGTATTCTGTGCGACTTTATAGTATACAACCTTCCTTGCGACGATACACACGTCTGTCGGAGCGATTAAGTGCGATAGACTTTATTTCTGTTTATAATTATCTCTTCGACATGTAGATTCTTTTTCATTTAGTTAAAATTGCAGATATTTATTACATCTAAAGAAAATTGAAAAATAAATTATTTTTTGTTTTTTCTAATTTGTATTGATTTTTCTCTAAAATAGTGATATAATGATACTGCCAAGCCAACTGAATATTTTTAGCAAGGGCTATTTTTGTCTTTATTGAGATGATTATACCCTTTTTCATCATACTTGCAATGAATTTGTTAAAAATGCAAATTCCTACTGAGTATGGTGAACATTGTATAGTTCTTGCTATATCAGTTGGTTTGGCGACTATCGGAGTTTGCGTTTTTGTGCGGTTTACTTCGGTAGCCGCACTTTTTTATTTTTCATTTTTACTTAGGAGGAAAGACTATGAGAAAATCACTATGGTTGGCATTATTTTTTGCGTTGGTATGCACACTCTCTTTATCGGCGTGTAATAATACTAACCAACCGCAGACACCAAAAAGCGACCACATTCACGAATTTGGCGAGTGGACAACAACAAAAAAAGCAAATTGTACCGAGGACGGTGTTCGCGAAAGATATTGTGCTTGTGGCGAAAAACAGGCGCAAAGTGTATCGGCACTCGGACACGTTGAAGTGATCGATGTCGCTGTCGCCGCCACTTGCACTTCCGATGGAAAGACCGACGGAAAGCATTGCAGCAGATGCAACACAACATTGATTTCACAAACGCCTATTCCATCTTTGGGACACCAATATGATGATGGTGTAATCACATCTAAAGCGACTTGTGTCCAAAATGGCATCAAAAAATTCACTTGTTTGGTGCAGGGATGTACGCATTCTTATACGGAGTCTTATTCACTTCAGACCTATTCAGCGTCAGAACTATACGATCTTTCCATAAAATATACCGGTGAGATTGTAACCTACGACAAAAGCGGTGCTGAACTTGGACTTGCAACCGGCTTTGTTATATCATCCGATGGGAAAATCGTTACGAATTATCATGTTATTGAAGGTGCTTACTCTGCAGATATTACGATAAATAACAAAAAATATAAGATTACAACAGTTTTAGCGTATGACGAAAATATCGATTTGGCAGTTGTAAAAGTGAATGCAACTGGTTTAACAGTCGCAACCGTGTGCAAAGAAAACGTCAGCGTTGGTGCAGCCGTATATGCGATCGGTTCTTCTCGAGGAATGACAAATACATATTCCCAAGGTATTATTACTTATGCCGATAGGGTTGTAGATGGCGTTTCTTTTGTTCAGCATGATGCGTCGATTACTTATGGCAATTCAGGTGGTCCTCTTATCAATGTTTACGGAGAGGTTATTGGCATTAACACATGGGGTATTTCCGATTCTCAAAATCTTAACTTTGCTGTCTTTACAGCTGAACTTGATAATCTTATTTATGGCACCCCGCTCACATTTGCGGAGTTTTATTTAAAAGAATGTGATGTTTTTGAACAACTCAAAAATTATATTATTGATAATGGCACATATAGCGTAGAAGGTAATTATTTTCGTTTAACATTAGGCATCAACTACTCTAATGATTATTCAGATAAATACACCAGAGCGGCATATTACTATGTAGATGACAACGAAATTACATTAGACTTTCTTATAGATGATGGCGATTTTTGGGTGTATTTCTTAATCGACGAGAATGTTGATGGCTCATACTATTGGGAATATTTCGATGATGATGATAATAAAATGAGTGGTATATTATATTCCGCTACCTATGATGATAACACGCTTTTAGGCTACTCTAGTAATAATATTTACTCTTCTTCTGTAAGAAGTTCTGTCCGCGAATTAGCATCCTCTATGATTTCAGCATTATGCTCGTGGATTGACACTGATTTTTACAGTATAAATGTTTCTGCAGAAGATTTAGGCTTTTATTATTACTAAAAATCTACAGGAAAACAAGTGGTTTTACCGTTGATTTAGGAATTTGCATTCTGGAAGCAGATTTTGTAAAGGCGTTTTTGTATTTGTTAATTTTAAGAATACATTCAACATTAAAGAGGTGCCGTGGAAAACACGGCACCTCTTTATTATTTATCAGTCGATAGACATATCAAGCTTGAATCTTTGGATCTTGCGGAGCGTGTTTTTCGGGAATTCCTCTTCGCGCACCTTGAGAATGCCGATCTTCTTGTACGCGACGGCAGTCTTGTTGTAGGCGTCAACGTACCCTTGAAGATATTTCTTAACGTCCTCGATACCGTTTTTCTCCATATAATCCTTATCGGGGAAAATCTCCGCTACTATCGCGTTGTGCATAAGTCCGCGCTTGCTCTGACCCTCGTAAACTATGGTCTCAAGCACTCCCGGCACGGCGATAAGCTCGCTTTCGATCTCCTCGGGATATACGTTCTTTCCGTTTGAGAGAATGATGAGATTCTTCTTTCTTCCCGTGATGTAAAGAACGCCGTTTTCGTCGAGCTTTCCGTAGTCGCCCGTCTTGAAGTAACCGTCGTCGGTGAAGGCGTCCTTCGTCGCCTCCTCGTCCTTATAGTATCCGAGCATTACGTTTGAGCCCTTGACGATTATCTCTCCCTCCCCGTCCTCGTTGGGGTCGACGATAACGACGTCGTCAATGGGGAGCACGGGGCCGACGGAGCCCTTGGTGATAAAGTTGTTGTGGTTTACCGCGATTATGGGCGCGCACTCGGTGATGCCGTAGCCGTTGAGGACGTCGATGCCGAGGGCGGTGAAGAAGTCCATAATATCCTGCGCGATGGGGGCGCCTCCCGAGATGATCATCTTCACGTTGCCGCCGAAGTTTTCAAGAATAGAGGCGAAGAGCTTCTTTCTTATCTTCTTTCCGAGGTGGAAGAAGTTGCAGAGCCCTATCATAAATTTCACGGTCTTTTCCTTGCCCTTATCCTTGATTCCCGCCATAATCTTGCGGTAGAAGGTTTCAAGGTAGAGGGGAACGAGAACGAGGTGACCCGGCTTTTCAAGCTTCAATTCCTTTGCTACGTACCTGATACCCGAGGAGATGTATACCTCGCAGCCGATAGAGGTCTGACCGAGTATGGTAACGCTCGAGCCGTAGGTGTGATGAGGGGGAAGAACTCCGACCGATTTATATGAGAAGTCGATGTAGGGAATTACGTCCGCCATATCGGTAATGACGTTCTTTTGCGAGAGCATAACGCCCTTGCCCTTGCCCGTCGTGCCCGACGTAAAGACGAGCAGAGCGAGTATCTCTCTGTCTATCTTTGCCTCAAAGTACGACTTGTCGCCGCCCGCAAACTTCTCGCGTCCCGCTTGCATCCACGCGCCAAACGAATCCTCTTTGCCAAAGACTACGGGTGCGTCGATGCCCGCAAAAGCCGCGACCTCGGCGCACTTTTCGGCAATGTCAGCCTCGCAGAAGATGCAAGCGACGTCAGCCTTCTTCGCCGTGTCGGAAAGCTCGGACGCGCCCCAATCCCTGTCGAGGGGAACGAGGACCGAGCCCGTCGAGAGGACGGAATAGTAAACTACGACCCATTCGTAAGAGAGCTTGCCGATGACCGAAATGTGCTTGCCCGCAAGACCTCTTGAAATGATCTCCGTAGAAAGCGCACGCACGTCGTCACGCAAAGTGTTGTAGGATTTTTTGATGCTCTCGGCGTCCGAGGGCTTATTGCGGTATGAAAACGCAGGTCTGTCGCCGTAAAGTCTTGCTGCGTCCTCCACGAGGTCGCGCACGTTTTCGTATTCTTTCTTTTCGCGAAGCATCTTGTCTTTCATAAGGGTGTATCTCCTTTAATTTATATCAAAATTTAAAAAGTAAAAGCGTGGGAAAGCTCAACGAAGTTTGCCGAGAGCTTTGAGAGGGTCGAATAGAAGGCTTTAAGCTCTTCCTCGCTGATACCCGAATCAACGTCGTCCTGGATCTTTTTGACTCTTTCAAGTATCGTCTTTGCAAGCTCGGCGCCTTCGTCCGTTAAAAATATCCTTGCATTGTAATTTCTTTTTCCCGAGCCGTCCTCGGTGCGGACGAGCCCGTTCTTTTTAAGAACCTCGATCTCGCGGGAAACGAGCGAACGGTCTATCATAGTTTCCGCCGCCAGCTCCGTTGCCGTTAGCCCCTCTTTATGGTTCATAAGCTCGTATATCCAAAAAATGTGCACAGCCTTGACACCGAGATGCGGAGCAGCCTCGAGCTTCATTTTGTGTATGCTTTTGTGTATGCCGTCTATCAGCAGCGCAAGCTTGGCAAATCTGGTAGGTTCTGTCAAATTTACGTGTTTCCTTTCGTTTAAGACGTTACGCGCCCGAAATATCGGGCTTACGGAAATTAGTATAGCACAAAAATGTTTACTTGTCAACATCTTGCTCGAATTTTGTTTCAGCGCCGCGTTTTGCGTGTACGTATATTTTCTCAAAAAAGGGCACAAAATACAAAAAACGCGTGAAAAGAGAAGAAAATGGAAAAACTCTGTGAAGATTACAGGCTGAACGTCACCGAGCTCTCGGCGAGGCTTCGCGCGGACGAGAGCTTCGATATAATAAAAAGAACCTTGAGAGCGGGCGGCAAGGAGCTTTGCTTCTTCTATATAGACGGCTTCATAAAGGACAGCGAAATGCAAAGGATAATGCAGACCCTCCTCGGCAGGCAGGATCTGCCCGATGCAAAGGAAGCGGAGCTCTCGCTTCCTTACGTTGAGGTCGAGCGCAGCTCGGATATGGAAAAGATAGTCACAGCCGTCCTCTCGGGGCAGAGCGCCATTCTTGCCGAGCCCTTCGGCGCCGATGCGATCTTAGTCGACGCGAGGACCTATCCCGCAAGAGGCACCGAGGAGCCCGACAGCGACAGAGTGATGCAGGGCTCGCACGACGGCTTCGTGGAAACGCTGGTGATAAATACCGCCTTGATAAGGCGCAGAATAAGGGACACGCGCTTGACGATGGAGCACCGCAATATCGGCGGCGCGTCGAAAACGGACGTCGTCATCTGCTATATGAAGGGCGTGGCGGACGACGCTCTTGTGCGTGAGATCGCGAAAAGAATAGAAAACGCAAAGCCCAAATCCCTGACTCTCGGCATTCAGAGCCTCTCGGAGTCTTTGATAAGGCGTGGATGGCTGAACCCATTCCCGAAAATAAGAACGACCGAGCGCCCCGACACGGCGGCGTCTCAGCTCCTTGAGGGAAGCGTGCTCGTGATCTGTGACACCTCGCCGCAGGTGATGATACTTCCGACCTCTATTTTCGAGTACCTTGAGCAGGCGGACGATTTTTACTTTCCGCCTCTTACAGGTACGTATTTAAGAATGGTGAGAGTCGCGATACTTCTTATATCCGTGATAATCACACCCCTTTGGTATCTTTACCTTGAATACTATGAAATATGCCCCGACGTTCTGCGCTTTCTTCTCCCCGACACACCGGGCGCCTTGCCGATAATTATGCAGCTCTTCCTCGCGGAATTTGCCATAGACGGCTTGAAAATAGCCTCTATGAACACCCCGAACACCCTCTCAAACTCGCTATCCATCGTCGGTGCGCTCATTCTCGGCGATTTTGCCGTCGGTGTCGGTTGGCTCTGTCCCGACGTGATACTTTATATGGCATTCGTCGCGATAGCAAACTTTGCCCAGCAGAATCACGAGCTCGGATACGCATTTAAATTTATGCGAATGCTGATCCTGTTTCTGACGTGGCTCTTCGGCGTTTGGGGCTTCGGGCTCGGAATAGGAATCTTCTTGCTCGCCGTGGCAAAGAACACGACCCTGACGCGCGGAGGCTACCTTCGCCCCCTGAGCCCGTGGAACAAGCGCGCGATGAAAAAGCTCGTCATAAGAACGAAGAAGGACGATTTTGAAGGCTGAGGCGTAATTTAAGCCGTTAAAGCCGCCGAACAGCCTTGATCATTCCCTGAATTCATAAGGAATAAAAAAGCCCCGAGGACAAGCCCTTTTACAGCTTTTGCCTCGGGTCTTTTGTCGCAAGAAAAATATATAATCGTAATTTACCAAATCGTACTTGACTAAATTAAAATTGTGTGCTTTGTTGCCTTTTGTAACTTTATCCGGAATAACTTAGTGAATAAAACTGCTTGTGTCGAAAGTTCTTTAATTAGGTTTCATTTATGGGAATAATAAAAAAAGATATTCTTGGAAATTTACCACATAAAAACAGACAAAATTTTTCAAAAACCCCTTGACAAAGCGCGGGAATAGTAGTATAATCTACCCATAAACCGAAGAGAAAGAGTAAGTAAGCGTAAAGCTTTCCGTCGAAGAGAGCCGCCGTTTGGTGCGAGGCGGTACGGGATCTTATGCCGAATGGACTTTCGAGGGCGGGCAGAAGGCGTATTTCGCTGTGTATGCTTCGACGGGCGCGGCCGTTACACCGCAGATGTATGGTTCGTACATTGAGGAGGCTCAGCCTCGAAACGGGTGGCACCGCGGAAATTGTATTTTCGCCCCGGGCATAGGTTTTTATCCCTATGTTCGGGCTTTTTGTTTTAACGTCCGTGAAAGAGGCAAAAATTCAAACCTTCTCGAAGAAAGGAAGAAAAAATGAACAAGTACAAGGATTTTGACAACTATCTTAAGGAGTACCCCACGGCAGACGGTTACTTCGGAGAGTACGGCGGAGCGTTTTTGCCCCCTGAGCTTGAAAAGGTGTTCAAGGAGGCTGACGACGCCTACGAGGCGATCTGCCATTCGGCGCAGTTCATCAGCGAGCTTCGCAGAATAAGAAAGGAATTTCAGGGAAGACCCACCCCCGTTTACCACTGTGAAAGACTTTCAAAGCTCTTCGGCAGCTGTCAGATATACTTGAAGCGCGAGGATCTCAACCACACGGGCGCGCACAAGCTCAACCACTGTATGGGAGAGGGACTTCTTGCTAAATATATGGGCAAAAAGAAGCTCATTGCCGAAACGGGCGCAGGTCAGCACGGCGTTGCTATCGCTACGGCGGCTGCTTACTTCGGTATGGAGTGCGACGTTTATATGGGTGAGGTGGATATAGAGAAGCAGCACCCCAACGTCGTAAGAATGAAGATGCTCGGCGCAAACGTCATTCCCGTAACTCACGGACTCAAGACTCTTAAAGAGGCTGTTGACGCGGCGTTCGACGCTTACCTTAAAGAATATAAGACCGCGATATACTGCATAGGCTCCGCCCTCGGTCCGCACCCCTTCCCGAAGGTAGTGCGCGACTTCCAGAGCGTTATCGGAATCGAGGCAAGAGAGCAGTTCCTTGAGATGACGGGAATTATGCCCGACGCCATCTGCGCGTGTGTCGGCGGCGGCTCAAACTCGCTCGGTCTTTTCACCCCCTTCCTTGCAGACCCCGTTGAAATATACGGCATCGAGCCCCTCGGCAGAGGCGAGAATATCGGCGATCACGCCGCAACGATGAAGTACGGAACGAAGGGGCAACTCCACGGCTTCAAGAGCTATCTTCTCCAAGACGAGTCGGGCGAGCCCTTGCCCGTTTATTCCATAGCGTCGGGTCTTGACTACCCGGGTGTCGGCCCTGAGCACGCGCTTTTGCGCGACCTTGAGAGGGTGCACTACGAAACCGTCAGCGACGAGGAGGCAATGGAGGCGTTCTTCCTTCTTTCTCACTACGAGGGCATCATTCCCGCGATAGAGAGCTCCCACGCCCTTGCTTACGCTATAAGATACGCAAAGGAGCATAAATCGGGCTCGATCCTCGTTTCTCTCTCAGGCAGAGGCGATAAGGACATTGACTACGTATACGAGAAGTACGGCTGCGGAGAAAAGTTCCTTGAGAAGTATCTTAAGTAACCTTATTACCGCTCTAAGATTAGAATAAATAATAAAATATAACGGAGGCAATTTGAAAATGCAAAAGTTAAAGGTAGGTATAATAGGCGCGACGGGTATGGTCGGTCAGAGGTTCATAATGCTCCTTCACGAGCATCCTTATTTCGACATCACCGCCCTTGTCGCAGGTCCGAGATCGGCAGGCAAGAAGTATTCCGAGGCTGTCGATGGCAGATGGAAAATGAAGAGCGCGTGCCCTGAGAAGATTATGAATATGGACGTCATATCTTCTGATGACGTCGAGGCTGTAAAGGAGCTCGTCGACTTCGTGTTCTGCGCCGTCAGCCTTAACAAGGCGGAGACCAACGAGCTTGAGGAGCGCTACGCAAAGGCGGAGATCCCCGTCGTTTCCAACAACTCCGCGAACAGATGGACTCCCGACGTTCCTATGGTAATTCCCGAGATCAACGACGCTCACCTTGAGGTCATCGAGGCACAGAGAAAAAGGCTTGGCACTAAGCGCGGCTTCATTGCCGTAAAGCCCAACTGCTCAATCCAGTCTTACGTTCCCGCGCTCTCCGCGCTTATGAAGTACGGCATCAAAGAGGTCGTCGCAACCACTTATCAGGCGATAAGCGGCGCGGGCAAGACCTTCAACGAGTGGCCCGAGATGGTGGATAACCTTATCCCCTATATCGGCGGCGAGGAAGAGAAGAGCGAGCGTGAGCCCCTTCGTATCTGGGGTAAGGTCGAGGACGGTAAGATAGTTCCCGCGACCTCTCCCGTTATAACAACGCAGTGCCTCCGTGTTCCCGTTACCGACGGACATATGGCAGCGGTGTTCGTAAAGTTTGAGAACAAGCCCACCAAGGAAGAGATCCTTGCGGATTGGAAGGCTTACGCAGGCAAGCCTCAGACCCTCGGACTTCCGAGCGCTCCCGAGCAGTTCATCACTTACTTCGAAGAGGATAACCGTCCTCAGACGGGCGTTGATCGTGACCTTTACGGCGGTATGGGCGTTTCGGTCGGAAGACTTCGCGAGGACAGCGTTTACGACTACAAGTTCGTCGGACTTTCACACAACACCCTCCGCGGCGCGGCAGGCGGTGCTGTGCTTATTGCGGAGCTTCTTTACAGAGAGGGATACCTTACCGCGAAGTAATCTTCTCTACAGAGAGGGAGAGAGGTGGGGATCTTACCGCGGAGCAATTCGTATAAAAGCTCCCGTTATATCTCACCGTAAAATGTTTTTGTAAAGTTAAAGCGACCCTTTCCAAAAGAAGGGGTCGCTTTTTGTTTGCGGTAAAACGCAAAGCGAAAATACTGATTTGAAACCGAAAATTATCAAAGAACAAGACGTATATAAGCAAAATTTAACACGGGGTGGCACTGCCGCCCCGTGTTTTTCGCGTTCTTTGACGTTTTTTGTGCAAAAAGTAAACTTTAGTTGTCGGAATTTACGGTGAGCTTTTCGCCGTCGTAGTCGACGGTGAGCGTCGTGTCGGGGGCTATATCCTCGGATATCATCTTTCTTGCGATAAGCGTTTCGATATTCGAGGACATAAAGCGCTTCAGCGGTCTTGCGCCGTAAAGCGGGTCGTATGCCGAGCGTGCGATAAATTCCTTTGCTCCGTCTGAGAGCTTTACGTTTATTCTGTACTCTGACAGGCGCGAGGCGAGCGACACTGCGGCAAGGTCGACTATTGCGCGGATATTTTCCTCCGTCAGGGGCTTAAAGAAGATAATATCGTCGAGTCGGTTTAAGAATTCGGGCCTGAAATGGTGCTTTAAGAGCGCGGAAACGGTGTTTTTTGCGTCTTCGGTAAGCTCTCCGTCCCTTATTCCGTCGAGAATTGCCTCCGAGCCGATGTTGCTCGTCATAATTATTACCGTGTTTTTGAAGTCTACCGTCCGTCCGTGGCTGTCGGTGATTCTGCCGTCGTCGAGCACCTGGAGGAGAATGTTAAAGACGTCGGGGTGCGCTTTTTCTATTTCGTCGAAGAGCACGATGCTGTAAGGACGTCTTCTGACCGCCTCGGAGAGCTGACCGCCCTCGTCGTAACCGATATAACCGGGAGGGGCGCCGATGAGCCTTGCGGTCGAGTGCTTCTCCATATACTCGGACATATCTATTCTGATAATCGATTTTTCGTCGTCGAAGAGCGACTCGGCAAGAGCTTTGGCAAGCTCGGTCTTTCCGACACCCGTCGGACCTAAGAACATAAACGAACCGATTGGTCTTTTCGGATCCCTTATACCCGCGCGTGAGCGGATTATAGCGTCGGCGACCGTGTCGACCGCCTCGTTCTGACCTACTACGCGTCTGTGTAGCACGTCGCTCATACCGAGAAGCTTTTCACGCTCGCTCTCAAGCAGCTTTGCTATCGGAATGCCCGTCCAGCGTGCGACGGTCTTTGCTATTTCTTCCTCGCTGACGGCGGAGCGCAGAAGGCTGTTCTGCATAAGCTCGGCGTTCTTTTCCTCCGCCTCCTCAAGCTCCTTTTTGAGCGCGGGAAGCTTGCCGTATTTCAGCTCCGCGGCGAGGGTGAGGTCGTAATTGCTCTCTGCTTCCTCTATTTTCGCACCGACCGCTTCTATCTCCTCGCGCAGGCGGTGAGTTTTGCCTATTATCTCCTTGTCGTTGTCAAGCCTTGCTTTCATAAGGGAGAATTTTTCTCTCTCCTCGGCAAGCTCTCTCTTTATTTTTTCCTTTCTCTCCTTCGAGAGCTTGTCGCTTTCCTTTGAGAGAGCCGCCTCTTCTATTTCAAGCTGCATTATTTTTCGGGAAATGTCGTCCATCTCCGTAGGCATAGAGTTCATCTCCGTTTTTATAAGAGCGCACGCCTCGTCAACGAGGTCTATTGCCTTGTCGGGCAGGAATCTGTCGGAGATGTACCTTGCCGAAAGGCTTGCCGCGCTGATGAGTGCCGCGTCGTGGATCTTAACTCCGTGGTATACCTCGTAGCGCTCCTTGAGTCCTCTCAGTATTGCGACGGTGTCCTCCACCGTGGGCTCGGGAACCTTGACGGGCTGAAAACGCCTCTCAAGTGCCGCGTCCTTTTCGATATAAAGCCTGTATTCGTTGAGCGTCGTCGCACCGATGCAATGGAGCTCACCTCTTGCCAGCATTGGCTTTAAGAGGTTGCCCGCGTCCATCGCGCCCTCGGTCTTTCCCGCGCCGACGATGGTATGAAGCTCGTCTATGAAGAGAATTATCCGTCCGTCGCTCTCCTTGATCTCCGAGAGCACCGCCTTGAGCCTCTCTTCAAACTCGCCTCTGTATTTTGCGCCTGCCACAAGTGCGCCCATATCAAGGGAAAAAACGCTCCTGTCCTTCAGATTGTCAGGCACATCGCCCTTGACGATACGCATTGCAAGTCCCTCGGCGATAGCGGTCTTACCAACGCCCGGCTCACCGATCAGGCAGGGGTTGTTCTTCGTCTTGCGCGAGAGAATGCGTATGACGTTTCTTATCTCCTCGTCCCTTCCTATAACGGGGTCAAGCTTGTGCGCCCTCGCAAGCTCGACGAGGTCGGAGCCGTACTTTTTGAGGACGTTGTAAGTGTCCTCGGGATTTTCGCTGTTCGCCCGCGCCCTTCCGCGTGTGCCTAAGCACGCCTCGGCAAAGCTCTTCTTGCTTATACCAAGCTCCGAGAAAAGCTCTTTTAGCTTTCCGCTCGCCTTGTCAAGCACGCCGAGCATCAGGTGCTCGACAGAGAGGTAATCGTCCCCCATCTTCTTTCTCTCGGCATCCGCTGCGTCAAGTCCGCGCGACGCCTCGGCTGAAAGGTATACGCTCGCGTCGCCCGACACCTTAGGTAGCGCGTCTATAATGTTTTCGATTCCGCGAGTCACCTCGTCCCGACTCTTACCGAGAGCGTTCAATATCTCCGCGACAAAGCCGTCCGAGCGCTCTGTGAGCGCGAGTGCTATGTGTGAAAGCTCCACCGCTGCCGATCCGCGCTCCTTTGCGAGCTCTGCCGCGCGGTTAAGTGCCGCCGCCGTGTTTTTCGTAAAACGTTCAGTATTCATTGATTTTTCTCCTTTTCTCCGAATTTGACGCACCTTTGCAGGCACTGTCCTTATCTGCTTATAGTCTACACCCGAAGTGTGAATTAACAAAGAAAAATATGTGTACTTTTTGTAAACATTAGCAGTCTGTGCGTGAGAGTGCTAAAAATACGTGCTTGATTTGTTCATAAAAAAGGTGTACAATATTAGTATAACGAATCAGAACTGTGTCAAACGAAGGAAATAAAAATGGCGAATAATAAAAAAAGAAAGAATTACGGCTCGAATAATTCCTCTGGCACCGCCCGTCCTATAACGGTCAAGGAAAAGAAAAAGCAGCTCATAAAGGAGAGGATACATTCCGATCCCGTGAAGAGCCGCGGAATGCGCGCTCTTGGCATAATAGTGTCTGCGATACTCCTCTCCCGCATAGCGCTCTTCATTTACGAGTTGGCGTACTACGCTTATTTGGGGTTGAGCGTCGGCGTGATCTCCAATCTGCTCCTTCTTCCGCTTCTTCTCATACTCTTTATGGCGCACGACGGAAACAGAGGCCTTTTAGCCGTCAGTGCCGTGAGTGCGGTCGTGAGAATAATTTACCTGTTCTCATCGACCTATCCCGCCCTTGAGGGCTTGAGCGGCTCGGGCGTTTTCGTTGCGGCTTATGCCGTTATAATGGCGGCACAGTTTATTATGTCCGTCACCGCGCTTTCAATGCCGAGCACCGACGCTTACTCAAAGGAAATGCAAAAGATAAATTACGAGCTTCGCTCGAGTCTTATGAACGGCACGCGCCGCTGATGCAATACCCGAAAACAAAACCCCGTGAAGACGCTATCGCTCGGTGTAAGAGCGCGTATGCCTTCACGGGTGTTTTTTTGTTGTTTTTATTTTTCGTTGACGGAAGCTATGAAGCGGAGGAACGCCGCCCGCCCCTCCTCGGTGTCCTTATAGACGCCCGCGTCACAGAGCACGCGGACGAAGGTCTTTCCGATCTCGGTCTTTATGATGCCGTCGATGTTTTCGGGGGTGATGTGATAATCGTTTTTGAACGAGTCAAACCACATCTCGTGCTTCTTTATTGATTCGATTTCTGCGAACGGAGTTCCCGAGATGACGGCGGATTTCATATCCTCTATCTCGTCTTTAAGTCTTGCGGGCAGGACCGCAAGTCCCATAACCTCGATAAGTCCGATGTTTTCCTTCTTAATATTATGATGCTCCGCGTGGGGGTGATATACGCCGAGGGGGTGCTCCTGTGTCGTAATATTGTTGCGAAGGACGAGGTCAAGCTCAAAATCCTTGCCTCTTCTGCGCGCGATGGGAGTTATGGTGTTGTGGGGCGTGCCGTCCGTTTCCTTGTAAATGAACGCCGCCTCGTCGGTGTAATCGCGCCAGCTTACGAGTATCTTGTCGGCAAGCTCCACGAGCCTTTCCTTATCGGCGCCGACGAGTCTGATGACCGACATCGGCCATTTGACTATGCCTGCTTTTATATCCTCGAAGCCCGAGAAGACGACGGGCGTGTCGATGCCCGCGTTCTCCATAGCGAAGGTGTATCTTCCGCCCTGCATATGGTCGTGCGAAAGTATAGAGCCGCCGACGATGGGCAGATCCGCGTTTGAGCCGATGAAATAGTGGGGGAAGTGTGTCACGAAGCCGAGAAGCTTCTCAAAGCTTGAGCGGTCTATCTTCATCGGAGTGTGCTCGGAGGAAAGCGCGATGCAGTGCTCGTTATAATAAACGTAAGGAGAATACTGTAAAAACCAGGGCGTACCCGCCATATCGAACGGTATCTGACGAAGGTTTTGTCTTGCGGGCTTTGAGAGCGTTCCCGCGTAGCCCTCGTTCTCGTGGCAGAGCAGGCACTTCGGGAATCCCGACTGAGGAAGGAGCTTTGCCGCGGCAATAGCCTTCGGGTCCTTCTCGGGCTTCGAGAGGTTGACGGTGATGTCTATCTCGCCGTATTCCGACGAAACCTTCCACTTGAGGTCCTTTGCTATTCTGTCGCGTCTTATATAGTTTGAGTCGCACGCGAGCTTGTAGAAGTAGTCCGTTGCCTGCTTGGGCGAGTCCTTGTAGAGTGATTCGAATTTTGCTATCACGTCCGAGGGCCTTTGAACGAGCGCGCCCATCAGCTTCGTGTCGAAGAGGTCACGGTAGACTACGGTGTTTGACTCAAAAAGCCCCTTTTCAAAAGCCGCGTCGCAAAGGTCGGAGAGTATTTCGGAAAGTGCGCGAGGCTCCCCCCGCGTTTTTTCGGGAGAGATGTCGTCCATCGCCATAATCTGCATTATGCTCGCCGTGGCAAAGGCTCTGTCCTCTTCTTCTATCAGCTTCGTTCTGACGCCGTACTCAACGAGCTCGGCTACTGCGTTATCCTGAATTGTTTTCATTTTGAAAAACTCCGTTTGTCTTGTGTTTTAGTTAAAGCTTTGGGGCGTGTCGGAATTTTGTCCGATTCGCCCCGCTTTTTTATTTTTTATACGCCGCGCTCAACGCGGATTCCGAGGGTCATACTTTTCTCCGTCTGCTCGCACCAGGTGCCGTCGAAGCCCGAGTGCTCAAACGCAGTACTTATCTTGACCGTGTCAAGCGACTTGCATCCGTCAAAGACGTACGCGCCTACGGTGCTGACGCTCTTCGGTATATAGAAGCTTCTGAGCGCCGAGCATCCCGAGAATGCGTAATCACCGATCGTCAAAAGCGAGTCGGTAACGTTAAGGGACGTAAGCGCGGTGCAGCCGAAGAATGCGTAAGAGCCGATTTGCGTAACAGCTCCGAGGCTGACCGAGGACAGTGACTTGCATCCCGAGAAAAGACCCGAGGCGATGCTCTTTATACCCGACGGAAGCGTTATTGATTTCAGTGCGGTGCAAGCGTAAAACGCTCCGTCACCGATCTCGGTAACGCTGCTCGGAATATTGATGCTGACGAGCGAGGCACAGCTTGCAAACGCAGAGGAATGTATAATCTTCGTTCCAGTCTTTACGGTATATGAGGTGATAGTTTTGTCTACGGCGCTGACGAGTATCATATAGGGATTTGCCGCCGTGCCTGCGTAGATGACGCCGCCGTCGGTCGTGTAGGTGTAAGCCGAGCAATTCGCGAGCGCGTCAAATCCGACGGACGTAATACCGTCTCCAAGATTCACGCTCTTGAGCGACGTGCAGCCCGAGAAGAGCTCTACGGGAAGAGTCTTTATCTCGGAGGGAAGTGTTGCCCGCTCAAGCGCCGTACAGCCGTAGAAGATGGACGAGCCGAGCTCGAGCGCTCCCTCGGGCAGGGCGATCTCGGTCAGAGCGGTGCAGAGCATAAACGCAAAGTCGCCGACAGCCTCGACGCCGCTCGGAAGAATTACGGACTTAAGTGCCGTCATTTTGTAGAACGCGCCGTTTTCTATGACTTTAACTGAAAGCGGGATTTCAAGCTCCTCTATACCCGAACAGTTCACGAATGCAAAGTCGCATATGCGGGAAAGCGTGTCGGGGAGGTAAACGGTTTTGATCTTCGTCGCATTATAGAACGCGCCCGAGGCGATTATTTCCGTTTCGTGGTGGACGAAGAAGTCCTCGCCTGCCTCACTGTTCAAGGAAACGAGTATCATATATGGATTCTCGGCGGTACCCGCGTAATTTCCGCCGCCGTACGTGCTGTAATTGTAGCTGCCGCCGAGAGCATAGGAGGGCTCTGCGCCCGAATCGCCTACGACACCCGACTCTTTTACGTAGCCGAGGCTTCTTACGGTGGAGGGAAGCGCTTCGATAACGAGGCTTACGCAATTCGCGAATGCGCCGAATTCAATAGCCTCAAGCCCCTCGTTAAGAGCGATGGACTCAAGGGCCTTGCAATAACCGAAGGCGTCGGCTCCGATGGATTTTACGGTGGAGGGAAGGGATATATCCGTTAGTTTTCCACACTGATAGAACATACCAACGCTGATTCTTTCAAGCCCCTCGGGGAGGGTGACCGAGGTGAGATATGTAAGTCCGTAGAAGCAGTTGTCGCCGACCATCTTAACGGTACTCGGCAGCTCTATCTCGGTAATAGCCGTGCAGGCGGCAAACGCGCCAAGACCAACGTGCTCAAGCTCCTCGATGAGCGGAAGCGCCTCAAGGGTCTCACAGCCGTAGAAAGCCATATCGCCAACGCTTGTGACGGTGAAGGGGATATCCTCTACCGCGACGAGGCTCTTACAGCTCATAAAGACGCTGTTTGCGAGCTCTTTTAAGGGCGCGGTGGGGTCGAAGTCAACGGTGTCGAGATTAGTACATCCGCTGAAGGCTCCTTCGCCTATCGTTTCTATGGATTTCGGGAAGTCGACGAAGGTGATGTCGGTGCAATTTTCAAAGGCGTAAGCGCCGACGTGCTTTACCGAGCTTTCAAGAAGCGAGAGGGTCATATTGGCGGTCGTTTCTTTTTTATCGTCCTCCGTAAACGTGAAGGTGCCGCTGAACGCGTACGCGTCGATTATTTCAACTGACGAGGGGATCTTGGGCATAGTCAGCGTAGAACATCCCTCAAAGGCGTGCTTTCCTATCCTCTTGACCGTGTCGGGAATCTGAATCGTGGGAACGCCCGAGTTCTGAAGAAGCCCGTCGCTTATCTCTGTGGCACCCCAGGGAAGGGTAAATTCAAAGAGGTTCTTGCACTCCGCGAAGGCGTAAGAGCCTATCTCGGGATTCTTTGCAACGAAGGTGACGGTCGCAAGAGTCGAGCACGCGTAAAATGCGTAGTCGCCGACGTATTTTACCGAAGAAGGAATGGAGACCGTGCCAAGACCCGTGCAGGACGAGAAGGCTCCCGCGCCTATCTGAGTTACGTTCTCCGTGATGAGGACGTAGTTTATTTTATCAAGGTTCGCAAGCGCGCCGTCGTAAATTATTTTCGTCGATTGCTCGGTGTTGTACGCCGTCGGCTCCGTCGGCTTGTTCACGGTCATAAGAACGAGATGGGGGTTATCCTTGTTCCCAAGGTAGTGACCGTTGTTATACGCCGTATATTTAAGAGCCGTACAGCCGTCAAATGCGCCCGCGCCTATGTACTCTACCGTGTTGGGGATGGAGATTGACGCAAGCTTTGTGCAGCCGTCAAACGCACGCTTCGCAATAGCAACGACGGGCACGTCCCCGATCTTTTCGGGTATTACCGCCTCCGTTATATCGAGCCCCGCCGTACGCACCACGTATCCGCCGAAGTCCTCGCTGTATTCGTACGAAATGCCCTTTGCGGTGAGCACGCCGTCACCCGTGTCGTCATCGCCGCCGAAGACGAGAAGACAAACGAGCACTGCCGCAAGCACTGCGGCACAGATCAGCGAGATGAGTATAATTTTGTTTTGCTTGCTCATCGGAGCTTTTTTCGAGGGAGAGAAGATCGCTTTTTTCGAAGTTCCCTTGGATTGTTCGATTTCTGATGCGCGCGATGCCGTCGCACGGCGCTGCTTTGCTGTTTTCTTTGCCATAATTACCTTCCATATATAAAAGAGGTCGGACTCTTTTTTTATCGTATTTTAAATTATACCATATATCTTCAAGGCTTGTCAATAAGTCTTTTAATAATTTAACTTATAATTTATATTTATAATAGCGGGCAGAGGAATAAAAAAGCGGCGCGGCAGAAAAACGCATCCGCCGCGCAAGCTTACTTCAAGAAATATTAAAGCGTTTTCGTTAAGTCCTTTACGACCTCGCCCCCGATGATAAGCCCCATAACCGACGGCACGAACGAAACGCTTCCCGGTGCCGCCTCACCCTCCGAAAGGCTTGGAGCGTCGCAGGGCGGGCAGACGGGCGGCTCCTTTGAGTATACCACCTTCAAGGACGTGACGCCCTCTTTTTTTAGAGCGGTGCGCACGGCTCTGGCAAGAGGACAAACGCTCGTTTTTGAAATGTCGGACACCTCGAAGCGCGTCGGGTCGAGCTTCTTTCCCGCTCCCATTGCGCTTATTATCGGCGTACCCGCTTTTTTTACGCTCACGATAAGGTCGACCTTGCTCCTTACGGAGTCGATGGCGTCTATTACGTAATCGTATTCCGTAAAGTCAAAGCTCCCTTTGGTTTCTTCCGAATAGAAGAGCTTCAGCGCGTGCACGGTGGCGTCGGGATTTACGTCTTTTATTCTCTCCTTCATAACGTCTACCTTTGCTCTGCCGACGGTTGAAGTGAGGGCTATTATCTGCCTGTTTATGTTGGAGTCCGAAACCTCGTCGGAGTCAACGACCGTTATTTCTCCGACCCCGGCCCGCGCCAGCGCCTCGACTGCAAAGCCGCCGACCCCGCCGACTCCGAAGACGGCAACGTGGGCGTCAGAGAGTCTTTTCACAGCACCGCATCCGAGCAGAAGCTCGGTTCTTGTTTTATCCATCTCTTCTCCTTAAAATTCACACGGGGTACGCTGGTTTTGGAAAATTGTAAACTTTTATTTACAAAAATTACCCATCGCCGCCGCAGTGATAAGATTATAGCTTTCATCGGTTATGATGAAGTCCGCGTCGTAGCCGACCTCTATTTTGCCCTTGTTAAGTCCCATAAGGCGTGCGGGCGTTTCGCTTGCCATTTTGAAAGCGTCCTCCTCGGGAATGCCGAAGGATATCGCGCATCTTACGCAGTCAAGGAGAGTTGAGCTTGAGCCCGCAAGAGCGCCCTCGCGCGTTCTGACCGTCCCTTCATTGACAACGACGTCAAGACCGCCGAGCTTATACTCTCCGTCGGGCATTTTTGCCGCCTCGACCGAGTCGCTGATGAGCACTACTTTGTCGGGTCCGTAGAGCTTCACGAGCAGTCTTACCGCAGACGGATGGACGTGCTTTCCGTCGGAAATAAGCTGGGCGTAAGCACCTGCGTCGGCGCCTGCTGCGATGGGCCCGGGATTCCTGTGGTGTATTCCGGGCATTGCGTTGTACGTGTGAGTCAAGCAGTCAGCTCCCGCAGCAAACGCCTTCATTGCCGTGTCGTAATCGGCATCCGTATGACCGAGGCAGACCACGACCCCCGCCGCCTTTGCCTTTTTAATGAATTCCTCCGCGCCCTCAAGTTCGGGGGCGATGGTGATGAGCTTTGCCGTCGGGCAGGCTTCAAGGAGTGAGAAATCAAGATCGTGAACGTACGAGGGATTTTGCGCGCCCTTGTATTTCACGTTTATGAAGGGCCCCTCAAGATGGAACCCGGGGATGTTAGCTCCGCCGTTAAAGACCGTTTTCGCGCCTGCCGATTTCATAATATCGCCAAAGGGCATAGTCATAGTCGTGGGATACCAGGTGGTGGTGCCGTTTTCAAGATAGAAGCGCGCGAGCCTTTCAAAATCGGCGTACATCGTGTCTATTCCGATAGCACCATGGCTGTGGACATCTATGAGTCCCGGGAATATTTTAGCTCCTCCGAAATCTCTGCCCGCCTCGGCGCATTTGCCAACGTGGGTTATTTTTCCGTTTTCAAAGCCTATATCCGTAAGCTCGCCGAATAGGCTGACGTTTTTTATGTATTGCATATTTTTCCCCTTTTTGATACGTTTTTATTATAATTATAAACGTAAAATTCTAAATTGTCAATAAAGCTATTGATTTATTCCGTAAAAATATGTATAATTAAACTATAAAATACTTTTTCAGAAGAGCAGGTCTTTATGTTATCAAGAATTTATTCCTCGGGCGTTATGGGCATCGAGGGCTTTGAAGTTATAGTGGAGTGCAGCGCGTGGGACAGAATACCGAAGTTTGAACTTGTCGGACTTCCCGACGCCGCCGTAAAAGAGGCGAAAAACAGAGTTCAGTCCGCCTGCGAGAACAGCGGATTTACCTTTCCGCCGCTTGATATAATGGTCAATCTGGCTCCCGCCGACGTTAAGAAGGAGGGAAGCGCCTTCGACCTTGCCATTCTTTGCTCAATTCTGCAAAGCGACGGTCTTATTCCGAAAACCTACGATTTTTCCGACAAGTGTCTTGTCGGTGAGCTTTCGCTCTCGGGTGAGGTCAGAGGGATAAACGGTATTCTTCCTATGACCGTCGGAGCGCGCGATTCGGGCAGGCGCGAGATATTCGTTCCATACGAAAACGCAGGCGAGGCGGCGGTGGTCGACGGCATTACCGTCTTTGGAGTCAAAAATCTCCGTCAGCTTGTAAACCATATCAAGGGCATTGAGCCAATCTCCCCAACCGTCAGCGACAAGAGCTCGTTCGATCTTGCGGCAAGGGCAGGCTGTCCCGATTTCTCCGAGGTCAGAGGTCAGCTCAAAGCAAAGCGCGCCCTTGAAATTGCAGCCGCAGGCGGTCATAACGTGCTTATGATAGGACCGCCCGGTGCAGGAAAATCAATGCTCGCGAAAAGACTTCCCTCGATTTTGCCCGATATGAGCTTTGAGGAGGCTATCGAAACGACGAAGATACACTCCGTGTCGGGCACGCTGAAAACGAATCTCATAACCGAGCGCCCCTTCCGCTCGCCGCACCACACGGTCAGTATGCCTGGTCTTATTGGCGGTGGCGTCAGCCCGCGTCCCGGTGAAATATCTATGGCGCATAACGGAATCCTTTTCCTCGACGAGCTTCCCGAATTTTCGAAGACGGTAACGGAGTCCCTTCGACAGCCGCTTGAGGACGGATGCGTAACAGTTACCCGCGCGATAGCAAAGGTCACTTATCCTGCGTCGTTTATGCTCGTTTGCGCGATGAACCCTTGCAGATGCGGCTATTTCGGTGATGAAAACCGCAGATGCACCTGCACTCCCGCGGGAATTACGAAATACCTCGAAAAGGTCAGCGGACCGCTTCTTGACAGAATTGATATTGAAATAGAGCTCCCCGCAGTTTCCTACGACGAGATATCGGGGAAAACAGCACCCGGCGAGCCCTCTGCGGAAATAAGGAAAAGAGTCAACGCCGCCCGCGCCTTCGCAAACGCAAGGCTTGAGCGCGACGGACAAAAGACGGGTACCCTTAACGCCAAGCTCACCCCCGCTATGCTCAGAAAATACTGCACGCCCGACGAGGACGGCTCCGCCCTTATGCGCGCGGCGTTTGAATCACTCGGACTTTCCGCAAGAGGTCACGACAGAGTGTTAAGAGTCGCGAGAACTATCGCAGACCTCGACGGTTGCGAGAAGATAAACGCCGACCATATAGCCGAGGCGATAATGTACCGTTCTCTTGACAGAAAGTATTGGAAAAGGTAATACCCCCACCCGTGTTAAAAAAAGCACGCTCATTTGTCGTGAGCGTGCCTTTTTTATTGCTGTTTTTCCGCTATCTTCACTATTATATCGACCATTTTTTCCATAGCGTCCACACTCACGAATTCAAAGCGCGAGTGGAAGTTTTCACCGCCCGTTGAAAGGTTGGGACAAGGAAGACCCATAAACGAGAGCCTCGCACCGTCCGTACCTCCTCTTATCGGGACGGTCTTTGGGGTGACGCCGAGGGCGAGCATTGCCGCCTTCGCGCGCTCGACGGTGTGCATATTTTTCTCGATTATCTCTCTCATATTATAATAAGAGTCGCGGACGGTGCACTCAATGACACCCGCGCCGTATTTTTCGGAGAGCTTTGCTGCCGCGTCCTTAAAAAGTTGCTTCTTTTGCTCAAATTTCTCTTTGTCGTGATCTCTTATGATGTACGAGAGCTGTGCTTCCTCGCAGTTGCCAAAGACGTCCGTCAGATGGATGAAGCCCTCGTAGCCTTCGGTCTTTTCAGGCACTGCATCCTTCGGCATAAGCTCTTCGAATTCGCAGGCGATGCGCGCGGCGTTTATCATTTTACCCTTAGCGCTTCCTGGATGTATGCTCACGCCCTTTACGACTATCTTGCCCGATGCGGCGTTGAAATTCTCGTATTCAAGCTCGCCGAGCGCACCTCCGTCGACCGTGTAGGCAAAATCCGCGCCGAACTTCTCAACGTCGAAAAGATCCGCGCCTCTGCCTATCTCCTCGTCGGGCGTGAAGGCTATGCATATCCTACCGTGCGGAGCGCTCGATCTGACGATGCTCTCGGCGGCGCTCATTATCTCGGCAATCCCCGCCTTGTCGTCAGCTCCGAGCAAGGTCGTGCCGTCAGTAACTATAAGCCTCTCGCCCACGTGCTCGTTGAGAACGGGAAAATCCTCGGGGCTCATCACGATATTTTTCTCTTCGTTTAAGACGACGTCCCCACCCGTGTAGAGAATTTCACGTGCGTTGATGGGCGCGTCGGGTGCGTCGGGCGATGTGTCCATATGTGCTATAAAGCCTATCGCGGGCAAGCCCTCTTTCGTTTCGCGAAGTTCGGCGTAAACGTAGCCGTGCTCGGTCATACGCGCGTTTTCCGCCCCCATTTCCCGAAGCTCCGCGACAAGCTCCCCTGCAAGCGCAAGCTGCTTTTCTGTGCTCGGCGTGCTTTCGCTATCCTCCGAGGACATCGTCGGGTATGAAATGTATTTTAAAAATCTCGTTCTTACGTCCATATACGTCTCCTTGTTTTTTCTTTTATTGTATCATTCATTCCTTTCAAAGTCAAGAGAAAAAAAGAACGGAGAGAAAAGCACCGTGCACTCACTCCCCGTCCGTATTCTCTATTTAACTTTTCGGCTCGACTTTTCTCATCTCCGCCTCAACGCCCGCTTCCATAAGCGAAAGAACTATCATTCTTGCCTCCTCGGGCTTTACCGAGCGCTTCAGCACCGCAGGGGTGGATCTCGTCGCCTTTTCGGCATCTTCGCGCGTAAGACCGACAAGGTCGTGTATGGCTTCTATAACGGCAAGTGAGCCGCCGCCCGCGTCCGTCATAACTATGTCGTACTTTAATTGCGCCTGAACGGGTCTTTCGATTATCTTAGGCTCGGCGAGCGTTTGAAGATCCGAAGGCTCGGCGTTAGCGCTGCCCGACGCACCTCCCGCTTCGGTTTTCTTAACACGGGGTGCGGGCTTTCTCGCAGGCTTCTTCGTTTCAGAGGTCGTCGGAGGCGCACTTTCTGTTTCCGAAACGCTCGGAGCGTCCTTTGTTTCGGGCACTTCGGAAACCGCCGCACCGTAAACGTCGCCGATACCCTCTAAGGGCGTGGATCCTTTTTCGTAAGGTGTACCAAGGTCTTTCTTTGGCTCGGAGGACGGCTTTATCGGCTGGGATCTTTTCGGCTTCGCGACGGCGCTCTCCATTTCGTCCGAGGTCTTAAGTCCAAGGGCGCGTCGCTCGTCGTCCGTCATATCGTCAACGCCCTGAAGCTCACGCTTCAAAAACGGAATTATGAACGTGCCGACGGCGTCAATTATCGCCGTGATTCCGATTACGACCGCACAGGTGCTCATCTGCTTGTCTTTTATCTCGGCGGGAGTCAGGCGTATCATAGAAAACGCAAGTATCAGCGTCACGACGGCTATTACGGCCGCTATTATTTTGCTTGCCTTCGTGTATTTCTTTGAATTAAGCGAGAGCGCGAGCTTCACTGCCGCGTCGGTTGCGATAATGCAGGCAAACACGGCGCACACCGTGCCCGCTACGCTCTTCATAAACACCATTATAAGAATGCCTGCCACGAGCAAAAGACCTGCTGAAACAAGCTTTAATACGAACAGCCTCGTGTCACCACGCTTGCTTATCAAGGTAAGCGTTGCTATCACCGTCGCAACGATTACCGTAAAAGCTCCCGTGACGATGGAAATATACTCGATTTTGCTTGCGATGGCAATGAATAATATTCCGAGCAGCGCCAAAGCCGTTGCGATCGGAATGGGTATCCACTTTTTCGGTATCAAGGGCTTTTTCTTGATCTGATAAGACTTTCCGTACATTCGGGCAATACCTCTTTTTTAAATATCTTATAATTAGTATACAACAAAATCGAAATCATTGTCAAGGCTTTTTGAAAATTTAAAGCTTCTTCGCGCGAGGGCGAGCGGTATTTAATTAAGGAATAAGAAGCACTGCGTTTGCGGACGCAAAAACAAAATACGGCATACCTCTTTTGGGATATGCCGTATTCTTGCAGGACTGTCATTCAGAGCCGTGCTCCCCGTGCTTTAACCCTTTTTTTCCGTAAAGCTCCATCGCTTTTCTGAGGCTTTCTTCCGCGCCCACCGTCGGCTTATATTCAAGACCGCAAGCACCCGTGTAGCCCGCCTCGTCTATTTTGTCGAAAATGAAGTTGTAGTTGTTCTCCCCGAGCCAGGGGTCTATCCTTCCCGGGTGGGCGGCACAGTGCAGATGGGCGATGAGCTCGAGGTTTTCCGTAACGCTCGTGACTATGTTGCCCTCCATAACCTGCTGGTGATATATGTCGTAGATGAGCTTAACGTTCGGATGGTTTACTTCCTTTATTATATCAAAGCCCTCGTATGCCGACCAAAGATAGTAGCCGGGGTGGTTGACGTAGGTGTTGAGCGGCTCTATCATAACGGTGACACCGCTCTTTTCAAGAATAGGCTTTGCCGCGCGGAGAGCCGCAACGATGGACGCGTGCTGCTCCTCCCTCGGTGCGCCCGTGTCCTGACCGACCTGAGTTATCAGGCGCTTTACACCGAGCTTGTTTGCCGCCGCGCAGGACTTCTCAAGCCCTTCGAGCCAAAGTCCTCTGTGTTCGGGCGAGGTCATACGCCATTCGGTCGTGCACATACTGAGCATCTCAACGCCGCATTCGTCAAGCGTTGCTTTCACCTTGTCAAGGTCGAGGTGCTCCCATTTATATGTTTCGACGGCGTCGTAGCCGAGTGCCGCCGCGCGCCTTACGGCGTCGCAAAAATCAAGATTGCCGAAAAAGCAGGGAATAGCTACGCAAAGTCTCATAATTTTCTATCTCCTAAAAAACTTTCTTGCATTTTTTTAAAAAAGCCCTTTTCAAAATTGAATCTTTATGGTACAATATAATTATATTGCAGACAAAACGCTGTGTCAATGACAATATATTGCGCAAAGTATAAGGATATTGCATAAAATGAATGATTTTAAGTTAAAGCTGCCTTTAGAACTTAACACGGTTTCCACGGGAACGAAGCAAAATCACGTGCAAAGACCCGATGGCGCGCCGTGGCATCAGTTCATATGGGTAAAATCAGGCTCGGGCGTCTTCAGAATGCGGGATGAATCGTTTCTTCTGACGTCGGGAAAGGGAATATTTATGCGTGCGGACGTTCCGTGCTCTTACTACGGAGAGGATCTGCATACCGCTTGGTGCGCGTTCTTTACCACCGAGCACCTTGTGAAATACGTGCTTGGCGAGAGGGAATATCTTTTGTTCGACGTTCCCGATTTTCTTGACGAAGCAACGAAGGAGCTTCAGATCTTAGCGAGAGGGAACACGACGACGCTTGCCCTCTCAGCAGCCTCTTATTCTTACGTGACGGAGTTGTTTTCCGCCATAACGGTGAGCAGGAAGGAAACGCAGGACGCCGTAAAGGACTTTCTTTATCAGAACTACCAGAAGCCCCTCACCCTTGACGAGATAGCGAGTGCCGTCGGGCTTGACCGCTTCTCGCTTTGCAGACTCTATAAAGAGCGGTGCGGGACGAGCGTGATGAGGGAGCTTAACGAGATAAGAATATCCAAAGCAAAAAGAATGTTAAGATATACCTCCGAGCCAATAGAGACGGTTGGCAGGCTCACGGGCTTTGAAAGTCACAGCTATTTTGCCAAGCGCTTTGGCGAGGCTTGCGGTTGCTCTCCGAGAGAGTATCGGAATAAATTTATGTAAGTTCGAAATAAAAAAGGACGGACGCAGGTAAAAAACAGCGACAGCCCTTTTATTATCTCAATATTCGTCCTCGTCCTCTTCAGCGGCTTCCTTTGCCGCCTCCTCGTCAAGCTCGTCGTTAAAGAACGTGATGTTGTCGGCGTTTGTGTAATAAGAATCACCGATCTCGCTGACAAAGCGGATCTCTTCGTCGTCGAAGTTGTAGAAGTTGCCCTTTAGGTGGACGTTTTTCGCCGCCTTGCAGAGCAGCTCAAGGAATTCGTCGGAATTAAATTCATCAACCTCCGCTCCGAATTCCTCGGAAACGCTTACGCATACCTCGGCGTCAGGTGCCGCTGTTTCGTACTCGTCGTCAAAAGAAAAGTACTCGTCGTCAAGAACGAGAACGTCGTCAAGCTCGCCCGACTTCATATAGGCTATGAGCTTGCTGACGTGGGCCTTTTCGCCCGTGATGGTTATGTCAAAGCAAACGGACTCGTAAAAAATCATATATACTCCTTAAAAAAGATGGGTGGAAAAGCATTTTTATTTAGAGTATAGCACAAGAATATTCCGCTTGTCAATAAGTTTGAAAAACTTGTATAAATTTTCCTGCAAGCCCTGAAAACACTAAAAAACAAAAAAAATAAAAAAAATTTCAAAACCTCTTGACAAACGGATAATCATCTGCTATAATAATTAAGCATCAAACGGAAGGTTAGCTCAGTTGGGAGAGCATCTGCCTTACAAGCAGAGGGTCATAGGTTCGAGCCCTATACTTTCCACCAAGGTCTTTTAAAGACTTTTTTCAAGAATGGCTTGGTAGCTCAGTTGGTTAGAGCGCTAGCCTGTCACGCTAGAGGTCGTGGGTTCGAGCCCCATCCGAGTCGCCATTCTTGATATGCCTCTGTAGCTCAGTTGGTAGAGCAGGGGACTGAAAATCCCCGTGTCACTGGTTCGATTCCCGTTCGAGGCACCATAAAATAAGAACACACGCAAAGCTTGTGTTCTTATTTTATTTTTGATTTACAGTCTAAACATAAAAGTATAATAAAAAGAATAAAAAAA